>NZ_CP032093.1:1882184-2509579 GCF_003544875.1 Vibrio alfacsensis
TACGCAGTGTAATTTTATCAACCTTAATCGAAGATGAACAAAACATTCACTGCAAACTATGCCTACATAAACGAAAAAGCCCCTGAGAACATCAGAGGCTTAAAGAATTATTTAAATCGCTGGAAACTAATCTTCTTCTATCAACTTGTAGATAACAAACAAAGCGATTTCTAGAATCAGCCACAATACACAAGTAATGGTTACGTATTTTTCATTGAAGATACTGATACCATGAAGAATCAAGTCGTAGCCCACAAAGCCACCGATCACAACAGCAAGAACGATTTGTAGAATCTGAATAAAACGAGGCATGTCGTCTCCTAATTATAGTCAGCATAACAACATCGTTTGCTATGCCTATAAATGTATATCCCTAATTATATAGACAAAAGTGCGGCTTTCGCTGCACTTTTGTCAATTGTTTGCTAGTTAAATCAGCACCTTGTCACATTCTCTTAGTTGAAACAAATCAAATCTCTCGGTCGAGACTAATAAAATGAGGCTATTTAAGAGCGATTTAATCGCGAAACAACATAATCATCGTGCAGGCTAAGCTTCCATCTCTTGGATTTTTACTTTCCAAGTATCAGGTCCAATTTGGTGCGCGTTTACTCCGTTTGAATCCACTGCAACGGTGACTGGCATGTCTTCCACTTCAAACTCATAAATCGCTTCCATACCTAAATCTTCAAAGGCAACCACGCGTGCTTTCTTGATCGCTTTTGCAACCAGGTACGCAGCGCCACCGACGGCCATGAGGTAAACCGCTTTGTGGTTCTTGATCGACTCAACCGTCGCAGGACCACGCTCGGCTTTGCCTATCATCCCCATGATGCCGGTTTCTTCGAGCATCATGTCGGTAAACTTATCCATTCGCGTTGACGTTGTCGGTCCTGCCGGGCCTACCGCTTCATCACCCACCGCATCAACCGGACCAACGTAGTAAATGAACTTGCCTTTGAAATCCACGCCAGCTGGTAGCCCTTCACCCGCTTCTAGCATGCCTTGAATACGTTTGTGCGCAGCGTCACGCCCCGTCAGAATTTTACCCGATAGAAGAACCGTTTCACCCGTCTTCCATTCTTGTACATCTTCTTGGGTTACTGTATCTAAGTTCACGCGACGTGTGTTCTCGCCGGCCTCCCAAGTGATGTCTGGCCAATCTTCTAGCTTCGGCGGCGTAAGTTCTGCCGGACCACTGCCATCGAGAGTAAAATGAACGTGGCGCGTTGCCGCACAGTTAGGAATCAAACACACTGGCTTAGAAGCAGCATGCGTTGGCGCGGTTTTGATTTTCACATCAACAACCGTTGTTAGACCGCCAAGACCCTGGGCACCAATACCCAGTTTGTTCACGCGATTGAAGATATCAAGACGAAGCGCTTCTTCTGCGTTTTGCGGGCCACGATCAATCAACTCTTGGATGTCGATGTGCTCCATCAAGGACTCTTTTGCCAATACGGCGGCTTTTTCTGCCGTACCACCAATACCGATACCCAGCATCCCTGGAGGACACCAACCTGCTCCCATCGTTGGTAGCGTTTTCTCTACCCATTCTGCGATATCATCTGATGGATTTAACATCACCATCTTGGTTTTGTTTTCGCTGCCGCCACCCTTTGCTGCAATTTGAATTTCAACCGTATTACCTGGCACCATATTGATGTGCACAACCGCTGGCGTATTGTCTTTGGTATTGATTCGCTTACCTGCTGGGTCCATCAAAACCGAGGCACGCAATGGGTTATCCGGATTGGTATAAGCTTGTCGAACGCCTTCATCGACCATTTGCTGAACCGTCATGTCGGTAGAATCCCACTGCACACCCATACCGATATTAACGAAACACGTTACAATGCCGGTGTCTTGACAGATCGGTCGATGTCCCTCTGCTGACATACGAGAGTTAATCAGAATCTGTGCAAGCGCATCTTTCGCGGCTTGGCTCTCTTCTCGGTAGTAAGCTTTCTCAAGCGCTTGAACAAAGTCTAGTGGGTGGTAGTAAGAAATATACTGTAGCGCATCAGCAACACTGCTGATGACGTCCTGCTTGCGTATTACCGTCATTGCATGCCTCATTATTGTTATGCTTTGCTTCCATTATTGGCTTGGCTTCTGTCGTCTTTATTGAGCTTACTGCTCTCAATGAGCATATTTTATAACGGCTTGTTTTTTAGACTTTTATAAACAAGCCGTTATAAATATTCGTCGAACGGCTGATATCGACACACGATTCAAAGAAGTTGGCCTTTCATATAGTAAAACCACCTTTAAGCCTTTGTATAGAGGTAGTTTGGCTATACAGACGTTTATGATACTCTTGCTGCCCATCACATGCCATGCAGTGAACGAACTCTTTGTCACAATTTAAACAAATGAACAACATGGACACACAATTGCTCAGTTTTCAAACGTTGGATTACTCACGCGATCTCGCCGCTTCCATTTTTTCTCGTATTGAACATTTACCTTGGGCAATGCTGCTCCGTTCTGCTTCTGATACGCACATTGACAGCCGTTTCGACATATTGGTTGCAAAACCGATTGCGACCCTCGAAACGTTCGCAAATGAGACTCATATACACACGACAACTGAGCAATACACAACTCAAGATGACCCATTTTCTCTACTTGATGAATTGCAACAAACGCTGTTGCCAAAGCTCAAGTTAGAGTTAGAGAATGAGTGGGATTTACCATTTGTCGGGGGGGCCTTAGGGTACTTCAGTTACGATTTAGGTCGCCGAGTAGAAACCATACCAGAACTCGCGAGCAAAGATTTGCAGACGCCAGACATGGCCGTTGGTCTGTATGAATGGGCATTAATAGTTGACCACAGACTCAAACAAGCGTGTTTAGTGGGGCAAAATATTGAGCAAGCTTGGCGTTGGTTAAACGAACCGTCGGTCAACCAACAATCATCCCTCAATGCTGAGGACTTCAAACTCACTGGAGATTGGCAATCTAACATGACGCAAGCGTCTTATGCGTCGCGTTTTGATCGCGTGCAAGACTACCTGTTAAGTGGAGATTGCTATCAAATCAACTTAGCGCAGCGTTTCAATGCACCGTATCAAGGCAGTGAGTGGCAGGCATACACCAAACTCGAAGCGGCCAACCTTGCGCCTTTCTCCGCATTTATCCGCATGCCTCATTCGGCGATCATCAGTATCTCGCCAGAGCGTTTTTTGGAATTAAAAGACAACGTCATTGAAACCAAGCCCATCAAAGGCACACGCCCACGAAGTTTGGACCGCGAACAAGATCAAGCCAATGCGCGCGATCTACAAACAGCGGAAAAAGATCAAGCCGAAAACTTAATGATTGTCGATTTGCTGCGCAATGATATTGGCCGTGTCGCTTCTGCGGGCAGCGTTCATGTTCCGAAGCTGTTCGATATTGAAAGTTTCCCTGCTGTGCATCATCTAGTCAGCACCATTCGAGCGCAGTTGGATACGCAATATAATGCTGCCGATTTACTGCGAGCTTGCTTTCCTGGGGGGTCTATCACTGGCGCGCCGAAAGTCCGCGCGATGCAAATCATAGAAGAGCTAGAGCCACATCGTCGCAGCGCTTACTGCGGTAGCATTGGCTATATCTCCCGTCATGGTCGAATGGATACCAGTATCACAATTCGCACACTCGTTGCAGAAGACAACCGCCTTTACGCATGGGCAGGTGGTGGCGTTGTGGCTGACAGTGATTGCGCGGCAGAGTATCAAGAAACGCTCGACAAGTTATCAAAGATCCTACCGGCGTTAAAATAGATCGCCCATGTCATTCAAGCACGCTACTCATCAGAGGCAACCCTTTTTAGGTTTGCCTCTTTTTTATCGCATGTTTATGCGTGCCGTAGCTGCTCACAACGGAAACTGTGCATTTCAGTCAGCACTGGGTTGTTTCTGTGGATGCTTTCTGAGGTTGATGTTTTCTGATTTCGTTAACACTTGTTACTTTCGCTCAACGCTAGCCACATTCAAAGTAGCCATTCGCATCATTTCCATATAAGTTGAACCTGCACCTATCATATATAGATGGTGCCTTAATGATAAATCGCCCAGGAAATATACCTAAGCCGCCCCATCAAAACCTGAGATAAGTCCATAATAATAACAAACGAAAGGAATCTATTTTGGTTATCAACAAAGCAACCTTACTACAGAACTTCCAACTGCATTTGCCGACCGGTTATCACGATGAATCTCTTAAGCGTCTGGCCAATTTAAATCCCGCTTCGTTGCGCGATGCGGCGGTGTTGATCGGTTTTGTAGAACGAGAAAGCGGATTGCAGGTCATATTTACCAAGCGAGCCACACATTTACGCCACCATCCTGGGCAAATTTCATTCCCAGGCGGGAAGTATGAGCTTAGCGATGAACGTCTGGTGAATACGGCCTTACGTGAAGCCGAAGAGGAAATTGGTATATCACCAGAACAAATCAATGTCTTTGGCCAACTCCGACCGCTACCAACGATTAGTCAATTTAATGTGACGCCTTTCTTAGCATTCATTTCTCCCGACTACACTGCAAGGATTGATCCGAACGAAGTCGCGGAAGTTTTGAAGTGCCAGCCACTCATATTTTGAATCCTGAAAAACTTTTAGCTCCAAATTTAGTTTAAAAACAGCGCTTCATAGAGTCTTTGCCATACCCTATGAGCGTCATTTTATCTGGGGAATGACGGCACAAATCATCGAGTCGATGCAAAAACACATCATCAATAAATGACAAGGTTATCAATGGCGGGTTTACTTTTTGACCAATCATCATGTGCATCAATATTAATAAAAGTTATTTTAGAACATAGTTTCACATTAGTCTAATTAACCGTTTTCAACGCAAACGCTTGCGGAGAATAAATTTTACACAACCCCTTCCGGATTAGTTTTTCTAATTTCTAGCATTAGCATTTATCAGGTGTGGCACGTCATTTTCGTGATAAAAAGCAGGTTTTTGACATATCATTCGATAAGCTCGAGCAATATATGATTTAGATCCAATTTTGTAATGTAAAATCCTGCAAAATTGCTCTCGACTTATTTCCTGTTCCCAAAAATGAGTAACTCAAAAATGACTACAACTACTTCTGCGGCTTCAACCGCACAATCGTCTAGTAAGTTTACTTACAAAGACTTCACTTGGTGTCTATCCCTATTCGGTACGGCAGTAGGTGCAGGTGTACTATTTCTTCCAATCAAAGCAGGTGCTGGTGGTTTTTGGCCTCTTGTCATCCTTGCTCTAATCGCGGCACCAATGACTTGGTTCGCACACAAATCTCTAGCACGTTTCGTACTATCGGCGAAAAACCCAGATGCAGACATCACTGACACAGTAGAAGAGCACTTCGGTAAGACTGGCGCAAACCTTATTACTTTTGCCTACTTCTTTGCTATCTACCCAATCGTACTTATTTACGGTGTTGGTATTACAAACACAGTTGATTCTTTCCTAGTTAACCAAATGGGTATGGAATCGATTCCTCGTTGGTTGCTATCAGGTGCGCTGATCCTTGCTATGACAGCAGGTGTTGTATTTGGTAAAGAACTGATGCTGAAAGCAACATCAGCAATGGTTTACCCACTCGTAGCGATCCTACTTGCACTGTCTGTTTACCTAATTCCTGATTGGAATACATCAATGATGGAAGTCGCTCCAAACTGGGGTGAAGTACCAACTATCGTTTGGCTAGCAATTCCAATCATCGTATTCTCATTCAACCACAGCCCTGTTATTTCTCAGTTCTCTAAAGAGCAACGCCGACAGTTTGGTGATGACGCAGTTAAGAAAACTGACGCTATCACTGGTGGCGCAGCAATGATGCTGATGGGCTTTGTTATGTTCTTCGTATTCTCTGTTGTTCTTTCTCTATCTCCAGAGGCACTAGCAACAGCACAAGAGCAAAACATCTCTGTTCTTTCTTACCTTGCTAACGTTCACGAGTCTCCACTGATCTCTTACATGGGTCCACTAGTGGCATTCGCAGCGATTACTTCTAGCTACTTCGGTCACTTCCTAGGTGCACACGAGGGTCTAGTTGGTCTAATCAAGTCTCGCTCTCAAACGCCTGTAAGCAAAATCGAGAAAGGCTCACTAATCTTCATCGTAATTACGACTTGGATCGTTGCTATCGTTAACCCAAGCATCCTAGGCATGATTGAGACAATGGGCGCTCCAATGATTGCAGGTATCCTATTCTTGCTTCCTGTATTCGCAATGCACAAAGTTCCTGCAATGGCGAAGTACAAAACTTCAGCACCTGTACAGCTTTTCACAGTTATCTGTGGTCTTGCAGCGATTACTTCTGTAATCTACGGCGCTCTTTAATCACCGCTCATTTTTAGCGTGATTAATTCAAGAATATAACGATAAAACAAGCCTCCCAACTCCTTGGGAGGCTTTTGTTCTGAGGTAATCGATATGATTAGTGTTTTGATATCTATAAAATCGGCGTTGGTCCTTCAAGCTCACACACAGTAGGCCCGATGAAAGCGGGTAAAGAATTTATTGATGATCTTCGTTCAATGGGAAAATTGCGCGACATCACTAAAATCACCGTTGACGTTTATGGATCACTATCACTGACAGGGAAAGGTCACCACACCGATATCGCTATCATCATGGGTCTTGCTGGCAACACCCCTGAAAAAGTAGACATCGACTCTATCCCGGGCTTTATCGCTCGCGTAGAAGAAACTGAGCGCCTTCCTGTTGGCATGCACTGTCACACAGTATCGTTCCCTAAAGATGGCGGTATGAACTTCCATACCTCTAACTTGTCTCTGCACGAAAACGGCATGCAGATCCACGCTTGGATCGATGACGAAGTCGCGTACTCGAAAACGTATTACTCTATCGGTGGTGGTTTCATCGTCGATGAAGAAAATTTCGGCAAAGAAGAAGAAAACCCAATCAAGGTTCCTTACACATTCACAACCGCTGAAGAGCTTGTGAACCAATGTAAAGAACACGGCCTTTCTATCAGTGCTTTGGTAATGAAAAACCAAGCAGCACTGCATTCAGATGAAGAGTCTCGTACTTACTTTGCAAACATCTGGAAAACCATGCGTGAGGGTATGGAACGCGGTATGAATACAGAAGGTATTCTACCTGGGCCACTACGCGTGCCTCGCCGCGCAGCAGCACTTCGTCAACAACTACTGACTTCTGAAAAGACGTCAAATGATCCAATGGCAGTGGTTGACTGGGTGAACATGTTTGCGTTCGCAGTAAACGAAGAAAACGCTGCGGGTGGCCGTGTTGTAACTGCGCCTACGAATGGCGCATGTGGCATCATCCCTGCGGTACTGGCTTACTACGATAAGTTCATCCAAACCGTGACAGAGAAAGATTACATCCGTTACTTCGCAGCATCTGGGGCGATCGGTGGTCTTTACAAGCGTAACGCGTCTATCTCTGGTGCTGAAGTAGGCTGTCAGGGTGAAGTTGGCGTAGCGTGTTCTATGGCAGCGGCTGGCCTTGCAGAGCTTATGGGTGGTAGCCCTGAGCAAGTATGTATGGCAGCTGAAATCGGTATGGAACACAACCTAGGTCTAACGTGTGACCCAGTTGCAGGTCAGGTACAGGTTCCATGTATCGAGCGTAACGGTATCGCGGCAGTGAAAGCGATCAACTCAACTCGCATGGCACTGCGCCGTTCGTCTGCACCTACAGTTTCTTTAGATAAGGTTATTGAAACCATGCTAGAAACAGGTAAAGACATGAACGCAAAATACCGTGAAACGTCTCAAGGCGGTCTAGCAATTAAAGTGATTTGCTAATACCGTTATTTGCTAAGTCTTGCGAACTAACAACAAGCCCGAGCCATTGGTTCGGGTTTTTTCTTTCTGCTCTCTTCTCTCTGTGGCTGTTCTATTTTGAAAGCCCCCTTAGATTGAAAAGCTGTCCATCATTAAAAAGTCCCTCACCTTATCATTGATACAAACACTGCACCCTACTGTATAATGCGGCTATCATCACCGCTTAGCTGACGCATGCACTATGATTGCGATTAAACCGACTCAATTAAAAGACTTCTCTAGCCTACTGCAACTTGAAGTAGACAAAGATCAAGCCGCATTTTTTCTGCCATTCGATTTGGCGTATCAAAAGCGCAGTAAGTCGCAAATCTTCTATACCATCTTCTATGATTACCTCGTTGTGGGTTACCTCATCATCGACAAAGCGTTTGCACAGTATGTGCCTTTCGCTAAACGCCATGAATTAGGGCTAAGCTATATCGTTATCGACAGACGCTTCCAACGACAAGGGATAGGCAAAGCGACACTGGAAAAACTCATGGTTTATGGGTATGCAATAGATACTCTGAGTAATTCTATTTGTGCAACCATCCCACAAAAAAATACCGTTGCCATGACGCTTTTTGAATCAGCAGGGTTTGAAAATACGCAAAAGTCATTTTATGACGAAAGTGGGAAAGCGATGATTGTTCGCCATGCGTTAAGCTGATCTTCTGAATGGATTTAGTTCAGGCTTGATTTAGTGACAAAAGGCAAGCTATCGTTCAGCTTGCCTTTCTTATTTATCTTTATTTCTTATTGTTCTTATTTCCAGTTGTCTTTATTGCGAATTTATTCGCCCTTGTAAATGCAGCCTGCTGTACAAGTTTCTTTAATTTCTACTTTGCTTAATAGTGTCAGCTTTGGTTTAAGTTGTTGCCAAATCCATTTTGCTAAAACCTCACTTGTTGGGTTTTCTAACCCCTCAATATCATTAAGGTAGTAATGGTCCAAACGATCATAGATTGGTTTAAATGCCGCTTTAATTTCAGCAAAATCCACAACCCAACCTGTGTGTGGGTTAACGTCACCTTCTACATAAAGACGAACAAGAAAAGAGTGTCCGTGCAAACGACCACATTTGTGGCCCTCTGGCACGTGTGGCAAGTGGTGCGCAGCTTCGAACATAAACTCTTTGTATAATTCAGTTTTCATCTTAAATCTCAGGCTAAAAAAGAGACGCCATACTAAGGAATTCAATCCTTGATGACAACCTTTATGCCAATCCACTTTAACGCAATCGACAGCAGCCTTTCCCTCACCCACGAAAACTCACCATTTGAGCGTTTAGTTACCCCATTTTCCTGCGAAAAAGAGCAAAGAGAGAACAAATAGAAAATTTCTGTCGTTCAAAGTGAATATAAAGGTTGAAGCTATCGAATTGACAGGTAATATGTTGCGATGAATCTGTAGAATTCTTTCCAACGCAACACTCGACTGTTTTTTGCACAAACGAGTTAAAAGACAGACACTTTGATTTGTGTTGCGTTGTTTTTATGCCTTAACGGAGAATATTTAAAACATGACTTACGCGCCTGTATCAGACGTTTTGAAAGGTCAACTCGCGGTAGACAGTGAAGTAACTGTACGCGGTTGGATCCGTTCACGTCGTGATTCCAAAGCTGGAATCTCTTTCCTTGCCATTTACGACGGCTCTTGTTTCGACCCGATTCAGGCCGTGGTCCCTAATAATCTTAATAATTACAACGACGAAGTACTAAAGCTAACCACTGGCTGCTCTGTTGAAGTAACGGGTAAGATTGTTGACTCTCCTGCGGCAGGTCAAGCATTCGAACTAGCGGCAACTGACGTTAAAGTTGTTGGTTGGGTAGAAGACGCTGACACTTACCCAATGGCAAAAACTCGTCACTCTATCGAGTACCTACGTGAAGTAGCGCACCTACGTCCGCGCACAAACGTAATCGGTGCAGTAGCACGTGTACGTAACTGTCTAGCTCAAGCGATCCACCGCTTCTACCACGAGCAAGGTTACTTCTGGGTATCTGCGCCACTGATCACTGCTTCAGATGCTGAAGGTGCTGGTGAAATGTTCCGCGTATCTACGCTAGACATGGAAAACCTTCCTCGCACTGACGCTGGCAAAGTGGACTACAACGAAGACTTCTTCGGTAAAGAAACATTCCTAACGGTATCTGGCCAGCTAAACGCAGAAGCTTACGCTTGTGCACTAAGCAAAGTTTACACGTTCGGTCCTACTTTCCGTGCTGAGAACTCAAACACAAGCCGCCACCTAGCAGAATTCTGGATGGTTGAGCCTGAGGTTGCGTTCGCGGAACTAGACGACGTTGCAAAACTGGCAGAAGACATGCTGAAGTTCGTTTTCAAAGCCGTTCTTGCAGAGTGTCGTGATGACCTTGAGTTCTTTGCTCAACGTATCGATAAAGAAGCGATCACTCGTCTAGAGCAGTTTGTTTCATCTGACTTCGCGCAAGTTGACTACACTGACGCTATCCAGATTCTTCTAGATTCAGGTCGTGAGTTCGAATTCCCAGTTGAATGGGGTATCGATATGTCTTCTGAACACGAGCGTTTCCTAGCAGAAGAGCACTTCAAAGCACCTGTAATCGTTAAGAACTACCCGAAAGACATCAAAGCATTCTACATGCGTGCTAACGATGATGGTAAGACAGTTGCTGCGATGGACGTACTCGCACCAGGCATCGGCGAAATCATCGGTGGTTCTCAGCGTGAAGAGCGTCTAGACATCCTAGATGCACGTATGCGTGAAGTGGGTATCGATCCAGAACACATGAACTGGTACCGCGACCTACGTAAATACGGCACCGTGCCACACGCAGGCTTCGGTCTAGGCTTCGAGCGTCTAGTCTCTTACGTAACGGGTATGGGCAACGTTCGTGACGTGATCCCATTCCCACGTACTCCTCGCTCTGCGAACTTCTAATCATCGCTGTACGAGTCAAATTGTAAAGACCTCCCTCATGGAGGTCTTTTTTTATCCGTCACTTATATTGGTCATTTTTGAAACGTGATTTCTCATTCTTCTCGGTAGCAATTTTATCTCCAAAGTGTGAGATTATGTTCCATACTTTCAATGATATGAAAGAACACCGAGGATAAATAATGAAACTGTTTACGATGGATGACCTCTCCTATCGAGGCGTACACAAAGGGGTTCACAGTTGGGATCACCCAGATAGCTCAATCCCATATTATTGGCATCCAGATTGGCTACATATCGCAGAAGATGCGCTAGGGGTTCACCCAAAAGCAAAATTGGATGTGCCTGAGGGTGAAGTCGCAACAGAAGAGCACGCTAAGGCCGCAATCATCAAACATCTCAATGGAAACTAACAAACAACATTTCCATACCTATCACAAGGTTAAAGTCTAACAAGATCAGACGATTGGTATGAATGAGAACTGTGCAACGTATTCGGTTATTCATCACCAGAATAAGTAGATAGTCGTCACGTTAATTCTTTGTGTGTCTGTTACATTTATGAAGTAAAGGTGATGCACCTCAACCCATGAAGATGAGAGATGATAATAATGACAAAGTACAATGAAAATGACATTCAATATAAAGGCGAATCTAACGGCGTTCATTCATGGAGCACGCCATCTGGCCAACCTTACTACTGGCACCCTGATTGGTTGCACGTTGCTGAAGATGTCACCGGCTCACACCCAAAACAAAAACTCGAAGTGACGGGTTCTGAAGTCCCTACCGAGAAACACGCTTTAAAAGCGGTTCTAAAACACATGAATGAGTGGGCAAGTGGCAAGCTATCTTCAAACCCTGATATTGAGACCAATGCCATTGAATCAGAAATGAATCTGAAGAAATAACAACGAACTTCTTCTGCGCGCCCGATGTTGGGCGCGTGTGTTTTCCATGTATGTGTTCAGTTGTTCTCTACGCTCTCCTACTACCCTCCACGCTTTCCACTCGAAACTCACTTTAAAGCCCTTATTCAATATTAAAGCAGCATGCACGAACGCAGTCGCGAGCACTTGATGTATGAGCGAGAACCTAACGTATTAACGAACAGTTAATGTATGAGCGAACAGTTAATGTATTGACGAACAGTGAGATGTCGTGGTTAATTTCCAATCAACTTAAAAATTAAGTTTGGATTTTCAGACGCTAACTCATGAGAATGCATAGTAAAAAGGCCTGCTTTGTTATCAATCTGTTTCAAATCGAGACTTTTTAAGTTTTCTTTTCTGTAACTGTTGTATCCAATATTGCTGGAAGGTATAAATGACCTCAGACCCTTTCAATTCACATGGATGAAGATTATGTTTGAAAAATTACTTGCCGCTCCGGCAGACCCTATTCTTGGACTAACTGAAGAGTTTAAAAAGACGCTCGCGCGGAAAAAATTAACCTTGGCGTGGGTATCTACAAGAATGAGCAAGGCGAAACCCCTGTTCTTGCTACCGTAAAAAAAGCCGAAGCTGCATTAATTGAAACAGAAAAAACCAAATCTTATCTAACGATTGAAGGGACGGCGGAATACGCACTCGCCGTTCAAAAACTGTTGTTTGGCGCAAACGCTAAGATTGTGGCTGAAAAGCGTGCAAAAACGGCGCAAGCACCTGGTGGCACCGGCGCTTTACGTGTGGCTGGTGAGTTCATTAAACGTCAACTTGGCGATGTAAAGATCTGGATCAGCAACCCAACGTGGGCAAACCACAATGGCGTATTTACGGCCGCAGGAATTGAAACTGCGCAGTACAGCTACTACAACGCAGAAACAAAAGACAAAGACTTTGACGCGATGCTAACGGATCTTCAAGCGGCATCAGCAGGTGACATTGTGCTTTTGCATGGCTGCTGCCACAACCCAACGGGTATTGATCCAACGGCAGAAGAGTGGGAAACACTGGCTAAGCTTGTTGCTGAGAAGAAACTGCTTCCACTGTTTGATTTCGCTTACCAAGGTTTTGCTAAAGGCGTAGAAGAAGACGCGGCAGGTCTGCGTATCTTTGCTAAGTACAATAAAGAAATTCTTGTTGCGAGCTCTTTCTCTAAGAACTTTGGCCTATACAATGAACGTGTTGGTGCATTTACGCTAGTTGCAGAATCAGAAGACGTTGCAACCACGGCATTCTCTCAAGTGAAAGCTATCATCCGCTCTATCTATTCAAACCCACCCGCTCACGGCAGTGCTGTGGTGACTCACATTCTTAACGATGCTGAACTGCGCGCAGAATGGGAAGCTGAAGTTGCAGAAATGCGTGATCGTATCCAAGAGATGCGCGAGCTATTTGTCGCAACGTTGAAAGCAGAGGGCGTGGATGCTGATTTCAGCTTTATTGAACGTCAAAATGGTATGTTCTCATTCTCAGGTCTATCAAAAGAGCAAGTAAATCGCTTGAAAGACGAGTTTGCTATTTACATCGTTGGCTCAGGCCGCATTAGTGTTGCAGGCATGACAAAATCGAACATGGGACCTTTATGTAAAGGTATTGCTGCGGTTCTATAAATCAGCAAGTAAAATTGCAAAAGGTCAGCGTATTGCTGACCTTTTTTGTATTTATGACCCAGGCTGCCATCGACATAACGACAGCGATACTGTTCTAGTAAACGAACTTAAAGCTCAACCCAACTTCATTGATCTCTTCTGACGCTTCACCTTGATAATCGGTATCTCGGTATTGATAGTAAAGTCCTGTACCAATGACATCATGCCACTGATAGTTGAAACCGATTTTGTAATTGTTTTCATCCACGATATCACTGCGATTGAGATAAATTTCAGCCGTCGCGATAAGTTTTTCACTGATCAAGTAATTGGTCCCTAGCTTGACCCCCTGAATGAACTCGCTCTCTGAGGATAGCGTTCTGTCCGTATCATCGTTGGTTGCTTTCGCTTTAATCGCCCCCAAACTGTAAATACCATAGATGTCCCATTGCGCATTAATACCATAACGGTAACCGCCACCCACTAACAAACGGTCAATGCGTAAAGTGTAAATATCGGGGTGGAAAAACTGCGCAGTGTAATCAAGGTTGAACAGCCAGTTATCGGTAAAAAGATAGTTACCGCCAAGACCTGCCGTGGTCGCATTTGAATTATCTAACCACTCTTCATTGGTCGTTCCCGCACCAACATCAAGATGAATATGCTCATAGCCAAACTTGCTTACTTGTTCTGCTTCTGAAGCAACGCTCATCACCGGTAATGCTACAAGAGGTGCAGCTAATAATATTCTTACCATTTTACTTCCTTTCATGAGTGTCATTCAAAGTACTGTTCTATCACTCTTATTCTTTACGAGTTCTTATTTTGAACTCAATTATTCTTAGAGCATTGCTCTTTTCATACCGTTTACATTCTATTGATTTAATTCGGCATCTTCATGACAGCGTAGCCGAATTGAGAACGATTTGCCGTGCTGCTCATCGGAATCTTATCATTCCGAAAAACAGTGATCCGATAAGATTCTGTTTTAAAACTAAGTTAAGATTACCTTACCACTTGCAAACGAAAAGGCACCTTGATGGATGCAGAACTTCTCGAGATATATAACTTTCTCGCCAAGTATCCCCCGTTTAACGAGCTACCCGAAGAAACTCTCACCAAGATCACCGAAAACATAGAGATCTCTTATTACCGACAAGATACGCCAATCATTCATTTTGGCGATCAAATTAACGATCTGTATATGGTAAGAAGTGGTGTGGTCGAAGTGTATCGACGCAAAGGGGAGCTTTATAACCGACTCGATGAGGGTGACCTTTTTGGGCAAATGGGTCTACTGACGAACAATAAGGTCCGTTTCCCGGTTAAAGCGATTGAAGACTCCCTACTCTACTGTATTCCTCAAGATATTTTCCAAGAGCTGTATGATAACTTCGACAGTTTCGCTGACTTTGTTGAAGTTGAAAACAGTGCTCGCTTACGACAGGCGGTCTCGGAAAATAGTGATGCTAATGACCTCACAACCTCAAAAGTGAAAACCCTCCTCACCCGCGATGCTCCAACCATCGCTAGAAATCAAACGATTCAAGCGGCTGCGCAGTTAATGGCTCAGGAAAACGTATCGTCATTGCTGATTGTCGACCCTGATTTCACTCTTGATGAAGACGATCCACAATCTCCTGTCGTGGGCATCATTACCGACCGTGATTTATGTACGCGTGTTTTAGCCGAGGGTTTGTCCCCACAAGATGATGTAGCGACGGTCATGACAACGGAAGTGATATCACTCGATCACAATGCCTATGTGTATGAAGCCATGCTGACAATGCTTCGCTACAACGTACACCACCTGCCTGTCGTCAAAGATCAGATGCCGATTGGCATCATTGAAGCAACGGATATTGTTCGCTATGAATCGCAGAACTCTCTGTTGTTAGTGAGCAGTATCTTCCAACAGCAAACTATCGGAGATCTTGCCATTGTTGCCGAAGAAGTAAAAAGCAGTTTTGTTCGCTTAGTCAATGAAGATGCCAATTCACACATGGTTGGTAGCGCGATGTCTGTTATCGGTCGCAGCTTTAAACAACGCCTACTTGAAATGGCTGAAGAAGAGTTGGGCCCCGCACCCGTTCCGTATTGTTTCTTAGCGCTCGGCTCCATGGGCCGCGATGAGCAATTATTGGTCACAGACCAAGACAACGCGATCATTCTTGATGACAGTTACGATGAAGCGCAACACGGCAAGTATTTTGAAACACTGGCACAATTTGTCAGTGACGGCCTAAACGTTTGTGGTTACAAATACTGTACAGGCGACATTATGGCAACCAATCCACTTTGGCGTATGACGCGTTCTCAATGGGAAGAGTGCTTTGCCGATTGGATTGATGATCCAAACCCAAAAGCGCTACTCAACGCTTCTATTTTCTTCGACTTAGATGGTGTTTATGGTCGCTTGAAATGGGCAGAGCAATTGACCAGCTTCATCGTCAGACGGGCTCGAAAAAACAACCGGTTCTTAGCCTGTTTAGCACGCAACGCACTAAACCGAACGCCTCCTTTAGGGTTCTTTAAAGATTTCGTAATGGAGAAAGATGGCCAACATAAAAACTCGATTAACCTGAAACGTCGCGGCACCGCACCGTTAGTTGATCTTATTCGTGTTCATGCTTTAGCCGTCGGCTCACGCGCACAAAATTCTTTTGAGCGTCTTGATGACATTATTGATGCCGGCATCCTACCTAAAGGACGAGCTCAGGACTTAAAAGATGCCCTAGAGTTTATTTCTATGGTTCGCATTCGCCACCAAGCGGTCGACGTTGAGCTAGGTATGGATCCTGATAACAATATCGAGCCAGAAAATTTGTCTGATTTTGAACGCCGTAACCTAAAAGATGCATTCCAAATTTTAAGTAATGGTCAGAACTTCCTCAAGTTCCGTTACCAAGCGAGCAATAGCTTCAAGTGAGGTACGTGATGATTAAGAAGTTATTTCAAAAACCGACCATTCAATGGCCAACTAAGTTTAAGCATAAACAAGAGCGAGCAACGGATGAGCGGCTCGTTGCGTTTTATGGCCATGATCTGCCCGATGCAAACACGCCAATCTCTGAGGTTGAGTTTGTTGCAATGGACTTCGAAACCACTGGGCTAGATCCTCATAAAAACGGCATTATCACCATAGGGTTAGTGCCCTTTAATCTCAATCGAATTTTTTTACGTCAATCCAAGCATTGGAAAGTAAGACCGCAAGAAAAGCTGGCTGAAGATTCTGTCATCATTCACGGTATTACCCATAGTGATCTGATTGATGCGCCTGATCTCAATGAAATTCTCAGTGATATTTTGGCTAGCCTGAGCGGAAAAATTGTCGTGGTGCACTATCGAAGAATTGAACGCGAGTTCCTCGACCATGCGCTTCGTAGCCGTATCGACGAGGGCATCGAGTTCCCCGTACTAGACACATTAGAGATTGAAGCGAATATTCAGCAAAAACTTCATGGTGGCATCTGGAACAAAGTTAAAGGGAAAAAGCCAAAATCACTGCGCTTAGCCCAATCTCGTCGACGATATGGCCTGCCGGACTATACGCCTCATCACGCGCTAACCGATGCCATAGCAACGGCAGAACTATTGCAGGCTCAAATCGCTCACCACTATCAGCCAGATCAACCCATCGGCGATTTCTGGCTTTAATATCAATATAAGAAAATTCAATACCAATATAAAAGGAGCCAATCATTGGCTCCTTCTCGTTTTTAGGTCTTTACCATTCTAGCGAACTAGCATACTAAAATGGTCGTCCGTCACTACAGCTTAAAGCGGTTGATCTCTTGCTCTAGTTCACGAGACAAGGTTGATAAATATGACGCTTGATCTGCAGCTTGTTGTGCTTCTACCGCAAGTTCATTTGATACATCGCGGATACCCTCGGTATTACGTGTAATTTCCGTCGTTACCGATGCTTGCTCTTCTGCCGCTGATGCGATTTGCGTTGCCATATCACTGATTCGCTCTACTGCGGTGTGGATCTGAGTAAGGCTCACTGCCGCTGCATTGGCGTCATCAACACTGGTATCCGCCAAACGACGACCATCATCCATGATACCAACGGCTTTAGCCGTGGTGCCTTGCAACATTTCAATGGTCTCTTGGATTTCTTTCGTTGATGCATGAGTCCGCTGACTAAGCACTCGGACTTCATCTGCAACGACCGCAAAACCACGACCTTGCTCACCCGCGCGAGCCGCTTCGATCGCCGCATTTAGCGCCAATAAGTTGGTTTGCTCTGCAATGCCCTGAATCGTTGATAAGATTGCATTGATGCTGTTTCCATGCGCTTCAAGCTCTTGAATGACATTCGTCGCAACCTGCACTTCATGAGCGAGGCTTTGAATGGACGTTTGCGTTTGCGTAACTTGCTCAGAACCATGAACACAGGCTTGTACCGCTTCTTCAGAATTGTTTGCGGTATTATCTGCATTGCCCGCAATTTCTTGTGTTGCCGCCGCCATTTCATTCACAGCGGTCGCAACCATGTTAATTTCGTCTTGTTGGTAAGAAATGCGTTGGCTACGTTCTTGAGCTTGCTGAGCCGTGGTTCGCGCTTGCTCTGATAGTGATGATGACACATCACTTAACTTGACAACCATGGTATGCATGTTGCCCACAAAGCGGTTAAAGTTCTCAGCAAGCTTACCGACTTCATCGTCACTACGAGGTTCTAGTCGTTGAGTTAAGTCACCCTCGCCCGAAGCAATTTCTTCAAGAGCTTTCGATACTCGTCCAAGGTCGCGGAATAAGAACCCGACAAGCCAAGAAACGGCGATAATTACGGCGATAGTGATCAAGACCGCTGTGATGATCATTTCACTCAAAAGCTGCGAATGCCCTGCTTCTTCTGTTGCACGATCCATTTCGATCGCGAACATCCAGTGCGTTCCCGGCACTTTACTGAAATAGAATAGCTTTTCTTGACCTGCAATCGTTGCGGTTTCAATGGTGCCAGTGTTGGCTGCACGCTCTATGGAATCTTTGGAAAGTTCGTTAGAAAGGTTAGTGATTGGTTTAAGCGTTAAGCTCTTATTTGGGTGAGCGAGGAAAGTGCCAGTATTCATATCAATCAACATGGCATATGCATTTTGACCAGCATTAAGACTGATGACATCCTCTATTAGTTGATCAATCAATACGTCTGCACCAACAACACCAATAAAGCGGCCATTTTTCATGACTGGCTCTGCAATCGTCACGAGCAGTGCATTGGTGATGGCGTCTTGATAGGCTTCAGTAATGATCTGCTTACCGGCAGCATTCGCTTCTTTGTACCAAAGGCGAGTACGCGGATCGTAATCAGCACGATTTCGCTCAGGGTGAGAACGGTACATGTCCCCCTCTGGCGTACCAAGGAAGATATCGTCAAAGCCCCCTGCTTTACGTGCTTGTTGTAAAAAAGGCACAACATCACGCTCTGTTGAGTAATCATTGAAAGCTGTTGCGATATCTTTACGAATGGCAACCCAATCAGCGATCCCCTCTGAAGCCGAGTTACTTAGGCTCTCTGCTCGTGAATAGACACCTGAACGAGTCTGATCAAACAATTGACCAGCCGACAACCAGGTTAATGCTGTCGCCATAACGACAACAGCGGATAGGCTTGCGCCAATTAGCTTTTGTTTTAGTGTTAGTTTCATCATTATTATAGAAGTTGGGAGAACAGTTAAGGCGAGCAAATATTACACATTTTACACAACTAATCACGTTCTTTTATTTATAGAATTGAAATGATAAATCATTGTTAAACAAAGATTTAATTCGTCATTTTTGTCTATCGTCATAAAAATTACACAAAAAGCCAGTATAAACACTGACTTTTAAGTTACTAATATCTAACCAATTTTATAAAATTGGGCCGTTATTGACGCTCCGTTCGCATACCCATCACCAAACTCACGCACATAGCAAGTAAGACAAAGGTAAATGGTAAGGCAGTCGAAATCGCCCCGGCTTGAAGTGCTTGAACCGCTTCCGAACCACCAATCCAGAGTAGCGCAACGGCAATTGCCCCCTCCATAAACGCCCAAAACACACGTTGAAGTACGGGTGCATCGACTTTACCACCAGCTGTAATGCTATCAATCACCAGCGATCCTGAGTCTGAAGAGGTAATAAAAAATACCAATACCAATACCACTGCAATAATCGAAAGCACATTACCAAACGGCAAAACATCAAACATTTGGAACATAGCAAGTGATACGTCAGTCAGGCCATTCGCGCCCAAATCACCGACATTGTTGATCACTTGGTCGATTGCTAGACCACCGAAGACCGACATCCAAATGAGTGTTACTGCAGTTGGGACAATTAGAACGGCAGTAATGAACTCACGGACCGTACGACCGCGTGATACTCGTGCGATAAACATACCCACAAATGGTGACCATGAGATCCACCAAGCCCAGTAAAATACCGTCCAACCTTGGAACCAAGCTTCGTCAGTGCGACCAAATGGGTTACTCAATGGCACTAAATTTTCCACATATGCCATCAAAGTGGTTGGAATTGAGCCTAAACTTACTGCCCAACCAATCAAACCAACCAGAATAAGCAACAAAAAGGCGATAATCATGTTGATATTACTGATGACTTTTACACCGCCATCAATACCACGGATAACCGAAACGACCGCTAACAAGGTGACAACAGTGATAACGACAATTTGCAACCCGAGCCCAGGCTCAACACCAAACACATGGTGGATGCCACTCGCCGCTTGTTGCGCCCCCAAACCTAAGGAAGTCGCTAAACCAAATAAAGTAGCCAGTACAGCAAGGATATCAACAATGTGACCAGCCCAACCCCATGCACGATCGCCCAATAGCGGGTAGAAAATCGAACGCATGGAAAGCGGCAAACCCTTATTGTAAGTGAAGAATGCAAGTGACAGTGCCACAACACCGTAGATTGCCCAAGGGTGTAAACCCCAGTGGAACATGGTCGCGCCAAGTGCAAGCCTTGCGGCCTCCGGAGTGTTCGCTTCTACGCCTAATGGTGTCTCATACCAACCAGTGAAATACGCCACCGGTTCTGCCACACTCCAAAACATCAGGCCAATACCCATGCCAGCGGCAAATAACATGGCCAGCCATGACATGAATGAATAATCCGCCACAGCATCTTTACCACCAAGGCGAATCTTACCCATTGGTGAAACGATAAGGCCTAAACAGAAGATAACGAAAATGTTACCTGAGATGATGAACAGCCAGTCAAAAGAACTGATGATTTTCAGCTTAATGCCATCCAGTGCGGTTTTTGCGGTATGCGCATCTAGAACTAATGCAGCGACAAGAAAAAGTGCGATGAAGCCAGCGCTAATACCAAACACTGGGTTATGTACGTCAAAGCCCCATTTCTGGACATTATCTTGACCAACCGTATAGTCGGTACTGTCGATACTGTACTTATCTATACCTTTGTCATTGTTCCTCTTTTTGTGCTTTCTTAATTTGATAAAACATCAAAAATAATTTGAGCACGATACATTTAACTTTCCAGAAAGTCGCAGATCCTACCATTTGAAGTTTTTTGTCTATCACTTGCTGATAAAAATCCAATTAACCTGTTTTAAATCAGTAGAACCCATCTAAAGTAGCAAACTTACCCATTATCCTGTTTAGACTACGAATATTTATTACTATAATTATTTTAGGAGATCTTCTATCACTTGCATAAATCCGCGTGACAAAACGCTCTCAATGCTATGAATTGCAAAATTGCTGATGCCCAGCATCACTAAGCCCTTTTAAAAACAGTGCTTTTGAGTTAGTGTCACCTCGTAATATGCTTCCTAAACGACTGGATGAAAAAATTGGAAAAGTACGAAGAAGTTTTGGTCTCGATTCGTCAGATCATCCGAGCGATCGACCTGCATTCTAAAAAGCTAAGTAAAGAGTCTGGGTTGACTGCTCCTCAGCTGATCCTAATGCGCGCTATCAGCGAGTTAGATAACGTCACCATTAAACAGCTGTCGAGCCATACCAACATGAGCCAAGCAACGGCAACCACAATATTGGACCGCTTAGAGCGTAATAAATATGTGGAGCGTCGCCGTAGTGTGGAAGACAAACGAAAAGTGCATGCTGTACTTACGGAACAAGGCATCGCCGTACTCGAGCAAGCACCGACCCCACTTCAAGAGCACTTTATTAGTCGTTTTCAAAAACTTGAAGAGTGGGAACAAAGTCTGCTGCTTTCTTCAGTCCAACGCATTTCTACGATGATGAATGCTGAAGATATCGACGTTGCTCCAATGCTAGAGTTGGGCAGCATCACTAAACCAGAATAAACTTCTTCATGAGCGCTCATTGTCTAAAATAAACCGACTATGTGCGCTCGCCTTTAATCCGTTAAACCTGTCTCAAATGCGTATTTGGCCAGTTCAGCTGTCGAGTGTAAATCCAGCTTATGCTTTATATTGTGTCGGTGGGTTTCTACCGTTCGATAGCTTATATCAAGTAAAGTGGCAATCTTTTTGCTGCTATTCCCTTGGGCGACCAATTTGAGTACCGCCTCTTCGCGACGGCTTAATGGATTTTGTTTTTGTGCCACAGGTATCACATCTTGAGTGAACAACGTCTGAGTAACTGACTCGCAAAAATACGTTGAACCCTGATTGACTGTTTTAATCGCCTGCACCATCTTTTCTGCTGAAATTTCTTTCAACATGTAGCCAACGGCTCCCGCCTGCATCACTTTCATGATGTATTCCCGGTTGTCATGCATCGTCAGCATCAAAGTTTTGCATTGAGGGCATTCTTCTTTGATCACCCCTGTCGCCTCGATGCCATTCATGATTGGCATGCTAATATCCATCAATACGACATCCGGGCTTAAATGCTTAACGACCTCTATCGCTTCTAACCCATTACTTGCCGTGCCAATCACATCAATGTCTGGCTCTAGCTCTAAGCGAGCCATAAATCCATCTAGTACCACTTGATGATCATCGACAATCACCACACTAATTGGTTTATCCATAAACTAATCCATCTAAATCTAATAGTACGGTAATTTCCGTGCCTAAACCTGGCTCACTCATCAGCTCAAATTCACCACCAATGAACTCCACACGTTCACGCATATTCCGTAATCCTATTCCTTGTTTATGAGCAGCAGAGCTCACCATAAAACCTTTACCATCATCCCGAATCAGTAATTGAAGAATGCTCCCCATTTTATTCAGTGTCATCGTTACGGTTTTAGCCTGTGCATGTTTTTCTATATTATTCAATGACTCCTGCGCCACTCGATAAAGCGTGGTAGAGACTTCCGACTTGAGTTTGGTTTGTGCGGTATCAAAATGGCTGTCAATTTCAATCCCTGAATGAGAGTGAAAATCCTGAAGTAAGGTCGTCAGCGCCGCCTCTAAGCCAATGTCGTCTAAGGCACTTGGACGTAATTGATGAGAAATATGGCGAACTTCACTGATCGCAGTCATCAAAGAGCGCTGAGATTTTTCTAGATGTGACTTTAGTTTTTGATCTTCAATTCGATACTCCATCAACTCTAAGTGGCACTTACTCGACACTAACAACTGGTTGATACCATCATGAAGCTCCCTAGCTAGGTGCTTTTTTTCGTCTTCTTGAAACATCACCGTTTTATGAGCAAGCTCTTTGAGATTCTTATCCGCCAATCGGTGTTCATGTAGATTAATCGCCAACGTAAAGACGATAATCACCGCGACTGTAACAACCAAAATCACCACTACAGTGAAAAATGTCGTTTCTATATTCCGATTCACCGCGGCTCGCATATTAGAAACTTCTCGGCTGACATCTTCAATATATAGCCCAGTTCCGATCATCCATTGCCACTTATCAAGCCATGCCGCATAACTGAGTTTTGGTACGGTTTCTCCCGTGGACGGTTTCTGCCACAAATATTGATGAAAGCCACCTCCTAGCTGAGCTTGATGCAATAGCGCCTCAATCAAGCGGTCTCCATTTTGGTCTTGGATATGGAGTAAGTTCTGTCCCGTCAAATCAGGTTGAATAGGGTGAACAAGATTAGTGCCGTATTGGTCATACGCAAAAAAGTACCCATCTGAGCCATAGCGCAGACGATTGAGAATGGCTTTGACTTGGGCTTTCGCGACACTTTCATCAAGATGGGGATCGTTATAGATATGCGAGATGGCATCAAAAGCGAGATCGACCGTATCTTTAAGCGCGGCTTCTTTCGATTGGATGAGACTTTGATGAAAGATTTCCACTTCTCGTTGACCAAGCGTTTTAGCCTGATAGATAGAAATCCAACTGATGCTCGCGGTCACCAATAACACTGGAATCAAAGCCAGCAAGATGAGTTTCGCTTTAAGAGGCATTTCATCCTCCATGAAAAAACTGCCTATCCTTACGAATAGGCAGCTTAACAACTTGTGCTACAAGGTGGAAACTTACAGCTCACAGTTTCCTAATTTAACACTCATACCAATCACCGCTCTAATCATAGTTACTATTACCATTAGTTACGACGATTGGCATGAGCCACTACATGCCATAAAAACCTGGGAAAACCAAGATCGAGGCGAGGACCGCAATCTGAATGGCAATGAATGGCATTACTCCTCTGTAAATATCTTTTGTCGTTACCCCTGCCGGAGCGACACCTTTCAAGTAAAAGAGGCTAAAGCCAAATGGTGGAGTTAGGAAAGAGGTCTGTAAGTTCATCGCAATTAATATCGCAAACCACGTCATGTTGATGCCCATTAGCTCCGCTACGGGTGCGATAATAGGAACGATGATGAAACAGATTTCCACAAAGTCAATGAAGAAGCCTAGGATCAGGATAACGAGCATCGTAATGATCAGGAATCCCCATTTCTCTCCCGGTAATTGCATCATCCACTCTTCAACTAAGTAATCACCACCAGTGTAAGTAAAGGCCATTGAGAACGCGGTCGCACCTAATAAAATAGCAAAGACCATCGCTGTCACTTTAACTGTTTCTTTAGACGCTTCGTAGACCATCGACCAGCTAAACTGTTTGTACAGAAGTGCAAGCACTATCGCCCCTGCCCCACCTAACGCTGCCGACTCAGTGGGTGTTGCAATGCCTGCAAAGATCGAACCCAGCACAACGACGATCAGCGCAAGGGGTGGGATCACGGCTTTCAACGCGGTGATCACTTCGTCTTTTCGGCTGATAGATTCATCACGCTCAATGGGTTGAGCTGCTTCTGGATTCAATTTAGCGTAGATAAGAATATAGATTACATACGCGCCCACCAGCATTAGTCCGGGCCAAATCGCCGCTTGGAATAAATCGCCAACTGGCACACCGAGCACATCCCCAAGTAGGATTAATACGATAGAGGGTGGGATAATTTGCCCGAGTGTTCCTGACGCGCAAATAGTGCCGCACGCTAAGCCTTTATCGTAATTGTACTTGAGCATCACTGGTAGAGAAATCAAGCCCATCGCCACAACAGACGCTCCCACTACCCCTGTAGAAGCGGCCAATAAAGCGCCCACTAATACGGTAGAAATGGCAATACCACCGCGAACACCACCGAATAGGCGCCCCATGGATTCAAGTAACTGTTCTGCCAATCGAGTTTTTTGTAAAACCAACCCCATGAAAACAAACAGCGGTACGGCCATCAGTACCGTGTTCTCCATGATGGACTGAATACGATATGGCATGAAAGCAAACATCTCGATGCCCTCAGCCCACACGCCAAAAATTAATGCGATACCTCCAAAAGTAAAGGCAACAGGAAAACCAAGCAGTAACGCAAACAACGCTACAAAAAACATCACTATACCGATCATTCTGACTTCCTTTTACGACTTACCGTTGCTACCGGCATAGATGAGATGAGGGTTCACGATTTTGTTGATCGAGTGCAGTAACAATCCCACGCCACTGATCGCCATAAACAAGAATGAAAGTGGGATCATGGCCTTAATGATCCAGCGGTAAGGTAAACCACCTGGGTCACCTGATGTCTCACCCAATGCATAGCTTTCTTTAGCAAAGTCGATACCAAACCAAGCAACCAAGAGGCAAAACGGAAATAGAAAAAGTAACGTGCCTATGATGTCGATAATGGACTGCGCCTTGTACGATAAACGCTCATAAAAAATGTCGACTCGTACGTGGCCACCGGACTTAATCGCGTATGGGACACCAAGTAGAAATACAGCAGAGAATAAGTGCCATTCCATCTCTTGAAAGGCAATCGATACGTCGTTAAACACATAACGCATAACAACGTCATACACCACGTTCGCTAACAACAAGATAAATAGGATACTGGATAACCATCCTAGAAAGTCACCGAAGCGGTTAAAGATTCGCTCAATATAAACAAGGCTTCTCATTCCGAACTCCATGGAACGTGTATAATGGCTCCGCTATGATGCGGAGCTCTGTTATGCCCAACACCTTGACGTGTCGGGTATAGAGACTTCTCAAAGAGAAGTTTTTCTTGGGCTTCATTCGCAGGCTAATTAAGGGTATAAACTCAACATTAGCCTGCGTGGTGAAGTTATTGCTGAGCTTGGCTGTTCAAGTAAGCTCGGTGAGAAATATTAGACCAAGGGCGCACTTGCTCGATGTAGTTTGCTTGAGATTCTTGAATCTCTTTCGCTAACGCATCTTTCTCTGCGTGCACTTTAAGTAGACGTTCATTTGCTTCACGTAGAGCAGAGATAACCTCTGGTGGGAAGTCTTTCACTTGTACGTCTGGATATTCTGATTGGATAGACGCCCAGTTCTTTCCACTTTCATGCTTAGATTGTGTGTACATGTCGTACGCAGCCGTTTTCATCGCAACTTGAAGAATGGCTTTCAAATCATCAGGTAAACGGTCCCAAGCACGTTTGTTGATTAGGAACTGTAATTCTGTGCCCGGCTCATGCCAACCTGTGTAGTAGTAAGGCGCGATCTTGTGGAAACCCATACGCAAATCTAGTGATGGACCGACCCACTCCAATGCATCAATCGTGCGACGTTCTAGTGATGTGTAGAGCTCACCCGGTGCAATGTTGGTTGGTTTTGCACCTAGCTCAGCAAGAATCTCCCCCGCGAAACCTGGGATTCGCATTTTCAAGCCTTGTAGATCATCGACAGACTTGATTTCTTTTTGGAACCACCCGCCCATCTGTGTGTCCGTGTTACCACCAGGGAACGACAATAGGTTATGTGGAGAGTACACTTTTTCCATTAACTCCATACCACCACCGTAATAGAACCATGCATATTGTTCTGTTGGCAGCATACCAAAAGGCATCGATGTAAAATAAAGCGTATTAGGCACTTTGCCTTTCCAGTAATAAGACGCCGAGTGGCCCATGTCATACTGGCCGGATTTCACCATATCAAACACACCCAATGGCGCTTTATGTTTGTTTGCAGAATCAATACGAATTTGCAGGCGTCCATTTGACATTTCTTCGGCCATTTTCGCCATATTTTTGGTCGCATCACCGAAAATAGGGAAATTAGGCCCCCACGTTTCCGCCAGTTTAAGGCGATACACTGTGTCGTCAGCAGTCGCAGAAGTTGTGACGAATGCCATCGCAGCAACCATTGCTGTTGCCTTGAGCACTCGCTTCAAAGATTTTTGGATAAGACTCATCGTTCACGTCCTTTGTCACCAAGGTTATTGTTGTCATCCATTTCACAAGGATTCGAGATAAAAGATGAATCATTATTAAGAGGTTAGAAATGGGCATGAACACGCACGGAGTCAGTAGAAAATATAGAGCATTAACCATTGGTATTACGTATTACTACGTAAGATTTATCCCAATAATTAAATTTTAATCGTTTTATCAAGCTATTAATAAAACCCAAAGTAGAAATCATATAGAAAATACATACGTACTTTACTGCGCGAAAATTTACATACTATTTAAGGAAATGTGACAAATGGCAGGTTTGTGACGCTAAAATAATATCTGCTCGAACAAATGAGTGATGTAAGCAGAAGCTATGGTCCCACATGTGTTTGCGTCATTGGGACGACAGATATTGGATAAAAAAATACCCCGAACTTAGTCGAGGTATTAAGAGAGAATTACAGCGGTAATTAAACTGCTTTATAGATAACTTTGTTACCTGCTAACTGCTCTTTTTGAACTAGGTTTTCTTCAAGAAGCTTTTTAAGCGCGCCTGTTGCCCATGATGCTGCTTTTGTATCTTCTTGGCCTGCTGCTAAGCCAATACCTTTAGGGTTGATACCCTCTGCATTTGCAACAACGATGTCTAACACTTGTTGCTGCTTAGGCGTCAATGCAACCTCTACAACTTTTGCTGCAGCTACTTTCTTCTCAGCTACTGCTTTCTCAACAACAGCTTGTTCTGCGACAAAAGGTGCCGCTGCTTTTTCAACAACAGGCTTTGCAGCTTTTGGTGCTGCAGCTAAGTTCGCTACTGTCGCTTTAATGCGCTTTTGCAGTTTCATCTGCACTTTACGCTTATGAGCAAGTCTCATTGAATATTTCTCCAGTTCACTGCATATCAGCAGGGATGAAAATTTGAAGCGCGTTTTATACCAAAATTTAGAAGCAATTTGTAGGTTTTCGCGGTGAAACGCGATGAAAAATGCGCTCCAGGCATAGAACGTCTACTATTTAAACAGATAAATTGTGAACGGATTTATTGAATACTGGGTATAAAAACAGAGGTATTAACGCACATCAAACTTTAAGCGCCCACCGCGCTCATGTTCAAGGTGACAAGTATGGAAACTCTGCATATCACGAATTCTCATTTCAAATCCGATGCACCAATCAACCGCCTGATCATGCTGTTAGTTGTGCTCATTACCTTATTCTTGGTTTCCATTGCTCCAGGTTGGAAACAGGCCATGCTTTCTGTGGTATTGATGGCAATCATCGTTGGTTTCGCGATCATTATGATCAAAAAAAGCCAAGTAGCGTTCACCTTAACGGCTTCTCACTTCCAACAACATTTATTCAAAGGTGGTTGGGTCGTTCGTTGGAAGAATATTGACACCATCGGGATCTGCACGTACCAACAAGAGGGGTGGCATCAACCTCTCCCTTGGATTGGCATTCGACTCAAACACTATTCTCCGTATCTCAATGCCATTTGCCCTCGCATTGCGACAGAAGTGCTACTTAGCCAGCGGGCACTTTTATACTTGGGTGCAAAACAAAATCACTGTGAGACGAAATTCGAAGATATGGTGCTTGATCCTGCCCCTTATATCAGCAAAGAGGGCATTCACTACGACGGCTTGCAAGCGATGCTCGCCAATCGAATGAAATATCAAAGAAAGTTCTACGGCTATGATGTGTTTATCTCAGCCAGTGACTTAGATAGGGAGGCAGAGGAGTTTGTAGGATTGGCTCGACGATACTTAGCGGCCGCCGAGCCAGATACTTGATTTATTAGGATCTGTTGATCATTAATACAGTGGCATTTCGTCAGCAACGAATGGGTTAGTTTTGCGCTCGTGACCAAAAGTCGATTGTGGGCCATGACCTGGTACAAACGTGACATCGTTACCGAGAGGCCATAGTTTCTCTTTTATCGAGCTGATAAGCGTGTTGAAATCACCCTGAGGGAAATCAGTACGACCAACGCTACCGTTAAATAATACATCGCCCACAAACGCAAGACGCGCCTCTTCACTGTATAGCACAACGTGACCCGGAGTATGACCTGGCGTGTGGATCACATTGAGTGTTTGATTACCAAAGGTGACAGTGTCACCATCATTTAGCCATTGGTGTGGTTCAAACGCCTCTGTTAGCGGAAAACCAAACATTTGGCTTTGTCCCTCTAACCCCTGCAACCAGAAGTTATCTGCTTTATGCGGGCCCACAATTTCTGTGCCGCCTAGCAATGCAGACAATGGCTCTGTGCCACCTACGTGATCAAGGTGACCATGAGTGAGGACAAGATTTACCACGTCTACGCCCAACTCTTTAATGAGCATCGCAAGCTGCTTTTCGTCACCGCCCGGATCAATCACGATGCCTTTCATGGTTTCATCACACCAGACGATAGAACAGTTTTGAGAGAAAGATGTTACTGGAACAACTTGATACTTCAGAGCCATAGATAACCTATACCGAATTAATTTGCATAAAAACTGCCGCAACTATGACACTAAGCCCAAATGACTTCAAGCTTTGTACCAAGGGGACTCTCCGGGACTCAATAACAGCGTTTCAAGCGCTTACTCATCAACCACGCCAAGAACGGACGGCGCCCGTATCAATATGGACAAAATTGCTGTTTGGGTAATAACCTACACCGCCCGCTTTAAGGTTTAGTGCAGCTTCACGAACCGTCGACAACTTTACGCCATCCAAACGAAAGTCGATTGCCCTACCCTCCATGTGCATACTCTTTTTCGCTACGCCAGATGAACCATTGCGTAAAGACGCATTGGTTTTTGGCGAACGATAACCAGAGATCACAATCACTTCAGCTTGCGTACCAATTAACTTTTGGATTTGGCTTATTTGATCAAACAAACGTCGGTCCATAGGATGCACTTCATTACGACGGTGGTCTCGACAGAAACGATCTAGCCGTTTCAATTCTTCATCGACGTATGCCTTACCATCGAAATAGCAAGACTCCATAAGTTCACCAGTGTTTAGATTGTTCATGGCGAGCACACGAGGTGCATGAGGCAAAGATGCCCAAGCCATTGTTGGCATCGCGGATGCAACAACGACACCACCAGCGCTCATTTTAAGAAAATCTCGACGGGAAAATTGACGACTGACCATTTACAACATACTGCTCAATAACTAAACGAAAAGCGGACATTACCGAAAGCGATGTAACACGTCAAACGTATAAATCGCGCTTGCTTGTCGCATTTTGGCTTGTTTTTCGTTTAATTATTGAACAGAAAAGAATTTTCTAAATTGTAAATTTTATTAAATAACCTCAACCTTGGTGGTCATATTGATAAATATCGTCACGATAATACAACGTCCCTTCCTCAAGCCACGCCGTTTGATAAATAATATGTACCGGAATACGCTCGCTCAGTGGGACTGAAGTATTAGAACGGTAAGCATTCTGACGCTTTTTCTCAAAACGCTCTTCAAGACCTTGAGTTTTAAATAACAATTCAGCCAATTGATCCGCATTTTCAACACGGACACAACCCGAGCTAAAAGCACGACGATCTTTTCGAATAACCCTTTACTTGGCGTATCATGCAGATAAATAGCCTTAGGGTTTGGCATATTGAATTTGTACAAACCTAACGCATTATTTGAGCCTGATGATTGTCTCATTCGATAAGGAAAGCTGCGTGGATTCACCGTCGCCCAGTTGATGGTAGTAGGGTCAATGATCTCCCTTGATGTCCACGAACGGATGATCTGGATATTATTTTGCACCAGATACATTGGATTTCGCTTCACTTTCGGGATGATGTCTTTCACCATGATTTTCCATGGTACATTCCATGTCGGGTTAAGAATGACGGAGTCTAGGTTTCCAGTCATGATGGGTGTTTTTCGAGTGGCTCTACCTACCACCACTTTTGACTCAAACAGCGGCTGCCCATCATGCCAATAGGTGACTTGGTAACCCGGTACATTAACAAAGACAACGTTATCTCGTTCTTTTGACCAAATTCTTGAACGCTCGGCATTAAGTGCTAATAAATGCAAACGTTGATTCGGTGAGACATTTATCCAACGCAGAGTATTTGGGCCAATCACTCCATCTTGCTTTAAACCATGGATACGCTGAAACTCAATAATCGCCAGCTCTAGATTCTCATCATAGGTTGGAGTCTCTGGGTCAAGATAACTCACATCCAAGCCAACAACAGCCAATCTATCCAACAATACAGCCTTATCGTTAAGCGCATCGCCAACTCGAAGTAACCCTTGCTGTTGGTATAAGGGATAAAGCGCCTTAGCATGTTCAGCCAAAGAGGCATAAGTCATCTGAAAAGCATCATCTTTTTGAAGGGGCGAACGTAAATCAACCAACAAAGCGCCGAGCTTTCCAACTAATATCTCATTACTCAATTTTGATAACGTTTCGACGTTGGGAGCAGGAAATTTTACGTGCATTTTGTCCGCGAAAAGCCAATTAATGCCCTCTGAGGGGACTTGCTCAAGGTAACTCAAATACATGAGCAGAGAATCGGTCATCACAAGATCAAAATCGAGCTTATCACCTCGCAGACGTACACTTTCTATGCGAAGTAATTGATCATTGAACTCTTGACTCACATCCGCCAAAGACACCAACTTCATTTGCAGAAGTAACGCTTCAACGTCTTGTGCGTTTTCCCAATTCAAACGGTAATTTGTGGTTTGATACAATTGCTCTAAGACATCTGGATAGTGAATCATTTTTTCGATCGACAACTGCTCAACGGCCCCGGCTTGATCGGTCTGTGCTGAAGCCTCCGAAGAAACGACGGTGGAAAAACTGTAAAATGGCACACTAAGTGCGGCTATAATGAGAACTCTTGCGATCACTGATACAACCCTTGCCCTACTTATTATTAAAAAGTATGGCAAATATCTCACGACTTGCCGCGTTAAAAGTAAGAATCCAGAATCAAAATCGCAAACAATAATCTGATTGCCTGCTCACCAAATAGACTTTCTAAGTCATTCAAGACCAATGATTGCCTTATTCAATACCCCTCCAGATGCGTCTAACTGAGCATTACAGTACAAAATGTTCAACTTTTGCTAAATACAAAAAAACCCCACAGGCGTGAGGTTCTTTACAATTCAACAACAGTTCAAAAGCGATGCCTTTAACTATGTTATGTTTAAAAATTATACGTTATGCTTAAACTTTACGTTATGCTTAAACTTTTAAATGGTGCTTACCGTGTGATACTTTGGCTTTCAAATAGCTTTCATTGCCATCTTTGATGTGGGCTGAGGTGTTAATCACTTCCTCAATCTCAATGCCATACTCAGCAAGTTCACGAATTTTCTTTGGATTATTTGTTACCAAACGAATCTTACTCACACCAAGAGCTTCTAACATCTGCGCCGCCTCGGTAAAGTCACGTAAATCGTCGTCAAAACCTAGGTGGTTGTTAGCCTCATAAGTATTCATACCCTGGCTTTGAAGACGATATGCGTCAATTTTGTTGTAAAGGCCAATACCACGACCTTCTTGACGAAGATACAAAATAATACCGCCTGACTCACCCATGCGATTGATGGTCTCTTCCAATTGCTCGCCACAATCACAGCGTGACGAGTGGAATACATCACCCGTTAGACATTCAGAATGCATACGCACTAACGGCGTATCTTGCGATTGATCTGCTTTTTTAAAGATAACTGCTACATGCTCTTTGTCTGTCTTTAGACCATGAAAAGACAGGATTTCAGCATCTATGTTACTTTTTGCCCCGACTTTAAAATCAACTCTGGCACGTACTTCCGCCATATCTACACTCACTCGATTTATTGCTTGATGCATTTTCGTTATTGCATTCATGGGATTGCTCTCATCTGCCTTTCAACTATGGGGACTGATACCCAATTTTTCAATGTTGAGATCACTATGAGATCTATTCTTATTTAGCATTTTGGTCAATATCCAACTCGAACTGACCGATGGCTGACTTTGCAATTGTTATAATATAACATTTAAAGTGAACTACAATAAAAAACCCCAGACAAATTTGCCGGGGGTTTAGTATGTTTGCTTAAAACGCAACAATCTTGTCAATGTGTTTGATTTCGCTTCCAAACCTTAAGCTCTATCCAAGCTGCTTCAAGATCTTGAATTTCTTCTTCAGTCAAGACAGCGAGTGATGATGTGACTTGTGGCATCTTCGGTGACTGCAATGCACGAATCTGCGAATAAAAGTCCTTTTTTAATTGCGATATTACTGGATCCACTGCATACACCTGCTTAATTCTTTATTACGTCTTCAGCTCAAATTAATAAATATTGATTCACTAAAACACTCATAAATTCGCACAAATAATATCATTCCGCTTGCTCTGTGCACGATTAGTTTCAAATTGTGGAATTGTAATCACATTAATCGTGGTTAATTTTTGAGGTCTATGTGCGTGGAATTGCATTTATAAAATGATTCTTACTTCTCAATCGAATAGCCAATCTAACTCACCGTGTTAGCAAAGCATGGAAAATTAGTTGGAAGAGATTTTATATCACTTTATTTTGCAGCTCATAAATATCCAAGCCACCTCGATATACTTGGTCAGGACTGGCTATTGAACTAACGACGACGCACTCTTGGCATAGACTGAATATTCGGTCGAGTCTTTGGTATTTGTACATCCGGACGAGCAACAGAGCGCTGCATTTTGGTGTTTGGCAACGCTTTCTTTTGCTGAACTTTTTCTTTTAAAGCTTTATCTTGCAAGGCTGAATCTTGCAACACAACAGACTCAACACGCTCTGGTCGATTTTCCCATTTGTTCTGAATTTCTTGCTTTTGTTCATCCGGAAGTGATTGCCAATGGTCATCAAGTTGGCGCTTCATATTATCGATGTTTGCTGACATGTCGTCGTCTTTCCAATCTTCAACTTTGTCTTTGATCGATTGTTGTTGCTCATCATCTAAGCCATTCCACCACTCTTCCAACTTCTCTTTATAATCATCATTATCATCACAACAACCTGGATAATAATAGATCCAGTAATCATCATTATCATACCACCAAGGGTCATAGTAACCCGTAGAGTAATAAACAGAAGAGGCCCCAGAATTCGAAGAAGAAGTGCAGCCCACCAGCATCGTTCCCGATAATAGAACCAATAGACTCAACGTTATTTCTTTCATGCTACTTCCTCTGCCCATTGTTTACCCTTTAAATCCGTTTATCACTCAGGTCTGCTTAAACGTTATGCCTGTTTATCGTTTCAATTTGTGTATAGCTTTCAATTTGTCTTTAACTTTAAATCTGTCTCTAGCTTTGAATACAATGTGAATTCAAATCCACCGACAAAATTGTACGTCTACATAAGTACTTTAGCTTGATTGATCGAATTCATGATCTGCGCTCGATCTAAACTAGGATCATTAGAGTCTAGTAAAATTATCCAAGTATCAATGGCTTCTTGGAAGCGGAACGACAAAAAATGGTCGTTTGCGATCAAAGACAAGGCGACCTCATTGTGCGGCTCTATCTGTAATGCCTGATCCAGAAGCAAACTGACCTCATCCGTCATGGATTGCTGATAAAGGTAATATAACGTCGTTGCCTTTGCAGCAAGTTGGTTAGCATTAACAGGATCGGTTAGCTGAATGGCATAATCGAAGCTGATCAATGCACCATCAAGCTCTCCCTCTATCAAATAGCTCTGTCCGAGTTGGAACCACAACTCGGCATTGTTAGGGGCTTCCCTTAACTGTGTTTGAATTTCTTCCATAATGTCACGGGCTGCCATCATTCGAGACATTTCTACTTGCGCAGGTTCTGGCGAGGTTTGACGAAAATATAAAAGCTTACACTTGTAAAAACAACGATCAACGCACAAATACCCAACCATTGATGCGGCTTCACTTTTGACGCGCCAAGTAATAGAACTGCGATGAATAACCCCATCAAAGTGATGGCAACAAAAAACCAAACCGACATATGGCTGATCCATAAACAAAATGAAGTTTAGTTTACTGGTTTCAAGTTTAAATTGCGTGATTCAGATACAAAAAAGCCGAGCGTGTTTGAAGTGACCCCATAAAGTTGGACATTTCTGTTAAGCGGCTTGTAAGGCCTGATTTCGATATTCCATCGGAGTCAGGCCTTTTAATTTCACCTTGATGCGTTTCGTATTGTAGTACTCGATGTATTCGTCAATCTGTGCGATTAGGTCATCCGCATCTTCAAAGTGCTGATTATGGTACATTTCTGTTTTCAACAAGGCAAAGAAGTTCTCTGCCACTGCATTATCTAAACAGTTTCCTTTTCGCGACATACTTTGAGTTAACCCTTGGTCGGCGAGAGTTTTCTGATATTTCCTATGCCTATATTGCCATCCTTGATCGCTATGAACGATTGGCTTCGCGTTCTTATCTAAAGTCGCAATTGCCTCTGTCAGCATGTTCGTGACTAGAGTTAAGCGCGCGTTTTTAGCAACCTTGTAAGCGACGACTTCCTGCGTAAATAGATCTACGATTGGTGATAAGTACACTTTCTGTTGTTTAACTTTAAACTCAGTAACATCGGTTACCCATTTTCATCAGGCTTTGTTGCACTGAAGTCCCGTTCAAGTACATTTGGCGCAGCTGTTCCAACTTCTCCTTTGTAGGACCTGTAACGCTTAGGCCTAACCGTTGACTTTAAACAAAGTAATTTCATCAGGCGTTGAACTGTCTTATGGTTTAGCATCACGTCCTGCTTCCTTAACTCTAGGTGAATGCGACGATAGCCATACCTCCCTTTATGGTCATGGTATATTTTCTCGATCAACTGCTTCTCATCTTGATAGCTATCGACGATGTTGCTCGATTGCACGTGATAATAGAAGCTACTTCTCGCTAACTTAAGGGCATATAAGAGGTGTTGTTGTAGATATTGATTTCTAAGAGCTAGAACTACTTTCGTTTTTTCTTTGTTCGACGACGTTTCTCCTGTTCCAGCTCCTCTAACTTTTTTAGGACAGCGTTCTCTGCTCGCAAGTACGCTAGCTCCTCTTTGAGCTCTTCCAGTGTTTTCTCATCATCGTGCTTATCTTGAATAAAAGGGTGCTTACTCATTGTTGGTCGTCCTTTGCTACGCTCAAGCCCCTGGATACCATCTCTTTGATATTGTTTGAGCCAAACAGAAAGAGTGCCAGGAGACGAAAAATTCAATATCGCACTAGTGTGACCGACAGACCAACCATTCGTCCACATGTGTTTTAAAGCTTGTAGTTTGGTTTGTGCGGTCTTCGCAAATCCATGAGGTTTAAATGCCTGAGAACCATGAATATCAAATACTTGTGCCCAGTAACGTATTTGACGTGATGGTATGGAGTGAAGACGAGAAAGCTCTTCAGATGAACTCTCGCCTTGTAGATACTGTTTAGCAATAGAGCATTTCAATGCTCGACTGTACTTGGACATAAAAAGACCCCCAATAATTGGTGTCCAACTATTGGGGGTCAGTTCAGTTTGCTCGGCTTCTAAATTTAGCGATTTAGAGAAGAATTACTCTTCTTCAGAACCTTCAGATGCATCATCTGCTGCTGGCGCTTCTGCCGCTTGTTGTTCTGTATTCGCGTCTACGGCTGCTTCCGCTTCTTCACCTTCTGGCAATTCCACTTCTTCAACTTCGTCGATACGCTGTAGACCAACAACCGATTCATCAGATGCTGTGCGGATCAGCGTCACGCCTTGTGTGTTACGACCCACTTGGCTAACCTCTGCAACACGTGTACGCACTAGAGTACCAGCGTCGGTGATCATCATCATCTCGTCGCCTTCTTCTACTTGTACCGCGCCAACAACTGGACCGTTACGCTCAGAAACCTTGATAGAAACAACACCTTGTGTCGCACGACCTTTAATTGGGTACTCTGCCAATTCGGTACGTTTACCATAACCGTTTTGCGTCACAGTCAGGATATCACCTTCGTTAGACGGAACGATTAGAGACACAACTTGGTCATCATCTGCCAGTTTCATACCGCGAACACCAGATGCAGTACGTCCCATTGCACGGACTTTGTCTTCGCTAAAGCGAACCACTTTACCTGCTTTCGAGAACAGCATGATATCGCTATTGCCCGTTGTGATATCAACACCGATTAGAGAGTCATCATCACGTAGGTTAACTGCGATTAGGCCGTTAGAACGAACGTTCGCGAACTGATCAAGAGATGTTTTCTTAACGGTACCGTCACCGGTTGCCATAAAGATGAACTTATCAGCACTGAACTCAGACACAGGAAGAATTGCCGTGATACGCTCGCCATCTTCAAGAGGCAAGATGTTTACAATTGGCTTACCACGAGCGGTACGGCTCGCATGTGGCAATTGATAAACTTTTAGACGGTAAGTCTTACCACGAGTAGAGAAACACAAGATGTTATCGTGAGTATTCGCAACAAGCAGACGCTCAATGTAATCTTCTTCTTTCATCTTGGTTGCGCTCTTACCTTTACCACCACGACGCTGAGCTTCATAGTCGCTAAGTAATTGGTATTTAACGTAACCTTCGTGAGAGAGTGTCACAACAACGTCTTCACGAGCAATAAGCTCTTCTAGATCGATGTCATGACTCGCCGCTGTGATTTCAGTACGACGAACGTCACCAAACGCATCACGCACCGTTTCTAGCTCTTCACGGATCACTTCCATCAAACGCTCAGTACTTGCAAGAATGTGCATTAACTCTGCGATTTCTTCTAGAAGTGCTTTGTATTCATCAAGAATTTTCTCGTGCTCTAGACCGGTTAAACGGTGTAGACGAAGTTCTAGAATAGCTTGTGCTTGGGTTTCTGTTAGGTAGTAAAGACCATCACGGATGCCGTATTGATCTTCAAGCCATTCAGGGCGAGCTGCGTCAGTGCCAGCACGCTCAAGCATTGAGGCTACGTTACCTAGATCCCAACCACGAGATACCAAGCCAACTTTAGCTTCTGCAGGTGTTGGTGCGTTTTTGATTAGCTCGATAACTTCATCGATATTAGCAAGAGCAAGAGATAGAGCTTCAAGGATATGAGCACGCTCACGAGCTTTGCGCAGTTCGAAGATAGTACGGCGAGTAACCACTTCACGACGGTGGTCAACGAAACACTTCAACATCTCTTTCAAGTTGAATAGTTTTGGCTGGCCATTATCAAGCGCAACCATGTTGATACCGAAAGTGGTTTGAAGTTGAGTTTGAGCGTAAAGGTTGTTTAGAACCACTTCGCCCACAGCATCACGTTTACATTCAATAACAATACGCATACCGTCTTTATCAGACTCGTCACGTAGCGCACTGATGCCTTCAACTTTCTTATCTTTAACTAGCTCAGCGATCTTCTCGATCAAGCGAGCTTTGTTCACCTGGTAAGGGATTTCAGTGACGATAATGGTTTCTTTACCATTTTTCTCCACTTCGATTTCCGCTTTTGAACGCATGTAGATCTTACCGCGACCTGTTTTGTACGCGTCTACAATGCCTTTACGGCCGCTGATCAGCGCCGCTGTAGGGAAATCAGGACCAGGGATATAATCCATTAGCTCATCAATCGTGATTGCTTCATTATTGATGTATGCAAGACAGCCATCGATCACTTCGCCAAGGTTATGTGGCGGGATGTTGGTTGCCATACCTACCGCGATACCCGAAGAGCCGTTTACCAGTAGGTTAGGAATTTTAGTCGGAAGAACCGCAGGAATCTGCTCAGTACCATCATAGTTAGGCACATAGTCTACGGTTTCTTTATCTAGGTCAGCCAGAAGTTCGTGGGCAATCTTCGCCATACGCACTTCGGTATAACGCATTGCCGCAGCAGAGTCGCCATCGATCGAGCCGAAGTTACCTTGACCATCGACCAGCATGTAACGAAGTGAGAACGGCTGAGCCATACGTACGATAGTGTCGTACACAGCACTGTCACCATGTGGGTGATATTTACCGATTACGTCGCCGACAACACGGGCTGATTTTTTATATGGTTTGTTCCAATCGTTGCCTAGTACGTTCATCGCGAATAAAACGCGGCGGTGTACTGGTTTTAGGCCATCACGCACATCTGGAAGAGCACGACCGACGATGACTGACATCGCATAGTCTAGGTATGAACCTCTAAGCTCATCTTCAATGTTTACGGGCGTGATCTCTTTAGCTAAATCGCTCATAGAGCCATTATCCCTCTATTATCTGATCGTAATTACGATACGTGTAAGGTGCAAAAATATAACACACAATTCATCAACGGGGCATCACTTTCCCGCTCCTTTTATCAGGTTGTGAGCTTGGTTATGTGTTAAATGAGGAGAATTTGCACATTCGTCCCATATCTTTATGAAAACTGACTACATTTCCACCACTACCGCTCAAAAATCTCCTCTGTTGCGATTGTGAGAGAAGAAGCAGTTTTAACGTATCGTACCATTAGAGTATAATCTCGCATTCCAAAGGACTATTAGCGAAGCGATATAACTATCATGACAACAGCACAAAACGTTGACCCAAGTGAAATTAAGAAATTCGAAGAGATGGCTTCTCGTTGGTGGGATCTAGAGGGCGAGTTTAAGCCTCTGCATCAAATTAATCCGCTTCGCTTAAACTACGTTCTCGACAAAGCGGATGGGCTATTTGGGAAGAAAGTGCTCGATGTTGGCTGTGGTGGCGGTATTCTCGCTGAGAGCATGGCAAAAGAAGGCGCATTGGTGACGGGTTTAGACATGGGCAAAGAGCCGTTAGAAGTGGCTCGTCTGCATGCTTTAGAAACAGGCACCAAGCTTGATTACATTCGCAGTACTATCGAAGAACACGCCGCAGAACATGCCGGCAGTTATGATGTGGTGACGTGCATGGAAATGCTGGAGCATGTACCGGATCCTCTTTCTGTCATTCGGTCATGTGCAACACTGGTCAAGCCTGGTGGTCATGTGTTTTTCTCAACATTGAACCGCAATATTAAATCGTACCTATTTGCTATTGTGGGGGCAGAAAAACTGTTGAAGATTGTCCCAGAGGGCACTCATGATCATGAGAAATTCATCAAACCAGCCGAAATGATGAAAATGATCGACCAAACTGATCTGGCAGAAATGGGCATTACGGGTTTGCACTACAACCCTCTAAATGACAGCTATAAGCTAGGCCGCAATGTGGATGTGAATTACATCGTGCACACCACAAAGTGTTCACTTTAAGTTAAAGCGCTCACTACGCGTTAAAGAGCTCACGATAAATTTTTCTCAATGAATAAAGCATAAAAGACTCTGTCTTGTTAAGTATGCCATTCACTAAAAGCGGTAGCACAAATGCGCCGCTTTTTGCCAGTTTCTGAAGAAAAAAGTGCACTAGATTCCATTTTAACCACTCCATTTTAACAAACAAAACTGTCAAAGATCAAGGAAAATATTTTACATGCGGTTATTTATGAACCGATCTGAAAAGCGACATTTTCCCCTTTCAAGTGAGCCCTTTTCTCATCGGTTAGTGTTCACTTACTGTTTTTTTTCTTTTTGTTAGTTATCCACAAGTCATCCAAAAGCTGCGCCTTGATAAATTGGCTCAATAGCACTATCTTGTAACCCGCAATCCAATTAACCCCTATATCTTGTGTTTCAGCTACAATATATAGATAGACTTTGATCACAAAGCCGCCGCAACCTTTACAAGGTTTGCACATAAACCAACAAAAATACGGCTTTTATCAGTTTTCTTAGGGAAATAAAGCAGAATGAACCAAAAACTTACCGTCACTAAGCGTGATGGCCGCAAAGAAAGTATCGACCTGGAAAAAATCCACCGAGTTATCACTTGGGCCGCAGAGGGTCTAAGTAACGTTTCGGTGTCTCAGGTAGAACTGCGCGCACATATCCAATTTTACGAAGGTATTACCACGTCAGATATCCACGAGACGATGATCAAATCTGCTGCAGACTTGATTTCAGAAGAGACTCCGGATTATCAATATCTAGCTGCTCGCCTAGCGGTATTCCACCTACGTAAAAAAGCGTATGGTCAATACGAGCCGCCTGCTCTGTATGATCACGTATCTCGCCTTGTGGATTTAGGTAAGTACGACAGCCACATTCTGGAAGATTACACAAAAGAAGAACTTGATGAGCTTGATGCGTACATCGACCACAAGCGCGATCTCGACTTCTCTTACGCCGCTGTAAAACAGTTAGAAGGTAAGTACTTCGTTCAGAACCGTGTATCAGGTGAGATCTACGAAAGTGCTCAGTTCCTCTACATTCTTGTTTCAGCTTGCTTGTTCGCAAACTACCCGAAAGAAACGCGCCTTGACTTCATCAAGCGTTTCTACGATGCGACGTCAACATTTAAGATTTCTCTACCTACACCAATCATGTCTGGTGTACGTACTCCTACTCGTCAGTTCAGCTCATGCGTACTGATCGAGTGTGGTGATAGCCTCGATTCTATCAACGCGACGGCGAGCTCAATCGTTCGTTACGTTTCTCAACGCGCTGGTATCGGCATCAATGCGGGTCGTATCCGTGCGCTCGGTTCTGAAATCCGTGGTGGTGAAGCATTCCACACAGGTTGTATCCCATTCTACAAATACTTCCAAACCGCCGTTAAGTGCTGTTCACAGGGTGGTGTTCGTGGCGGTGCAGCAACAGTATTCTACCCACTATGGCACGGTGAAGCTCGCTCACTGATGGTTCTTAAGAACAACCGTGGTGTTGAAGAGAACCGTGTTCGTCACATGGACTACGGTGTTCAGTTGAATAAACTGATGTACCAACGTTTGGTTGAAGGTGGCAATATCACGCTATTCTCACCATCTGACGTACCAGGTCTATACGACGCATTCTTCGAAAACCAAGCAGAATTCGAACGCCTATACGTTCAATACGAAAATGATCCTGCAATCAAGAAAGAAACGGTTAAAGCGATCGAAATGTTCACGCTGCTGATGCAAGAGCGTGCTTCAACGGGCCGAATCTATATTCAGAACGTGGACCACTGTAACACTCACAGCCCATTTGACTCTGAAGTTGCGCCTGTTCGTCAATCTAACCTTTGTTTGGAAATTGCACTTCCGACGAAGCCATTGACTAACGTTGAAGATGATTCAGGCGAAATTGCACTTTGTACGCTTTCTGCGTTCAACCTTGGTGCGATCAAGTCTCTAGACGATTTTGAAGAACTGTCTGAACTTGTGGTGCGTGCGCTAGATGCACTGCTTGATTACCAAGACTACCCACTACCGGCTGCTTATAAGTCAACAATGAACCGCCGTACTCTAGGTGTAGGTGTCATCAACTACGCATACTACCTAGCGAAGAATGGCGTGAAGTACTCTGACGGCAGTGCGAACAGTCTGACTCACCGTACATTCGAAGCCATTCAATATTATCTATTGAAAGCATCGGTAGCACTTGCGAAAGAGCAAGGTAAATGCCCACTGTTCCATGAAACGAACTACGCGAAAGGGCTATTACCCATCGACACGTACAAAAAAGACGTTGATCTGATCTGTGACGAAGCTCTGCAATACGACTGGGATAGCCTACGTCAAGAGATCATGGAACATGGTCTACGCAACTCAACGTTGACGGCGCTAATGCCATCTGAGACCTCTTCTCAGATCTCTAACGCAACAAACGGTATTGAGCCACCACGTGGTTATGTGTCAGTGAAAGCATCAAAAGACGGCATCTTGAAACAAGTTGTGCCTGATTTCACAGAGCTTAAAGATAACTATGAACTGCTGTGGAACATTGGCGCGAATGATGGTTACCTGCATCTTGTTGGTATCATGCAAAAATTCATTGACCAGGCGATTTCTGCAAACACAAACTACGATCCGTCACGCTACGAAAGTGGTAAGGTACCAATGAAGAAACTACTTCAAGACCTACTCACTGCGTACAAGTTTGGTGTAAAAACACTTTACTACCATAACACACGCGATGGCGCGAAAGACGACCAGAAAGACGCGGTTCAACCGCAAGATGATGATTGTGCAGGCGGCGGTTGTAAGATTTAATCTTCCCGACACTAAACAATCCACAGAACCAAATTATCGAGAACCTCCCTCTAAGGGGAGGTTTAAAAGGAATTGAGGCATTATGGCTTACAGTACTTTTAACCAGAACAAAAATGACCAACTAAAGGAACCAATGTTCCTAGGTCAATCCGTTAACGTTGCACGCTACGACCAGCAAAAGTTCGAAATTTTTGAAAAGCTGATCGAAAAGCAATTATCTTTCTTTTGGCGCCCAGAAGAAGTTGACGTGTCAAGCGACCGTATTGACTACAACAAACTGCCAGATCACGAGAAGCATATCTTCATCTCAAACTTGAAGTATCAAACGCTCCTAGATTCAATCCAAGGTCGCAGCCCGAACGTTGCGCTTCTTCCACTTGTTTCTCTGCCAGAGCTAGAAACATGGATTGAGACTTGGTCATTTTCTGAAACGATTCACTCTCGTTCATACACGCACATCATTCGCAACATCGTGAACGACCCAAGTGTCGTGTTTGATGACATTGTTGAGAACGAGCACATCCTAAAGCGTGCAAAAGACATCGCGCACTACTATGATGACTTGATCCAAACAACGAACGATTACCATCGTTACGGCGAAGGTTCGCATGTTATTAACGGCGAAACCGTTAAGATCAGCCTTTACGAGTTGAAAAAGAAGCTCTACATCTGTTTGATGTCTGTGAACGCACTAGAAGCTATTCGTTTCTATGTAAGTTTCGCATGTTCATTTGCCTTCGCTGAACGTGAGCTGATGGAAGGTAACGCAAAAATCATCAAGCTCATCGCTCGTGACGAAGCGCTGCACTTGAGTGGAACTCAGCATATGATTAACTTGTTGCGTAACGGCCAAGATGATTTCTCTTTCATGCAAATCGCAGAAGAAGCAAAACAAGAGTGTTTTGACCTATTCAAAGAAGCCGCAGAGCAAGAGAAAGAGTGGGCAGAATACCTCTTCAAAGACGGCTCTATGATCGGTCTAAACAAAGACATCCTAAGCCAATACGTTGAATACATCACAAACATTCGTATGCAAGCGGTTGGCCTACCTGCGGCATACCCTAATGCAACGACAAACCCAATTCCTTGGATTAATGCGTGGTTATCATCAGATAACGTTCAAGTTGCACCACAAGAAGCAGAAATCTCTTCTTACCTTGTTGGTCAAATTGATAATGAGATCAGCGCTAACGACTTTGAAGGATTTGAGCTGTAATGCCAACAATCAAAATCAACAAACTTATCAGCATTGAATCCAATCCATCCAATACGATTTTGGAGACGATGGAACAAGCTGGTCTGCTGCCTGAATACAATTGCCGCGATGGTCACTGTGGTGCTTGCCGCTGTAAGCTGGAGTCTGGCGAAGTGGAGTATGTTGGTTTTGCAATGGCTTACACACAAGCGGATGAAATTCTGCCTTGTATCTGTAAAGCGAAATCCAGTGTTTCACTGAGCGGTGTTAACTATACGATGAAAGAAAAACGCGCATAAGTTTAGTTCTAGTGAATACTAAGAAGCCAAGGCGATTGCCTTGGCTTTTTGTTATCTGTGTATCTGTAAATCTGTAAGTTGAGCATCGCTTAAAGCGCACTATTCGGGATGTGCATCTCTTTCACTTTCTCAAGAAATGCATATCGAGCGGACATCGGTTTACGTTCCAAGTAGCGCCTTAGCAAGTCGAGCGCCACTGCACTAATAACTTTCACCAGGTCATCACGCTGATACTTTCTTGATAGCTTATACAATGCCCCCCACTCTCCTGCCTCTGTGGAGAGCGCCACAGAAAAGACACTATCGTCAATATTTCCTGTCACCAACGCTAAGTCTGTTCCGCATTTCTCACGCGTCGCACCGGCAAACGCAAATGTCGCTGCAAGCGGATCATTTTCATCCAAAATCGTAGCATGCTGACCCGACAACACCCAACCATGACCAAATTGTTTTGCTATGTTTTCGTTCCCGTTGAGCCAATAGGTTAAGTGTCCTGCACTGCTCTTTTCAGAAACTGACAATGTTAACCGTTTATCCGCCAACAGTTGTCCAACATAATCCACCATGGGCATATCGACACTCACGGTATTGGTTTCAAGATGCTTGTGAATTATCTGCATGAGCTTCACGCGCTGTTCTACTTGATTCGATGGACCAAATAATTTTACTTCAATGAATGGCAAATAAGAGCGATAACCCAGTTCGTAACCTTGAGGAAGTTTCATTTGGTCAAGCGTATCTGAAATCCCGGATTCAGAAAGTCCAAACGTGTAAATACGACTACAAAACGAGCTTTCCACTTCAGGGAAGTGTTTCTTTAAATCCGGTAAAATCTGAGTTTCAGCCATAAGTTTAAATTCACTCGGTACACCCGGGGTGAAATAAAATATCGCATCGTTGATCAGCATTTTAAAGCCACAAGCCGTACCAATAGGATTGTCTACAATGTCCGCAATTTCGGGCAACATAGCTTGTTTTAAATTGCTGTCAGGCATAGGAATACCACGTCGAGCATACATGGCTTCTAAGTGTTCTAACCATTCTCTAAACAGTACCAATTTACAATCAGCCGCTCTTGCCGCTGCCGTTGCACTCATGTCATCCGTCGTGGGACCTAAACCGCCATTAACGATCACAACATCATTATTGAAGCTCAACATCAGGAATTCTTCGATTAGGCTAGATAGTTTATCACCGACTGTAGAGCGTTTGGTTAAGCCAAAACCATGTTGATAAAATAAGCTAGATAACCACGCCGCATTCGTATCAACAATATCACCGTGAAGCACTTCTTCACCGGTACTAAGCATAGCAATTTTCACAACTGACTCCTGAAATTGGGCAACATTCACTTTTTTTCGACTTAATGCCTATATCATTTTCATTTTATTAGACTAATCTCTTATACCTAAGCAACCTAAACCGATGCCTTTCAACAAGAATTCTGCACCTTAAAGTCACTTAGGTATATCTATTTGTTGAGATTAAATTTAGGTCAACTATTTTCATGGCTGTGCTTTTAAGGGATAATTGTGCGCCAGATCATTAAACCAACAACTCGGAGACCTCTGTGTCAAAATCATCCATGTTCAAGAAGACTTTTAGCGGTCTCGTACTGACAGCGTCTGCAGCCGCAAACGCTAGCCAATATGACATGACTCGCCATAGTGAGTTTTCTTACACACCTGATTGTTTGTCAGGTTACTGCGAAACGACCACGCTGTATAGCTTCGAACCTCAAAATCGCCGCTTCGCAATGGGACTGGATAGCAATGACTCACTTGATCTTGATGCTGGTCTTCAACCGAAACATCTTATTGTCCCAAAAGACAAAGATTGGGATTACCTTATGGGGCAAACTTACACCATTTTAGGTCTAAGTGTTGCTACTGTTGGTTTGATGACGTTTCTACCAGAAAGTATTACCAAATGGGACGACGATGATCGTGACATGAGTAAGCTCGGCAGTAAGTGGAAAGACAATGTATCAAGTGGCCCTGTGTGGGATCGTGACGAACACTTTCTTAACTACATCATGCACCCATACTTTGGTGGGGTTTACTACACGGCAGCACGTCACGCAGGTTACAACGAATTCGAATCGTTCTTATACTCTGCAACCATGTCGACATTCTTTTGGGAATATGGTGTAGAAGCGTTTGCCGAAGTTCCATCATGGCAAGATATTTTCATTACGCCATTCTTCGGTGCAGTGGTCGGCGAAATGATGCTCAGCGCGGAACAAGATATTATTGCTAGCGGTGGAGAAGTCATGGGTTCAGAAACCATGGGTGATGTATCACTATTCTTCCTAAACCCTGTCGGCCATATTCACTACTGGGTGTCAGACGCTTGGGGCGGCAGCGCAGAATTCCAGTTCGCCTCTTCTCCTTGGTTTGGTAACCAGGATGCGGCTAAATTCGCAATGAATGCTGGAGCAAGCTACGATCGCCAATTCTATGGCTTTGAGATGAAAGTCTCTTTCTAAGTGATTGAGAATATTTAAAGCAAAGAAACACATTCAAATAGCAGTCTCCGGACTGCTTTTTTTGTGCCCTAAGCGTAGTTTTCATTATTTGCGTCGCGAATTAGTGTGAAAAATTGACCTTTATCAAACATTACCCTCTCTCAGCACCTACACTGAAATAAAAGGACTTATTCCAATAACTTAAGTTCCAATCACTTCAGCGATGCGTAAATGCGTGCCGCGTCCAAACCTTATCTGGGAGGGGACATTATGAACACTGTATTTATCGTAAACTTCGTCGGTCAGGCTTCACCTGCGACCATCAAACAACTTGCGGCGGTCACACATGAAAATGGGGGCAAATGGTTAATCAGTAAAGTGAACTTTATTGAAGACCAAGTGGCTGGCGTGATTAAAATTGAGCTTCCTGAAGAAAACGCCGAGACAGTAAAAGACGCGTTCTCTGCTTGTCAAACCCTAGTCGTGAAGTTCGTCGACTCCGGCCCTCATTCACACCGTGAAGAGACGATATTTCAGTTACGTTTAGATGCCAATGACCGCGGAGGCATCGTCAACGAGATCACTCATGTACTTGATAGCCAAGGTATATCTATACTTGATATGGACTGTCAGCGAGTATTCATTGCTGGCGGCGGTGGTATAAGTTCCAGTTTGTTTAGCGCAAAATTGGCCATCAAATTACCAAGTGAACTTGAACTCGATGACGTGGTGAATGAGCTTGAATCACTAAGTGAAGACACTCGCGTGATTGTAGAAAGCTAATCGCTGGATTCTAGGGTATTTTCGAACGATATCTCGTATAGCTAGTCATTCACGAAGTACAAAAAAGAGCAGCCATCGCTGCTCTTTTTACGTTTCCAGCGGGTGGATGAGTGGTTATTTCACCGTCCACTGAGATAACGAGCGTTTGAAATCTGAGTAATCAAATTCGTTTAGTTTTTGAATCTCACCATTTGAACGTTGGCAATACACAGATGGCATACGCAAGCCATTAAACCAGTTCAACTTCACCATGGTGTAACCCGCACTATCTAGAATATGCAGACGCTGGCCGATCTCCAGTGGTTGTTCAAAGTTCGCCACACAGAACTGATCACCCGCTAGGCAAGAGCAAGAACCAATCACGTACTCGTGCTCGCCGTTTTCTGATGCTTCTAGGATAGACGCAGGCTCATTGTAGATAAGGGTATCCAAGCGGTGAGCTTCCGTTGCCGAATCCACAATCGCCGTCTTCTTCACGTTTTCAACAATATCTACAACGGTCACGACAAGGTCGGTCGTTTTTGTGATGATTGCCTCTCCCGGTTCTAAGTACATTTGTACTCCGTGCTTTTTCGAGAACGCTTTCAGCGCTAAGCCTAACTTCTCGATGTCGTAGCCCGGCCATGTGAAGAATACACCACCGCCCATACTGACCCATTCAAGTTTATTCAGGTATTCGCCAAACTGTTCCGAGATCGAATCCAACAAGGCGATGAACGCGTCCACGTCTTTGTTCTCACAGTTCATGTGGAACATCACACCATCAATGCCATCGAATATTTCCGGCTTAATGTGGTCAGCTTGTACGCCAAGTCGAGAGAACTGACGAGCAGGATTCGCTAAATCTTGCCCCGCGTAACTTACACCTGGGTTTAAGCGCAAGCCAATAGACGCTTTGCCCTCAACAATATGACGGTAAGCTGCTAGCTGTGACTGTGAGTTAAAAATCATCTTGTCACAGATATCAGCGACTTCTCGCACATCGTCTTCACTGTAGCCAACGCTGTATGCGTGCGTTTCACCACCGAAAGTTTCGTAGCCAAGCTTCACTTCAAACGGACCAGAGCTAGTCGTGCCATCTAAGTAAGGCTTGATGATGTCGAATACACCCCATGTTGAGAAGCACTTCAGTGCCAACACCAGCTTTACACCAGAAATGTCTTTTAGCTGCTTCGCTTTTTCTAGGTTCTCAACCAACTTATCTTCATTGATCATGAAGTACGGGGTTTTAAGTTGCTCTTTACTCATAACTAACCATTTTCATCACACGTTAACCCCTTTAACGTCCCCTTTAAGAAAAGGAGACCGGGAGGGGTTCAACTCAAATACGACAAAAGCAGTCACGGCTTTTGACCATGACTGCTCGAATTATCTAAACAAGTTTAATAATAAAACTTATTTGTTCAGTTCGTGAATCAGCGGTAAGCCTTGACCTGCCTCCAATTCCTGAACGTGCCAATCTAGACCAATTTCTGGCATGGTTTCTAAGAACAAATCTGGGTCTAATTGCTCCATGTTGAACACGCCTTTGTCAGCCCAATTGCCACGGAAGAATTGCAGTGCAGCAGTGATCGCAGGAACGCCTGTGGTGTAAGCGATCGCTTGGTGCTCAACGTCTTCGTACGCGACTTCATGGTCCGCGTTGTTATAAATAAACACGCTGCGCTCTTTACCGTCTTTCTTACCTTGAACCCAAGTACCGATACACGTTAGGCCAGTGTAGCCAGGTGCTAGAGACGTTGGATCAGGCAACATCGCTTTTAACACGTGTAGAGGTTGAACGACTGTACCGTCGTGTAGCGTTAGTGGTTCTGGACTTAGTAGGCCAATATCACGCATTACGTTGAAATAGTTTAGGTAACGGTCACCGAAACCCATCCAGAATTCAATGCGTTTTGCCGGGATGAATTCTTTCATTGAGCGAACTTCATCGTGTGCCATTGAGTAAACTTTGTGTGAACCACAATTCGGGAAATCAAACTCTAGCATACGAGAGTGGCAAGGCACTTGTTTCCACTCGCCGTTTTCCCAGTAGAACGAGTCGCCTTGGATCTCAAGCATGTTCGTTTCTGGGTCAAAGTTGGTTGCAAACTTCTTACCATGGTCGCCTGCGTTCACATCCATTACGTCAATAGAATCAATGTCATCAAACAGATGCTTGGCTGCGTACGCCGCGAATACCGATACTACGCCAGGATCGAAACCAGCGCCTAGGATACCCGTGATGCCCGCTTCTTCAAACTTCTCACGGTAGCCCCATTGCCAATCATAAGCTTCAGGCACTTGCTGACCTTCAGAACATAGGTCAACGGCCACAGATGTGTCTAGGTATGAAACTTTTGCTCGGTAACACGCTTCCATGATTGGCATGTTAACCCACGGAGGACCCGCGTTAATTACGAGATCCGGTTTTACTTCTTCAATAAGAGCAACCAGAGAATCTACGTCGTCAGCGTTCACTGCACGCGCTTCTAGTTTCTTAGCTGAATCTTTCAGGTTGTTTTTCTTCTGAATCGATTCGATGATCTTCTCACACTTACCGATAGTACGTGATGCGATTGTGATATCACCCAGAACGTCGTTGTTTTGTGCTGCTTTATGTGCAACAACCCAGCCAACGCCGCCTGCACCAATCTGTAGAACTGCCATAGTTTTCCGTTACCTTTATTAAACTAGCTCAACTGCTAGCGTGTTGATTTTCAAGAGCAAAGATTCAAAGTCCGCTGTCGTTAGACAAGGATTCAAAATCGTAAATTTAAGAGCGGTCTTACCATCAACGATGGTTTCACCAAGAACTGCGATACCGCGAGTCAGCGCTTCAAGACGCAATGCTTTATTTAGTTCATCTAAATCTGCAGATGCGTTGTTTATATGGACATTTGCGGCACGGACGTTTGTTGCGCGGAATAGAACCGTAGAAAGTGCTGGGTCAGCCAGAAGTTCAAACTGATCGTGTGCGCGAATCATGTCAGCCACTTGTTGTGTTTGTGCTAACAAGTGATCGTACATATCGCCAAGTACTTTAGGACCCACGTTTTGCATCGTCATAAAGACTTTCAATGCATCAAAACGCTTCGTGGTTGCGATGGATTTGTCGACCAAGTTTGGCAGCTCATCGTGTTCACGGTTTAGGTAGTCCGCATGATGAAGTAAAAACTTGAAGTTCGACTTGTCATTCACCAGCAACGCACCACAGCTGATTGTTTGGTAGAAGAGTTTGTGGAAGTCGACACTGATCGAGTGTGCACGCTCTACACCTTTCAGGCGTGATTTGTGGCTACTTAGGATCAATGCGCCACCGTAAGCACCATCAACGTGCATCCACATCTCATGTTTCGCGGCCATATCAGCAATGAAATCGAGATCGTCGATAGCACCGTGGTCGGTCGTGCCCGCCGTGCCAACAATGGCGAATGGGATCAGACCGTCTGACTTCGCCTGGGTTAGAACTTGATCTAACTGAGTAACATCCATTGTACCGTCAGTGTTCGCATCGACGGTCATCACCGCTTTCTCACCCAGCCCCATCCAAGAAGCAGACTTTTGAACCGTGAAGTGTGATTTCTTCGAACATACAATGCGCAGTTTGTCTGCGTAATCGGGCAGACCCAACTTCTGAATAGAGTGACCGCTTAGCTTATCTGCAATCCAATCGCGCGCCAGCATTAAGCCCATCTGGTTGCTTTGCGTACCACCGCTAGTGAAAATACCGTCGGCCTGATTACCTAGCTCGTATTTATCGCACAGCCAGCCGATCACTTTTTGTTCAACGTAAGTCGCTGACGATGCTTGATCCCATGAATCCATTGATTGATTCAACGCTGCAATCATGGCTTCTGCCGCTACCGCAGGCATCAATGGAGGCGTGTGTAGGTGAGCAATACAATCAGGGTGTTGAGTGAAGATGGCATTCTTTGCAACGAGTTCAGCCGCCTCATCAATCACAGATTTGAGCGGTGCGTTCTTGTTATCCAAATCAACCGAGTTGATAGCCGCTTCGAGTAATTTAGGATCCATTCCTGAGTATGGCGTGTTGACCTGCTCAAACACCGACTTCATTGCTGCAGTCATGTGGTTCATCACTGACGCAAACTCAGTACCACCAAGTTCACCGGTTTGAATGAAGTGCCTTTTCCACTCTTCTTGTGGGTCTGTTTCAATGTGACTACCACCCGCCGCGATAATTGCGTCTTCCAATACTCGGAGGGCAAAATCGATTTGCTCAAAAGAGATAATGAGCGGAGGAAGGAAACGGATGACTGAACCGTCGCGGCCGCCCTTTTCTACCATCAATCCACGCTCAAGCGCCGCACGTTGAATAGCAAGAGTAAGTTGGCCATCTGACAAAGGCTCACCGAACTTGTTTAGTTCGCCATTTGGGTTCTTAATCTCAACGCCAAGCATTAAGCCTTTGCCGCGTACATCTGCAATACAGTTAACGCGTTTTTGAATGCTCTCAAGACCAAAGCGTAAGTACTGACCGGCAACGTTCGCATGTTCAACAAGGTTGTCGCGTTGGATGATTTCTAGTGCTTTTGCACCTGAGACCATTGCGAGTTGGTTGCCACGGAAAGTACCCGTATGCTCGCCAGGCTTCCATGTGTCGTGTTGTTTGTTGATCACCAATAATGACATTGGCAAACCACCACCGATTGCTTTAGACAAACATAAAATATCAGGCACGATACCGGCTTCTTCGAATGCGAAATTATGACCAGACTTGCCAACACCACATTGAATTTCGTCGAAAATCAGCAAGATGCCGTGATCGTCACAAATGCGTCGCAACTCACGTAGCCAGAATGCAGGAGCAGGAATAACACCACCTTCGCCTTGTACTGGCTCGACAATGATCGCAGCGGGCTTCATGATGCCTGCCTCATCGTCATTCAATAAACGTTCTATGTAACGAATACTCGCTTTCGCGCCCTCGTCACCGCCTAAACCAAATGGACAACGTAAGCTGTATGGGAAAGGCATATAGTGTACGTCTGACATCAAACCGGTACGACGAGCCTTAGTGCCCAAGTTACCCATCATACCCATGGTGCCATTCGTCATACCATGGTAGGCACCACGAAAAGCAAACATAGTGTTACGGCCCGTGGTTTGTTTAGCGAGCTTAATCGCTGCTTCAACGGCATCAGCCCCTGACGGACCACAGAATTGAACAACACAATTATCACTCATATCTTGAGGAAGAAAGTCTTTCACTGACTTGATGAAATGCGTTTTCGCCGATGTTGCAATATCAAGTGTCTGATACGGTAAGCCCGCATCCAACTGTTCTTTTAGTGCTTGGTTAATTTCTGGGTGGTTATAACCCAAAGCTAGCGTGCCTGCACCAGCTAAGCAGTCCAAGAAGATTTGACCTCGAGAATCTTCCACCAAACAGCCATAAGCTTGTTTGATCGCAATCGGTAAGCGACGAGGATAAGAACGAACTTCAGATTCATGTTCCTCCTGCTCAATCAAAATTTGATCCGGCGTTAAATCATAGACCCCGTCAACAATAGGAATCTGAGCAGAAAAGAAATTTGCGATAGTATTATCGACTTCAAAGGCAGTGCTCATACTACATAGTCCCTTGAATTATAATTATTCTCTTTCCTATATTTATTTTTATTAATATTAAATAGTAGGAAATAGATACACCTCCGCACCGCCGAAGCAAAACGACAGGTACAGATACACCGTCTCAGGTAAGTGAGACTTTTAACGATGTTGAGGAATAATCAAGGCTCCGTAATGCACCCGTTTTGAAGAACTGGACATTTCGGTAAAATGAAGCTGATTAGTGTGTGTGTGTTAAAAAGTTTCAATGTTGGGTTTCCCATAAACATGCTGAACTTGCAGCATTAGTATCCCGTCTATCGACAAATGGCTTTGCCAATACCTACCCTACGTAATGTCACAATCAGCTTGAATGGTCATTACGCGTATCCCCCAGAGATGTGCCGTATAATTACGCTCCGAGATTGCGCGGAAATTTATCACAAATTAAAATCATCTGGCAATAATTTTTCACATATCACTCATAAATGATACTAAGCCGAATAATACGTAAGCAGTGAGTTATGCCAAGAGAAGCACTTGAGAAAAGCATGTATTTCAGCAAACTAATGATTCTAATCAATATGTTATAACGCGCGGATCAGCGATTTTGACAAGCAAAATGAACAAATTTTTACTATGACCAGTCTTACTTGTGTATGAGATGTGTATTAGAACAGACAGAGGTGAACGGGTATTGTTCTGGATGAGATTGGGAAAACAACGAATGGAACGCACATTTAGACAAATGTTCAGATACTAAAAAGCCCAACATAAATGCTGGGCTTTGAAGTTTGGAGCGACACACGAGGTTCGAACTCGTGACCTCAACCTTGGCAAGGTTGCGCTCTACCAACTGAGCTAGTGTCGCAATGTTTGAGATGGTGCCCCGGGCCGGACTTGAACCGGCACAACGCGAACGTCGAGGGATTTTAAATCCCTTGTGTCTACCAATTCCACCACCAGGGCACACAAATTTCTTTGTGATGCCTTTACAGAAAAGTAAAACACCATCCGATACCGCTAAAAAAGCCATATCTTTAAATTTTTGGAGCGACACACGAGGTTCGAACTCGTGACCTCAACCTTGGCAAGGTTGCGCTCTACCAACTGAGCTAGTGTCGCATTTATTCTCGAAAGTCATTCACTTTCAAAAGAATGGAGGCGCCTCCCGGAGTCGAACCGAGGTCCACGGATTTGCAATCCGCTGCATAGCCACTCTGCCAAGGCGCCATTTTTGTGAATGAAGTTAACTTCTTTCACCACCCTTTCAAGCCGTGCTCTCTTGGGTACGGGATGCATTCTACGGATTCGAGCATTCGAGTCAACACTATTTTTAGTTTTTTAAATCGTTTGACCACAATTTGTTCGAAACACCGTAAATTGCTTGGTTTTAATACTAAAAAATCCCAAATACACTTGTTTATCATGAATATTGGACTACTACGCTAGCGAATATCAATAAAAGATCTTCCCTTATTATCATTAAGTATTACTTGTTAAATGCGACATTTAATATGAAGAAAACAAAACAAGACTTAGATCACATTCACATTCACATTCATGATGATTTTATTCTGGGATAAAAAGCAGGCCATCAAGCCTGCTTCTTAAAATGCTATTCGTACGAGCGGTAACAATCAGTGATGCTCTTCATTGAGCAAGTCATCTTTCGCTGCAGCGAGATACTGAACCATTGACCAGTAAGTCAGGAAGGTCGCAACGTAAAGCGCACCAAAACCAACCCATACCATCCAATCGTCGTAACGCCAAATCAGAACCCACAGTGCGAACATCTGTGAAACGGTCTTCACTTTCCCTACCCATGAAACAGCAACACTGGCTCGTTTACCAATTTCAGCCATCCATTCACGCAATGCAGAGATAATGATTTCACGCGCTATCATAGTCACTGCTGGGATAGTGACCCAAATCGTATGGTAATGTTCAGTAATCAAAATTAAGGCTGTGGCGACAAGTACTTTATCCGCAACCGGATCGATAAAGGCACCAAAGCGAGAGGTTTGGCCCAATTTTCGGGCTAACATGCCATCTAACCAATCCGTAAAGCCTGCAACCCAAAATACCATTGCGGCGGCAAATGGTGCCCAAGAGTAAGGTAGATAGAAGACAACCACAAAAACTGGGATTAGGAACAGTCTTAGTAGGGACAGAATGTTCGGGATATTCAAACGCATTTTATTATTCTCTTACACATTGCGGCTTAATGTTGCGGGATTTTCTTTATTGTTTCAATGCTTGGAAAATAATTTCTGCCAAAGAGTGGCTAATTCCTGGCACTTTGGCGATTTCTTCGACACTCGCACGCTTCAATTCCTGTAAACCGCCCATATATTTGAGCAAAGCTTGGCGACGTTTCGGTCCTACACCCTCAATTCCTTCTAACGCACTGGTTCTTCTCGTCTTTCCACGTTTCGCTCGATGACCTGCGATTGCATGATTATGACTCTCATCTCGGATATGTTGAATCAAATGCAATGCTGGTGCATCACTTGGCAAATTAAACTCACCACCATCTACGGTAATTAAGGTTTCAAGACCTGGTTTACGGGTCACCCCTTTGGCAATACCGATCATGGTTGGACGCTTTGGCCAATCTCCCCAATATTGCGAAATAATTTCATGTGCACGGTTGAGTTGACCTTTGCCACCATCAATAAAGATGATGTCCGGTATTTTCTCGACATCCAACTGTTTAGAATAACGGCGCTCTAATGCTTGTCCCATCGCAGCATAGTCATCGCCTCCGGTTATCCCTGTGATGTTATAGCGACGATACTCTTGCTTGACCGGCCCCTCACTATTGAAGACTACACAAGAGGCGATAGTACTCTCCCCCATCGTATGAGAGATATCAAAACACTCCATACGAGTAATGGACTCTAAACCCAACACTTCTCGTAATGCTTTAAAGCGTTGGTTAATGGTCATCTTATGGTTAATCTTCGCAGTAAGCGCGGTCAGAGCGTTTGTATTGGACAACTTCAGATAACGGCCACGAGAACCCGTTGGTGATGTGTGGAAACGTATTTTACGCCCTGCTACATCACTTAGCGCTTGCTGAAAAGAAGCGATGTTCTCTCCCAACTCTTGATTCAAAATGATACGTGTCGGGATCGTACGAGCTTCATTGTGGCTCAAATAGTATTGAGATAAGAAACTATCAAAGACTTCCTGTTGACTTGTATTGTGAGGGATCTTAGGAAAATGACTTCGACTTCCAAGCACTTTACCTTGGCGAATCATCAGAATGTGTATACAAGCGATGCCTTTTTCTTGTGCAAAACCTAATACATCCATGTCATCCAAAGTATCCTCAGATACAAACTGCTGCTCTTGCACTCTTCGAATCGCTTGGATTTGATCTCGAAACTTGGCCGCATCTTCAAAACGAAGTTGTTGACTAGCTTGTTCCATCTTCACAATCAGCTGTTCTAGAACTTGCTTGTCTTTCCCTTGTAAAAATAAACGAACGAAGCCCACTAATTCTGCGTAGTCTTGATCAGATATGATTGTGCTGACACATGGGCCTGCACAGCGACCAATTTGATACATCAAACAAGGACGAGTTCGGTTGGAATAGACCGTGTCTTCGCATTGACGGACGGGAAATATTTTCTGTAGTAAATGCAACGTTTCGCGAACCGCCCCTGAGTCGGGATACGGACCAAAATACTCACCTTTACGCTTTTTCGCACCACGATGCATCGACAACCGTGGATGTTTGTGGCCACTTATAAAAATGTAAGGGTAAGATTTATCATCGCGCAAAAGCACGTTGTATTTGGGCAAATACTGCTTGATGTAATTATGCTCAAGGATAAGTGCTTCTGTCTCCGTATGCGTGACAGTGACATCAATTTTGGCAATATTACTAACGAGGGCGCGAGTTTTCTCGCTGTCGACTTTCTTACGAAAATAACTAGAAAGGCGCTTTTGAAGATCTTTGGCTTTACCGACATAAATAACAACAGCCTCGGCGTTGTACATTCTGTAAACGCCGGGCTGATGAGTGACTGTCTTGAGAAAGGAAGCCGAATCGAAAATAGGATTCACGCTAAAGGGTCTCGGTATCCAGCATTCCGTGGCGGATCGCTAAGTGTGTTAACTCAACGTCACCGTTAATGTCCAGTTTATTAAACAAGCGATAGCGGTAACTATTGACTGTTTTTGGACTTAAATTCAATTGTTCAGAAATATCCGTTACTTTCTGGCCTTTGGTGATCATCATCATGATCTGCAATTCACGCTCTGAAAGGTCTTTAAATGGATTTTCTGACGCAGGCGAGAATTGACTCAATGCCATCTGCTGCGCTATTTCCGGAGAAATATAACGTTGTCCACTTTTAACCACACGAATGGCATTGACCATCTCGTCGGGACCTGCACCTTTGGTTAAGTAACCAGAAGCACCCGCCTGCATCACCTTAGTTGGGAACGGATTTTCCGTATGAACGGTCAAAACGATAATTTTTACATCAGGATTCACGCGAAGAATTTTCTTTGTGGCTTCTAAACCGCCGATACCCGGCATGTTCATATCCATCAAAACGACGTCGGCATGATTACTACGACACCATTTTACTGCTTCTTCACCGCTGTCAGCTTCTCCTGCTACGTTCATTCCACGGACGTCTTCAATAATACGTCGTATCCCTGTGCGAACCAGCTCGTGATCATCTACAAGGAAAACATTTATCAAACTTGTATCTCCACACTTGGTTTGGCTCTGCACCCACATAATGGTAATTAAATGTGGATATCAGTATGAGGCCTTATACTAACGCATTAGGCACAAAATTGCTTTCTTTGAATATGTGCTGAAACGCAAACTTTAGCAAGAACTTATTCACCAGCCACTCAATTGTTCAAAAGAGCAGAATGCAGAACCAATTTTAAATATTACGCTAATTAACAACATAAACGCCCATAAATCAAGAAACTAAGTTTCATATTGTTCAGTTAAGCTCAATATCTAGAACAAATGGTCATTAGTTAAGCAATCGTTTCCCTATCACCCTACTTCATGAATAGTACTATCTCATTACGATTTGCTCGTGCGAGTCCATTTAACCTCAACTTGGGATTAAAATCTATATTGCCCAATTTATGAGTAATTTAATCAAATACAAAAGTCAACACGGCTATTTTAGATGGGCAATGAGACAAAAAGACAAGTCAATCGCGGGTCGATAGCGTTCATTTTAACGACATTAGACGTTAAAAGCGCCGTTTTGAATGGCTTCGATTATCCCGAGTTGAGGCTATTTAGGCCATTGAGTGATAGAATCATTACTTATTTAGATTGTTAAGGTTTCCCACTCTTGAATATCCAGCAAGGCTTTCTTCTGACTCGACAAGCTCGAGATATAAAAGGAAAAACACAAATAGAGCTTTGGCTGTCAACAGATAACGGCCCAACTCAACTGCTGATTCAAGAAGAAAAACCGGTATTTTTTCTCCAGAATGGTCATATTGAACAAGTCAAAAAGTTGGCTCAAGCTCATCATATTACTTGTGATATTCGCCCGTTAGAGTTAAAGAATTTCCAACTCAAGCCACTCGCAGCCTGCTATTCGCACACTACCCGAGATGCATTGGCGCTGCAGGATCTACTAAGCCAAAATGAACTGACGCACTACGAGGGCGATATACGACTCGCGGATCGCTACTTAATGGAGCGCTTCATTAAAGGAAGCATGGAGTACACCGGCAATATACAAATTCAAAATGGTTTCCAACGAGTCCTAAATGCCAAATGTCGCCGTGGTGAATACCAACCGAAACTTCATGTCGTTTCACTCGATGTAGAGTGTTCTGAAAAAGGCATTTTATACTCCATTGGGTTAGACAGCCCTGCTGACTCTCGCGTCATCATGATCGGTGAACCTGAACCGGCAGAAACGTCGATTCAATGGGTAAAAGACGAACGTGCCTTGCTTGAAGCATTGATCGCTTGGTTTAACAGTTTTGATCCAGATGTAATTATCGGTTGGAACGTTATTGATTTTGATTTTCGCTTACTGCATAAGCGTGCTGAGTGGCATAACATGAAGTTAATGCTTGGCCGTGCTGATCAAGCGAGTTTTTTCCGTAGCTCAGCTCAAAGTCAACAAGGGTTTATCTCCATACCTGGGCGTGTCGTTCTAGATGGTATTGATACCTTAAAGACGGCGACCTATCACTTTCGCTCTTGGTCACTGGAATCGGTCTCTCAAGAACTGCTCGGTGAGGGTAAAGAAATTCATAACGTGCATGACCGAATGGATGAAATCAATCGCATGTACCGTTCCGATAAACCCTCGTTAGCAAAATACAACTTGCAAGATTGTGTGTTGGTAAACAAAATCTTCAATCATACCCACCTACTTGATTTTGCCATTGAGCGCTCTCGCTTAACTGGTGTCGAGCTTGATCGCATTGGCGGTTCTGTTGCTGCGTTTACTAACTTATATTTGCCACAGATTCATCGCGCGGGCTATGTGGCACCAAACCTACACCCAGAAGATTGGATTGCGAGTCCCGGCGGTTATGTAATGGACTCAATACCCAACCTGTACGAATCTGTTTTAGTCTTAGACTTTAAGAGCCTTTACCCCTCTATTATTCGCTCATTTCTCATTGACCCAATGGGGTTGATTGAGGGCTTACAACAAGAAATTGGCAAACTCGACCATCAATCTGTCCCCGGCTTTCGAGGCGGTCAATTTCATCGCACCAAACACTTCTTACCAGAGATGATCGAAAACCTCTGGGCAGCCAGAGATATCGCAAAGAAAAATAACGAAAAAGCATTCTCTCAAGCAATTAAGATCATCATGAACTCATTTTATGGTGTTTTAGGCTCTTCTGGTTGCCGCTTCTTTGATACACGCCTCGCGTCTAGCATCACTATGCGTGGACACGAGATCATGAAGCAAACCAAGGTGCTCATCGAAGAGAAAGGCTATCAGGTGATTTATGGTGATACGGACTCGACTTTTGTGTCTTTAAATGGCGCGTTTAGCCAAGCAGACGCAGATAAGATTGGTAATGAGTTGGTCGACTATATCAACCAATGGTGGAGTGACCACTTGCGTCGCGAGTACAATCTAAACTCGATCCTTGAACTCGAATATGAAACCCACTATCGCAAATTTTTGATGCCGACGATTCGTGGTGCAGAAACTGGGTCTAAAAAACGCTACGCGGGTTTAATTGGAGAGGGTCAGCACGAGCGCATCATCTTTAAAGGACTCGAAAGCGCACGAACAGATTGGACACCATTAGCACAGAAGTTTCAAAACACGCTGTATCAAATGATATTCCATGGTGAAGATCCGAGTGATTACGTTCGCGAGGTTGTAGAAAAAACCAACAGCGGCGAGTTCAATGATCAGCTGGTGTATCAAAAACGTCTGCGCCGCAAGTTACACGAATACCAAAAGAATATCCCCCCACAAGTACGAGCTGCGCGCATAGCGGATGATATCAACGCAAAACTAGGACGCCCTTTACAATATCAAAACCGTGGACGTATTGAATATTTGATCACCGTAAATGGCCCTGAGCCTAGAGAATACTCATCAAGCCCAATCGATTATCAACACTATATTGATAAGCAGTTAAAACCTGTCGCTGATGCGATCTTGCCGTTTATTGGTACCGATTTTGAGCAATTGTCTGCCCCACAGATGGGGCTATTCTAAACATACTTATGCGAAGCCATGATCTCAATCAAAAACGACTTCGCGTAAGTGTAGAATCAACCAATTCGAAATTCGGTTTTTTGATATTGCTTCACCAACCAATCACCGAAGACGTCAATGAGCCCAACTACCGAACGCTTAGGGATACTCCGACCTGAAAGTAAAATACCAAGGCGTTCAATCTCAACTTGCTTTTCTGGGTGGTACTTTAAAAATACCGCCCCACACTCGATAGGATCATCAAACCAACGCTTATCTCGGTACATCACCAACGAATAGGATGCTCTTAGCAACTTCTTAGCGATCACCACTTGCGCACTCACTAACTCGTCAATACTTTGCGCTTGAGCTATCTTAGTTCGATAAACCGTTAGCCAGTCTTGCACATCCATATTCCAGTGCTTGGCTATCTCCCAACTTGGCTCATAATCCCCAAAGCAATCACTTAAATCATTGCCATAGACGCATACACAACAATGTTTCAGCATAAAGCCCCAAGTAAAGATGCTATCTAGATTCGCGACGTCACTGACGACAGCAGTGCGGATCGATACGCCCTTTACATGTGGGTATCCCTGCTGAGCACGCCACTTAACCGTATTGATTAACGTCGCACGATTGCTTTCAAAGGCCGTTTTTGTCACCACGACCAAATCAAGATTAGATTGACCTGAAACCGCCGTCTTTCGTGCCACACTTCCATAAACATATACACTATGAAGATTAGGCCCAAGCCCACCTTTTAGACACATGATAACTTCACGGATCAACGGCGCGAACTCTGGTTGAAACGGTTGCTGTGGATTAATTACAGGGAGAGACATGAAAGAAAACGCGAACTCAAGCATATTACAAACGATGGGTTATATGATCCACTAGCCTTGCGTTTGAATCAAGCCCGTTACAATGCTTATTGATGATCGAATTACTGCGATGAATTTTGGTGCCAGATAACAAAGTTGGGTATATAATCACAAAGTTTTGCTTAATAAGTGTAATAGGAAAATACAATGCCAAAGGCAAGTGAAATCAAAAAAGGCTTCGCAATCGAGTCTAATGGTAAAACTCTTCTAGTAAAAGACATCGAAGTAACGACTCCTGGTGGTCGTGGCGGTTCAAAAATCTACAAAATGCGTTGTACTGATCTAACGACAGGCGCACGTGTGGATGAGCGTTACAAGTCTGATGACGTTGTTGACACAGTAGAAATGAACAAACGTGCAGTAATGTACTCATACGCTGATGGCGATGAGCACATTTTCATGGACAACGAAGACTACTCTCAATACACATTCAAGCACAATGAAGTTGAAGATGAGCTTCTATTCATCAATGAAGACACGCAAGGTATCCACATTATCCTAGTAAACGGCGCTGCTGTTGGTATCGAGCTTCCATCTTCTGTTGAACTTGTTATTGAAGAAACAGATCCATCAATCAAAGGTGCATCTGCTTCTGCACGTACTAAACCAGCACGTTTTGCTTCTGGCCTTGTTGTTCAAGTTCCAGAGTACATCGCAACTGGCGAGCGTGTAATTGTGAACACAACTGAACGTAAGTTCATGAGCCGAGCATAAGCATGTCTGATTTGATTTCTTACGACGACGTTATCGACGCAGCGTACGACATCTTCCTTGAGATGGCTCCAGACAACCTAGAGCCTGCTGATGTCATTCTGTTTACTGCACAATTTGAAGATCGCGGAGCGGCCGAACTTGTTGAAACTGGTGATGACTGGGTTGAACATGTTGGTTTCGAAGTAGACAAAGAAGTGTATGCAGAAGTTCGTATCGGCCTAGTAAACGAGGAAAATGACGTACTTGATGACGTATTTGCTCGTATGCTAATCAGTCGAGATCCTGAACATAAGTTCTGTCATATGCTTTGGAAACGTGATTAAAACGTTCACCAATCTTGCATTCAAACACCAGCCTCGTGCTGGTGTTTTTTTTATGTCTAAATCCCAAGCTCTAAGCTCTAAGCTCTAAGCTCTAAGCTCTAAGCTCTAAGCTCTAAGCTCTAAGCTCTAAGCAGTGTAAAAATTCGTTTCAAAGGCAATAGGTAAGAAAGTAAAACAAGGGATAAAAATAAAATAATGGATAAGAAAAGGCCTGCCAATTGGCAAGCCTTTCAAATGTTTCGCTAATCATTAACGATGCTTATTGCGTCCACCTTGTTCGCCAGCCGATTTACCTGGCTTACGACGAGACGGATTATTGCTGCGACCTTTCGGTGCGCTTACTCGCTCTTCATGGCGCTTAACTGCACGGCGAATTTTTTGGCTACGTGCACGTTCACGCTTGCGTGATGTATTTTCTTTATCAAGATCAAGCATGGTTTCTTTCTCTGGACGAAGTTCTACTAACTCGCGTAGGTAGTTTACTTCTTTCAGATCAAGCTCCATCCAACCGCCACGTGGCAGTTTTTTATCTAGATAGATGTCGCCGTAACGAACACGCTTCAAGCGGCTCACTGTCGTTTCTTGCGATTCCCACAGACGACGTACTTCACGGTTACGACCTTCGTTGATCACGACATAAAACGTGTGGTTCATACCTTCACCACCCGCATATACCACGTCTTCGAAACGCGCTAGACCATCTTCTAGCTCGACTCCGCGAACGAGATTTTTTACTTTTTGTTCTGTAACGTCACCGAAAACACGAACAAGGTATTCACGTTCAACTTGGCGACTTGGGTGCATTAGGCGGTTAGCCAATTCACCATCAGTAGTGAATAGCAACAAGCCTGAAGTATTTGCATCAAGACGGCCCACTGAAATCCAGCGAGAACCACGAATCTTTGGCAGACGATCAAAAACAGTGCGACGACCTTCCGGATCGTGACGAGTACATAGTTCACCTTCCGGCTTGTAGTATGCCAGTACGCGACAAATCACTTCTTCTTGTGCCTTTGCAGACACAACGTGACCGTCGATTCGAACTACGCTGTTCTCATCTTCTAGTCTCTCACCAAGTTTAGCTACCATGCCATTTACACTAACGCGACCAGATTTGATTAACGCTTCAATCTCGCGACGAGAGCCGTGGCCAGCACGTGCTAATACTTTTTGTAACTTTTCGCTCATTTATCTACCTATGTGTCGTCTTCACAGACGTCGAGACCGAAATTGGCCTTCATTATGCAAGTTACCCAGTTAATGGGATTTTTTCAGTCGGATATTATACGAGATTCTCAAATTTAATGTAAGCAAAATCGACCAAAGAATCGCTCATCAAATTCTCGAAAAATTCCATTCTCTTTTTGTGATTCTGTGACAAGTAATCACAAAAAAGGAGGCAAACATGCCTCCTAACGTTTTTGACTGTATAAATAAACAACCGTTATCAACGTTCTTAATCGCTAAAAATATTACTCAAACGGAGCTGGATCACCGGCACCTACACGAGCAATTACCGCGTCGCCTTCACTAAAATCAACAACCGTTGTCGGCTGTTCACCAAGGTAACCGCCATTAAGAATCACGTCGACTGCGTGCTCTAGCTTGTCACGAATGTCTTCTGGGTCCGATTCCGTTACGTCATTGCCAGGCAAGATAAGCGAGGTAGACATCATTGGCTCACCCAATGCTTCTAACAAATCCAACGCGATACGGTTGTCCGGAACACGAATACCAATCGTCTTGCGTTTCGCATTCATTAAGCGACGCGGCACTTCTTTTGTACCTTTGAAGATGAATGTGTAAGGACCCGGTGTGTTATTTTTTAGTAGTCGGAATGCCGAGTTATCAACACGTGCATACAGAGAAAGCTCCGACAAATCTCGGCACAACAAGGTAAAGTTGTGTTTGTCATCCAGACGACGGATCTGACAAATTCGTTCCAACGCCTGTTTGTTCTCCAATTGACAGCCTAGTGCATAACCTGAATCGGTTGGATACACAACCACGCCACCACTACGAATGATTGCTACTGCTTGACTGATCAAGCGAGCCTGTGGGTTTTCTGGATGAACGTAAAAAAACTGGCTCATTGTAATTCCTCATTATCGAGCCTCTCGGCTCTATATTTTATGGAGTCTTAATTTCGTTGCTATTCAACGAGGGATCAATTCCCCAATCTTTCCAAACTGGTTCTACGCCCGCAGGTAACCAGAGGTTTCTTCCCAACTCCATCCACGGTGATGGATAGTGAAAATCGCTGCCTTGGGAAGCTAATAGTTTGTATTGTATAGCATAATCCGCCAAAGTGCGCCTTTCTTGTTGCGCTTGTTGAGGTTGTGCTACTTCCATCGCATCACCGCCCGCTTCAACAAACGCAGCTAATAGACGTTTTACCCACTTAGCTGTCAGTTGATAACGCCCAGGATGCGCTAACACCGCATGTCCACCAGCGGCATGAATGGCATCGACGGCTTCTTTCATCGAACACCAGTTTGGTGGTACATATCCTGGATTCGTGCGCGTTAGATATTTCTTAAATACCATCTGCATGTTCTTAGCGTAGCCATTATCTACTAACCATTTTGCAAAATGAGCTCGTGTAATTGGCGCGTCCCCTGCAATGTGTTGGACTTCTTCTAAAACCCCCTCTCGCGTCGCTTTCTGCAATCGCTCGGCGATCATTTCAGAGCGCGCAACGCGATGCGCTTTTTGTTGTTGGATAAGATTTGTCAACGCTGGGTTTTTAGGATCCACATTCAATCCAACAATATGGATATCTTTGTTCTGCCAAACCGTGGAAATTTCGATACCGTCGATGATTTTAATCGGAAGATTATTCTCTTCTACGTATTGCTTGGCCGGAGCTAAGCCGTCAACCGTATCATGATCCGTGATCGCCAACACCTCGATATCAAAACTTAGTGCCCTATCCACCAAATCACTCGGTGTAAATCGACCATCCGAGGCAGTAGTGTGGCTGTGTAAATCAATTCTCATTTTTTTGTCGTTTTAATGCTGTTTTGGGGTTGACTTTTAACCTGCGCACTAGTTTACTAGTACGCAAATACGAAGTACCTATTGTAAGGCTTACTATGTTACAAGAATTTAACCAAGACCAGAAAGCGAAAGTTTCAGTTCGTCTCAATAAGACGAGTTCTGCTGATCTAGCTTGGTGGCGCACTTGGACAAGTTCTTGGTGGGCGAACGTGTACTTTTAGTTTAGAGAATTAAATGTCGCAAAGCCCGCTAGTTCAGCGGGCTTTTTTGTTTTGTCGTCCACCTCACACTTAACTGCTTAAACATTCATCAATTTTGACTGCGACTCGATTGGGTGAACGTTTGCTTTATGCGACTATGTACGACAGGAAGATACAACAGCTATAAGGAGGTCTTGTGAACAAGGCCATAGAGATTAAAACGCTTGGACAGTTAGAGGTGATAACAACACCTGTTCCTTATACTCAAGATCCAACGCGCTTGTTTCACACATTATGTGAAAACAAAACGGACAGTCTATTACTAGAGTCCGCTGAAATTGATTCAAAGCAAGATCTAAAGTCGTTACTTATCGTCGATTCGGCCGTTCGCATGGTTTGCTTTGACCATACGGTTACCATGACCGCGTTAACAAACAACGGCAAAAACCTACTAACGCACCTCTACCAAAATGTGCGCGGTGAAGTCACTCGTCAATTCAAAGACAACACGCTTACTTTAGAATTCACTCAACCATGTGACACTCTCGATGAAGATTCCCGCTTGCGTGAGGCCTCCTCTTTTGATGCGCTGCGCTTGATTCAACACAGCTTTGATATTTCTAAGCAAGACAAACACGCGATTTTCCTTGGTGGTCTGTTTGCTTACGACTTAGTCGCGAACTTCGAGCCACTTGGCGATGCAGAAGCAACCAACCAATGCCCAGATTACGTTTTCTACATAGCGGAAACGTTGTTGGTTGTGGATCATCAAACGGAATCTTGTCAGCTTCAGGCCACATTGTTTGTTGATGATTCAGAAAAAACAACGATTGAAACTCGAATCGAAGAAATTAACGCTCAATGTGCTGCGCCAAAACGGCTACCAAGTGCAGAGCAAATCGCAGATATCACGGTTGAACCAAGCGTCTCTGATGAAGACTTCTGCCAAATCGTTCGTGACTTAAAACAGTTCGTAGTGAAAGGCGATGTATTCCAAGTCGTACCATCTCGTCGATTCACTCTACCTTGCCCGTCACCACTCGCGGCATACAAAGAGCTTAAACAAAGTAACCCAAGCCCTTACATGTTCTACATGCAAGATGAGCTGTTCACTCTGTTTGGCGCATCACCAGAAAGTGCGCTTAAGTACGAAACCGACACCAACCAAATTGAAATCTACCCAATCGCGGGCACGCGTCGCCGTGGCAAACGTCCGAACGGTGAAATTGACTTTGATTTAGACAGCCGTATCGAACTTGAACTGCGCACCGACAAGAAAGAAAACGCAGAACACATGATGTTGGTTGACCTAGCACGTAACGATGTAGCGCGTATTGCTCAAGCTGGCACTCGCCACGTGGCAGACCTATTAAAAGTGGACCGCTACAGTCACGTAATGCACTTAGTATCACGCGTGGTCGGTCAACTACGTGAAGACCTAGACGCGCTGCACGCTTATCAAGCTTGTATGAACATGGGCACGCTAACAGGCGCACCTAAGATTCGTGCAATGCAGTTGATTCGCGATGTAGAGCGCGCACGACGCGGTAGCTACGGCGGTGCTGTTGGTTACCTTACCGGCGAAGGTACATTAGATACTTGTATCGTGATCCGCTCAGCGTACGTTGAGAACGGTATTGCTCAAGTTCAAGCAGGCGCAGGCGTGGTGTTCGACTCTGACCCACAAGCGGAAGCAGACGAAACGCGCGGCAAAGCACAAGCGGTAATCTCTGCTATCCAAGCAGCGCATAAGTCACGATAAGGAATAGGGTTCAGAGATGGCTAATATCATTTTTATCGACAACTTTGACTCGTTCACCTACAACCTTGTGGATCAGTTCCGCTCGCTAGGTCACTCAGTCAAGATTTACCGAAATAACATCCCAGCGCAAACCATTGAACAAGCGGTAAACAAGCTTGAAAACCCAGTGGTTCTGCTATCACCAGGTCCTGGTGCACCGTCAGAAGCTGGCTCAATGCCAGAACTTATCCAGCGCATGAAAGGCAAAGTGCCGATGATCGGCATTTGTCTTGGTCACCAAGCGATTGTTGAAGCGTACGGCGGCACCGTCGCTGGCGCGGGCGAAATCATTCACGGTAAGGTCTCTATGATGGAGCACCAAAACCATGCGATTTATCAAAACCTACCATCACCACTGGCGATTGCACGTTACCACTCGCTGGTTGCGACCAAGGTTCCTGAGAGCCTAACCATCACAGCAGAAGTGGATGACTTGGTAATGTCTGTTGTACATGAAGAAGATAAAGTTTGCGGGTTCCAGTTCCACCCGGAATCTATTATGACGACCTACGGAGCAACACTGTTGGCCAATGCCATTGAATGGGCACTTGAAGAACAAACTTCAGCAAGCCCACTCAGTGCTTAAAAAGCGCTTGGCACATAAGAAATTTAGGAGAGGAAATATGGAAGCAATCATCAACCCTATTATTACCAAATTGTATGAGCAAGAGTCTCTGACTCAGGAAGAGAGCCAACAGCTGTTCGACATAATTATCCGTGGCGAATTAGACCCAATTTTGATGGCATCAGCACTGACTGCACTAAAAATCAAAGGCGAAACACCGGATGAAATTGCAGGCGCGGCGAAAGCGTTGCTGGCAAACGCAAACCCATTCCCTCGCCCAGATTACGATTTCGCAGATATCGTCGGTACTGGCGGTGACGGTCACAACACCATCAATATTTCAACCACTGCGGCGTTTGTTGCGGCGGCATGTGGTCTAAAAGTGGCGAAACACGGTAACCGTAGCGTTTCAAGCAAATCTGGTTCTTCTGACCTTCTTGACTCGTTTGGTATCAACCTAGCCATGAGCGCCGAAGATACGCGCAAAGCGGTAGACGATATCGGTGTGGCTTTCCTATTCGCACCTCAATACCACGGTGGTGTGCGCCATGCGATGCCAGTGCGTCAAACCATGAAAACACGCACTATCTTCAACATTCTTGGTCCACTGATTAACCCTGCTCGTCCTAACATCGAATTGATGGGCGTTTACAGTGAAGAACTGGTTCGTCCTATCGCTGAAACCATGCTACAAATGGGTATGAAGCGCGCCGCTGTGGTACACGGCAGCGGTTTGGATGAAGTCGCAATTCACGGTGAAACAACCGTTGCAGAGATCAAAGACGGTGAGATCACAGAATACAAACTAACGCCTGCAGACTTCGGTCTAGAAGCACACCCACTAGAAGCGATCAAAGGTGGCGATCCTGAAGAAAACAAAGCGATCATCACTCATATCCTGACGGGTAAAGGCACTGATGCACAATTAGGTGCAGTCGCGGTTAACGTTGCTCTGCTAATGCGTCTATTCGGCCATGAAGATTTAAAAGCCAACACGCAACAAGCGATTGAAGCAATGAATTCAGGCAAGGCATACCAATTGGTACAGCAACTTGCCGCACACGCTTAAGGAATTGATGAAGATGACTGACTTCAACACTCAACAAGCCGACAATCTGTCTCAACACGTTTCTAAGAAAGAAGCAGAGATGGCAGAGGTTCTTGCCAAAATCGTACGAGACAAATACCAATGGGTAGCAGACCGTAAAGCGTCACAACCACTGAGCACATTCCAATCGGACTTGCTTCCATCTGATCGCAGTTTTTACGATGCATTGAGTGGAGAAAAAACGGTATTTATTACGGAATGTAAAAAAGCATCCCCATCAAAAGGCTTGATTCGCGATGACTTCGATTTGGATTACATCGCGTCGATTTATAACAACCATGCTGATGCGATTTCAGTTCTAACCGATGAGAAATACTTCCAAGGTAACTTTGATTTTCTTCCTCAAGTGCGTGGTCAAGTCAAACAGCCAGTTCTGTGTAAAGACTTCATGGTAGATACCTACCAAGTTTACCTAGCGCGTCATTACAGCGCCGATGCTGTGCTACTGATGCTTTCTGTTCTCAATGACGAAGAGTACAAAGCCTTAGAAGAAGCTGCACATAGCCTGAACATGGGCATCCTGACCGAAGTAAGTAATGAAGAAGAACTTCATCGAGCCGTTAAGTTAGGCGCACGCGTTATCGGTATTAATAACCGTAACTTGCGTGACTTGAGCACGGATTTACATCGCACCAAAGAGCTGGCACCGACGATTCGCGAACTCGCACCAAATGCGACCGTGATTTCCGAATCGGGTATTTACACGCATCAACAAGTTCGTGATTTAGCGGAATACGCAGATGGATTCTTAATTGGCAGCTCGCTGATGGCAGAAGACAACCTAGAACTTGCTGTACGCAAGGTGACGCTTGGAGAAAACAAAGTGTGCGGTTTGACGCATCCAGATGATGCTGTCAAAGCTTACCAAGCAGGGGCTGTATTTGGTGGCTTGATCTTCGTAGAAAAATCGAAACGCGCGGTTGATCTTGAACGTGCCCGCATGACGATGAGTGGCGCACCGCTTCGATATGTCGGCGTTTTCCAAAATCACGACATTGACTTTGTTACTTCCATTGTTACGTCACTTGGGTTGAAAGCGGTGCAGCTGCATGGCCAAGAAGACCAAGCTTACGTCAACAAGCTGAAAACGGAATTACCGGATGGCGTTGAGATTTGGAAAGCCTACGGCGTCACCGATACGAAACCAGCATTGCTTGCAGACAACATCGACCGCCACCTGCTAGATGCACAAGTTGGCACTAAAACCGGCGGAACCGGACACGTGTTTGACTGGTCCCTTATCGGCGACCCTAGCCAAATTATGCTAGCTGGCGGACTGTCGCCAGAAAATGCCCAACAAGCCGCAACACTCGGTTGCTTGGGATTAGATTTAAACTCTGGTGTAGAAAGTGCTCCGGGTAAGAAAGATTCACATAAGTTGCAATCTGCGTTTAGTGCAATTCGCAGCTATTAAATGGTTTGAAGCTCAAAATTATAGTTGTAGTTAAAATTAAAGTGGTAGCGAAAATTCAAATTATTCGCAGCTAAAAATTACGAGAAGGAATATCACGATGGCAAAACTGAATGCCTACTTTGGCGAATACGGCGGTCAGTACGTTCCGCAAATTCTAGTTCCAGCGCTAGATCAACTAGAGCAAGCGTTTATCGATGCGCAAGAAGATCCTGAATTCCGCAGTGAATTCATGACATTACTTCAAGAGTATGCGGGTCGTCCTACGGCATTAACTCTAACTCGTAACCTAACCAAAGACACGAAAACTAAACTGTACCTAAAACGTGAAGATCTACTTCACGGCGGCGCGCACAAGACAAACCAAGTGTTGGGTCAAGCGTTGCTTGCGAAACGTATGGGTAAAAACGAGATCATTGCAGAAACAGGTGCAGGGCAGCATGGCGTAGCAACCGCACTCGCGTGTGCATTGCTTGGGCTTAAGTGTCGCGTTTACATGGGAGCAAAAGACGTTGAGCGTCAAAGCCCGAATGTTTTCCGCATGAAACTAATGGGTGCTGAAGTGATTCCTGTACACTCTGGTTCGGCAACACTGAAAGACGCCTGTAACGAAGCACTGCGCGACTGGTCTGCAACTTATGAAGATGCTCACTACCTACTTGGTACAGCTGCAGGTCCTCACCCATTCCCAACGATCGTTCGTGATTTCCAACGTATGATCGGTGAAGAAACGAAGAATCAGATTTTGGCTCGCGAGGGTCGTCTGCCAGATGCCGTTATCGCGTGTGTGGGAGGCGGTTCAAACGCTATCGGTATGTTTGCTGACTTCATTGAAGAAGAGAGCGTTCGTCTAATAGGTGTTGAGCCTGCTGGTAAAGGTATCGATACTGACCAGCATGGTGCGCCGCTCAAACACGGCAAAACAGGCATCTTCTTTGGCATGAAAGCACCATTAATGCAAGACCCTAATGGTCAAGTGGAAGAGTCATACTCTGTCTCTGCTGGCTTAGACTTTCCATCGGTAGGACCACAGCACGCACACCTTAATGCGATTGGTCGAGCAGAATATGACAATGTCACCGACGATGAAGCCCTAGATGCGTTTCAAGAGATTGCTCGTAATGAAGGCATTATCCCTGCTCTAGAATCTTCCCACGCTTTAGCGCATGCGTTGCGTATGGCTCGTGAGAACCCAGAAAAAGAACAATTGTTGGTTGTGAACCTATCAGGTCGTGGTGATAAAGATATCTTCACTGTGCATGCCATCCTAGAAGAAAAAGGAGCGATCTAATGAGCCGTTATGAAAAGATGTTTGCGCGCCTAAACGAGAAAAACCAAGGCGCATTTGTACCGTTCGTAACGGTTTGCGATCCAAATGCCCAGCAGTCATACAAAATCATGGAAACCTTGGTGGAATCTGGTGCTGATGCTCTTGAGCTCGGCATCCCATTTTCTGATCCACTAGCCGATGGCCCAACCATCCAAGGCGCTAACATTCGCGCGTTAGATTCAGGTGCAACGCCAGATATCTGCTTCGAGCAAATCAGCAAGATCCGAGCTAAGTACCCAGAGCTGCCTATTGGCCTATTGATGTACGCAAACCTTGTGTACTCACGCGGAATTGAAAACTTCTATGAACGATGTGCAAAAGCAGGCATCGATTCAGTACTGATTGCCGATGTACCGACCAATGAAAGTGCAGAGTTTGTCGCGGCAGCGGAGAAATTTGGCATTCACCAAATCTTTATCGCCCCACCAACAGCCAGTGACGAAACACTAAAGCAAGTATCTCAGCTAGGCGGTGGTTACACTTACCTGCTTTCTCGCGCAGGCGTAACAGGTGCAGAGACCAAAGCAAACATGCCTGTCGGTCATATGCTAGATAGGCTGAATCAATTCAATGCACCGCCAGCACTACTTGGCTTTGGTATTTCTGAACCCGCGCAAGTAAAAGAAGCACTTGAATCTGGTGCCGCCGGCGCAATCTCAGGATCAGCCGTAGTAAAAATCATTGAAGTTCACGTTGAACAGCCACAGGTTATGCTCGACAAACTTAAAGAGTTCGTAGTAACGATGAAAGCTGCAACACAAAAATAACGGATTACAGAACTAAAAATATGAGATCGATTCCTTAAGCGCCATGTGGGGTCGATCTTTTTTTTAACATTTCATTTCAAAGTGCCCTCCTTTCTTACTATCTGTTTTATAAACAACACCAGCTAAAACATCAGCCAGATCGATAGCAAACGATTGCAATTGGCTAATAAATTATCATCAATCAAGGTTTTCTCACTTAGCGAACCAGTTTGTACCGATTTTGTATTGCTAATTGTGAATGATAAGTGTAAAACTCAACCCGATATAATTATCCAAATAACAACATTAGATTGGTGGGTAATTTTAGGAATTTACATATTATTAGCACAGAGGTTATGGAAGTGTTAAAAGAAAAGAGTTTGCTAAACAACATTGGCGTTCAAGTCGTCATTGCAATGATCTTGGGTACTGCCGTTGGTGCCGTTATGGGTCAAAGCGCAACAGTATTTGCACCATTAGGCGCAATTTTTATCAATTTGATCAAAATGTTAGTCATCCCATTGGTTGCTGTCGCATTGATTTCAGGTGCTGCTGGTCTTGGTAACAGTCAATCTGCTGGTAAAGTGGGCCTTGTTACCCTTGGTTACTTTGGCTTAACGTCGGCGCTGGCTGTCGCTCTAGCTTTAGTCATGGGCGAGATCTTCAAGCCAGGTATGGGCATCGACATTAGCGGCGTTGAGGGAATGTTCTCTGCTGAGTACGCTTCAAAAGGTGATTTACCTACTTTCTGGGCAACCATCACTGGTATGATCCCAACCAACGTTTTCCAATCACTGAATGAAGCCAATATTCTACAGATCCTCGTATTCTGTATGTTCTTCGGCATTGCTATTTCTAAGCAAGCAAAAGAACGCCGCGACCCTATCATCAACGGTGTCAACTGTATTGTTGATGCGATGGTTTGGATGATCAACAAAGTGATGATCATTGCACCAATCGGTGTATTTGGTCTAATGGCAGAAGCCGTGGGTACGTTTGGTTTCGGCGCACTCATGGTCGTGTTCAAACTGTTCCTCGTCTACGTTGCCGCGATTCTGATCTTTGGCTTCGTTGCATACCCATTGATGGTTCATATTTTCACTAAGACATCGGCGAAGAAGTTCGTCTCTGCGATGAAAAAACCACAAGCGGTTGCATTGTCAACAGCATCTTCTATGGCTACTCTGCCAGTAACGATGGATACTTGTGAGAAAGAGCTTGGCGTAAGAAACTCAACCGCTTCGTTCGTTCTGCCACTAGGCGCAACCATCAACATGTCTGGTAATGCCATCTACTACGGCTTAGTTGCTATCTTCTTTGCGCAGCTATTCAACATTGATTTGAGCATGGGAGCTTACATTGCGATCATCGTCACCTCTACGTTAGGTGCGGTAGGTCAAGCAGGTGTCCCTGGCCCATCATTCTTGGTTGTAGCAGTACTGTTAGCCGCAGGTATTCCTATCGAGGGTCTACCACTGCTGTTCGCTCTTGACCGCATCTTTGACATGATTCGCACTGCTCTAAACATCACCGGTGATGCTGCATGTGCGGTGATTGTAGACGCTTTAGTAGAAGAAGAAGTTGCAGAACAAGCGGAGCTTCAAAAACAAGAAGCTTAAATAATTAGAGGCTGAGTTGTAAAAGGCACAGACTTACAGATATTTGATCTCTAGCCGCTCCTCATGAGCGGCTTTCTTTATAGCCTATAACAACAAGTTTTCATCTCCCTATTCCCTCTCACTATTCACATTAACGGAGATTCCGTTAGACTGTCTTCAACTCAACAACTAAGTAGTTTGTGAAAAATGAAGCAAATCCTTGATTTTATTCCACTCATTATTTTCTTTGCTCTATATAAGATGTACGACATCTATGTTGCGACCGGAGCACTCATCGTTGCAACCGCCATCCAATTGGTTCTGACTTTTGCTCTGTACAAAAAAGTCGAAAAAATGCAGCTGATTACGTTTGTTATGGTCGCTATCTTTGGTGGGATGACGATATTTCTCCATGATGACAACTTCATTAAATGGAAAGTCACTATCGTTTATGCCGCATTTGCAATTGGTTTAGCAGTGAGCCACGCAATGGGCAAATCCGCAATTAAAGGCATGTTAGGTAAAGAGATCACATTACCGGAAACCATTTGGACCAAAATAAATTGGGCTTGGGTTGGCTTCTTCACATTTTGTGCGGGCTTAAATGTCTATGTCGCGTTTAATCTTCCTCTGGATGTATGGGTCAACTTCAAAGTGTTTGGTTTACTTATCGCGACATTCGCTTACATGATTGCGACTGGTTTTTATATCTATAAGCACATGCCCAAAGAATAAGCATATGCCAAAAGAATAAGCATATGCCAAAAGAATAAGCGCATACCAAAAGAACAGCGTGAACAAAAAGAAAACGCCTCCGACATATCGGTTGATGATTAAAACTCAATTTTGCTATAATCCAATAATACCGATTAATTACAGCGACCCTAGGGTCGCTGTTTTGTTGCTTGCGCCATAAACTTGGGCGTATTTTGAGCTTCATTTTTGCATATTTTTAATTTGGGATGTCATCATAATGAGTGAAAACGGTCAGTCACCTAAAGGGCAATTGCTACTAAGAACCCTAGCAATGCCAGCCGATACCAATGCTAACGGCGATATCTTCGGCGGTTGGATCATGTCTCAACTAGACCTAGCAGGCGCCATTCTAGCGAAAGAGATTTCCTCTGGGCGCGTCGTAACGGTTTCTGTTTCTAGCATCACCTTTAAAAAACCGGTTAGTGTGGGTGACGTGGTATGTTGCTATGGTGTCTGTACTAAAATTGGTCGTACTTCGATGAGCGTGGATCTTGAGGTCTGGGTAAAACCGGTAAAAGTCGATGCCGTAGAAGACCGTTTCATGGTTTGTGATGCGACTTTTAACTACGTTGCAATTGATAGTGATGGCAAGCCTCGTCCAATCAATAAGTAATAGACGTTCGTATTACAACGAATTGCGAAGAAAGCACTCACAAATTCAAATGTTGGCTTGTGAGTAGCACAAAAAAGGCGTTAAATTAGGAGTTTACCTCCTCAATTAAGGAACTATGCCATGTGGTACGTCATTTTTTCCCAAGACGTAGAGAACTCGTTAGAAAAACGCTTGAGTGTTCGTCCTCAACACCTTGAGCGCTTACAACAGCTTCAAGACGAAGGTCGCCTGCTCACAGCAGGCCCTATGCCAGCCATTGATTCTGATAACCCTGGTGAAGCTGGATTTACTGGTTCAACGGTTATTGCAGAGTTTGCGTCATTAGAAGATGCACAAGCATGGGCGGATGCCGATCCTTATATCGCGGCAGGCGTTTATGAAAGCGTGATCGTAAAACCGTTCAAGAAAGTATTTTAAGTTATGAAAAATTACTGTGTCTATTCCTCGCCTTTGGTGCACTTGCAGGCTGTTCATCAAATGATGATAAGCAACGCCAACTTGAGTTGATGGCTTCAAACCGTGCAGGAGTATTGTCTGCAGGATTGCCGCTTGAATACGGCCCACTTAAAATCATGCGCATTTCTGCCAATAAAAACGTAGTAGAAATGATGATGATTTATAACGACGATGCTCTCGGTGCCAAGCCATTAAACCAAGTGCTGAATACCAGTATTTACTCATACTGTAACACGCCAGCCGTTCGTGAACAGATTGATATGGGCTTGCTGTATCGCATTAAGATCCGCAATTCACGTGGTCAATTGATGGCAGATGAATTGGTTTCAGAGCAAAGTTGTACGGCAACTCAACAGCCACAGTAATTATCTCGCCAATCGATTTCATTCAATTCGGCGTGAACTAAACAGATAAAAGCGAGGACAGATAACCTCGCTTTTTTATGCCATATTAATCGTAGTCAGTAACGGTTTATTATTGCTTACTTATAAGTCTAACTCTGCACGTAACTTCTTCGTTGCAGACACCAAGTTCGATAGTGCAGCTTCAGTTTCTGCCCAATTTCGAGTCTTCAACCCGCAGTCTGGATTAACCCACAAACGCTGAGGTGGGATTTTCTCCGCCGCTTTCTTAATAAGACTTTCAATCCATGCCTCTGTCGGAATATTTGGCGAATGAATATCATACACCCCCGGACCAATTTCATTGGGGTAATTAAAGTCTTCAAACGCTTTGAGCAATTCCATGTTTGAACGGGAAGTTTCAATCGTAATGACGTCTGCATCCAACGCTGCGACAGAGTCGATGATCTCATTAAATTCGCTGTAGCACATGTGAGTATGAATTTGAGTTTCGGATCTAGCGCCTGCGGCTGAAATCTTAAACGCGTCTACCGCCCATTTTAAATACTCATCATGGTCACGTTTTTTCAAAGGCAAGCCTTCACGAATTGCAGGCTCATCAATTTGGATAATGTTGATTCCCGCGCTTTGTAAATCGGTCACTTCATCACGCAGTGCAAGGGCAAGTTGCTGTGCAATCTGTTTGCGAGAGATATCTTCGCGTGGGAATGTCCAACACAGAATCGTCACTGGGCCTGTAAGCATGCCTTTCATCTTCTTTCTTGTGAGTGATTGTGCGTAAGTAGACCACTCGACGGTAATCGGTTTTTCACGTTCAATATCGGCAACCACTATCGCAGGCTTAACACAACGTGAACCATAGCTTTGTACCCACCCAAACTTGGTCGTTTGGAAACCATCTAAGTTTTCGGCAAAGTATTCCACCATATCATTGCGCTCTGCCTCACCATGAACGAGGACATCTAGATCGAGCGCTTCTTGTCGCTTGACCGCATCAGCGATGTGACCCTTAAGTGCCTGTTTATAATCTGCTTCAGACAATTGACCATTTCGGAACGCGTTTCGTTGTACTCGAATTTCTCCCGTCTGTGGAAAAGATCCAATTGTTGTGGTTGGTAAAAGCGGCAAGTCGAGGACTTCAGCCTGATGTACAGCTCGCTCCAAATAAGGTGCACTTCGCTGTGCAAGTGATGCACTGATGCTATTCAAACGAGACTGAACCTGAGGCTTATTTACATGCGTTGCGGTTTTACGATCTTTAATTGGTTGGCTATAAGTGTCGCAAGCTAAAATCGCATTTTTATCACCATCGAGCGCTCGTCCCAATAACGCCACTTCAGAGACTTTCTGCTTCGCAAACGCAAACCAGCTCCTCACTTCCTCACTCAGCGCAGGTTCTAAATCTAAATCCACTGGGCTATGAAGCAGTGAACAAGACGTTGCGATCCACAACTTATCACCAAGTCGCTCTTTAACAGGTTGCAAGCGCAGGAGCTGTTCACTCAGATCAGAACGCCACACATTACGACCGTTAACAACGCCCGCAGAAAGCACCCAATCATCGGGCAATTTTTCGACGACCTCCTCCAATTGCTCAGGTGCAGCCGACAAATCAACGTGTAATCCATCCACACTCAAACCAACAATCTTATCTAACGTGTCGCTAACGGAATCAAAGTAAGTAGTGAGCAATACCTTTATGTCGCAGCGAATGACTTGATAAGCCAGTTTAAACGCATCGGCCCACTTATCTTCAAGTTCAAGAGACAAAATAGGCTCATCAATCTGCACCCATTCCACTCCCTGACTTGCCAGTTTAGCAAGTATGGCTTGGTAAGCCGCAAGTAAACGAGGAAGCAATGCGAGGCGATCAAAGCCCTCCTCAACCTCTTTTCCCAAATATAAGTAACTCAATGGCCCTAATAATACTGGCTTGACACTATGGCCCGCTTTAACCGCTTCATTCACTTCTTCAAACAGTTGTGGCCAACTCACTTCGAAAGTATCGTCTTTACTAAACTCCGGCACAATATAGTGATAGTTAGTGTTGAACCATTTCGTCATATCTGAGGCAGCAGCGCCTGAACACCCACAATCAGCTTTCGATTGACCACGACCTACTGTAAATAGCGTGTCCAAATCAGGAAAACCTGTCGCATGACGTTTTGGAACATGCCCAAGAAGTAATGTCGTCGCTAATACGTGATCGTACCAAGCAAAATCCCCTGCTGTTGTAAAACTAAGCCCGGCTTCTGACTGTATGTTCCAGTTTTTATCGCGTAGCGTTGCTCCTACATGTTTCAGTTCCGCTTGGTTGATTTCACCGCGCCAATATTTTTCCTGTGCAAATTTGAGCTCACGTTTTTCTCCAATGCGAGGATAGCCAAGAATATGCGTTGTCGTTGCCATGTCCGTATTCCTTATTCACTGTTTTATCTTAAGGCAGAACATCAAGAACTTTCGTAGGTGATTTACGTGAAGAACATTTATTAAGATGTCTGGATGGCTAAAACTATCACTCCCATTGTCTGAATGAACAACCTCCAATTATTCAACGTGTTTATTAGAAAAATTCATGGTCATGTTCATTAAGTCAATAATTAGCCGTCTAGACGTTTACATATCCGGATGATATGGGTAAGTTAAGAATACTCATGACAGGGAAATAAGGATGAAAGAGATTCATGGTAGAATTAAAACATTTGCGCACCCTCACTTCGTTAAGAGATACCGGGTCACTCACTGCGACCGCGACAGCATTGCACCTGACGCAATCTGCTCTCTCTCATCAAATTAAAGATCTGGAATCTCGTATTGGTGGGCAATTGTTTTTACGCAAAACTCGCCCGGTTAAGTTCACATCGGAGGGCGAGATCTTGCTTCGCCTTGCTGACGATATCTTGCCAAAACTGGCAATGGCAGAAAACGATATTGCAAGCTTAAAAGAAGATGTAAATGGTCGGCTGCACATGGCGATTGAATGCCACTCTTGCTTTCAGTGGCTAATGCCTGCCCTCAAGGAATACCAACTCACTTGGCCAAGCGTCACATTAGACTTTTCTTCTGGTTTCGGATTTGAACCTCTACCCGCGCTATTAGCCGGAGAGCTAGACTTAGTCATCACCTCCGATATTCAACCACGTTCAGAAGTGCATTACGAACCCCTGTTTGATTTTGAAATGCGATTAATCACTTCTACCACTCACCCTTTGGCCAATAAAGATACGATAGAACCGGCTGATCTTACCGATCAAACCATGCTTTCTTACCCAGTACAAAAACAAAGGCTCGATGTCGTGAAACACTTCTTGCAACCGGCAGGTATTGAGCCTGCAAAATGGAAACAGGCGGATAACACGCTAATGCTTGTGCAAATGGTATCGGCAGGATTAGGGGTCGCGGCACTCCCAAACTGGGCAATTTCAGAGTTTTCTCGCCAAGGGTTAATAACCAGTAAACCTTTTGGTGACGGACTATGGCGTCGTTTGTTTGCAGCAACGCGACATTCAGAGAAAGATAAACGTTATCTACAAGCGTTTTTTGCAACCGCACGTCAACAATGCAAAAGCCACCTTGACGAAATCAAAGTAGCTTAAGTCATAATAAATAATTGAGATTAGCGTTCGTAAGATTTGAATTGATTGGTGAGTGGGTCATATTGATAACCGAGCATATCAAGTTTACCCACAACTGATTCAACGTCCATTTCATACATTGAAACGAGATCTTCAAAGCTGTCGCACTCTAAGCGCAGCTTCTCATTAACGATACCTAGCAAAATAATGCTATCCCAGTTCGTAACATTGCTTAAATCCATCGCGACACTCCTCTAAACCAAGGTGTTTAACCTCTATTCTGCTCAATGTCGATACCACATTGATATGAGGTTATTTAGTAAGCGTAGACTCAATCTAATGATTTAAAAGTGAGCTTGGTCTAAATAACCTCAACTTATTATCTTGATGGACCCAACTTCAGTTTTGCTTAAGCACCAAGTTGGAACAAACCTTGTAAACTCGTCATGGAAGCAAGTGCAAGTACCAATGCCGCCGCCAACTGAACCTTATTTGCTGTTTTGTGGGTGAATATGTGCCAGCACCAAACCACGATCGCAATCACCAACATTGCCAGTGACGCTAAAATGTGTTGTGTCACAGAGTGCAGTGTTGCTTCATCTAGCTGATAGGCAGAGAACAACGTCATCACCACCAGCATCATACCGGAGACAACGCCTGTCACTGGTAAAATTCGGTGGAACGCTTGTAAACGACTGCGTGCAATGACCAAAAGTAACTGTGCAAAAACGGCACCAAGAAAGAAAACCATCAATGCCATCGACGCGCCAGCTGCCCAATGAGGCTGTTCGAATATTTGGATGCTCACATAGGCAAAAGCCAAACCATTGGCTAAATGCAGAGCCCATAGCGGGCCTTTTTCGCGGGTTTTCTTGGTCTGAACTTGAGAGTAGAAGTAGAAAATCGCAAACACGATCATGAATGCTTCAATTCGAAGTGACGCCACTGCTAACCAAAGTACGCCAATCGACGGCAGCATCTTGTGCAAACGTCCACGTTGCCCCGGACAAATATCGCCCTTAATCATAAGCAGCGTTAACAGCGCTTGTGCGCCAAACAACATTGGAGGAAAAGTTAACAGCAGTTGTTGAATCATGTTGAATACAAACTCAAAAGTCATTTTGGGATGGCGATAATATCAAATCACTTATCGCCAAACCACCTAAACCCAACATCGCTATTCTGTAAATGGTAGCTAAACTGACGCTAAATAACTCAGCACATCCTCTTGGGTCAATAAACCACGAAACTCATTTTGAGAATCGCACAAAACCCAAGGAAACGGGGAGCCAACGTTAATATTTTCTTTAATTGTCGACACAGACGAATCAACACTGACACTCGCAAACTCGGTATCCATAATTTTACTTAAGGGATGCTCCCAAACATGTAATTTCATTTTGGTACATGTATTTGCTTCCATTTCTGCACTCAAATATTGTTCGAGTCGTTCTTTGGTCACCAAACCGATGCATCTATTTGAATCCATCACTAACAGGGGCACCTGCGGTTGAAGATTCACAAACTCCATCGCCAAAGAAAGCGGTGCATTCTGCTTTAAACGTCTAATATTTGAATGACAGAACGTTAAGAGTGGTGACTCCGATAATTGTTCCTGGACCACATTATCAAAAAGTGTCTCATAAGATATCTTGGTTTTAAACGCACTCAGTGGAACGGCAGGTGAAAACAAAAAGCCTTGCATATAATCAACACCAATTGAAGCTAATACGTTGAGTTCTTGCTCATTTTCAACACCCTCTGCCACAACTTTTACATTTAACTTGTGCGCCAGTTCTGTGATCATTTTAACGATATTGTAACTGGTACTGTCGACCACAATATCTTTAATGAACTTACGGTCAATTTTGACTAAATCGAACTGATCTTCTTTAAGGTAAGCGAACGATGAATACCCCGTTCCAAAATCATCAATAGCAACATCGATCCCTAACTTCCTTATTTGCTCCAAAGCAACACTATGCTCCTGATCTTGTTCAAAATAGGCGGTTTCTGTCAATTCAATAGTGATGTTGCTTGGGTTAACCCCACTCTCTAAAATGATCTCAAAAGAGCTTTGTAAAACTTGTAGTGCATTCAATTTGGTATTTAACGAACGATTAATGGTTAAACCAACTTCCGCACCGTAAATACCCTGAATATCAGGCAATTGGCTTAGTGCACTTTTACAAACAACGTCATCTAGTGCAGAGATCAGCTCTAGGTCCTCGATGATCGCAATCATCTCTTGAGTATCAAAGGTCTCTGTTTCATTAGAAAAACGAGCCAACGCCTCAAACTTGACGACATTGCCCGTGCTCACTTCAACGATTGGCTGAAAATAAACATCAACCGCTTCATTCTCTATTACCTTGTGTAAAAAATCTTCAAGGTAAAACCGCTTAACCAACTCACTATGTAACTCGCTGCTATAAAAATTGAAATAACTGCGATCGTCAGCACTCGATGAAACCATGGCTTGTGCGGCATGGGCAATCGCATGTCCAGCGGTTTGAGCATCATAACCTAATACCGCCACACCGGTTTGGCCCTCAACAATCGTAGAATACACACTCGATCCAACTTCGTTTTTCAAATCCGCTAAAAAACCACGCAAAACCATCTGAATCAAACGCAATGGGCTCAGCCACTGGCACTGTGGCGTTTGTAAACATATCGCAAAAACATCTCGCGATAATTGGCCAGAAAGGCTCACATGGCGACTTCGCATAATGTAGTCAGAAAAACATAACTGTTGCTCTAATCTAGATTGAGAGGAAAAAGCAGGCCTAAACGTAATCACTACGCTAATATTTTTTGAACGACTACATTGAGCCAAATTGATCAATTGCTCTTCAAACTCTTTTCTGGGCGGTAAAAATGCAGAAAACTGCCCCCGATTCTCGCCAGCATTAATTTTCTTCCATAATAACGATGTGGAGATATCGGTACAAAATCGAAATAAAGTGTTTGGCCAGAGATGAAGTTAATACGATAGATACTATGGTAATGAACCTGATTGCTGCCATTTTTAGTACGGCTCATCAAACTTCCGTTCCAATAGCCTTTGCTGTCAATTTCTTTCCATAATTGTTCGTAGAACTCTTCGCCATGCTGTTCTGAACGAAAAAAAGAGGTTTTTTCGCCAATTAATTCATCACGCAGATAACCCATTTGGTATTGAAAAGCACTGTTGCATCCAATAATGCACAGATTTTGATCCGCTACCGAAATTCCTACGTTAGGTAAATCAAAAACCGTATCTAGAATGTTCGCGATATCCTCCAACCCTGAAATACACACTTGAGGAATCAAAATACCTCGGATTTCATGATCATTAAGGCGCTCAAAACGGATATCGACGAGCACGAGGACCCCTGGATTTGGCATCAAACAACACGAGAGAAATCCATCTTCTTCGCTTGTTTCACTATCCACAATTTTTTGTTTGATCTCCTCAATCTGGCTCGTACGCGAATGCTTAAGCAGATCGTCAATGCCATTTATGGGGTGTGGTAAGTGAAAAGCCGACATAATTTGTTGTTGATCCGCAACAAATTCACAGGTGTCGGTATCGTAGTACCATTCTATTGCCCGACTTCCCTCGGGTGTTACATGCACATCTCCTTGTGCAGTAGCCAGTAATTTTGCCATTACCAACCTCCAGCCTAATTCAGTTATCTTATTGGTTTTTAAGTAACCATTTCGTATTTATATTGCTGAACCTAATGATTTCCTAGCCTGGCATACACTAACTCATATATGCACAACGTTTAGTATAGGTATAAACATTGTTTTGTGTACAGAAGCTTGTTTATTTAAAACACAACTTTTGTGCGCCTAACGACTATTTAAGCTAACCGTTACTATGTGGATATTTTGTTAACAAACCCAGCAGAGAGCTAGGCAACTAGAGCAATTACAGTATCAGTGCTCAATAATAGTATCAGTGCGATTGATAATCGCCGTCTCTCTGGGCTTAATATTGTTCTTAACACTCTCCATCTTTTGATTACTTGGGCATAAAGTCATTTGGGTATAGATACCTGATCACCAAATCGCTATAATTCGCGCTCCCTGGAACAGAGAGCAAAATATGACCAACGACATTATTCCTATTCATGAGTACAAAAAATACTGGGCTGAGTGTTTTGGTACGGCATCATTCTTGCCGACCAGCCGCAAAGAAATGGATGCCCTAGGATGGGATAGTTGTGACATCATCATCGTCACGGGTGACGCATACGTGGACCACCCGAGCTTTGGTATGGCGATCATCGGCCGCCTTTTAGAGGCACAAGGTTTTCGTGTAGGTATCATTGCTCAACCAGAATGGCAAAATAAAGATGCATTCATGCAACTTGGTAAGCCAAATCTGTTCTTCGGGATCACGGCGGGCAACATGGATTCCATGATCAACCGCTACACTTCTGATAAAAAGCTTCGTCATGATGATGCTTATACACCAAACAATGAAGGCGGCAAACGACCAGATCGTGCAACCTTGGTTTACTCGCAACGATGTCGTGAAGCCTACAAAGGCACGCCTATCTTACTAGGTGGCATTGAGGCAAGTTTGCGCCGTGTTGCGCACTATGATTACTGGTCTGATAAAGTCCGCCGCTCAGTTCTGCTTGACGCAAAAGCAGATATTCTATTGTTCGGTAACGCAGAACGTGCCTTGGTCGAAGTGGCCCATCGTCTAGCGGATGGTGAAGACATTTCTACCCTCACGAATATCCGCGGTACTGCAGTTAACTTGTCTGCGGAGCCAGCTGGCTACACGATCATCGATTCTTCTCGCATTGAGAAGCCACGTAAGGAAGCATTCGTACCGAAGAACCCTTACGAAGTAGAAACGGAATGTGAGACGAAAAAGGAGGAGCCCGTTGCTCAACCAATTACGATTCGTCCATCACGTCATGACGCGGCAACCACTGCTGTGCGCCTGCCTCCTTTCGAGAAGCTTAACAACGACCGTATCCTGTATGCGCACTCAAGCCGTGTGATGCACTTGGAAACGAACCCATACTCTGGCCGCGCTCTCATTCAGCGTCATGGTGACCGTGAACTTTGGGTAAACCAAGCACCAATTCCATTGACGACAGAAGAGATGGACTATGTATTCGGCTTGCCGTTTGCGCGTGTTCCGCATCCGATGTACGGCAAAGCAAAAATTCCTGCCTACGACATGATCAAGACTTCGGTTAACATCATGCGTGGCTGTTTTGGTGGTTGTTCTTTCTGTTCAATTACCGAGCACGAAGGTCGTATCATTCAAAACCGTTCTCAAGACTCTATCATCAATGAGTTGGAAGAGATCCGCGACAAAGTTCCGGGCTTTACGGGGACGATTTCTGACCTTGGCGGCCCAACAGCCAACATGTACCGCCTTGGCTGTAGCGATCCAAAAGCAGAAGCGAATTGCCGTCGCCCATCTTGTGTGTTCCCGGGCATCTGTAACAAGCTCAACACCGATCACAAACACACCATCGATCTTTACCGTGCAGCACGTAAAGTAAAAGGCGTGAAGAAAGTCATGATCGCTTCTGGCGTGCGTTACGACCTTGCGATTGAATCACCAGAATACGTAAAAGAGTTGGTGACTCACCATGTTGGCGGCTACTTGAAGATTGCTCCTGAGCATACCGAAAAAGGCCCACTGGATCTGATGATGAAGCCGGGCATGGGCACCTACGATCGCTTTAAAGAGATGTTCGAGAAGTACAGCGCGGAAGCTGGTAAGAAGCAGTACCTGATCCCTTACTTCATCTCTGCACACCCAGGGACCGAAGACGAAGACATGCTGAACTTGGCACTGTGGTTGAAGAAAAACAACTTCGAGTGTGACCAAGTACAAAACTTCTACCCATCGCCGATGTGTAATGCAACGTCGATGTACTACTCAGAGACCAACCCTCTGAAACGCGTGAAGTACAAACAGCGCGAAGATGTGCCAGTAGCAAAAGGTGAACGCCAACGTCGCCTGCATAAAGCACTACTTCGCTACCACGATCCAGCCAACTGGCCAATGATCCGTGAAGCACTTATCAATATGGGCAAAAAGCACCTGATCGGTGATAAGCCTAGCTGTTTGGTTCCTGCTGAAGATGTGGATGCACTGACACCTGCGCAACGCCGTAAGTCCGGTCGTCACGGTGCAAACCGATTCGCAACTAAGCACACTAAAAACCAACCGGGTTTTGGTGGTCACTTGAACAAACGCCCTGAGGGTGGCTCTCGCGATGGCAAGCCTGCAGGCAATCGTAACGGTTCTGGTAAAGCACAAGGCGGACAAAATGGCCAAGGCCGTGCTAACCAAAACAATGGTGCAAATGGCCAACGACCAAGCAATGGCCAACGCCCTAATTCCGGATCACGAACTGGCGGTAACAACCCAAACCGTTCAAATGGTGCAGGCTCTCAAGGTAAAAGTCATTCTCAAGGTCAAGGTCGTTCGCAAGGGCAAAGCCGTCCACAAGGACAAGGAAAGCCAGCCGGACAACGTAAACCTAAGCATCGTTAAGCGAGTGCCGTCAATTCAATAAAACTTGAATACTAAAGGGCTCCAGAGATACCTCTGGAGCCCTTTGTTTTGTCTAAATCTTGTTTAGAAAGAAAGCTTATTTCGCTACGTTACCCGCCACGTTTAGTGCATCCCAAGTACGTGCAAATGGTGGAGCATAACAGAAGTCCATGTAGCCTAACTGCTGTGTGGTCATCTTCGCGGTGATGGCAACGGCCAATGCGTTGATTCGGCCCACGGCACCTTTCTTACCAACGATTTCGCCGCCAAGTAACACGTTGGTTTCTGAGTGGTAAACCAGCTTCACTTTGATGTCTTCTTGACCTGGGTAGTAATCCGTTTGGTTCTTATCCGAGATGGTCGAAACTTTCACTTCCAAGCCATGCTCTTTCGCGATAAGCTCGGACACGCCTGTGCATGCCAGTTCGTAGTCCAGCACTTTCAAACAAGACGAACCTAAGAAGCCTGTCATGTAAGTGTCTTTGCCTGATAGCTTATCCGCCATCATGCGAGCTTGTTTATTTGCGGTGGTTGCAAGCGGAACGTATACCGATTTACCTAGCGCCATGTGGTGAACCACTGCACAGTCACCCACTGCATAAATGTGCGCATCTTCCGTTGCGCCAAACTCGTCCACGAGTAACGCGCCGTTAGCGGCTTTTGGTAACTCGAACGCTTCTGTGTTTGGCTTAAAGCCTAGTGACATGATCACCACATCCGCTTCCACATTACCGTTGTCGGTTTCTACGATGTAACCACCCTGCTCGGCATCGCGAATCGCCGATACGCTGCAACCGGTTTTTAGCTCAGCGCCAGATTCTCGAATCGCGCCTTCTACCATTTCAATCATTTCAGGGCTGAACTGGCGACTCATCACATGTTGTTCGCGTTCGATGATAGTAACGTGCTTACCTAATAAATGCGCCGCATCGAACACTTCTAGACCGATAAAGCCACCGCCGATAACGCAAACACGTTGTTTGTTGCTGTCCTTAAGCGCTTCTTTTACTGCCAAGCCATCTTCCATACTGGTTAGCGTGTATACGTGCTCTGGGTTGAACTCACCGAACGAAGGAACGATTGGACGCGCACCCGTTGCGATAATCAGCATATCGTAATCAATGATGCTTTCTTCGCCTTGTTGACGAACGCTGATCTGCTTTTTAGCTTGATCAAGTGCCACCATTTCAGTTTCAACACGTACATCTAAGCCGGATTTGATCGCTTGTTCTGGCGTACGAGAAATCATGCGCTCGGTGTCATCAAACATGCCACCAGCGAAGTAAGGTAAACCACACGCGCCAAATGAGATGTAATCGCGCTTGTCCAGCACAATCACTTCATCCGATGGCTGATTACGTTTGTATTTCGCTGCGAAACTCATACCAGCAGCGCTACCGCCTACGACAACAACTTTCATATTTATTACCTAAAATAACCTGAACTCAGGAACGGAAGAGCACCCACATTGGGTGCTCTAAGTTAAGTTTAGAATTATACCGCCGCTTCTTTTGTTACTGTTTCAGTAACATCTGCGTTGTATTGCTCAGTGTTTAGTGAGCCATTCTTCTTCGCGGTAACAACACCTGACAACATAGAGCCAGAGATGTTAAGCGCAGTACGTGCCATGTCGATTAACGCTTCGATAGAAACCAGAATCGCCACAACCGTAATGTCTAGACCCATGATGGTTAGTACTGCTACTGCTGCAAACGTTGCACCGCCACCCACACCTGCGATACCGAATGAAGCAATCGTGATAACCGCAATCAGTTGTAGGATGAAGCTTAGGTCAACAGGCATGCCCATCACTTGTGCAGCCATGATAGCGAGCATTGCTGGGTAGATACCCGCACAACCGTTCTGACCGATACTGGTACCGAATGTTGCTGACATGTTTGCCGTTTCTTCGTCCACACCTAGACGTTGAGTTTGAGTTTCAACGTTCAGTGGAATAGCCGCCATGCTTGAGCGAGAACCGAAGCCAAATACTAGCACTGGCCAGATTTTCTTCATGAACTTCGCAGGAGACAGACCGAACATAGACACCATCACGAAGTGGATAGCGAACATTACACCGATTGCCACGTAGCTTGCTAGTAGGAAGCGACCCATTTCTGCTAGTGCGAATAAATCGTTTGTCATCATGAACGTGGTCATCAGAGCAAATACACCGTAAGGCGTCAGCTTTAGAATTTCACGAACCATTGAAAGTACCACTTCTTTTGCAGAGTTGATGAAATCAACAAAGCTTTGCACTTTTTCAGGCTTACGGTTTTTCACTTGCAGGATACAGTAGCCAAGGAACATACCAAACAATACGGTTGATAGTGTTGAAGTACGCTCCGAGCCCGTTAGCATGTCAAAAATGTTGGTTGGGATGATAGACAGCGCCATACCTGACAGGCCACTATTCGTCATTGCATCTTGCGTTGCGACTAGTGCATCACCACGAGCTTCAATTGCACCGTTAGAGCCAATGGTACTGACGAGTGCGTTTGCATCGATACCGAATAGGTAGATACTTGCGATACCAACGCCAGCTGAAATAGCACAAGTGAAAAGTAGAATACCGATGATTTTTGGTGCAATACGTGATAGCGCACCACCGCCCTCTACGTTCATGATCGAAGAGATCATCGCCACAAATACGAGTGGGATAACGATCATTTGTAGAAGCTTAATATAGCCTTTACCGAACACAGAAATCAGTTCAGCAAAACCTGCCGTTGCCACGTTACCAACGCCAAACACCAACTGAATCGCACCGCCGAATAACAAACCCGCCGCAAGTGCGCTTAGTACGCGGAAGTTAAAACTTTCTTTTGTTTCTTAAAGTTCGCGAGTAATGCATAAAATCCAAAAAACAGGATGCTTAATCCAATGAATGAAACGCTCATGAGAATCTCCTATTGATACCCATTTATATCCGACAATCGGTTATTTTTTGTATGCTATGGCTTCAACTTCAACCAAGGCGTCTTTTGGTAGTCTTGCAGCTTCAACGCAAGAACGAGCAGGTGCATTCTCTGTGCCGAACACTTCCGTGTACACTTCGTTAAATGCAGCGAAGTTTTCCATATCGGATAAGAAGCAGGTCGTCTTCAGTACCGTGTCTAAACCCGCACCGCTTGCTTCTAAAACCGCTTTTAAGTTTTCTAAAGACTGACGCGCTTGCTCTTTGATGCCGCCTTCAACAAACAGCATGGTTTCAGGAACCAAAGGCAATTGGCCTGAAGTGTAAACCATCTCGCCATAAGCCGTACCTTGAGAGTAAGGACCAATGGCTGCAGGGGCTTGTTCAGTGGCAATAATCTGTTTCACAATAAAACTCCTAACTAATTAAAATGATAAATTTATTCTGATTTAAACTCGCGGATAAACTTGTAGACAGCCTGACGACTGATCCCAAGTTGCTCTGATACTTGTGTGGTCGTTTCTTTTAGCTCAAACACGCCGTTATCAAACAAACAACGAATAATGGCTTTGTTACGACCTTTGCATGAGATCGTCGCGTCTTGCTCGACTTCGACTATTGCCGCGCTCAATGCCTGCTTGATCACATCATTTGCGTTATTACTGAATGTCTCACTGACTAGGGTTTGTGACACATTGCACTGAGGCAAAAGCGTTTTAACGATCTCCGGAAATGGGTATGACAAGTTCATATTGATGCAGAGCATACCAATCGGCTTTTGCCCGGGACCGGCCAAAATACACGAGGTCGATTTAAGTAATGAACCATCGGCAGCATTGGTGAAGTAGCTTTTTGGTGAGACTTCTCCAGTCTTCTCAAACGCTCGCCACATTCTTAAGCCTAAGTCGGTAATTGGTGAACCGATTTTACGGCCGGTGTGATGGCCATTTACGATCTTCACCACTGAATTTTCCAGACTTTCAAACGAATGAATGACCACCTCGCAATAAGGGCCAATTAAGTCGGCAACAGTGTCAGCAACTCGGAAATAGTTGCTTAAGTACTGTCGATCTTCATCGCTGAATCGAACTTGATTTACACTCATTATTTTGGTTTACAATTTTGAACTCAATGACAATAAACTACTTCTTTAGAGTTAATTCAGCAATGCTAAGTAAACTTCTGTAAACCGAAATAAACGTACAAAATCGCAGCAAAATGTGTTTTTCATTTAAATTTGCGTACAAATTTCGAACTAGATCACCAAAAACCAGCAATTAGGTTTAATTTTTTAAATCCCATCAAAGTTTAAATATTTAAAATATAAAGTTGCATTTTGAGCACTTTACTGATCTAGAACAAATTTTCACCTCAATAAAAATCGATCTACACGACCGGCGGCTAACAATAAGACGACGGAGATCTCAAAAGACGAGAGCTCAAGATTTCTATTACCCCTACCCTGTTACCAAAATAAAACAAATATAATAAAAAGACCGAGCTTATTGGCTCGGTCTAGTGGGTTATTCAATGTTAATGAGAATCATGATCGGCAAGTCATGGACATTAAAACAACCATTACGACAACTTAAACTTGCTCAACTCGTCATGCAGATCGGTTGCTTTCATTGTGAGTTCATTGCTGATTTCTACCGATGAGGTCATGGTGTCCATTACCTCTACTGCCGTGTCATTGATGATCACAACGTTACGGTTGATCTCTTCTGCGACTGAGCTTTGCTCTTCAGCCGCTGACGCAATCTGGTTGTTCATATCATTAATCACATCAATAGCCTGATTGATCTCTGATAACGCCAAATGAGCAGCCTGTGTTTCACCCTTTGTATCAATGGCTTGCTTTTGGCTTTGTTCCATCAGTACGACAATAGAATGCGTTTCTTGCTCTAATCTGGATAGCATAGTGCGAATCTCTTCCGTCGAGCCTTGAGTGCGATTTGCAAGGTTACGTACTTCGTCAGCAACCACCGCAAATCCACGACCAGCTTCTCCTGCACGGGCAGCCTCAATCGCCGCATTGAGTGCAAGTAGATTGGTTTGGTCAGCGATGCCTCCAATCTCACTCAAAATACTCTGAATCGCCGTGCTTGACGCCACAAGATTTTGAGTTTGTTGCTGAGCATCATTCACTTGTAGGGCTAAGCTGCCGACTGCATTTGCGGCGTTGCTCATGCGAGCCATGCCATCTAGGCTGTTGCTCTGCACTTGGCTTGCAGCTGCAGCAGCTTGAACCGCAGAGTTTGCGACTTCGTGCGCGGTTGCGCTCATTTCATTAATCGCCGTTGCCAGCGAGTTAACTTCATTGACTTGAGCATTGAGTTGATCGCGTGACACTTCTGCACGAGCTTGACCCTCAGCGGCACTTTTATCCACTTGATCCGCTGTCGCCATAACGGTCAATAGCATTTCTTGCATGCGGAATAAGAAAGTATTAAACCAATGTGCAAGTTGCGCCGTTTCGTCTTTACCCTTGACCTCAATACGATAAGTCAGATCGCCCTCGCCCTGTGCCGCGTCTTTGAATCGCTCAACCAGGTTGCTGAGTACGTTGCCCAAAGAGTTCGCAATATAAGCCATTGCCGCGATCCCAATCAGAGCGGCGATGATCCCAGCCCATACGCCTTGCTCTAGTGCTTTGGCATTCTGCTCATCACTCCATGCTGCATATTCGTCAACGCTTTTTTTCAAATGAGTCGTTGGAACCGACACCATCACCACCCATGGCGCATCGCTCGTATCAATCGATGTAATGGCATACTCTTCTCCACCAAACGTCACTAAGCCAGCACCTTGTCGCTTGGCAATAGATTGGATCTTAGTCCATTGCGTGGCTAATTCTGAGGACACTTTTTTACCAACCATACTTGCAGAGCGGCTGTCGGCTAAGGTAATACCTTTCCATGAGGTAATAAGGATTTTTCCCTGACCATCAAACAAATGACGCGCAAATTGTTCACTTTGGCTTTGCAGCTCATGCAGCGACAAGTCGAAACCTAATGAGCCGATAATTCTGCCATCTTGTTTGATTGGTTGGCTAATGGTCGTAATGAGCTCTTGTTTGCCACGAACCATGTACATATACGGTTCCATCACAAACGTTTTACCGGTTTGGTAAGGCATCAAATGCCAATCATCAATTCGCTCACCGTTGCTATTTAGCGCTGTATTATTAAAGCTCTCCATTGCAACCGCATCGAAGCTATTTTTAGAATTTGGGGAGAAGAAAGGGGCAAGATAGCCTTGGCTATTAAAACCATCTGCCGGATTCAATGTTGCTTGTTGTGGCCACGTTTTATCTTGCCACACCATATAGCCCGCAAATACGGCCTTATTTTGTGCTTCTAGCGCCGCGATAAACTGTTTAACAATAAGATCTGGCGCTGCATTTGTTTTTGAACTCAATTCTAGAATAGAACGCGCTTGCTTGAGGTTAGCTAATACAGGATGAAGCTGGTTTGCAACATTCAACCCTTGCTGAATCGCGGTGTTTTGTAAATCCGTTGTAGTCGCATCTGTCAGTTGCGTTTTGACTTTCGCCGTGACTTGTTCACTCACATCGGTAAAAGCGTTGGTTGTCATCCCCATCGCAATCAATAGGGTGAACGCCATCGCGCCGCCCGCACTGACTGCAATTCGCGTACGTATACTATTAAACATGTTCGTCTCTATCGCTGATGATAGCAATCTCAGTAAACAACCGGTCATTCTCGCGTGTTATAACGCTTTAAAATGCTCAGCAGTTACCGTGATTGATATGAATTGATCATTAAAATTTTCGTGGATTTTAAACAAGAAAAGCGAACAGAAGATGTAAGAACATTAATGGGAAAGAAATGGAAAAATAAACTTTATTAACAACGATAACTATCAGGCTGATTGATGCTCATCAGTAGTAATTTTAAACTCAAATCACCCTTATAAATTAAACTATAACCAACTGTATTTATTATGTTTTTATAGAATCTCAGTTACTCTAAATTCTTAATGACAAAACTACTATTAGCTTGATAACAAAAGAATCCACACAACAAGAAATGTGACTTATATCTCAATTTATTTTTATAATTGGATTTATCGATACTTTTCAATTCGTTACTTGCCCACAAAGCCAAAGGTTTGATAGCCTAGGACGAGCCTTTAACGAAATACCCACTTAGTGCTTAATAAGTAGTTACTCACCATCCCCGTTAGTATTCCCATGACCAATGCCACATACACCATCAAATCTTGAGTCCCTAGTACCAGCGTTACTCCTTTGAATACGATGAAATTTGGTAACGCACTGATACAGGCGCATGCCATAAATTTTTGCCACTGTACCAATGGGTTGTATTTTTCAGCGTGAGAAAAAGTGAGTTTACGATTGCCAAACCAAGTTGTCGTCGCGGCAAACAAAAAAGCGATGCCACGAGCGATCATTAGCCCCATGCCGAACCATTGGTACAACGCCGTAAACATGAGTGTGTCGACGACAAAGCCGACACCTCCCACGAACGCGAATTTAAATAAGCTTCTCATGCCCTACCCTGTGACACAGGTATAAAGCGAGCGCTTTGATTTGGCAGTAAACTCAGGGGAGCAGCTCAAGGCTTGCTTGTGAATCAAAGCATCCACCTCATCCGATTTACCAATTAAGTGAAACGTTTTCAGGTTGTTAAGTACGTTTACACTGTCGAGTTTCTTCGCTTGCCCTTGACTGTAAAACTGGCCGGAAAATGGGCGTTTACCAACATAGAAAGCAGGTGCACTATCAACTATGTTTTCAAATATCACGCGGTCACTCTTACTGTCTGCCTTACCCATATTCAGTACTAACATCGCGATCATCAGCAATGCGGGTAACACCGCTGCGGTGCCGGTCAGCCATTTAAAGTCGTGCTTATCCACCAGCATAGCAATCAAGATACCTAACGCTGGCACGCCCGGTAGTACATAAGCAGGAAGAATATTCCCTGCCATCGTAAACAAGATCATAGGTGAGATTAACCAGCACATTAAGAAACTAAATAGCCCTTGATGATCTGTCTCGATTGCTTTCAATACGTTACGGCGTTTCCACGCCAATATCGGCAATACAAGTGACCAAGGCGCTGCTGACTGTAGCCAGAACAGCCAAATCATACCGCGTGGCTCATCATGAGCAGAACCATATAAGTCCCCCTCCCAGCCGCTCACAACAAAACGCTTAAAGTGTTCACCAACGATAAAATAATCAATGAAACCCGGCGTCGCACGTTCTGCCATAATGTACCAAGGTAAGGCAACCACCAGCATCAGAGCCAAGCCGGATAAGAGCGGAAATCGTTGCCACAGCGCTTTAAATGCACCAAAGAAACCATGCTGCAGTACAAGCCATGGAAATACAGCTATCCCCATAATCACAATGGCGACAGGCCCTTTAGCTAATAAGCCACACGCCAAGCCAAAGAAGCCCAAGTAGCCCCACAATCGACTGTGTTTATCTTTGCCCAACCAACAATAATAAAAACCGACCATCGATATCGTCATTGCTAACGTCAGAGCCATATCCGTCATGACTGCGCCAGCAGCGATAGAGAAAATGCCACACGTGGCCAGCACTAACGCAGCAATCAGTGCACTGAAGCCTGCTCGATAAGCCATAAAAGCGACCAATACAATCGTCGCAACGCCCGCTAGCCAATGAGGAGCTCGCACTGCGAATTCATTCAAGCCAAAGAGTTCAATGCCGTACGCACTCATCCATGTAAACAGCGGCGGTTTACCCCAGAAAGGCACGCCATAATCAAATTGGGGTGTCAACCAGTTACCCGTTTCCACCATCAAACGCGCCATTTCACCATAACGTGCTTCAGTGGTGTCCATCAAAGGGTAAGCCGCGAGTGAAATGAGGCGAAGTACAAGAGCAAATGCCAATAACAACCACAGGTGGGTTTTATTAATACTCATGATTACGCGGTTTCTCCTAATTTAAACTTTAAAGGCGGGATGGTTTGATGCTTTGCCGGTTGCTCGTAAACGGATTGAACGAGATACAGTGGGCGTTGTTTGGTTTCGACAAAAATACGACCGATGTACTCCCCTAATAAGCCGATAGACAGTAGCTGAATGCCTCCCAACGCAAGCTGCACTACCATCATTGATGGATAACCAGAAACGGGTTCACCAAACACCACCGTTTTCATCACGATAAATGCGCCATAAACAAAGGCACTCAACGCAACAAGTCCACCAACGACCGTCGCTAAGCGCAGTGGTCGAATAGAGAATGACGTAATGCCGTCCATCGCGAGACCAATGAGTTTGAGGTAGTTCCATTTGGTTTCGCCACAAAAGCGAGCATCACGCTCAAATTGAACCGTTGCCTGCTTGAATCCCGGCCAAGAAAAGATGCCTTTCATATATCGATTGCGCTCTGGTAACGCATTAATGTGTTTAACGACTTCTGCGCTCAATAGACGGAAATCACCGACGTTCTCCGGTACATCTAATTTCGCCATGCTATTAAGCACTTTGTAAAAGCAAGCGGCCGAGAAGCGTTTGAACCAAGTTTCACCGTGGCGTTCGCTGCGCTGCATGTTAACCACGTCATAACCCTCGCGCCATTTAGAGACCATTTTTGGAATAAGCTCTGGCGGGTCTTGCAAATCCGCATCAATCACGATCACCGCTTCACCTCGGCAATGCTCTAGACCGGCACTCATCGCCGATTCCTTACCGAAGTTACGACTAAGCGCAATACATCGAATGTCACTCGCGGACTGCATAAAGTTCTGTGCAATCATTAAACTGTTATCTTTGCTGCCGTCATCAACATAGATAATTTCACAGAGTTCAGGCATACCATCCAATACAGCAGTTAAGCGGCGATGAAATTCAGGTAAGACTTCTTGCTCATTAAAGAACGGCACTACAACAGACAAAACTGTTTGAGACTCAGAGTGTTGGCTCACCTTTGAAAAGGTTGCTTCGTGAATATTGAAGGTTGTCATGCTACTCTTCCACTGTATCCGATGAATGGATGCAGCTTACAAAGAACGGCGTGAAAGAGTTGTTGTTGACATCTTTTTCACACCCTTAGTGCATAATGTTCGGTTAAGGCACATATCACCAAGTAACCTCAAAAAACACCGAATTGGAGAGCAATACATGAAACGTGTTCTGTTAGTGGAAGATAATCGAGAAATTGCAGGTATGCTGTTCGATTATTTTGAGTGTGCAGGTATGGAACTCGACTATGCGGACAACGGTGAACTCGGCCTTAAATTAGCGATGGAAAACACATTCGATATCATCTTACTCGACTTGATGTTACCTCGTATGGATGGCCTCACTGTCTGCAATAAACTCCGCGATGCCGGCAACAACACACCCATTTTGATGCTCACTGCGCTCGACAGCAGAGATGATATGCTCAAAGGGTTCCAACACGGTGCCGATGATTACCTCACCAAACCGTTTGATCTGGATATTCTAGAAGCGCGCATGACCGCATTGATTCGTCGTTACCGTGGCACCGTGGCATCGAGCAAATTGGTATACGGAGAGGTGTCTATTGACCAAAAAACCCGTAAAGCGTATCGCCAAGACAAATTACTTGCCTTAAACCCAACCACTTACGCCATTTTAGAAATGCTAGTGAAAAGTGCCCCCGATCTGGTTACCCGTGAAGAAGTGGCGTTTCGCCTGTGGCAAGAAAACGAGCCAAATAATGACGTATTGCGTAGCCATATCTATCAACTACGTAATCAATTAGACAAACCGTTCGAAAACACTTACTGATGACCATCCCTAAAGTGGGTTTCCGTTTGGAGTCTGGGGCATGATTCACCGATTACTATCGAGTTCACAAAGCACGCAAAGTATGACGGGTCGCCTTGCGCTGTTTTTCTCTCTAGTCTCGGTTGTCATTGGTATTTTCTGTTTTTGTATCATCACAGGCTCGCTGCTTTGGTCGGAAGATCGAGTCGGTGAACGCCGCATCATGATCGACAAAAAAGAAGCCATAGAACATTTTCAAGCTTATCCCGATCAAGGCAGTCTTAAACTCGATTTATTGACCATCGCCTATAATGATGTCGCGTTAGTCCCAAAAGAGTACCAATCGTACCTCATTGGCAAAAAACACTTTCTTGATGAAGTTGGGGATGAACGGTATTCAAGAATGATCTATATGAGTACTTACACTTACCAAGGTAAAGAGCATCCCATCATTCTTATCTCACTTATCGATGAAGTCGAAATTACGTCTGAAGAATTCATTATGGTGGTCGCCATGGTGCTTTCTGTGGTGGCGGTGCTGATTTTTTTATTCGGCAATCTATTACTCAAGCTTTCTCAACGCTTAATCGAACCCGTTAACTCGCTTAAAAATCAATTGGATCAGCACCAAGGTGACCCAACGCAAACTTTTAGTGTGCCAGAGGGCTCCGCTAAGGAATTTCAAGCACTGGCAACGGAGCTCAATGAGTACAGGCATAAAATCAACCAGGTCATCAAACGAGAACAAGCCTTTGCTCGCTATGCCAGTCATGAGTTACGCACACCACTGACCGTCATGAAAGGCTCAAGTAGTATGCTAGCAAGAGGTGCCAATACGGATTTTCAATCACGACAAGTTCATCGTATACAAGGTGCAACACAACAAATGTCGACCATGGTTGATGCACTACTTGGCTTAGTTCGTTATGAGCGCAACACGGATGATTCACCAAAACGAAGTATCACTGAACAAGAGATCAAACAAATCATTGCGCAAAGCCAAGCGCAAGCCGATGAAAAGAACCTTGATTTTGATATACAAATCGATGGCCATCCGACAACGCGAGCAACCAATGCTGTGCTGACTATTATTTTAGGTAACCTTGTCCGTAATGGCATCGCGGCAACACCATCCGGTGCTATTCACGTCCACATGGACGATAAGCAAATTTCAGTTCGAGATCAAGGCGATGGGCTTTCTGATATTCCCCACTCCGATGGTCATGGCTTAGGGTTAATGATTGTCGATGACTTATGTCAACGATATGGCTGGCAATTTAAAATCGCTACACACCCAAAAGGCGGCTGTGAGGCTGTGATTAAAATCGCTTCGGAACATCAAGCGTAACCGAAGCGATCTTGCCATAAATACATGAGGTCTCGATTTGTGCCTGACAAACGTTAAAATTGTCGCAGACCAAGGCCTCAAGAATATAGATATGACGTTTTATTCGCTCTAGTTTTATTTTGTTCTAGTTTTATTTCGTTCTAGCTTTCTTTTGTTCTAAATGTGCAGTTCTGCTAGGCGTTGATATTCATGACACCCTACTTCCGATTGCTCACAAACAGACAACAAATCATCAATGAAAAATCGTAACGCGCGAGATTCAATCGTTCTGATTGCCGTTTGCTGCTCCTGTGATAAATAACCATAAATACTTGCCGCACCAAAGTCGCCAAATATCATCTGACCCTGCGCATTAACCAAAGTATTGTGCGCATACAAGTCGCCATGACACACTTTGTTGTCGTGCAAGTGGTGAAACACATCAATCATCTGTTCAACGATTAGAGTAATCTGCTTAATTGTCAGTGAGAAGCCTGCAGGAAAAGTATCTCTTGTGCAGGTATCTAGTGTTGGTGGCAAGCCTAAGTTGTAGTAGCTGTCTGGAATAAGCTCCATCACCAACGCAAGCTCAGTAACGTCATCAAGTTGTGCAATCGACTTCACCAAGTTGTTATGCTGCCCCGCCTGTAAACAGGCTTCGAGCTCATCCTGAGGAAAACCATCACTGGTCACTTCACCTTTGAATACTTTCACAGCAACTTCATTTGGAAAATCGTAATCCAAATCCAGCCAATTGGCATGAGAGATCACCCCACTCGCCCCTTGCCCTAGCACGTGATTGAGTGAATAGCTGCTCTTCGAGACTTTAGGCACACTGTCTAACGAAGAGGGATGCAGACAAAAAGGATTCCCTGCGAAAGCACACCACGCCAGCTTTGGTAGCTGCGTCAATACATTGGGGAAACATTCAAGTTGGTTGGCAGAGAGGCGAATTAACTCCAAGTTAACCAAGTTTTTCATGCTGCTTGGCAGTTGCTTTATTTGGTTTCCTGCTAGCGCTAGCTTTTGCAATCTCGGCCTTTCACCTAAGCTATTTGGAAGTGTTTCAATTTCATTATCAGTCAAAATTAACCAACGTAACTGAGCAGGAAGTGACGCTTCACTTACTGTTTTAATTTTGTTGGTTTTAAACCCGACCATCTCAAGATTTGGCAATTTTCCCAACACATCTGGCAGATGCGTGAATCGGTTGTTAGAAGCAAAGATGATTTTTAGCTTCGTCAGCTTTTCCAGTGCTTCAGGAAGCTCCGAAAGCGAGTTACCCGATAAGTCTAACACTTCCAGTGTGTCTGCAAGCTCTATAATCTCCATAGGAAAATCCGTTAGCCCCTCAGCTAACTTGAGTTGTTTGATTCCTAATAATTGCCCTGATTTTAGTTGTTCTAGAGTTTGCAAACCTAAGCTTTCCTATTGTCTGAATTGAGGCGCGCAGTTTACGTGGCTTAAACTAGAAAAGCGAGAACAGAGAAGCAACAGAGAAGCAACAGAAATACTGAGCTTTCTATAATTTAAGCACTAGGAGTACAAACAGGTTTAACGTAACAAGAAGAAACTAAAATGCAGAAGTAGTGGCTTTTATCTGTCTTTATTGACGTTACACTACGTGCCCTCTCAACCAAAAGGTCACGTGGTAAGCACGTCAGTAGTCGCATGAAACTCTCTGAAAGCCCAATCACTCAGCATTGCTATAATGGCCACACCTTCTTCATCAAACGTGATGACATGCTGCATTCTCATTTTTCTGGGAACAAAGCGCGAAAGTTTATGGCGTTATTGGAAGAACAGAATAGCAACATTCGCACCGTGATCAGCTATGGTTCCGCTCAATCGAATGCCATGTATTCTCTGGCTGCTCTAGCACAAATTAAAGGCTGGCAGTTTGAGTTTTATGTTCAACACATCCCATCATGGTTGAAGCAATTCCCCTTAGGTAACTATCGTGGCGCCGTTGATCTAGGGATGCAAATCACTGCGATGCAAGAGGTCGAGTCCAAGCTTCACCCAAGTGAATACATCAAACAGGTTCGTGGACTTGATGAAACAACACTATTCATACCAGAGGGTGGACGAGCCAGTATTTCTGAAGCCGGCGTAAAGCGACTCGCTATGGAGATCCTTGACTGGACACGGTTAGAGGGCAACAAACAGTTTGTGGTGGCATTACCATCAGGTACAGGGACGACGGCACTGTATTTAAGTAAGCATCTCAAACCTCATGATATAGAAGTGCTCACCTGTGCTTGCGTTGGGGATTCAAACTACCTAACCGAACAATTCAATATGCTCGAACAGGAAAACCACCCAACCATTCTGGCTGTGCGCGACAAGCATCATTTTGGTCGTTTATATCAAGGTGATTACGAAACATGGCAAGCATTGCATGATCAAACTCATATTGAATTCGACCTGCTTTATGACCCTTATATGTGGCAATGTTTGCAACCATGGCTAGCGGAGAACGAAGACAAAACCCTCATCTACATTCATCAAGGCGGGTTACTTGGCAACGAATCGATGCTGCCAAGATATCAGCGTGAGTTCGACTAACTAAGAGCTATTGGCTAACTGAAATCCGTTAACTGAGGTCTGTTGACCTTTCGAGCTGATTATTACAAAGAAAGATAAGCAGACCCTAACTTCAACTATTTAATTAGCGTCAAAATCTCTTTGAATTCTGGCGCACGACAATCTTCGACCATTTCATACAAGCACATTTCTACGCCAGTTAAACCAACACCACTTGCGGTCAGTTTTGCCAATGCTAGTGCTTTGTTCGCAGCCGTTCGAGAAGAGATCCCATCCGTTACTAGCTCTACTCGGAAACCCATTTGGCGCAGCGAAACCGCAGTCTGATACACACAAATATGCGCTTCAATCCCGCACACCAACCATGTGTCGACGTTGGTATTCTCTACCGCAAGTTTAAACGTGGACGCTTTGCAGCCATCAAACGTGTACTTCGCGATTGCTAGATGGTCGGTTGCCAACACTTCACGAATAGGCTCTACCGTTGGCCCCAAACGCTCAGGATTTTGTTCTAGCCAAACGATGGGTAAATCCAGTGCTTTCGCCCCTTTTACCAACTTAGTGATATTTTCAATCAAGGCCTCGCTTTCGTGCATTAAGCTAGCAAGCTTACCTTGCACATCGACAACAATTAAACCGGTGGTGTTTTTCGACAGCATACTTACATCCTATGAAACGCGCCCATGAAAGGCCCATGAGAGATAGAGACAATGTATCAAAATCTCCCTTTAACCTAATAAACCAATCATGCAAAGTCATTGTTCGCTCACGCTATTGGAATTTTTCTCGAAATAGCTCAATCAAAGCTTTCACTTTATTTGGTAAAAAAAGATTAGACGGATAGATCAACGTCAGATGTTGTTGCAAATGTGAGTACTCTGGCAGCACTTCAACGAGCTGGCCATCTTCTAGCGCGGGCTTAGAATGTACCTGAGGAATAAAAGCGATGCCGTTGCCCGCAATCGCCATTAAGCGCAATAGGTTCAAATCATCCGATTTCACAGTGACATGGTATTTGGGATCCAACAAATCTGCGTTATAGCGGTTGGTCAATAAACGGTGATACTCAAGATCATCTATGCTTTCAAGCGGAGGATGGGTATCAAGATACCCTTTCGAGGCGACAAAATGGCTTCGATATGGCAATAAACTAAACTGCACGTAACTGTCATCAGAGACTTTCGCCACACTCGGTAACAGCTGAAGATCAAACGCCTGACGCTTAAGATCAACACTCTCTTGGTGATTTTCAATCTCCACCGACATATCAGGATAACGCGTGGTGTATTCATTAATGATCGAGTTAAACGCCGCAGAGCTCATCAATGCCGATGGGATAGCTAACCGTACTTTTCCTGTCAGTTCCTGCTGATAGTCGTCCATCACATTCAAACCTTGCTGAATATGTTCAATCGGTTGCCCTACTAACTCAAATAGGCGCTTCCCGTGCTCTGTTAGCTCAATGGTTCGCGTGGTACGAATCAACAATTGGCAGCCCAAAGCTCTTTCTAATTCTTGCAAACGACGACTCACTTTCGAGCGTTGCAATTGGTTGGCCTCTGCCGCTGCGCTGATGCCGCCATGTACGATGGTTTGGCTCAACAGATAAAGATCATCAAAACTAACGTTCATTGTCCTACTTTTAGGTCATTCATGTTCTTATTTCGATTCTACTGAAATGTGATCAACTTCTCTATAATTCGCTCTATTATTTGCTTGCCAGCATCAAAATTCGGGAATCTCTTATGACAGCGGATCATAAATTCAAACACTGGATGCGAACACTTATTGTCCTATTCATTGTACTATTTTTCTACATTATCATTGCTGATCGCCATGCTCCCATTACCACAGAAGGGCGCGTTCAAGGCTACGTAGTCCAAGTCGCACCAGAAGTTTCAGGCAAAGTCACCGAGGTGTTAATTGATAACAACCAATCGGTCCTCAAAGGCGATGCCTTGTTTAAAATCGACGATCGCAAATACAAAATTGCTCTTGAACAAGCTAAGTTGTCTTTGCAATCCGCGTATGAGAAAGAAGCCACACTTTACTCTCAACGCGAGGCGGCCATTGCCAACATCACTCGAGCTCAAGCCACTTACAATAATGCACATCGTGAGTACATGCGTTTGCAAAAACTGTCGAGTCAAAAAGTCATCTCTCAGTCCACTCTCGATAATGCTTTTGCACAAAACCAAGTTTCTCGCTCGGCACTCAAAGCCGAACAGCAAAATTTAAAAGTGATTGAAGCGCAGTTGGGCGCAAAAAAAGGTCAGAGTACTGCAGTAAGAATCGCACAAAATGGGATTGAAAAAGCACAACTTGATCTTGCTAATACCGAGGTGCTGGCACCAAGTGATGGCGTAGTAACCAACTTACAGTTGGAAGTCGGATCCATGGCAAACACCAACATGCCAATGCTGACATTTGTGCCGACAGGCTCCATGTGGGTTGCTGCGGACTTTCGTGAAAAATCGGTTGCGAGTGTCGATAAAACCTACCATGCGTTAGTCGCATTTGATGCCAATCCTGGTGCGGTCTATGACTTCGATTTAGCCAGCCGAGACTATGGTGTGGCAGCTGCGCAGCAGACACCAAATGGTGCGTTGACCAAAGTTGAGGCCAATAACCGCTGGGTTCGTGACGCGCAGCGCACCCGTGTAAATCTAACGAGCCAAGAAGCATTGCCACCCTCTCTGTTTGTGGGCTCACGCGCTACCATTGTGCTCTACCCAGACAACAGTCCATTTTGGCAACTGATGGCTAAAGCACAGATCTACCTTGCGAGCTGGTTCCACTTTGTCTATTAGGTGATGATCATGAAAACCTTACGAATTTGGTTTGGTTGTTCGATGGGATTGGCCTTGAGCATGCTGTTTGGTTGGTCTTATGGTTTCTTTGCCGTCATGCTACCGCTGTTTGTGCTTGGCCGTTTAGACCATTTTAGCCTCCCTATGGTGCTCATGGTGCTGTTCTCTGCGGTTTGGAGCACAGTACAAGCCACGTTTATTTTGGAGTACCTTCAGTTCCATCCTACGTTGATGTTGGCTGCTGTTGGTATCATGATGCTGTTCAAATGCATCGCAATGATGAACCCAAAAACCTATTTATTTGGTTACATGGGTCTGCTAGTGGGTTCAATCGTGCTCAACTTTGCTAGCTACGACTTTATCGATATTGAAGAATTCAACGTTAACTTGTGGGTTATCTCGTTTTGTAACATCTTTGTTTGCGCGCTCGCGTATTGGTTGTTTCCTGAACCGGAATCTAAAATGGTTCAAACCGAAATGACCACGCCAGTGAAAAGCGATATCGACTACATTAGCCAAGTTGCCATGGGCTGGGTGGTGGCAATGGCGGCATTTGTTGTATTCCAAGTAGGGGATTTGTACGACTCCCTTTCTGCACAGGCTTCGATACTCATCATCCTTACGCCAATGACACTGGCTGGTTCAATGGCAATGGCAAAAATCCGCATTATCGGCACGGCTTTAGGCTGCATGGCGGGAATGGCAGTTCAATTAATCTTAGGAAGTTGGTTTGGTCACGGATTATTATTCTGGCTTGCGTTCACCATCGCGATGGGCCCCTTTTGTCTCTGGTTAACAAAAGGACAAGTGAAAGGCGCAATTGCATTTTCTGCGATGTCTGCACTTTCAGTTCCACTAACCACGTCATTAGTACCAGAACAGAAAGACGCATTCTTCTCTATATTGTATCGCTTCAGTTCTATATTTATCGCAGTGTTGCTCACTGCTATGGTGATGTGGGTGGTCCACCATTGGATTCGTATTGCACTGCTCAAGCATCCCGAGATACGGGGAGTAAGTGAGGATGGCGCATAATGTCTATATGATGCTCCAGATATTCAGATCCAGATTCTTGTTCTAAATCGAATAATGCATAGAAGAAAGGTCGATACTAGCATCTGTTGACCCTAACATATCGACCTTATTATGTTTTTCTTGAAAGATGATTACTATTTCGAAGAAGTTTGTTTGTCTATCGCAACAAGCTGTTCAAGTAATAGCTTTTGCTCACGATCAAGCGAACCCAATACTTTTTAAGTTTGTTTGATAAGTATCAAGCACGTTTTTATCCGCACTAATAGCGAGATCAAGTTGGCGTTCGTACTTCTGCAAAACTTGTGTCGTGCGCTGAATATTGTTCATATTTTCACGATGTTCCGCATGCATAAAGTACAGTGTGGAGGCCGCGGTAATAATCACAACTAACTTATCAATCGATAGCCAACCCGACTTGCTTTCATTCTCACTAGCCAATTGCTCAGATATTGCTTGCTCGCTCATTGTTCGATGCCTACTAATTTCAATTTAAATTTAATTCGTTCTGCAGTGCGCTGCAGTTCCTGCAATGTTTGATCCTGCAAGTAGGATTGGTATTGCACTAAGCCCGTCGCTGCCGCATAAGCCACTAATGCTGAAATGATCAACCAGCGATGAGACTTAATGGCTTGCTTCAATTTTGTAATCAAAACAGATCCCCTCTACATTTAAATCGGCTCTGGCCCTCAACTTCTTGTTGGCGAGAGATCTGCAACAAATTTTCAATGGTTAATGGCGGCATCTGAAAACACTCATAAACACTCCCATTACCACGCTGAACAAAAATCAAACTGTTATAGCGCTCTCTATCCGTATTATGAATACGCTTTATTTGAGGATTATTAGAGCGCTGCATCACGGTCAATGCTCGCTGTTCAAGGAGTTCGCGTATAGACACTCGCCCCATCTGCTTGATCTCTTTCCAACCTTCCATTGAGTCATAGTTTTGTAATATCAACAAAGCATCTTGAGCTGGATTTGGCTTGAGGAACCATTTCTGATCCAATAGATAGCCCACCTCTTTACTGGCCAAGATGTTTGGTAGTGCAACTTCCTCTAACTGACCATCGCTGCCATAATTCAAACCAGCATAAAATCCCATCCTTTCATCGCGCTTAATGACAGCGACGTTAAAGTCGTAAGGGACCTCGACTTGGCCTGATATAACAACCAAATCTCGAGCCAACTGGTCAAATCGTTGAGTCTGTTCGAAAGTACGGTAAATGTTGTTAGGTCGCTCACTCTGTGCCTGTGTATCAATCATACCTGACAGCGCGGTTAACCCTTGGCCACCAGCCACATGTAATAACCACTCTTCAATATCGATGATGCCGCCCAATAATGTGGCTGTCGCTTTATCCAACAAGCTCAGTTCAGCAGTCTGTACAACCGTCTGTTCAATAAACTCATTCATGGCCATTGCGTATGAGTTTCTATGATTAATTCCGACTGTACCAATTAAGGCAATCCCGATACCGATCACACTAAAGTAACTGACGCCCATCACACGGTTGCTTTGATAACTCGCACGACCAAACTGGAAAAGCAGGGAGAAGATAGCAAACAAACTCGCGGTAATTGCCACTGGCGGGATAAATGATAAACGAACCGCATCACTGCCTATTTGATAGAACATGCCTCCAGGGGCAAATGCCGATTGTGCCGTTGCATCGGTTAACATACGCACGAAGTTTGCGTTGTCTAGCGATGCCACCCAACGTTTAAATAGCTGTTCGCGCCCTGTCGTATGTTGGTAGCTACTATAGTAATGCTCTTTTAAGATCTGCTTGAACATCGCTCGAGTGCTACTGTGCTTAGCAATATCGACCTTATCCATATTTCGATTGCTAAATTTTAGTTTGCTAGTAGCTTGATATTGACGCCATGTTTTATCAATTTCCACACGAGCACGTTCTTGCAACGAACGGCGAATCGGCGTTGAATCAGTGCGTGACCACGTTGCCGACACTTTGTAACCTTGATCCCGAGCAACTTGCACCACGATTTGCTTAATGGCCGCTTGGACGACAAATTCATGTTGCTCTAGATCATCGTCAAACGGGTATCGGTGCTCCAGATAAGCGATTCGAGCATCTTGCAGTTTAGCTCTAAATGAACGCGTAATACCGGCTAAATACTTGTTATATAGCCAAGGCTCATCATCTAAACTCAATAGACGCAGGCCTGCTATTCGGCCCGAATCTATTTCATTTTGCATATAGTCGTGCCACTGTTGGCGTAATGCATCGACACAATTAGAATCACAGCTTTTCGCACGCAAGCGTTGGACTTGGCCACGATATACTTCTACATACCGTTTAACCAAGGGTTCAACAAATTCCGCATCATTATCAAAACCTTGTTGATAAACCAACCATTCTTGAGCCAATTGTGCATCTATTTTACGTTGCAACTCACCAAACTCACGCTTAAACGCACTTGGACCGGTATAGTTCTGGCGAATTTTTGCGATCGCTTTTTGGGTTGCCAAATAGTGTTTTAGCTCTTTATCGTATTGTGCCCGTGCTTGCTTATAGAGTGGAAAAATTTTGCTATTAAAATACGCTTCTTGATCACGCTCCATCAAAGTGACCATCATATTTTCGGTCTGAGCGGCAATCGTGCTATCAACAGCAGAAGACATCAAAGCCAATGATGGCAATAATGCAACGAGAAGCTTACGACGTTCGTCATCGGCAACGATCGAGTTCATGGCCTCAGCACGATCAAAAACCACCATTTGGCGATCTAACACTTCTTTAAACAAGAGTGAGCGCACCGCCGCCAGCTTAGTTTCTGGCGATGTCGAGATGACAAGTTGATCAACCGTGATGCGCAGCGCAGGTACCGATGCGATCCAAAGCAGCATAAACACCACAAAGCGGCGGCTGAAAGCACCAAAAAATGGCACCATGTTTAACGCAAGCATGTGCTTCGGAATCGCAGTTACGACCGCTAACGCCAAACCAAATCCACTGACGATACGACCAATCAACTCAACATGTTCAGCCAACTCTGCATATTCACCCACTAAAGTTTCTAGGCCTGAGGCATAAAGCTGAACAAGTACCGTATTCAACGACACCTCAACCCACATATAAGCTAGTAGGCCAGGTAGTATGATAAAAAACAGCAACAAAATAGGGATGGATCCCTTGCTGGGTTTCGTTACGGTCACATTTTGGTTAGGCACCATGTTTGCCTCCAAAGACGATCACTTTCTTTTTCCGTGCACTGCTATCGTCAGCTTTGGAGTGGCACAACGCTTGGTTACTTTGCCCCTGCCCTGCCGAGCAGCGGTCAATTAAAGTCGCGATATCACCTCGATAGGTTAGGTAGCGCCCAGTCGATAGTAGAGACTGTTGCTGCTTAAGTTGATTAAAATCCGCATCAGCTGGCAACAATGAAACAAGTTTTACCTGAGATTTGATACTTTCTCGGCTGTAGGGTTCGGTGGGTGTACTGATCATCGTACCTTGAGTCAGCGCTTGGCAGCTTCGTAAAACATCACCGTGCGTGAGTACTAAAAAGCGAGTCGTATCTATCGCATCTACAAATTGCATCGACAATTCGCCTACGGTAGAAGCACGTTGACCAGTCACAATCAAAATATTCCTTGGAGCAAACGACAGGTGCTTTTTCTTTAAAAGCTTATGCTGCTCGCCAGTAACCAACAATGTTTGGTCAAGGTAAGCGAAATGAGTTGTCCAATCTCGAACTAAGGTTCCCTTATCAATGCTCGTCAAATCAAACAAAACACTATCAAAAGAAAGAGTTAAAGATTCAAGTGTTTGTGAACGACTATCGTTTGGGAAAAAGAAGTAATCATCACCTTGTTTTTTTAAGGAGACAAGAGTGTAACCAAACGAAGAAAATTGGTGCTGTTTAAGATCTTTGAGCAAAGCAGTACGAGTCGCTATCGGGTAACGGCAACTACCCTCGTCCAAAGGTACAATTCTACCAAGGCGATCGAGCACTAAGCCGCGTTGCACAAGTGCATCTTGTAACTCACTGTTCTTTACTGATTCATCAGCATAATCTGGTAAATTGAGCGTGAATGACAACGTAGGTGCTTCATAAGGGATAGGTGGAGGACTAGAGCAACCGGCTAATACTAACAACAGTACAATCCAACATATATTCCGTTTCATTTTGGGTTTTCTGTTCCAATTTCAAAAATTCGGCGAATTTTACATTATTTTGTATGCCATTAATTGACTAAGAGCACATTGCTCACTTTTATTTTTTTACTCGCTCAATATACAACCACTCGCATTTTTATTAGCGGTCTCGTATTTGCACTTCAATACAAAAAGTTAACAAATCCACATGAAGCAGAATATATAACTGTTGATTGTTGATGTAACTCACAAATACGTACTCCAAATACTAGATTCTTTCATCAAATATTTTTCATTCAGCTAATCTGCGCCGGTTTATTATCGGCTCATAGTAAGGATGACCAATGCACCATTGCGGTAACGGCCTGTATCTTCAGGATAAATTTTGCACTCAATGCGGAGAGGAAGTTGAGGAAAGCAAAAAGTTGCTCACGTTAACGGATATCGAACCAAACCTACTTGATGACCTAATTCAATCTTGCCCGGAAGCCAAAACCTTTACAGGTCGTCTAAAAACAGTTTCTATTACAAGCGTCGTAATAAAGGCGGCAACATTACCTTTTCCTATTGGTGGATTACCCTAGAAAATGCCGATGGTGAGGTCAAACAGATCAGCATCAACGCTGAAAACGAGGCTTTCAACAATCTAAAAAATGGTACTGTCATCAGCTTACTTGAGCCAACTGACATTAATCTACACTACCTATTAGATGATGCAGCAAAAGGGATTGTGACTAATGACTTGCTCGCTTCTGGCGTCATTCTTCACAATGATGATGGGCAAGTATCCACCCTAACCAATCACTATAACTGCAGTAAGCCCCGCATGGGAGGCTTTATCGGTCTCGGCCTGATACTGGCAATTATCGCCACCGCAATTGTGGCTGGTATGTCAGATATGGGTGATGGTGCGATTCTAGTTGGCATTTTTATTAGCGTAGCCTGCATGGTGCCTCTATATAACAGCAACGTTACTGCTTTCCAAAAAGAGTTCGCCCGTAAAGAAAGCATTACCGCAACCCTGGCAAAAATTTTAGAGATAAGTAAATACCAGCTAGGTTTCCATAAGGTTGAACGCACAAATCGTGATGATGATATCTTTTGTGGGACTTGCGACCACCGTATTCAATTAGACCTAGAGTATTGCCCTCAGTGCGGGACAAGTCAAACTATCCATCAGAATATGCAGCCATCATCAGAGAATGAACCTGACTCTGTCGCTTGCATGAATGAGACCAAAGAGTCGCAACTGCTTGTAGAGGAACCTCAACCCAAAGAATCCTCTAGAAAAAGTATTCGTGAAATGCGCCTAGATAAAATGAAAGAGTTTTATCAGTCTCACCAACAGGAATTCATATACCGTCATGCACTAAGTCCAAATGAGAAATTTGATGGTAGCGCTTGGTGCTATATGGTTCAGGTTGCAGACCGCAACATGAATACCGATGTGAGCGATGTAACCTACACTGAAACCTACACGATTCGCGATAAACACGGTTTTTACGACACGAAAACCACTAGACATCGTGTTCGCGATTCTAAACTATCCGGGAAACTTACCGTAGAGGATGAAACCGGCGAGATTTTTGAACAATGGCTACCTGACTCTTTAATGGCGCACACTGAGGTGGGTGACTACCTGTTGATTGGCTACTCTCGTCGTCAGAAAAATGATAGGTATCGAACATATAGTGAGTACTACTACAACATCAGTAAAGGCCGTTGGGAAATGCCTGAATCAATACATGATTACGGTGAAACAAGCTTACTGTCAAAGTTTTTGGTGCTATTAGTCGCGGTAGGATGTGGGGCACTCATCTATCAAACCCGAACCCTAGAGTTAGGTGCAGGCCTGTTTGGGCTATTTATGGTTGGTGTCGCGCTCAAGTCTCGCAATACGGACAAAGCCAATAACAAAAATGCGAGTGATTTAATTCAGCCAATTATGGACACTCTATACCGAGTTCGTGACAACAAAAAAGAACTGTTGGCTTATCTTGCTAAACTGAAATAACGCTAGATTTCACTAATAAAAATAGCTCTAGATTGCACTAACGAAAAGCAGAAAGACTCGGTGTCAAACCCGGATCTTTCTGTGTTTTCTTCACTCAGATGGATTCTAGAGTGTGAGCATATCCAACAGTTCAAACGAACCTCTATTGAATGACAAGCATCGCAAGTGCGCCAACGGCGACGCCACAACTAAATGTTCCTACACCAATAACTAACGTATTAGGTAGTGGACTAGGATCTTGGCCAATATCGCTACCTGCACCGTCTTCCTGCGCAGCAACTAATAACATGGAATAGTCTATTTCAAATGCAGAAGCGAGAGAGCGTCCAGTTTCAAGTGAGGCGCTGCCATGCAGTTCTACCCTTTGAATAGTACGCAAACTCAAGCCACAGATATCGGCCAATTGCTGCTGTGTCCAAGCCCGGCTTTGTCTAAGGTTACGAATTTTTGAGGTGTCTAATTGCATCCATCTACCCCTTATGTTGCGACGGCAGTTGCTACTAATCCAAAAAACAACCCGCTGACAAAAGCGATAGACATGCCTTTAAGAACTTGACGATGAGTCATACCAAATTTGTATTCATCTACACATTTTTTGTCGCGTATTAAATAAACTGCAACAGCCCCAAATAAGTGCATGTGTAATTGAATCACTAAATCGTCGTTCTCAATATTAATCGGATGGCTCGATTTTAAACGCCAATTGCGTTTTCTGAGACCAACACATCATCAACATAAACCCATTCTTTTCCACTTAACATTGAGCATTGAACAGTAATATCATGCCCTTTCCACTCGAAGTAACTGGTTAAAATCGTCTTCCCTGTTTGCATCATATTTCCCTATTTTTGTTTGACTCTCCAAGCGTGCCGAAAAAATCCTTTCTCTCCAACGACGTCTGGATGACTGTCGTACTATTGTCATATTCGACCGTAGTGACACTGACATGACAGTACTATAATTTCAAAGACTTACGTTATTTCGCTTTATCGACAGTTCACAATCAAGATTAAAAAATTTAGCACGTCATGCCCTCTTGCACACTGATTACATTGTAAAAGCGTGCAAAAAATCGACGTGCTAGACATCGTAATTATGCCATCCAGATCCGTGTTAGTATTCCAATCGGTGTTGTCACACCAGTAGTAATTGAACTCACTTCACCCTCTTTTATCACATAAATGGTTGGCGTAACGCTAATATGCCAATCTCGCATAATTTGGCTATTAGGATCATTGATATTGTTAAACTGATAATCTTTGACCTGCATAAATTGCTCGACCCTTTCCTTCGGTCCAGAAGCTCCCGACACCGCCACCACTTCATAGTAGTCACTCAACCAACTTACGCTTGGGCTGACAAACTTACACGCAGCACACCAGGTTGCCCAAAAATAGACGACAATAGGTTCATCATAACTTTTGCCAATGACATCCAAATACTCACCATTGGCCATCAGAACACGCAATGGGGGTGCTTGTTCGTTTGGAATGTCTTTGGTCCGATACCAATCCATACCAATAGACAGTACGGTCACCATGAGTACTATTTGCAACGCTTGACTAAACCAATACTTGAACGATTTGTGCTTTTTTACAGTACTCACTTCGTCACGCCTCTGCTTGCCCGTTCGATGGCTTTAACGACCACTTCGTCAGTTAAAATAACAGGTAAAGGGATCCCCTCAGGGGCACCAGGGCCATAAACGATGTTAAACGGCACGCCAAAACGACCATGCGCACGCAAGAAGTCAGTAACGGAACCATTTGGATGCGTCCAATCGCCTTTTAAGGTTGCCACATTTGAGCTTTGCAACATTGAATACACCGGATCTTGCCAGATTACCCCAATCTTGTTGGCTTTACAGGTCACGCACCAATCAGCTGTCACATCAACGAATACAACACGACCATTTTCCACGTGATCCGCAATAGCTTGACTTGATAACTTCTGCCACGCCAAATCTTCTGGCAATGGTGTGGCCCAATGCTTAGTCGTCATACTGCCCAGCACTAAGCCACCAGCAATCAGGATTAAAGAGACGCTGCCAGATAACGCCAACGCTTTATTGCCATAGACACGCTTCACACAAACCATGATGTACATAAACGCAACTAAGCCAATAAATATTACCCAGAATATCGGTAAGTGATTGGCCAACAGAGACAACAACCAAACACTGGTTGCCAGCATCATGATACCAAACACGATTTTCACGACGTTCATCCATTGTCCTGGCTTAGGCAGTTTCAATGCGATACTAGGGAAGATAGCGACGACAATCCATGGTAGAGCCATGCCTATTGCCAATGCAGTGAAAACAGCAAATAAGGTGACCACATCCGCACCTAAAGCAAAGGCAACAGCAGTGCCGAGGAAAGGCGCTGAACATGGTGTCGCCAATAGGGTTGCAAACATTCCTTGAACGTAGTGACCAAACAGTGAATTGTCGCCCTTAGACGCTAGCCAGGTATTCGCACCAGATGACAAGCGAATTTCAAACAAACCTAACATGTTTGTACCAAATAGCGCAGTGACCAGAACCATCACACCAAGGAACCAAGGACTTTGGAACTGAACGCCCCAACCAATTGCGTTGCCAGTCAGTTTAAGGGCCAAAATAAAGCCTGCAAGAATCCAAAACGACGTCAAAATGCCTAATGAAGAAGCAATAAATTGGGTGCGAATTTGGCTACGTTCGACACCTTGGGCGGCAACAATGCTGCTCAGTTTCATGCCTAACACCGGCAGTACACACGGCATAATGTTGAGAATCAAACCACCCAATAGCGCAAACAAAAAGATGCTTGATAACGAGGTGTTCGGCAAAGCCTCGGTAATCACCCCAGATCTGGCCAATGCGGACTCCTCCGCCAATAAGTTACTATCTTTAACAGAAACCACAACGCCTTGATTTGCCAAATTCACTTTACCAAGCCACGAATTTACTCGGTAATTGGCGGTTAAGGTATTGCCCTCATGTTGTATTCCCTCAAGTTTAAAACTGTAATCTCGAGTGAAGTCCTCTACGCCATCAACCAATATTTCTGGCGCATTCCAACCTTGTGTGTTGTTCACCTTTACTTGAAGTTTAGATTGCTCGGCATCCCAAACCGCTTGGGTCACATCAATAAATGGGGAGGCTTGCGGTACACGACTCAAAGCTTGCGCATAGGTAAACATCGCGTCTTCATTGATTTGCAAATAAGACGGAATGAAAGCGAGTTGAATGTGGTAATCAGTTAGCACACAGATCGTGGTACACGAAGACAACGTCAGGGTCGCATCAATCATCACAGGTTTGTTCATGTCTTCAACATGGAACGTCATCGGGAAAACGGTATCCCCTTTGTAACCTAACGTCTCGACACCAAGTAGCTCGTACTTTTTAGGATAAGGCCATTGCCAATCTACGTTCGTCAGGTTCTGAGAATTGTCCCACTTAATTGAGGGCGCAACGCCTCCCTCACCCGGCGAACGCCAATAGGTTTTCCAATCACCACTGAGTTTGACATCAAGGTATCCCGTTACGGTTTTTGCTTGACGATCTTGCTGCCCTGTAAGCACCAGACGCGTTTGCACTGGCGGGTGTTGCGGATTCGTAAGCCATCCCGTATCCGTCATTTGCGCGTGCACGAATAACGAAAACAAAGTGAGTGCTAACGTCAGGAAAAAGTGAAACGCAGTATGGCGTATAATTGATAAACGCATTGTGAACTCTATAACAGTGGAAACATGGGAAATCATACGTGAGCATCACTAAAGCTCAAGAGTTCTTGTTTTAAGGAACACTGAATAAGTGTGATAATCTTAAGGTTACTCTTTCTTCAAGTCATTCAACATGCTCAATAAAATAAACCTTGCTGACATTCGCTCGTTCGTTTTGATCGCGCAACTGGGTAATTTCACTAAAGCTGCTGAAGCTCTTTCGGTGTCACGTTCTCATGTATCTCGACAAATCAGTGGGCTAGAAACCCAAATGGGCGTGACACTACTCACCCGCACGACACGTACGTTGCGGTTAACTCAAGCAGGTGAACGCTTTTACAAAGAGTGTGAAAAAGCACTTCATGATATCGACCAAGCCTTAATCGCAGCTGTGGATGATACCCAAGAAGTTCGAGGTTTACTGCGCGTAAATTGTGTTGGCGGCTACATTGGTGAAGATATCATCGCCAAGTACGTGAGTGAATTTATGCAGCAATACCCAAACGTAGTGGTTGATTTGGACTTTTCTTCGCCACGAATTGATTTGATTGAAGACCAATTCGATGTCGCAATTCGCATGGGCGAGTTGGAAGACGCAGGCTTTGTCGCACGCAAGCTGATGATGATTGATATGGTCACGCTTGCAAGCCCGAAATACGTGAAGACCTATGGCGAACCCGTCACACCAAAAGATTTGGCGAAACACCGCACGCTAACGGGCTCAGTCACTCGCTGGAGTTACCGCAACGTTGCTAACCCGAAAGAGCACAGCGATGTGATAGTGAAAGGCAATCTGCGTTGTAAGAACGGCCGCGCACTTGTGATGGGCGCACTACACGGTAACGGAATTATTCGTGTGCCACTGAGTTACTGTGGCGAGGAAGTCGAGAAAGGTGAATTAATTAAGGTGATGCCGGAATGGGAAATCCCATCCGTACCACTATCCGCCATTTTTCACCGTGACCGCTACCAACCTAAACGTCTGCGCACCTTTATCGACTTTGTCAAAACCAAGTTTGAACAAGACTTTGATGTATGAGGTTTTCGCATAATAATTGGCGCGTAAAAGTGTGCGTAAGAATTTAGGCTCTTACGCACAATCTTCGGGCTTGTGAAAGCTAAGATAGCTTCTCTAAATAACCATCGATATCAACATCATCGATAAGCTCATCCGGTAGGTAGCGCTTGGCGTAACTTAAATAAGTGCCACTGGTGAGCAAAAGCTTAAAGACATCTTTATCAATGTGCCCACCGAGTGCCATTTTCGACATAATGTTGATTGCCTCACTCAATGATTTGGCTTTCTTATAAGGTCGATCAGCTGCGGTTAACGCTTCAAATATGTCTGCAACTGCCAGAATGCGCTCAGGGATTGATAGTTCCTCACCCATCAAACCTCTCGGGTAACCAAAACCTTCCATCGCTTCGTGGTGCGTAGTCGCGTAGCGAGGTACGCGATCGAGTTCTGGTGGGAATGGTATGCTTTCTAACATTTTGATCCCACTGATCATGTGCTCATTAATCTTAAAGCGTTCTTCTGCTGACAACGTACCGCGCTGTACGGCCAAGTTATACAATTCGCCATGGTTGTAGAGTTTCTCTGGCACCGTCATATTGATGCCAAACTCAGGGTCAAGATCAAACGACTGTTCACGTTCAATTACATGCTCAGGACGGTCAGAAAGTAACTTCTCCGTAGCCGGTGTTGGTTGTGGTTGATATCGTGTTTCTTCCAATGGCGATAAACCTAGTCCGCAATCGAAGTAACGCGTCCACTCTTTCTCGGCCAACTTGTGCAGGCGTTCAATGTCTTGCTCCGACATAAACTCTGCACCCACGTTTGCATTGGCGATAAACTCAAACCATTCTTGCAACTCCGCAAACTCTTGTTCAAGTGCTTGCTTCGGTTTCTCCTCAATACCTAAGGCTTTTAGCTTTTTAAGTAAGTATTGAATCTGCGCATCTCGCCACAGCACTTCAAATCGCATGCGCACTTCGTGAATGCGGTTGTAGTTGGTTTCTAGCTTACTGCCTTTATCGACCACATACTCAGGCGTGGCGATCTTGCCGCAATCATGGAGCCAAGCGGCAATGCGGAATTCACGACGCTCTTCATCATTTTCAAAAGTGAACGCTTCAAACGCACCTTGGTCTGATTTCTCTGCTTCTTCCACCAGCATCAACGCAATCTCAGGAACACGGTTACAGTGCCCTGCCGTGTACGGAGACTTTTCATCGATCGCTCGGGCGATAAGTTGAATCACAGACTCAAAGAACTCATTTTGCCTTTGCTCAAATTCCTTAAGTGAGTTGCTGCCTCGCACTACCGAAAGCCCTAGTTGGTGAATCTCCTCGATACGAGAATGCACACGCTGCACTTTTTCATACTCACGGTCTCTCACGAATCTTACTTGTTTTCTTAAGGCATTAATGGGCTCCGAAATCGGTTTGGCCATCATCCATGCCACAGGAATTAGCAACGCAAGCACAAATAAAGAAGCACCAACCGCATATAAGGTGGCTTCATTGACCCCTGCCATTACATAGGATTCTGGAATCACCACCGCAAAATAACGCTCTTCCTTGTAGGTTAATTTGGAAACAAACACATACTTGTCTTGACCATCGAGAGTAACCCTCTGGACCGAATCAATGAAGTTAGGGACTTGAGCAAATTTGACCAACTCTTCGTAAGGCGTGAAAGTATAAGGGGGTTGTGCCGTCTCGCCCTCGAACCATTTTTCACGCAACTCTTTTCTTTGTTCAGGAGTGATGGCATCAATGGCAAGGTTAATGATCTCAACTAAAGGTCTTTGTTCCTCATTTATCAAGTAGTAAAAAGCGCTAGAAAGATTCGAGTCCTTAACCAAAGTGATCGCTAAGTTCTGACGAAATGCCTCTCGTACCTTGTTGTTCAAAATTTGTCGAATATCAAGCACTGCGACAATATCGCCATTCATCACCCCATCAATGGCATCATGTAATGAGGCATAGCTGATGATCGTCATTTCCGGGTAAGCTTCTTTCAAATCATCTTGAATACTCCACCCTTTCAGCAAACCGATTTTACTGTTACTGACTTGATCAAGTGTATTGATATGTTGGTTTTCTTCTTTGGTCAGAAAAGCAAATTTCGCATGATAAAGAGGATTACCAACGACGCCGAGATAAGAGAGATCATCTTGATCGGCAATCGAATGAAGGATGTCGATATCACCTTTCCCAAAGTCACTCACTAGTTCATCCCAGCTTCGGCCATTCACAAACTTGAACTTTAAGCCTGTCATTTCAGCAATCATCTTGAACAGATCAATCGAGAAACCTTTTGGGCGTCCACCGACGGTATAATCAACTGGCCCCCAATCGTTTTGATTGGAGACTTTAAGCTCAGGCGTTGCTGCTACCAAAGCCCTTTGCTCATCAGACAAACTCAATGGTAGAACTGACGGCAATTGTTCTTCAACATCGAGCATCTTGTTGGTTGCAATCAAACGTCCATTCGCTTTATAAATAAATGCTTCTGCTTCTGAAACTTTCTTGTTTTCTACAAAACGGTGGGTTAGTTGCGCTTCTAACGAGGAAAGAAGAATGTCTACTCCAACCACGCTATCAGACTCCGGCACCTTGATTGAAAAAGTTTCACCAGGCACTTTTAGCGTATTAAAGAGATAAGGAGAGGTGTTATAGATTTCATCAGAATCAGCACTTTGAAACCAACTACGCTGAGTCGGAATAAAGTTACTGAATTCTTCAGAAACGTGGCGTGAAACGAAGTTTTCATCAAAGTAAATACTTACCTTACGGCGATCTCTTTTCACTCCACTATGAACGACCAGCAACCATTTATCTCCGAGTTGCGCCTCCACACGGGAACGTATTTGTTCCGAAGAAAGATTGATTAACTGGAAGAACTCATTGTTCGCCTTAGCGACAAAAATGCTGTGAATGTTCGGCTCTCTAACCAGTAGTTTAGACAGCGGAATAACAATACTTTTTTGAGCAGTATCTACCCCCGTCAGTGACACCAACTGAGCCCCACTGCGCACAACGGTCTCCGCTAAGTTTTGTAGATCAGATAAATAACCCGAGACACCCGTGGCGATGGCCTGATATCGAGTAAGGGTATGCTGAAGCTCTGATTTTCTTGCAAAATGATATTGCAGAGTAATCGCCACACTAGCGGTTACGAAAGTGCAGAAGATAAACATCAGCCCTAGAACCGTTCTTAACGAGATGCGGGTGCGCTTTTTCATCACAATCCTTAATAAAGGTAAATCCATCCTTAAGCAATTGAAATTATTACCTAGCGTGCCCACTTTCGCTAATAAAATTTGGATCTAAAAAAACGCCCCCATCTCTGGAGGCGCTTTAACTTAGTGACTAAATTGAGTTTAAGGTACTTAAGTGAAAGCGGTCGATTACGCTTGTGCTGGTACGCTTTCAACTTGAGTTTGTTGCTCAGCTTCTTCTTTGTTGAAGCCTTCGTGCAGATGGTAGTAACGTTGATAAATCACACCACTGATTGTCATCATAATCGCTGGCAGACCAATCATCATAAATTCTAGACCCATGATGGTGCTTGCTGATTGCTCTACGTTTGGCACATAACCCACAACAGACAGACCCACACCCACGATGAAGCCACCTGCTGCGCCTGCGAATTTCACAAGCATGGTTTGTACTGAGAAGATAACGCTCTCGCTACGACGACCTGTTTTGTGCTCACCGTAGTCCACAACGTCAGCCAGCATTACGGTTTGCAGCGCGTTCGCGATACCTACACCGAATTTAATTGCCGCACCCGCCATACCAATCATTAGTGCGTTAGCTGGAGCGATGAAGCCCATCAGTAGTAGAAGTACACAAGACAGAATTGGGAAGCCACAAGCAATAGGCCATAGAAGCTTGCGTGGAAGGAATGCTGCAAGACGTGGGAACAAGAACACACCCGCCACTTCTGCTGCGCCTGCAACCGCCATGTAAACTGGGAATAGATCTGCGTTACCCAGTGCATAAGAGAAGTAGTAAATCGCGAAGCCACCAACCAATAGGTTCGCAATTTGGAAAGACAGAACCGTGCCGATCAGCGCTTTAAGCTGGTCGTTTTTACCGATGATGGTTAAAACGTCTTTGAAGCTGAATTTCTCTACTGGTTTTGCGTTAGCTGGTGCCGCTTTCTCTTTTACGTTACGAGCAATCAAGAATGCGCTCATTACAAACAGAACCGCAATAAGCATCGCAACATTGAAGAAACCGTCGCCTTGGTTGCCGTTACCAAGCTCGCCCACGATGTGCAGACCGTAAGTACCAGTTACAAACCATGCTAGGCTCGCGAACAAACGTGGCCATACCACCAGCTTTTCACGTTCTTGGCGAGAGCTTGATAGCGCCGGAATCATTGACCAGTAAGGGATATCCATAATGGTGTACGTTAGACCCCAAAGGATGTATGCCGCTGCTGCGTAGATGTAAAGCGTAGTACCTTCAAACATGTGAGTACTGAAAAGGCCAACCAGTACTACTGCGTTTAATAACGTACCAATCACAATCCAAGGGCGGAATTTACCGAATTTTGAGCGCGTGTTGTCCACGATCACACCCATCATTGGGTCAGTAATCGCATCAATAATACGAGCGGCTAAGAAGATGGTACCAACGAAAGCAGCAGACAAGCCGGCTACGTCAGTGAAGTAGAACATTAAGAAGATGTAGATAGGTGCACAGGCAAAGTCTTTACCGAGTGCGCCAAGACCGTAAGACAGCTTGGTTTGTAGCGTAATTTTATCAGACATAATCGTTCCTTAGTGTCGTACTGCTATTCATTCCCCTAACTAGAATTCATAACGTCGACGTCTTTTATTTATATTTCGATGCTAATGCTACTGACCTGCCACTTTTGTTACTGTGATCCATTACCACTTTATGGAAACGTTTACAGGGAAGTTTTTAAAATGAGACATCGAACAATATTTCAGACAAACAATGTGACCAAACCTAATAAAACTAGCTATTTATCATCAACTTAATAATTTAGACACTGAAAACGATTTCAATTTAACTGATAAAAATACAACGCAAAAGCCGTACAACCTTATAGGATGCACGGCATACGTTGACGATTTATAATCGATATGTCGCTAATATCGCGAAGTTTAGTGAAAAGTGTTAACTAATACGCTCAAACTTCACTAACATTGCACTTTCTGCATCAAGAATTGGCATAGTTAATCCCACTTCTTCACACCAAGCTCCTGACAGTTCGCAACCCGATTCAGTCCAAGGTGGCTGATAATTAACGATATCATCGTAATTCGATGGTTTATCTAAAACGGACACGCTATATGTCGCCTTTGGATCTAACCCCGGTAATCGCAAGTGGCCACTTAGCGAATTAGTTGGCATCGCAAGCTGCGCAATCATCACCACTGCTTCCGATTGATCGTTTGAGACAACCGCATGAATTTGATGTGCTTTATCGTCAGTTGGCACACGCCATGTTCGACCGCTATGCAACAGTGGTCGCAGCATTTTATGCAGCTTGATATAGCGCTCAAAACCTTGCTTTTCTGCTTGATCTTCTTTCACCGGATCAAGCTCAATGCCCATGTGACCAAACAGTGCCGTCAGACCTCTGAATTCAATGCTGTGGCGACGCCTTGTGCTGTGACAATGGCTTGCTCCAATGTGACTGCCCATGACCTCTGGCGGGAAGAAATAGCTCATACCACGCTGAATGGTTTGACGCTCGAGTGCGTCATTGTTGTCCGAAGCCCAGAATCGATGCGTGCGTTTCAGAACCTCAAAATCAATACGACCACCACCAGCGGCGCAAGATTCGATCTCTACATTCGGGTGTTTTTCACGAACTTTATCCACTAGGTCATAGTAGCGTTGAGTCTGGTTGTGCGCCGCAGCATGACCGAGGTGAGCTGGCTGTACAACTTCACGGTTCATATCCCACTTGATGTAGGCGATGTTGTAAGTCGATAAGAAATGATCCAAGCGCTCAAACAAGAAGTTAAACGCATCGTCGTTTTGCAGATTAATCACATATTGATTGCGGCCTGTTGGCTGCTCGTAACCGTCAACGGCTAACAACCATTCTGGATGAGTACGGTATAAATCCGAATCTTTATTGATCATCTCTGGCTCGAACCACAGACCGAATTCCATACCGTGTTTATTCACGTGCTCAACTATCGGCTGCAAACCATTTGGATACTTAGTTTCACATAGGAACCAATCCCCTAGCCCAGCTTTGTCACCGTTGCGCCCTTTGAACCAACCATCATCAATGATAAAGCGTTCAACCCCCATCTCCGCCGACTGAGTTGCCATCGACATGATGTATTCTGGATCGTGGTCGAAGTAGATGCCTTCCCACGTATTGAGGTGGATCGGGCGAGGTTTGTCCGTGAAATCACTCGGTAAAATCGTTTCGCGTACATGAGAGTGGAAATGATGACTCATACCATTAAGGCCAGTATGACTGTGACTCGCATACAGCCATGGAGTGGTTACGCTTTCCCCCTCGTTCAGCGCAACTTCTCCTGGCAAATAGATGACTTCCGCTTGCATGTATCGACGGCCATCCGCTTTTACATCCACACGCAATCTGTGATTACCACTCCATGCAAAATGGAAGCCCCACACATCACCGCTCATTTCATCGAAATTTGTTGTACCAACAACAAGCGCAGGATAATGCTCATGTGAGGTACGTCCACGGCGGTTTTCTTGTTGGTAACCGCCTTGCAATAAAGGCTGGCGAACAGTTTGGAACTCGTGCACCCAACGGCCGTAGTATGTCATCAGCTCATTTGCACGAGCGGGTAAAGGTAAGGTATTGGCAAGACGGTTGACTTGGTAAACGCCCGATTTGACGTTAGTCAATGTATGACGAGTTTTCACAACATCGTGTGCATCTAGCTTGAGCTCTGTCGTTAAGTGTAAGCCTGCAATAGTGTCTTCGCTTGCAATCACTAAGCTATCTTTGGTCTGTTGAATATCCGTGATAACAAACACTGGCGCCCAATCTTGTCCGTTACGATGCCCCTCTACGCCAGGGCTACTAAACACACCGCGACCAAGCTCAGGGTGCAGAGTCATTGAAACGTCTGCATCTAGCCGTCCGTATGGCACAGGGCGTTGCAGAGCTAGGCGGTAATGTTCAAGATCACCACTGACTTTTTGTCCCCAATGTAGGATCTCGGCGTACTCACCTAACTCTACAATCAATTGCGTCTGCTGACCTGCTAGCTCAATCAATGCTTTATCCATCATCTTGTCTTACCTTGGAACTGGAAATTACGTCGCATCATAATGAAAAACAAAATAATCTGTGACCCATACCAAATTCATGGAAACGTTTACAATCTAATTTCAAAACTGTTAATTAGTGTACTATTGTTGTTCTTGTCTTATGTTTCACTTCAAACCGTCATTTCATTTGCGTTTTTACAGATGACTAAAAGCAGAGCCCCAATCTAGACCCAGCCCAGACCAAAACATAGAAGCAAAAAATAAAGATATAATTCAACAATCTAAAACTACAAAACATCAATAAATCCATAGAATTTCACCGTCTACTCACTCTTCTTTATTAATGCACGATTTCATTTGCCTACATAACACTCACTTAGCCCGTTCGCCCCTTGCAGTGGTTAACCGACCACCGTATTCTTAGGACTTCGAGATTCCTGTGGAGTGTCTCTCTTGGGTCCTAACTCATAATCCCAGCTTGACGATACTAGCGATTGCCGTGAGCTCAACAGCCACAAACACTTGCTGTATAGACTTCTTTGTCTCACACGCCCAATTGACTTCAGTTGGGCTATCTTTCCTCCTCCAACTTTTCACAACCTCAATATAAATAATCAAATACAACGCCTTAAAACCATCTTTACTATTTTCCTAGCTCACCACCCGCCAACTTTTTATCCACATACACCCCAGGCCAAGAAAACGATTCCAGACAGCCAGCTTAAAGATTGAGCTTAATATTTGCCTAATGAGCAAAATTAAAGAGATCAAAATCACACAAAATAGTCATAAACCCATCAATAGACTAAAAATGCCAACCTCATCATGAAAACGTTTCCAGAGTTTATTTACACTGCGCAGCGAGTTAGGACTCAAATACAAAAATAAATCCATAAATAAAATAAAATGGAGACACTTCATGAAACAAAAGACGCTTGTAAGAGCGCTTGGGTTAACCTAGCCTTAGCCCCTCTTGCTGGGATCGCAGCAGTGGAAAACGTAACGTACTTTGGCTACGCCAAGTGGGGCAATATCTATACCAACAATAAAGATCACAACACGAAAAAAGGCGATGACAAAAACGACATTCAGGGTACCGGAAAAGGTGAACGTAATGACGTGATTCGTGCAACCCAAGGTTATGGCAACTATCGTCTTGGTAATGAGTTGAACTGGTGGGAAGCAGGCGTAAAAGCGGACGTTTGGCAGCAAGGCGAGGCCTACTTTGATACAACATTATACCTTGGCAGTGGTGAAAGCTGGGGTGATGTCAGCCTTATTCAAATGTGGTCTGCGGGTCACGGTCTGTTCGATGGTCAAGCAGATGCCACGATTTGGGCTGGTGAACGTTTTTACCGTCGTCATGAAGTTCACATGATCGATATCAAATACTGGGATACCTCAAGCACAGGTATCGGTATTGAAAACTGGGATCTTGGCTTTGCAAAAGGTCATATTGCGTGGATGGCACCAAAATCCAGCGCTGATGACCGTACGCTTCATAACATTGATGCTCGACTAAGCGACATTGAACTGAGCGACAGCGCGGATCTAACCGTTGGCTTGAACTACGTTTTCACTCAAAACTCTAGCTATGACCAAAGCGACATCACCACGTCTGGCGCTATGCTCTCAGCGCTTTACCGCCAAGCTTGGGACTACGGTTCAAATACGTTCGCTTTCCAATATGGAACTGATGCGCTGGCTGGCGGCCTGATGAGTGCTGAAGGTGGCTCTAATCGCAAGTACAGCACAGGTGTTGAGCATGATGGTTACAGCTGGCGAATCTTCAACTCTGGCGATCTGAACGTGAATGAAGATTTCCAAGTGATGTATTCCATCGCGTACCAAGACAAAAATCTTGATAACAACGATGGTGATAAATGGTTCAGCGTTGGTGCTCGCCCTCAATACAGCTGGACCGAATACATGGCAACCGCACTAGAAGTTGGTTACGAATCGGTTGAAGCACAAAACGGCGCAGGTACTAATGACATGTACAAAGTGACCGTGGCACAAATGTTTCAAGCTGGTAAAGGGGTTTGGGCTCGTCCATCCATTCGTCTATTCGCAACCTACTCAGAAAAAACCGACGAGTGGAACCGTGGTTCTAAAACCTATGGTCAGGCACAAAGTATCAATGCAAAAAATGTAGACGAAGTAACTTTCGGCTTTAACGTCGAAACATGGTGGTAACCCAATCCGGCTACTATTTTTGAACCCAATGGGGAGAGCGACGTGCTCCCCCCAAACAGGACAAAACAGATGAAACTAAAACCGCTCGCTACTTTATTTATTGCACTGTCTCTAACAGCATGCAGTGGCTTACCAGAACAAGCGTTCAATACCGATTTGAGCAATCAAGCTTGCTGCTCAACATTGGCGTCTTTGCCTCTGACTGCCCTATCGGTTCCATTCCACCAGCAAATGGTCATGGATGCGGATTTGCCAAGCGTAAGCCGCGCGGTTTTACTTTCTTCAGATTCCGCATCATCACAAGCACTGCCAGTGATGACCTACCAGATTTCGTCTAATGCGCCATTTTCATTCTTAGTGCGCTCTTATGTTGATAATAACGCGCTATTTGCTGCGAACGTTCTTATTTATGACGCGAAATGGCAGATTTTATCCGATTACTCCGCAAAAGAATTCAACTACCACACAACGGGCATGCGCGGCTTGGAGCGTATCGAGAAAGTGGTAACAATAAACCCGCAACTCAACGGTGCGAAGTACATCGTGATTGCTTCAGATCCATCACTATTAGGCGCGGAACTAAACCGTAAGCGCCAAGAAGAAGTTTACGCTGAATCGCAAAACGTCATTGGCAATAAACAACTTCCCCTCAAGGCGAAATACCAACCTTTTGGTGTTATCGACGTGACGGTAAGTGCCTCCAACAACAATGCCGTGCTAACACTGTTGGCTGAACTGGGCACACAATCCAATGAAACAACCAAGACAGAGTTAATGCCGGTTGCATCGTCAGAAACGCAAGACGAATGGTCGTTGTATCAATCTCAAATCGATACAGCACTCAAAGATAACGATGTAAAACAAGCTGCTGAGATTGCGAATCAAGCGGAACAGCAAGGCTTTACTCAAGCGAATGATTATCTCGTGAAGCAATTAGCGAAATAACGCTTCACGACAAAAATGCAGACTCACTCGCTTCTGCACCTATTGCGGGAGCGAAACAAAATTAGAAACAAAAAGTTAAGTAGGAACACCATGAAGGCATTTTCAGACATTCTCCAAAGACGCGACTGGGAAAACCCACAATCAGTGAACATTCACTGCCTTAAGGCTCACAGCCCTCTTTCCAGCTTCCGCAATATTGACCATGCACGCGATGGTGTTCATGCTCAGCGAAAATTGCTGAACGGACAATGGAAATTCAAACTGTTTGATGCACCAGAGCAAGTTGATGGTGAGTTCATTGAAACGCAATTCAACGACACCAACTGGGATGACATTACTGTTCCATCTAACTGGCAACTTCAAGGTTACGATAAGCCTATCTACGCCAACGTAAAGTACCCGTTTGAAGTGAACCCACCATTTGTACCAAGTGATAACCCTACGGGTTGCTACCGCACTACCGTGTTACTTTCACAAGTAGACCTTGCGAACACACAACGCATTATCTTTGATGGTGTGAACTCCGCTTTCCACCTTTGGTGTAATGGCTCTTGGGTCGGCTACAGTCAAGACAGTCGCCTACCATCTGAATTCGACCTAACGCCTTACCTTGTCGCGGGTGAAAACAGCTTAGCGGTAATGGTCATTCGCTGGTGTGATGGCAGCTACCTAGAAGACCAAGATATGTGGTGGCTAAGCGGTATCTTCCGCGACGTGACTTTGCTGTCTAAGCCACAGCACTGCATTGAAGATGTGTTCATCACGCCTGATTTAGACGCGTGTTACCGCGATGGTTATCTGTCGGTTGTGACTTCGATTTCTGCGCCTGACACCTACCAAGTTCAAGTGCAGCTGTTTGACGGTGAACAAGCTGTGACAGAGCCACGTATCGACCGTCCGCACAACCGTCGCATTGACGAACGTGGCACATGGGATGACGTAGTTTTTCAAACGTTGCACGTGCGCGAGCCAAAGAAATGGACGGCGGAAACCCCGAACCTTTACCGCTTAGTCGTTTCACTATTGGATGAAAATGGCACGCACTTAGAAAGCGAAGCGTACCCTGTGGGCTTCCGTAAAGTCGAAATCACCGATGGCCAATTGAAGCTAAACGGTAAGCCTTTGCTGATCCGCGGCGTGAACCGTCACGAACATCACCCAGAGCTTGGTCATGTGATGACGGAAGAAGACATGATCCGCGACATCTGCTTGATGAAACAATACAACTTCAATGCGGTACGTACAGCGCACTACCCGAACCATCCTCGTTGGTACGAACTGTGTGACCAATACGGCTTGTACGTGTGCGATGAAGCGAACATCGAAACGCATGGCATGCAGCCAATGAACCGCCTATCGAGCGATCCACAATGGGCACACGCTTACATGAGCCGCTACACCCAAATGGTGATGCGCGATAAGAACCACCCTTCGATCATCATCTGGTCTTTAGGTAACGAATCCGGTCACGGCAGCAACCATAATGCCATGTACGCTTGGTCTAAAAACTACGATCCTTCTCGCCCAGTACAGTACGAAGGCGGCGGTTCAAACACCACAGCAACCGACATCATTGCGCCAATGTACGCGCGCGTGAATACGGTCATTGAAGACGAAGCTGTGCCTAAATGGGCAATCAAGAAATGGGTGTCGTTGCCAAATGAAACTCGCCCTTTGATTTTGTGTGAATACGCACACGCAATGGGCAACAGTCTGGGTAGCTTTAATGATTACTGGGATGCGTTCCGCGATTACCCTCGCCTACAAGGCGGCTTTATTTGGGATTGGGTGGATCAAGGCTTGAGCCAATGGGATCAGAACGGTCAACACTTCTGGGCCTACGGCGGCGACTTTGGTGATGAAATCAATGACCGTCAGTTCTGCATCAACGGTTTGATCTTCCCAGATCGCACGGTTCATCCAACGTTGGAAGAAGCAAAATACTGCCAACGCATGATCACTGTGTCACTACAAGAGCAAACCAAAGACGCTTGTACACTGTTAGTGACTAACGAGAACTTGTTCCGCGCGACCGATAATGAGCAATTGAACTGGTCACTACTAGAAGATGGCAAAGTCATCCAAACGGGTTCGTTCGCACTTAACGTAGAAGCGGACAGCCAAGCAAGTATTGAGATTGCCCTTAACTTCGCTCCAAAAGCGCAGGCGCAATACCACTTAAATACCGACATTACTCTGATTGCTGCAACACCTTGGGCGGAAGCTGAGCACGTCGTCGCTTCTGAGCAAATGGCGCTACGTAATACAGTAGGCCTTGTTCTTCCAGTATTGGAAATGCAACCAGCCCCAATGCTAACGCAGCAAGACAACACCATTTTGGTGTCTAGCTTGGATGAAAAACATCAATGGCGTTGGGATAGACAAACTGGCTTGATGACCGACTGGCATGTTGATGGCAAAACGCAAATGCTTGCGGCACCACAAGACAACTTCTTCCGTGCACCACTGGATAACGACATCGGCGTCAGCGAAATCGACAATGTCGATCCAAACGCTTGGATGTGTCGTTGGGACATGGCGGGGATCGGCCAATGGGAGCGTCAATGTGTCGCTTGCCACAGTGAAATCCTGACGCATGCAGTGAAAGTGACCTCGACCTTCGCTTACCATTTTAATGGTGAAGTACAAGCGATCACCACTTGGACGCACACACTGAGCAACAGCGGTGAAATGACATTGGCTGTCGATGTGAAGCTGGCTGATGATTTACCACCAATGCCACGCATCGGTTTGGAGTTCGAACTGCCATTAAATGAGCAAAATGCACCGATCACATGGCAAGGTTTAGGCCCGTTTGAAAACTACCCTGACCGCTTGGCAGCAGCACGTTTCGGCTTACACACACAGACACTTGAGCAAATGCATACGCCGTACATTTTCCCTACAGACAGTGGTCTACGCTGTGGTACGCAATGGTTGAAGGTGAATGAGTTAGAAGTCTCGGGTGACTTCCAGTTCGGTGTGAGTCAGTACGCTCAGCAGCACTTAGCAGCAGCGAAACACACTAACGATTTGGTTGCAGAAGAGAAGATTTATGTGCGCCTAGACCATAAACACATGGGTGTCGGCGGTGATGACTCTTGGAGTCCAAGCGTACACAAAGAATTTCAATTAACGGACAATCAATACGCGTACCGAGTGACATTCAAGCCTGCTCAATAACGCGTCCAAAGAAACAGAATAACCCCACAACACGTCAGTGTGGTTCTATCCCCAAGTTTCGGCTTGGGGATTTTTTGTTCAAGCGACTTCTATTTGTTTTAAAAGCTTGATACACCGCCACTATTCTCACTTGGGTGTTTGAGTTCATCCGCCTTGCATTGTTAAATAAAGCAAATTTCAGATCCTGAGTTCCCTCCCTATGGCTACTATCAAAGACGTCGCAAAAGAAGCAGGCGTATCCATTGCAACCGCATCTCGCGTGATCAATAACGCGCCTCACACTAGTGATGCAGCTATTGTTGCTGTTAAAGAAGCAATGGCAAAACTGGGGTATCGCCCCAATGCCACTGCTCGCGCTTTGGTGAACAAATCCTCAAATGCCATTGGTGTTTTAGTTAACGACGTATCGGCACCGTTTTTTGGCACCATGGTCAAAGCCATCGACACCATTGCAAACGAGCAAGGAAAACAGCTTCTTATTGGCAGTGGTTATCACGATGCGGTCAAAGAACGCAATGCCATTAATATGCTGCTCGACAGCCAATGTGAATCGTTAGTAGTCCACAGTAAGGGCATGACCGATGCCGAACTCACATCACTCGCAGATGATATTCCCGGCCTAGTCGTAATCAACCGAGTAGTACCAAACATGGCTTCTCGTTGTATTGCTCTCGATAACCGTAAAGGCTCCTACATCGCGACGGAGCATCTTATTCGTAATGGTCATCGACATATTGGTTATCTTTGCTCAAATCATGATATCGAAGATGCTCATGACAGACGCGAAGGCTATCTAGATGCGCTTCGCGACAACAGCATCGAGATTCGCGAAGAGTACATTGAATATGGTGAACCAGATGAAACCGGCGGCGAACAAGCCATTGTCAACTTGCTAGCCAAAAACACTCCAGTTACGGCAATCGCCACCTACAACGACTATATGGCTGCGGGTTGTATGACCTTACTGCAAGAAAATGGCATTAACATCCCAGAGCACATGTCCGTCATTGGCTTTGATGATGGTCATATCGCCCGTTATATATACCCTCGGTTGACAACCATTCGCTACCCAATTCAAGTAATGGCAAACGAAGCGGTGAAACTTTCCCTACAGTTGGTTGCAGGTCAAGAAATGGAACGTTCTGAGTGTAAACTCTTTATGCCAATCCTTGTGCGTCGTGCATCTGTAGGCTCAAACCCCAAATAAACCGGTGCTATCGCCATATAACCTAGAGCTAGCCCCAAGTAACCCAGAGCGAGAGCCAAGTAACCCAGAGCGAGAGCCAAGTAACCGAGAGCTATAGCTAAGTAAAACAAGCGCATATTGTAAAAAATAGTATTCTTAAAGCCTAACTTTCAAAATAGTTACTGAATGAATACTCAACCTAACTCACAACAACTGATTGCCTGTGAAGAGTGCGGCTTAGTGGTCCGCATTCCTGACATCGATCAAGGGCAAAAAGCACATTGCCCTCGCTGCAATCATTCACTGACAAAAATCAATGCCAAACCTTACCAAAGCATCATTGCGGTATCTGTTGCGTGTTTGATTATGTTGGTTTTGAGTGTTTCATTTCCCTTTATGTCATTTAGCGTACAAGGCTTATCGCAAGAAATTACGTTAATGCATGCGGCCAAAATGTTGGCTGAATTTCATAATGCCTTGCTCGGTGCGCTGCTACTTGGAACAGTATTGGTCCTTCCCGGTATTTACGTCAGCCTTATTCTCTTTCTGCATCTCCAAGCCCTAAAAACTCGCCAAAACACGTTGTCTAAGAAGCACCAACGTACGGCCACCGTTCTGTGCCGAATTATCTTCCGTGTCGAGCCATGGCTAATGGTGGATGTTTTCTTAATTGGCGTACTCGTGAGCTTGATAAAATTGCAGCGCTTGCAGAAATCGGGATGGGCAACTCGTTTTGGGCATTTTGTCTCTATACCGTATTGGTCGTAAAATGCATTTCTATGGTTGACCGAAGCTGGTTATGGGGCCACTTTATTCCCGTGATCGATGTTCCAAACATCAAAGAGGGTGATACGCACCATACCCACAATCACATCGGTTGCCATACTTGCCACCAGCTCAATCCTATCGCTGACAAAAAGCACCAAAAATGCATTCGTTGTCATAGCCCTATTCATCGCTATAACCCGAGCGATAATTTGCAAAAAGCATGGGCATTATTATTCGCTGCTATCATTTTTTATATCCCTGCTAACTTATACCCGATGATGTATACCGTTAGCCTCGGGAAATCAGAAGGCTCAACCATCATGGAAGGGGTGGTATTGCTTTGGAACCTTGGCTCTTACCCGATTGCGATGGTCATTTTCTTTGCCAGTGTTTTTATTCCCATGGCGAAAATGCTGGCGCTAGCTTGGCTCTATTACAATGCTCAAAAAGCGCAGTATTTACCACCCGAAGAGAGTATCTCCCGCCTTAAGGTGTATCGCGTTACTGAATTTATTGGCCGTTGGTCGATGATCGATATTTTTGTTGTCGCTATATTAGTTGCGCTGGTTCAGCTGCATAATTTAATGGCGATTTACCCAGGCCCTGCGGCGCTATCCTTTGCTGCCGTAGTCATTTTAACCATGCTTTCTGCCATGACTTTTGATTCACGTTTGCTTTGGCAACTACCTCATCATAATACGCAGAAACCACGAACGAATAACTTAACTGAGAAAGCTAAATATGAGTGACGATAATCAGACAACCGCTCAAATAAAGCCTAAAAAGCAGGTTTCTGCGATATGGATAGTGCCGATTCTTGCGCTAGCGATGGGGGCTTGGATGCTGTTCCAATACGTAACCAGTACTGGACCACAGATCACACTCAAGCTCCCAACCGCTGAGGGTATCGAAGTCGGAAAAACTGAGATTAAAGCGCTAAATGTAAAAGTTGGCGTGATCACTGACGTCAAGCTCAGCAAAGACTACGATCACATCATTGCTACCGCACAAATGAACAAAGACGCGAAACGAATGTTGAGTGAAGATTCGATGTTTTGGGTAGTAAAACCTCGTATAGGCCGCGATGGTGTCTCAGGCTTAGAAACCCTACTTTCTGGCGCGTATATCCAACTGCAACCAGGCAACTCTAAAATAGTAAAAGAGCATTTTAATGTCCTTGATATACCTCCTGTGGCAGCGCCTGATGCTGAAGGTTTACGTTTGGTACTTACCCACCGTGAGGCAGGTAAACTCGGCGTGGGCGATCCTGTCATCTATAAAGGGTTTACTGTTGGTCGAGTTGAAAAAACCAGTTTTGATGTCGACTCACGTAGAGCTTTATATCAACTGTTTATCTTTAAGCCATACGATAGCCTAGTGCGCACGAAAACGCACTTCTGGCTAACTTCCGGCATTGATTTACAGCTCAATGCAGAGGGTTTTGAAGTTAAGTTTGGTTCATTAGAAAGCTTGATCACTGGCGGTGTCACTTTTGACACCATTCCTGGTGCAGGTACGGGCAGTGAAGTCACCGAAAACATGACACAGTTCCGCCTATTCGACGATGTCAAACAAGTTCGAGAGGGTATGTACGACGACTACATTCAGTTCGTCATGATGTTTGAAGAATCCGTACGCGGGCTAAAACGCAAAGCTCCAGTTGAGTATCGAGGCCTTCGTATTGGCACCGTCATGAAAGTGCCGATGCGCATGCCAACGCCAGAAGAAGATTTCTCCGCGAAGAAGATCCCTGTACTGGTTCGCATCGAACTGGGTCGTGTGTATGAGGATTTACCATCAACCAAACTGCCAATGTTTAAAGAGCAGCTCAAAAGCGAATTTGCAAAAGGGCTACGAGGTACACTCAAAACCGGTAACTTACTGACAGGGGCGTTGTATATTGATACGGATTTCTATCCTGAAGAAAAACCTTATGTGCCTAGCCAGTTTGAAGGACTAGATGTATTCCCAACCAAACAAGGTGGGTTTGCTCAAGTTCAGCGACAAGTCAATGAGTTCCTAACCAAGATCAACCGTTTACCGATGGAAGAGACGTTAGATTCCTTAAATGCGACATTGAAAACATCTGAGCGCACGCTAGCGTCTGCAGAGCGTGTTGCGAGTAGCGTTGATAAACTTCTGAATCAAAGCGACACACAACAAATTCCGGCAGATATTCGCCAAAGCCTACAGCAACTGCAAAAAACACTGGATGGCTACGGTCCAAACTCAACCATGTACAGTGAAATGGAATCAACACTGCAAGAGCTTGAACAAGTGATGAGTGAGTTCAAACCTGTATTAAAACAGCTCAATGAGAAACCAAACTCATTGGTATTTGGTGAAGATGACATCAATGATCCAATCCCAGTTAGAGGGCAAAAATAATGAAACGTGGACTTTTATTGATTTCTGCTCTTTTAGCAGGCTGTAGCAGCGCACCGGAAAACTCGAACGCGCTATATGTATTACCAGAAGCAAGCTCCATAACAATAAACGATTCAGTGATCGCTCAACGCCCTCAGTTGGTCGTGCGTCCAGTAGTGCTTGCAAGTTACCTCGCCGATAGTGGTATTGTTTATCGTACTTCAGAAACCCAAATCATTCAGGCAAAACACAATCAGTGGGCGCACAGTATTTCTGAACAAATCACTCAACGTGTGATCAATGAATTACGTGGCAAACAAAGCCAATATTGGCCTGTTGAAGTGAATAACCTTCTTGATCAAACTAGCGATAATAAACTGCAACTGACACTTAGCAAGTTTAATGGCAGTTATGATGGTAACGCGGAAATTGAAGGGGAATGGCTACTCATTGATGCCAATGGCAAAGCCAAGAGTAGCGCTCCTATCAAGATTAATATGCCATTGCAGGATGAAGGTTATGATGCTTTAGTGGATGCCCTTTCTATCGGGTTAAACAACCTAACCGATCAAATCGCAACACAACTCTAATTATTTTCGCCCACTCACCGAAGCTCTTTCTAGTTAAAATATATAAGAGTTGAGTGGGCGATGTTTTTGTTCTTTCCACCAACCAATCACCTATCACTCAACCTATTGTCCCTCTGTGTTTTGGAATTCCTTGCGCCTATGCTCTACGCTAATTATGCGCAATCAATTTAGTATTTTCATTCACACGGACGTTGATATGACTAAAATAGATCTCCCCTCCATTGCTCTTATCTCCTCACTTACCGCAATTCCCTGTGCTTTGTCTGCAGAGACAACATCACCACAAAGCCCTTGGCAACACAGTGTGGAAATCTATATGTTGGCACTCAATATAAACGGTGATGCGACCATGGGTAATTTTTCATCCAGTTTGGATGTTGATCCTAAGTTCATCATGGACCATATCGATATTGGAGCGATGGCTCGCTTAGAGGGCGTATATCAAAACAAGTGGGGCTACTACATCGACTATAGCTTTATGGATTTGAGCGGTGATGTGAACAACTTGTCTGGTCTATTACCTAACGTAACCTACCGTGCAGATTTGGAAGTACGACAAGGCGTGCTTGAAGCAAAAGCGTTTCAACGTGAAGTGTATTCGTTCGGAATGATCGACTACATGTTTGGTTTACGTTGGTGGGACAATGACATCAAAGGCAAAGTGTATCGTAATGACTATCGTATTCTCGTCGATAGGTTAAACATTAAAGACGACTGGGTCGATTTTTTGATGGGCGTAAGATGGCTTAATGACCTCACGAATAATTGGCGCTTTCATGCGAGTCTCGATGCAGGCTTAGGTGCAGACACCCATTTTACTTACGCGACACAGATTGGACTCCGCTACCGAATGAATGATTGGGCCGATATAAATCTTGCGTACAAATCGACTTGGGTCGATTACGCCAATGAAGGCACCTTTGAATACGATACAGCCTCACATGGCATGCTAATAGGGCTCGGGTTGTATTTTTAAGGTCTATATGTTGCGTAACAATTTTAGAGCGTTAAATGCTCAGGAAGCGCTCACTCACTGATCTTAATCATATTTAGAAAAGGAAGACTCATATACTCTACGCGCAATTTAAAACATCCATCATCTGACCACATGGTCTTTAGATAAGGCGCTTGAGCTGCAATGTCGATTACTATTTCTGATCTAATCACTGCTCTAAACAAAGTAGAGCATATCCATAAGATACAGGTAGAAAATGTGCACCTGTTTTTCAAAACAAATGAAGCCATTGTGTTGAATGCGTTTAAAGAAATTATCTCTCGTGACTCTATTGATGAACGCTTTATGATCATTGATAAAGAGTTTTCTGCTCTCGGTGATGTGAAGACTTACCTGCTAGAAGCATCGTACTTGGTCAGCTAACTACTTTTAACCGTCAAATAAAACGCCCCAAATCAATTAAGACTCGGGGCGTTTTAATGAGTAAATTCTTCAATTATTCGTTGAACAGCAATTCTATTGGTTTCGTGCTCACTAACGAATTGAAAGAGAGTTCACTAATTGGCAGAAAGCTTATAACGGTCGTCAATTACCGTTGTTTCAGGGTAGGCTTTCCCACTCTTCATTGCTTTTTCTGTTTCTTTCTTAACCGATGTATCTAGCCAGAAATTACCAATGTCCATTGGGTGCAAAATCCATTCGGTATTTTTTGTCATACCATCGTCAGCAATCTTGACCCAACGCCAATGAGCGTAACGAGTATATGGCACCATATAGCCAGGTACGATCACGTTCGCATCGCCCACATACTTCTGGATCTGACGGGACAACTCATAACGTTTCTGCTGATCAAATTCGTTATCGTACGTTTCTATCAGTTTATCAAGCTCAGGGCTACTGTAGTTCGTATGCGCATTGGTTTGAGGTTTATTGGTATTGTCTGAGTGAAAGTACTCCCAATAAGCTGGGATTTCACCTGATCCCATATTCAAGAAAGCTAACTGGTGTTTTTTCTCCAATACGTACTTAAACGCAGAAGATCCATCGACAAGATTCAAAGTAAAATCAAGCCCCGCCAATTTCGCCTGCTCTTTCAAATAAGCAACTCTTGGTGTAAGGAAGTTATACCCATAGGTGATGGCAAAACTTAAACGTTCACCTTTATCATTGACGCGGATACCATCTGAACCGACTTTATCAAAGCCCGCATTCTCAAAATGTTTTACCGCAACTGCTGCATCAAATTTTGGTGGTGTGTTGTCTGGGTTATCATACTCCCCATGCCCAAACCCTAGGCCGTGAGGTTTGCGAGAGTAATCCCCTCGCATGATATTTTCGATCATGCCATCATAGTCTGTTGCCGCCATAATGCCCTTACGCACTTCTAGGTTATCTAACATCGGCATGGCGGTATTCATCCATAAACCACCCGCACCTTGAGGTGACTGATTGAAGCCCCAGTATTTTTGGATGTAACCTTTTTTATAACCATCACTGCCCGTTTTATCGTGCCAAAGATTCGGCAGAACCATCTCAAAGTAATCTAGGTTCCCTTTTTCAAAATGTTTCATCGCGATGTCTTGATCGCGGATGACGGTAATACGCACTTTGTTTACGTTGTAACGATTTTTGTAATAACGATTGTTGTAACCCCACCAATCTTCACCAACATGTTTAAACGTAACGCTTTTTCCCTTTTTCACTTTATCAATGAAGTAAGGGGCAGCTGTAGGCTCTGTTTTGAAGTTAAATTTACGAACAAAGTTGTCTGGCATGCCATCGTTATTTTCGTCTTTCTCACCATCAAAATAGTGCTCCGGACGCGGTTGAAAACCATTACTTGGCATGTTAATCAACACCATCAGCGAATCATGACTTTGTGCCACGGCAAGGTTCACTTTAATGGTGTAATCATCAATTTTTTCAACACCAACAATGCTTGTTTTGAAGAAGTCGTTGTACCATGGATCAATGATGTCTTCTGAAGTGTAATACTTCATCATAAATACGTAGTCATCGGCGGTGATCTTCTCACCATCAGACCATTTTGCGGTTTCATCTAGCTGAAAATAAACCGTCTTAAAATCATCACCAAATGCCCATGCTTTCGCCAATTGAGGGATCCACTTGCCAGTATTAGGATGGCGTTGAGCAAGCTTTGGCGTTCCGTCCATTAAATATTGACGTAGCCCTGAGTTCGCATCTGGACCGACACTACGTAGAGTTTGAGGAAAACTCGGAATATAAGTGCGGTACGTTCCGCCTCTCACCGCTTCTTCTGAAGCAAATAGCGGCTCATTGTTATTTGAAATCCATTCGATATCTGCTGGAAGCGCAGTGGCATTAAGCTGAAAACTGGTTGCAGCCAATGTCGCCAGTGCCGCAATTGGCAGGTTTTTCATCATCGTATTCTTCCTTGTTGTGTATGCACGGCAAGGCTTACGGAATAGCAACAAGTGAATCTCAAAGGAACTACGCTTTAAGCATAGTAAAGGGAATAATCGTGACTAATACAAAGTGAAATCCGACTCACTTCTGCATTAATATCAGAGAGTTTCACGAGGCCATCCTAGACCTTACAACGCAGTGAATGCATCTACATCATAGTATTCGTTACACATTTGTAACGCAACCCGTCCATAACACATGGTTGCACTTTCACTCAGTCGCAGCGACTTATGTTAGTAAAATGTGATCACAACAGTACCATTATCTAACTCTCCAGCGAGAGACGACACTTACAAATGTGCAGATATGTAGATGTGAACAGGAAAAATAAAAAAAGGTGAAGTGTTTCCACTTCACCTTTCGTTTCCAATGTAACGAAATTTACATGTCCGCTAAGCTGTCATTGATGGATTTAAGTACTGCGGCAGGATCATTCGCTTGAGTAATTGGGCGGCCAATCACTAAGTAATCCGAACCCGCTTGAATCGCATCGACTGGTGTCATAATACGGCGTTGATCACCTTGCTCTGAGCCTGCAGGACGAATACCCGGCGTCACCAATTTGAATTCTTTACCAAGCTCACCCTTAAGCAAAGAAGACTCCTGTGCTGAACACACAACTCCATCTAGGCCAGAGTTCTTCGTTAACGTCGCAAGACGAATGACTTGATCTTGAGGAGCGACATTCAAGCCAATGCCCGCTAGGTCACTCTGTTCCATGCTCGTTAACACCGTAACACCGATAAGTAATGGGCGATCTTTACCATAAGGCTCTAAAATCTCGCGCGATGCTGTCATCATGCGCTCACCACCACTTGCATGTACGTTCACCATCCATACACCCAGTTCAGCGGCTGCACGCACCGCTTTTGAACACGTATTTGGGATATCGTGAAACTTCAGGTCTAGGAACACAGAGAAACCGCGTTTATGAAGTTCACGTACGAAATCAGGACCAAATAGCGTAAACATTTCCTTGCCTACTTTAAGGCGACATGACGCAGGATCAATTCGGTCTACGAATGCAAGCGCATCCGCTTGGTTATCATAATCCAGTGCGACAATAACTTTTTGGTCGATCATTTCATCTCCTAATTATTTTGTTCTTGAGTTCTTGTTAAAGAAAAAGTTAAAAATGCAGCGGACAAAAATTCTGCCTGCTGCATAAAATTTATTCACCGTCCAATCCGCGGATTGGCTTAATCGTCCCCATCCCTTACAAGATGGACAATGCCAATAAAGGGAATGAGTAGAAAATCCACATTTCCTACAACGGTAATGTGGTTTTACTTTTAGTTGTTCACCAACCATTGCCTGTAGCGTCGATAAACTATCTTTTGCACGGCCATCTTCAGCTTCCGCAATATGATAATCGATCAGACGGTAGAAACCTTTCATGGTTGGGTTTTTAAGTAATTGCTTGGTCAACAGCTCTTGCGCTGCACCGACACTCTCATGATGCGCGACTAACTGCGCCAGCATGAGCTCAGATGATACGCCGGCTTTCTTATCAATACAGGCTCGTAAGAACTCGACCAACTCGTCTTCTTGGCCTAAGTGGTGGTAACACTCTGCGACCGTCGGCAAAACATCACTAATGAAGTCTTTGTCTTGTTCAAGCACACCCGTTAGATACTTGATGGTATGTTTGTAATCTTCTGATTCCAAATAAATACGACCAAGGGCAATGCTCGCTCGTACACATTTTGGATCTTCTGATAATGCTTTTTTGAAATGTTGAATCGCTTTATTGGTATGACCATCCGCTTGATCCAGCATGGCAAGTTCACACCAGAAATGAGCAATATTTATGCGAATTCGAGTGCGCTTCTTACTCATCTTAGCCAGCTGATTGGCGTAATGTATGGCTTTTTCCCACTCTCGCGTCTGCTGGTAAATAGTCACAAGTTGCTGAAGTGCGCTTTCGCGATGGTCAGGCTCTTCTACCAACTGCTCAAAGATTTTTTCTGCTCGGTCTAAGAAACCCGAGGCCATGTAGTCTTTAGCAAGCTGTTGAAGTGCGAGATTCTTCTGATCTAGCGTTAAACCAGAACGAGAAATGAGGTTTTGGTGAATACGAATTGCACGGTCGACCTCACCGCGAGAGCGGAAAAGATTACCTAACGCTAGATGAGTATCTATCGTTTCATCGTCAACTTGGAGCAATTCAATAAAGTGGTCAACCGCTTTATCTGACTGATCAGATAGAAGCAAGTTAAGACCCGTCACATACTGACGGGATATTTGATGAGATTGCTTCTGCTTGTCTTGCTGAGCGCTACGGTGCCCCATGTACCAGCCATAGGCAGCGGCTATAGGCAATAACAAGAAGAGTAGTTCAAGCATTAAAGTTAAGCCTTATCCTTATGCCTGTTTTGCTACTGCTGACTTTGCAGGTTTTTCTGCAACAGCGGGCTCATACTTTTAAGTTTCTTTTCAAACGGCGAACTTGAAGTTGAGTCTTAAATTGAATGCTAGCAAAATCGCCCATGCAAGACCAAAACCGCCCACAAAGACCACTCCCAATAAGGTTGATAAGTGGAATTCACCTTTTGCCAAAAGATAATTGAATGTGACAATCTCTTGGTTTTGAGAACCTAATGCCAGTGCAATTAAAAGAGAGCTAAAACAGCAATGATTTTTATAATTTTCATGTTACATCACCCTTTGAGGAGTAAGTAGGTAAGATTATGCAGGAAAATGTTTCTTCAGACCACGTATATTACCAATATTCTAGTTATAAAAGCGGCATACACGAGAGTATGCCGCTTTTTCAAACTAATGAGATAGTCTTAACTATCGATATTTACGCGCTCACGAAGCTCTTTACCAGGCTTGAAGTGAGGAACGTATTTACCTTCTAACTCTACTTTATCACCCGTTTTAGGGTTACGGCCTACACGAGGCTCACGGTAATGAAGAGAAAAACTACCAAAGCCACGGATCTCAATACGGTCACCGCTCTCTAGCGTAGAGGCCATATGCTCTAGAATGTCTTTTACAGCATCCTCTACCTCTTTCGCTGATAAATGTGTTTGCTCAGCGCAGAGTCTTTCAATCAGTTCTGACTTAGTCATGGTTGCCCTCTTTGAGTGTCTTTATCACCTATTATAGTAAGTAATACTAATTCCAACAAACACTTGCTATCAATTCTAGACAAATTTTATGCAAAATGCGCAATCAAAATGGCTTTTTAAGCAATTATCGACATTAGTATTAATACTAACTTTATCGTAATAATAAAAGGAGCCTTGCGGCTCCTTTTTAGCTTAAGCGAGTAAATTATTCGCCTTTAGCAGCTTTGAAAGCGTCAGCCATTGCATTACCAAAAGCAGCTTCGTCTTGCTTGTTGATAGATGCCATTGCTTCTTGCTCTTCAGCTTCATCTTTAGCTTTGATAGATAGGTTGATTACGCGGTTCTTACGGTCAACACCTGTGAACTTCGCTTCAACAACATCACCAGCGCTTAGGATTAGAGAAGCATCTTCTACGCGATCGCGAGATACTTCAGAAGCACGGATGTAGCCTTCAACGCCTTCTGCGATTTCAACTGTAGCGCCTTTAGCGTCAACAGCAGTTACAGTAGCGTTAACTAGAACACCTTTCTTGTTATCAGCAACGTAAGCATTGAATGGGTCGTTTTCCATTTGCTTAACGCCTAGAGAGATGCGCTCACGCTCAGCGTCTACTGCTAGAACAACTGCAGAGATCTCGTCGCCTTTCTTGTACTCACGTACAGCTTCTTCGCCAGCAACATTCCAAGAAATGTCAGATAGGTGAACTAGACCATCGATGCCGCCGTCTAGACCGATGAAGATACCGAAGTCAGTAATAGACTTGATCTTACCAGTAACTTTGTCGCCTTTAGCTTGTGCTTCAGCGAATGACTGCCATGGGTTAGCTTTACACTGTTTCAGGCCTAGAGAGATACGACGACGTTCTTCGTCGATTTCAAGAACCATAACCTCAACTTCGTCGCCAACATTAACAACTTTAGATGGGTGGATGTTCTTGTTAGTCCAATCCATTTCTGAAACGTGAACTAGACCTTCAACGCCTTCTTCGATTTCAACGAAGCAGCCGTAATCAGTTAGGTTAGTTACGCGACCAGTTAGTTTGTGACCTTCTGGGTAACGCTTAGCGATTGCTACCCATGGATCTTCGCCTAGTTGCTTAAGACCTAGTGATACGCGAGTACGCTCACGATCGAACTTAAGAACTTTAACTTGGATCTCGTCACCAACGTTAACGATTTCAGATGGGTGCTTAACGCGCTTCCAAGCCATATCTGTGATATGTAGAAGACCGTCAACGCCACCTAGGTCAACGAACGCACCGTAGTCAGTAAGGTTCTTAACGATACCTTTAACTTCAGAACCTTCTTGTAGAGTTTCTAGAAGCTCGTCACGTTCAACGCTGTTCTCAGATTCGATAACTGCACGACGTGAAACAACTACGTTGTTACGCTTTTGGTCAAGTTTGATAACTTTGAACTCTAGCTCTTTGTTTTCTAGGTGAGCAGTGTCACGGATTGGACGTACGTCTACTAGAGAGCCAGGAAGGAAAGCACGGATACCGTTTAGTTCAACAGTGAAACCGCCTTTAACTTTACCGTTGATGATACCAACAACAGTTTCAGCTTCTTCGTAAGCTTTCTCAAGAACGATCCAAGCTTCGTGACGCTTAGCTTTCTCACGAGAAAGTTGAGTTTCACCGAAACCATCTTCAACAGCGTCTAGAGCTACGTCTACTTCAGCACCAACTTCAACTTCAAGTTCGCCAGCAGCGTTCTTGAATTGTTCAGCAGGGATAGCAGATTCAGACTTAAGACCAGCGTCAACAAGAACGTAACCGTTTTCGATAGCTACTACAGTACCTTTAACGATGCTGCCTTGTTGGAATTCTGTTTCGTTTAGAAACTCTTCAAAGAGTTGAGCAAAAGATTCAGTCATTTATTTAATCTTCAATAAATTAAACTTCCACGGGTATCCTACCGCATGGGGTTATTAAATTCGCCAGTCATCATCCTTGCGACCAACGCTCTTAGTCTAACTGAGCGTAATTACTCAGCTAGCTTCGATTCGATATATTGTAGTGCTTTTTCTACCACTTCGTCGATAGTCATCGACGTAGAATCTAGCACAAGCGCATCCTCAGCAGGGCGTAGTGGTGCCACTGGGCGGTTACGATCTCGATCGTCACGCTCTTGGATCTCGCTTAAAAGGTCAGCAAATTTAACATCTAACCCTTTATCTTGCAACTGTTTAAGGCGTCGATTTGCACGCTCTTCTGCACTCGCATCAAGGAATATTTTTGCTTGCGCCGTTGGGAACACAACTGTACCCATATCTCGGCCATCAGCAACGAGGCCTGGCGCAGATTCAAACGCACGCTGACGACGCAATAATGCTTCACGAACACGTGGCAAAGCAGCGACCTTAGACGCGGCCATCCCCGTTTCTTCTTTACGAAGTTCACCTGAAACGTCTTCGCCCTCAAGAATCACTTTAACGAGGTCGCCTTCAGCGATGAACTGAACATCTAGGTGAGTCGCGAGTGGGACAAGTGCATCTTCTGACTCAGTGTCTACACCGTGGTGAATTGCAGCGAGTGCAAGCACACGATAGATTGCGCCAGAATCGAGAAGTTGAAAGCCCAACTTCTTAGCTAGCAACATACACAGCGTGCCTTTACCTGCGCCGCTAGGTCCATCAACGGTTACAACCGGAGTTTGAGAGGACATGTTCTTCTCCACCTATAATTTCTTTTTCAGCAATTTGCTCGGTTTTCGAGGCGCGCATTATACGGCGAATCGCGCCATGGAGCGAGGAAAAATGTCGCGTAAAGCATTACATTTCCAATACGCTTTTGATTCACGCCATTGTAAAGTTCAAATAAAACAGCGAGAATCTTCACTCTCGCTGTTTTATGTTCGAACGTTATCTATGTGATTAAACAATAGGCTTCTGACCGCGCTCTGCTAATTTAAGCACCACACTGTCAGCGACTTTGCTTGCCACACCGGCCAACTTGTCTGCCAGCTTTTTCTTCTGCACATAATGGATAGATAGCACGGTTTTTTCTTTACATGCTGCGACGACTAAGTCATCTGATGTGCTGATTTCGTCCACAAGCCCCAACGCTTTCGCTTGCGTACCAAACCAGTGCTCACCTGTTGCCACTTTCTCAAGCTCCAGTGCAGGACGGCGTTCACGAATAAAATCTTTAAACAGAACGTGTGTTTCTTCCAGTTCTTGCTTGAACTTATCACGCGCTTTGTCTGTATTTTCACCAAACATGGTTAACGTACGCTTGTATTCACCTGCGGTAAGTTGTTCGTATTCGATATCGTGTTTTTTCAGTAACTTATTAAAGTTTGGAATCTGTGCGATGACACCGATAGACCCGACAATGGCAAAAGGTGCAGAGACAATTTTGTCTGCAACACATGCCATCATGTAACCACCACTTGCTGCCACTTTGTCGACAGAAATAGTTAATGGCAATCCTGCGGCCTTAATGCGATCAAGTTGAGAAGATGCCAAACCATAGCCATGCACCATGCCGCCGCCAGACTCTAAGCGAAGCAGCACTTCATCACCCTCTCGTGCCACCGCTAACACAGCCGTGATTTCTTCACGTAAAGAGCCCACTTCTTTGGCATCAATGCTGCCATTGAAATCCAATACAAATAGATGAGGTTCACGTTTGCTATCTAGCGCGCCACCTTTACTGGCTTGTTTGATTTCTTTTTCGCGTGATTTGTTTTTCTCTTTTTCTTCTTTCTTAACGGCTTTATCACGAGCTTTAATGAATGCCTCATCATGTAGATGATGTTCTAGTTGCTCAATCGCTTCTTTATGACGTTCTGAAAGGTTAGTTACTTCCAATTCACCTTTCGCAGTCCCCGAGCGACTGCCCGCAGATTTTGCAATCACCAACAATACGATGACGGCTGCAACAACGGTGACAATTTTGGCCAAAAACAGGCCGTAATCTAATAAAAATTCCAATGAGAGTTCCTCTATCTCATACCAGTAATTTGCCTATGCATATCATGTAAAACACCATTTGTGTACAACGGCTAACTATTTGTTCCAATATAAAAACCGGTACAGCAACACAGTAAACATGCAACTCAAGCGCTGGAATTGGTATAACACATGAATTGGTGTATTGTAACCATCTTGTCACGATTACCAAGGTTTTCCAGTAAGAAACAGCACGCTTTATGTTTATATCATCTCAGATATGCCTATCTAACTGTGTCGCTTGGATGTCGCGTCTATATATCGGAACTATATACAATAATAAGGAATAATCACCGTGAACTACTCCGTTTCAGCAGATGCCTTAAAAGGTAAAGTCATTCTTGTTACTGGTGCAGGAAATGGCATTGGTCGCCAGACCGCACTTTCTTACGCACAACACGGTGCTACAGTGATTCTACTCGGTCGAAATGTGAAAAACCTTGAGTCCATTTACGATGAGATTGAATCCGCGGGTTATCCTCAACCAGCCATTATCCCACTCGATCTCAAAGGTGCGACTAAACAGCACTATATTGATATGGCCGAAACCATTGAGGGACAGTTTGGTCGTTTAGATGGCCTATTACACAATGCAGGTGTACTTAGCGCGCTATGCCCATTTGAGCAAATCAACGAAGAAGACTTCGATGACATCATGCAGATCAATGTGAAAGCCGAAGTATTGATGACTCAAGCGCTGCTGCCTATCATGCGTAAAGCAGAAGCGGGTCGCATCATCTTTACCTCTTCGACCGTTGGTCACTCTGGACGTGCTTTCTGGGGCCCATACGCCATTTCTAAGTTCGCGGTGGAGGGTATGATGCAAGTTCTCGCTGATGAATTGAGCGATACGCCAATGCGAGTTAATGCCATCAACCCAGGTGCGACACGCACTCGCATGCGTGAAAAAGCCTACCCGGGCGAAGATTCAAACACGCTAAAAACACCTTTAGACATTATGCCGTTATATCTTCATTTGATGGACCCCGCAGTCACTGATGTAAACGGCCAGTGTATTGACGCACAACCAAAGTAATCGGCTTAAATCACCTTACACAATCGTTCAAAAAGACAGCTAATGCTGTCTTTTTTCATCTTCCTCACTACAAAAATCTTGCGACTTTTTCTTATGGAAATATACTGTACAAATATACAGGTATTATTCTATGCAAGACATCATCCAACACTTAAAAAACCAACATCTTGTTTGGCAAGCAAATTTAACCAAAGCAGATACTCATCAAACTCTGCATAGTTCTGGCTTTACAGAATTAGATGCACTACTCGGCGGTGGTTTCCCTCCCTATGGCGTAGTAGAAATGGAGTCAATTGGCAGTATTGGTGAACTGCGTTTGCTTGCGCCTTACTTAGAAGCATCGCTTTCAAGAGGGGTAACGGCATTCATTCAACCACCAGCGCTGATGAATTCATTGTTCCTGCACAGCATTGGTTTGGACATTAACCAAGTATGGATTGTGACGCCAGATCATTCTAGAGATGCGTTATGGGCAGCTGAGCAATGCCTCAAAAGCGGCGCGTGTACCAACGTTTTGCTATGGCAAGATGAGTTAGAGATCCACCAAGTAAAACGTCTGCAAGTGGCAAGTGAGCAAGGCTGCTGCCCTCTGTTTATGCTCAAGCCCAACATGAGTAATCGCTTATCCTTGCCTGTGTCACTCAGTTTGAAACTGCAAGCTCACGAACAAGGCATAAGTGTCGAGGTACTGAAACGCAAAGGCGGTTGGAGCAAAGGTAGTGTCAACATCAACTTCCAACATCGCTACCCACAATTAGTGATGCCAACCACGACTCACATTCCGTCGACGGTGGTGAATTTCCCATTGGCGCAACAAGGTTAGAGATATGACTTTGTGGATTTACTTGCACTTCCCTCGCCTGCAACTCGATGCCCTCTTTGGTGATAATCAAGAGCAGCCAGTGGTGATTGTAGAAAGCCAGCGCTGTCGGATCATTCAATACAACGAGATCGCCGAGCAACAAGGCATTAAGCCAAACATGGGCTTAGGCAGTGCCGCGTCCTTGTGTCGAGACTTGCAAGTGCATCCGCATCATCCACAGACCGAATTGAGCAAGCTACAAGAAATCGCTCGGTGGTTGTATTTGATCACATCTGATGTCGTATTGATGCCAAACCAAGGTATTTTGCTGCGCGCCACCCCAATGCTTAATCTGTATGACGGGCTACAAAACTATTGGAATAAAGTCAGCGCTCACTTAGCAGAACTTAAATTGAGTTTTCAATTCGGTTGTGGCTTTTCGCCTTTTTCTGCCAAGTTGATGGCATTAGCAAGTGCAAACTTTATCAGCGAAGACAAATCGGTTATGCAGCAAGCTTTATCGCCATTACCACTAACATTTACCGATTTATCTCGCGCCACTGTTGAGAAGTTACAACGAGTAGGTGTAACCACACTACAAGGGTTGCTTGAACTGCCATTGCAAGACATCGCGCGCCGTTTCGACATTGATTTGGTGAACTACGCTGGCCGACTGACTGGGCAATTCAAGCATCCTGTCGACTTTTATCATCCAACCGAAGTCTTCCAGGTTTATTTGGAGTTACTGTTTGAGTTCGAAAACGTCCAGTGGATTGAAAAACCACTGGCTAAGTTGCTTCATCAGCTCGAAACCTTTCTCAAGCTACGTGATAAAGTCGCGTTTGAACTGTGTTTAACCCTCCACCAACGAGACAAACAAGCACAACACCTGCAACTCACATCGGCACAAGGCGATTACTTGTGCCAGCGGTGGCTGCAGTTAGCGAGCTTGAGTTTGGAATCCGTCACGTTAAACGGCCCTGTTATCGGTCTGACGTTAAAAGTAGAACGCCAAGGTGAACCTTTAAGCTCTGCACGCGACATCTTTGCCGGGCAAAAAGGACAAATGAACGCGTTAGAGCTGCTCTCTTTACTGCAAGCTAAATTGGGCAAAAGCGCGGTACTCAAACCCAATATTGCCTGCGATCCAAGGCCAGAGAAAGCCAGCCAATATCGCCCAGCTGACGAGCCGGATGTGCCGTTCAACAGTATCCCTGTTCTGCTGCGCCCCGCAATGCAACTACCCGAACCTATCACGCTACAAGAGCAAGTCTCTCTAGTGCATGGGCCTGAGCGGATTGTCTCTGGATGGTGGGATGGCGATGAGGTCATGCGCGATTACTACATCGCGCACACCAAACAAGGCCGCTGGTTATGGGTATTCCGCGATCAGCACAAGCACTGGTTTCTCCATGGCTATTTTTGTTAAATCGACAGTTATTTTTGTTAGGTCGTTATGAGTTACGCAGAACTGTTTTGTCAGTCCAACTTCTCCTTTCTCACCGGCGCTTCTCATGCAGAAGAGTTGGTGTTGCAGGCGGCGTTTTATCGCTATCAAGCCATTGCGATCACCGATGAGTGCTCGGTTGCTGGCGTAGTGAAAGCCCATGCGACCATCGAGCAACATAAACTCGATATCAAGCAGATTGTCGGCAGCATGTTTTGGCTCAATGAAGAATGCCAAGTGGTGCTGCTTTGCCCTTGCCGTAAAGCTTATGCAGAACTGTGCCGTATCATCACCAATGCGAGACGCCGCAGTGAGAAAGGCCGTTATCAATTGTCTGAATGGGATTTGATGTCGATTCGTCACTGTTTCGTGCTGTGGCTCCCAACTCATCAAGAGAGTGACCATTACTGGGGACGTTGGCTTCAGCAGCATCACTCCGGCCGCTTATGGGTTGCGATTCAGCGTCATTTAGGTGGTGACGACGATGCCTACACCACACACTGTGAATTATTAGCAAACGAGTTCCAATTGCCGATTACCGCTTGTGGCGGCGTCTTAATGCATGCTGTTGAACGCTTACCTTTGCAACATGTCCTGACAGCAGTTAAGCATGGTTGTAGCGTCGACAAGCTCGGCTTTAGTCGTTCATCCAATGCAGAACGAGCATTGCGTCCATTGAACAAACTGTCTCGAATTTACAAATCCGAATGGCTAGTAGAAAGCACTCATATCGCCAATTTATGCGAATTCAAGCTTTCAGAGCTGAAATACGAATACCCAACAGAACTCATCCCGAATGGTTACACACCAGACTCTTATCTGCGTATGTTGGTTGAGCGGGGTAAAAAACTGCGGTTTCCTGATGGCGTACCTGCCAAAATCAATCACACGATTGAAAATGAACTCAAGCTCATCAAAGAATTAGAGTACCAGTATTATTTTCTCACCATTCACGACATCGTGATGTTTGCCAAGCAACAAGGCATTCTCTATCAAGGTCGTGGCTCTGCGGCAAATTCGGTGGTGTGTTACTGTCTAGAAATTACGGCTGTCGACCCTAGACAAATCTCGGTCTTATTTGAACGCTTTATTAGCAAAGAACGAGATGAACCACCAGACATTGATGTCGATTTTGAACACGAGCGCCGTGAAGAGGTCATTCAATACATCTATAAAAGTATGGCCGCGAGCGTGCTGCTTTAGCTGCAACCGTGATCAGCTATCGCTTTAAAAGTGCCGTACGAGAAGTAGGTAAAGCCTTGGGGATTGAAGAAACTCAATTGGACTTCTTCATCAAGAACGTTAATCGACGAGATCGTGACCAAGGTTGGCAGGCTCAAATCATCGAGTTGGGATTACAGCCGGAATCGTTAAAAGGTCAGCAGTTTATCCAGTTGGTGAACGAGATCATTGGCTTTCCGCGCCATTTATCCCAACACGTAGGCGGCTTTGTGATTTCTTCTGGTCCTTTGTACGAATTGGTGCCTGTCGAGAATGCTTCGATGGAAGATCGCACTATTATTCAATGGGATAAAGATGATTTAGAAAGCTTAAAGCTATTAAAAGTCGATGTACTCGCACTTGGCATGTTGAACGCGATACGTAAATGCTTTCAACTGATTGAGAAGCACCACCAGCGATCACTGTCGATTGCCGAGATCACGCGCTTACAAGACGACCCACACGTGTATCACATGATCCAAAAGGCAGATACGGTTGGCGTATTTCAAATTGAGTCTCGCGCGCAAATGAGCATGCTGCCACGTTTAAAGCCGACACGTTACTACGACTTAGTTGTACAGATTGCCATTGTTCGCCCGGGCCCAATTCAGGGTGACATGGTGCATCCATTTCTTAAGCGACGTAATGGCGAAGAGCCTGTCAGCTATCCATCGGAAGAAGTCAAAAGCGTACTAGAGCGCACCATGGGCGTGCCGATTTTCCAAGAACAAGTGATCAAACTGGCGATGGTGGCGGCCGGGTTCAGTGGCGGTGAGGCCGACCAACTTCGCCGAGCAATGGCAGCATGGAAAAAGAACGGCGATCTCGCGAAGTTCAAACCAAAACTTATCGATGGGATGCGTGAACGCGGTTATGACTTAGACTTTGCTGAGCGAATCTTTGACCAAATTTGTGGCTTTGGTGAGTATGGCTTCCCAGAAAGTCACTCTGCCTCTTTTGCTGTGCTGGCTTACTGCTCTGCATGGTTGAAATATTACTACCCTGCGGAGTTCTATACTGCCCTACTAAATAGCCAACCGATGGGTTTTTATAGCCCTTCGCAACTGGTCCAAGATGCACGCCGACACGGAGTAGAGGTGTTACCTGTCTGCGTCAATCATTCTTCATATCAGCACCATCTGGTTAAATGTTCCAATGGCCATTTTGGTGTTCAAATGGGCTTTCGCTTAGTAAAAGGGCTGAATCAAGAAAGTATCTTGCGATTGATCGAACATCGTCCAAACACAGGCTATCGCTCAATCCAAGAGGTCAAACAGATCTTACGAAACCGCCGTGATATTGAATTACTTGCCTCTGCCAATGTGTTTCAGATCCTGTCTGGTAACCGCTATAACGCTCGCTGGGCAGCAATGGATTCGCTATCTGATTTGCCCTTATTCAATCATATGGAAGAATCTATGCCGAGTTACCAAATACAACCATCTGAGTATGAGAACTTAATTGAAGATTATGCCAGCACTGGATTATCGCTTAGCCGCCACCCAATAACCTTGCTAGAGGAAGCGGGTCAATTGCCGCGCTTTACCCGAATGAAACAGCTCGTAGAAAAAGCGCACAAGTCCTTAGTGACCGTCGTAGGAGTCGTCACGGGCAGACAATCTCCTGGCACCGCTGCTGGCGTCACTTTTTTCACTTTAGAAGATGATACTGGCAATATTAATGTCGTGGTATGGCGAGCAACCGCCCGCGCTCAAAAGCAAGCGTATCTCACTTCAAAAGTCTTGATAGTCAAAGGCATTTTAGAGCGTGAGGGAGAAGTCACACACGTGATCGCTGGTAAGCTTATTGATTGTACACACAGCCTTGCTGAGCTGAAAAGTAAATCCCGTGACTTCCATTAAGCCACCGCGTTTTGATGGCGGGAAAAAGTAAAGGGAGGTCAAGCCTCCCTTTTTGATTCTGCTGAATTATTTATCAGCTTCCGCTTCCATACGCTCTTTCTTGTATTTCCTATACAGTAACACGGATAAAGTCATAACGACTTTCGATGTTAGCCATATCATGAAAAGGAAGTACCCTATATTTAGTGACTAATAGGTAAAAGTGACGTGATATACAATACATATTTAGTGTAAAAATATGTTTAAAAAGCATAACAAATCATGGCAAATTTATCACGCCCAAATATGATTGGCGCTGTTACAAAATAATTAAATGCTTATTGATACAATCTGACGAAGGCGTTCCTGTGCCACTTGCACAAGAAGATCTGGCTGGAATTTAGAAATAAATCGATCACAGCCTACTTTTTGTACCATCGCTTCATTAAAGCTGCCACTGAGTGATGTATTTAACGTAATGTACAATTTCGCCATGCGTGGATCAGAACGCACTTCATGCGTTAATCGATACCCATCCATCTCTGGCATTTCGGCATCGGTGATCATCATTAACAACTCTTTTTCTACGTCTTTTCCCTCATCACACCAACGTTTTAATACCGTTAATGCTTCAAGGCCATCTCGGCACTCAATGATGTTCAAACCAAGCTGAGACAACGTATCTCGAACCTGATTACGTGCTGTGGAAGAATCGTCAACAATAAGCACATTACGACCAATCATTGCTTGGCTAAGCTCATGATCCAAAACACCGTCAGATATACTTACATCATAATGTACGATTTCGGCTAGCACCTTTTCTACATCAATGATTTCAACGATTTGAGACGTTTCACCGTCTTTGACTTGAGTAATGGCAGTGAGGTAATTAGAACGACCGGATGTCGACGGTGGGGGTTGAATCTCGGTCCACGCAGTATTGATGATATTGCGAACCGGCCCAACTAAGAAGCCTTGTATGGAACGGTTGTATTCCGTGATAATTAAATTCTCTTCTTCAGGTTCACCGCGCAAGTTAGGAAAACCAATCGCACAACGTAAATCAATCACAGGCACCGCCTCACCACGTAAAGACGCGACACCACGAATGTTATAATGAGAACCCGGTAGTTTCGTTAATGGCGGAAGTTTAATCACCTCTTTCACTTTGAAAACGTTAATCGCAAATAATTGACGACTATTCAACGTGAACAGCAAAAGCTCCAATCGATTTTCACCGACCAGGTTCGTGCGCTGATCAACCGTATTTAACACTCCGGACATACCACTACCTAACTTTGAATGACAACGTTCACTCTTAATAGAAACCCTGTTGAAACAACAGAATAAACTTTTTTATGAGTGTTTTATCTACCCGAGAGTAACCTTAAGGTACTAGGGTGAATTGCTAATGGAAATTACATTAATGTTCCGGATATAGCAACGGAGCTAAGCTCAGATTGGTGCTCTACATCAAAATGAAAATCAAAAAAGGGCGAACTTGACTGCCCACCCTTTGCAAATAACTCAATCAGACAGAGAAAGATTATCCCTCTATCACTTTCATCAGTAACTGACCATCATACAAGGCCTGCTTAATCAGCGCGGCTCCCGGCATCGTTGCCTGCTTATAAAAGCGCGACTCTACCAGCTCTAAGTCTTTATGGTAAACCGGTAGGCTCTGTTCTTCGATACAACGACGGACCGCAGGATAAAGGACTTCTTTCGCCTGATTGATCACACCGCCAATCAAAATTTTCTCTGGATTGAACAGGTTGATCACAATAGCAATCGCCGATCCCAAATAGCGCCCTAGCTTTTCTATCACATCGACCGCTAAAGGATCACCATTAGCTGCTGCTTCGCAGATGCTCTCGATGCTCATCTCTTCTTGTTCAGCAAGAATCGATGCCTCACCACCCGCGATACGAGTGACCACTTCTTCCCGAATGGCTTGTGAACTTGCGACGGTTTCAAGGCATCCTATATTTCCACAGTGGCAACGCTTACCGTTCGGGTCAATTTGAATGTGGCCAAGCTCACCAATGTTACCATGACGACCTTGTAGTACACGCCCATCGAGAATGATCCCTGCACCTAAACCATGGTGAATCGAGATAAGTACAGAGTTATCGTTATCTTGAGAGTGTCCAAAAAGCTTTTCAGCCAACGCCCACGCTCTCGTATCATTAGCAATAAAGACCGGCAGGCCTGTGGCTTTATAGATCTCTGGACCTAGAGCCAAACTCTCAACATTGTAGTGAGGCATTTGCAGCACAATACCCTGCTCGGAGTTAACTAGACCAGGCAGCGTAATCGCGATACTGGTAACACGATCCAGCTGATCAGAATAAGTTTGGAAAAATTCCTCAATTTCGTAAAGCAAGCGTTCGAGAACGTCCTCTTGGTCACGCTCGTGAATATCGATCTTGGTATCGATAAGCACATCTCCACCAAGCTCATGTAATGCAATGGTTAAGTAGCCACGGCCAAGACGCATCGATAGAAATTGCCAACCTTCATTATTGACCTGTAATCCGACCGCTGGACGACCACGGCTAATTGCCTCTTGAACGGTTGTTTCATGGATCAAATGGGCTTCAATAAGCTCTCGAGTGATTTTAGTGATACTCGCAGGCGCAAGCTCACTTTGCTTGGACAAATCAATACGAGATATTGGACCCTTGAGGTCAATTAGTTTGTATACACGACCAGCATTGACCTGTTTGATATGATCAATATGGCCCGGTTGAGCCATGTACATCTTGCACTCCGAAATTCTATAACCGAGTAATTTTTTTACTTTGCGAAGGAATTGTGAAGTGAATTGATAAATCCCCGTGACAAGCATCACGTAGAAACATGTTCGTTTGTGTATTCAATCAAATAACCAACAAACAACACCTGATAAATTATCTAAAACGTCACTTATTTTACTCTTTAAAATTGGTGAAAAAACAGACTGCATCGTATTTACCATGAACGTTTAGGGAAAATACGAACAACCTTTACTGGCTATGCATATACTTAGTCGAATGATCTGCCCTACACCTGAATTCTTCGGAGAATCTATGACTTCAATATTAAGAAGAACAAAAATTGTCACAACGCTTGGCCCATCAACCGATAAAGACAACGTCCTCGAGGACATCATCAAAGCTGGCGCGAATGTGGTACGCATGAACTTCTCTCATGGCTCCAGTGAGGACCACATCCAGCGCGCACAAAAAGTTCGAGCTATCGCAGCAAGGCTTGGGCGCCAAGTCGCCATTTTAGGTGATCTGCAAGGTCCAAAGATCCGTGTTTCCACGTTCAAAGAGGGAAAAATCCAACTCAATGTCGGTGATAAATTCACACTAGATAGTGACCTTGCAAAAGGAGAAGGCGACCAAAACGCCGTGGGCTTAGATTACAAAGCGCTTCCACAAGATGTATCGCCTAACGATGTTCTATTACTGGATGATGGCCGAGTGCAACTGCTGGTGACAAGCGTAGAGGGTAATAAAGTCCACACTCGAGTGACCGTTGGTGGTCCGCTATCAAATAACAAAGGCATCAATAAAAAAGGCGGAGGCCTCTGCTGATGCACTCACAGAAAAAGACAAAGCAGATATCTTAACCGCTGCAAAAATTAAAGTGGATTACCTTGCAATTTCATTCCCTCGCAATGGTGAAGACATGCACTACGCTCGACGTTTAGCTCGAGATGCAGGCCTAGAAGCAAAGCTTATTGCTAAAGTAGAACGCGCAGAAACCGTTGCGAATAATGATTCTATTGATGACATTATTCTCGCCTCTGATGTTGTGATGGTCGCTCGCGGTGATCTTGGGGTAGAAATTGGTGACCCAGAACTCATCGGTGTCCAGAAAAAACTGATACGCCGAGCACGCAGTTTAAATCGCGTTGCTATTACTGCGACCCAAATGATGGAATCCATGATGTCAGCACCGATGCCGACCCGTGCGGAAGTCATGGACGTAGCAAACGCAGTACTCGATGGAACCGATGCCGTCATGCTCTCAGGAGAAACCGCTGCGGGGCTGTACCCTGTTGAAACGGTGAAATCGATGGCAGAAGTATGCATTGGTGCAGAGAAAATGTCAGAAGCAAGTCTCTCTACGTACCGACTCGACCGCACTTTTGCAACGGCAGAAGAAACCATTGCCATGTCGACAATGTACGCGGCTAATCACATGGAGGGCGTCAAAGCCATGATTGCCCTTACAGAGTCAGGCCGTACTGCATTAATGATGTCGCGTTTAAGCTCAGGATTACCGATCTTTGCACTGTCACGTAACGAATCAACATTGAACCGTGCTGCACTTTATCGTGGTGTGACTCCGGTCTATTTTGATTCAAAAGGCGGCGTAGGATTGAGCACTGCTCAAGAAGCGATTTTAACACTCAAAGAACAAGGGCTGTTAGATGAGGGCGATCTGGTGATCATCACTCAAGGCGATATTATGGATGTTGTAGGATCAACAAACTGCATGCGTATCCTTTCCGCGTGATTAAGCGCCACATCGCGCCATAGCTTAAAGCAGGACTCCTTAAAAAAAGAGTGAGCGATAAAAACCAGGAATACACAAACCACAAGGGCTCAATTACCGAGCCCTTGGATTATTAATAGAGAGATAATGATTTGCACATAGATCGTTATTGGAACAGATTGTCGCGTATAAAGCTATCATTCAAGAAAACAAGCATTTTAGTAAATATAACTTCAATGAGAATGCGCATTTAGCCCAGATTAAGCGCTCGCCCTGCCATCAATGTTGAGTTGATCATACAATTGAATCAAGTTAAAACCAGCTTGCAGTCCAAGCTGATAATCATGCTCTAACGCCTCTGGGTCACTCAATAACGATGACGACTTCAATTCTTCTTTTGGAGCCAACTGCAAAATAAACGTGTCATCTGGTGGCGCGGATAAGAACGCCTGCGTCAGTTCAAAAGTCTGATAATGAATCATGAGCATATCGGCTAACCCGGAATCAAAATTCTCGCCAACAAGATGACTGAGCCTATACAAGTTATCTGCTCCAAATAACCAACGACCACCATTGAGTAATTTGCGACCTGAAAGTTTAGAATGGTGCGCTGCATGAATTTTTTGCTGTAAAAACGATCCCCAGTCCGCTTTCCACTGGCTCATTTTCTGCTGCCAAGACTCTTGCACCGAGTTAATGGATTCGCGATACCATTCAACACCACTATCACCAATTTCGCTTTGGGCTTTTGCTTCTGACTCAGAAAAGGGTTCGGTACGAATCACAATAATATTGCGCGCATTTTGTCGCCAAGCCTCTTGAACAGGAATCGAAGCCGAAACGCCACCGTCCACATATTTTTGCCCGTTGACCTCTACAGTACCTTGGTACAGCTTGGGGATCGCACAGGTCGCAACCATTGTGTTTAGCCAGTCATCACTCAAGATTGGTAAGTACTGATCCGCGAGAGAATTAACATTTGTCACCGCAGCAAACGCTCTGCGCTTCCCTAAGGCTCTTTTGCCTAAATCAAGGTCGAGTTTATACGGATAATCCTGAATCCGCTCTAACGCCCATTCTAGGCCCAAATACTGCTTATTTCGTATATATCGAATTAGATTAAAAATTCAGGGGAGGTCGTTAAATCGGTAATGAATGCTTTACCCAAGCCATGTTGTCGGCATAGGTAGGCACATAAGTTCAGCGCACCCGCAGAGGTACCATAGAATTCGTCGAAAGGATCAAAATTAGAGAGTAAAAAAGCATCCAATACACCAGCGGTAAAAATCCCTCTCTGCCCTCCTCCTTGTGCAACAAGAGCAGTTTTCCCACGCCTAAAATGTTCATAAACAGAAACATCAAGCTCGGCATGGCAATCAGTGATAATACCGCTGTTCCGGATCATGGCTAGATTGCCATTCGTTAGGCCGTCGTGATCGCAATAATTCCAAATGAGAGCAGGACTGCGAAAACGACAACGACAATAAATAGGGCAGATTTTAGATCGTGTTCCATAGACACCTCCTTGTTTGTAACAAATTAATAACACCTGTGTGAATCATGTTCAAGAATTGCTTTATTTAGTCGCACGATTTTGGCTAAGGCATCACAATTAGCTTAGTCGTAATAAGGAGATACCACATGAAGAATCCATCTAACTGGTTAGTTAGCAGTGTATTATTGAGCCTCTCTATCGGTGCTCAAGCAAGCGTCAGTATTACCCCTTTTATCGGCTATACAGGAGGCGGCTCTGTTGAAGATCAAAACGAGCGCACCTATGACATAGACCCAGCCCTCAACTTTGCCTTTGCAATAGAGACACCTTTAGAACAAGGCAGAATTGGCTTATTCTACTCAAACCAGTCTTCAGATCTGCAAAACATAGGCAACGCTTCAAATATTCATTATCTTCAGTTTCAGAGCAGTATTTATTACCCTGTGTCACCTCAATGGCAAACATACGTAGGACTTGGTCTTGGTGCATCTTATGTAGATGCCGATTGGGTTGATAATAAATATGGATTTTCTGGAAGTGCATTTGGTGGTGTTGAATATGAAATATCCAAGCACTTTGCTTTTACCGCCCAAGTTCGATGGCTTGGTACCGTCGTGGACAGTGACACCTCTGGTGCTTGCGTGCTACCAACTGATGGCTCAAGCTGCTTTATAAAATTTGAAACCGATTGGATGAACCAATTCCAATCGAATATTGGCATCACCTATCGTTTCTAAAAACCGTTCACTCAAGCGAATTCTAGACAAGAAAATTTAGCTCTAGACACAAAATTTAGTCCCTATACATGAAAATGCCGGTAAATACCGGCATCAAAGCGTGGGTAACGTTAAAAGTTGTATTTGATACCGACCGCGCCACCGATTTGAAGATCAGGCCCTTTATACAACTCTAATTCTGGATGAATCTGAGCATAAAGATCCCACCCTTTTGATAAATCCCAGTTTAGGCCTAAGGGAACACGCAAACCGAATTCATCATCCCATTCGTACCAACCACCAACACCGACATACCAGGTCACAGGCATACCTTGTTCAAACGAGCCCCGCTTAGCGATGTAATCAAATGCCATGCCATCATTACCAATGATGCCACGATATTTGTCTTCCACCTCAATCACGACGCTTAACTGTTGATCTACAGCCATACCGACAGAAAAATTGCTCGGCTCATTAGCTAGTGTACTAAAACTTGGTATTAAAGCGGCCGCTAAGACGACTTGCCTCTTCATCCCTCATCTCTCCCTTTAAAAAAACAGCGTACATTATTCAAACATGTCACTAAAATGCTATGTCAATCAGGGGTAAGAATCGGTTTAGAAAAGAATGGAGAATGTAAGGCTGAGAACAAGATCACGTTGAATTTGTGGGAAGTGATAATGCAAGTGAACGGCCGGATTATCAGCAAACACTTTTCCCAAAAAAAACGCGTTAGCATTCGAAAGTGAACTTTTTATTTGAAAACAAACTTTAGTATTCAAAAACAAGCTTTAGCGATCAAAAAAGGAGGCCGAAGCCTCCTTTCAAATCATCAATGATTGAGATTAACCCTGGTTACGGATCCACTCATCCATTTCTGTTTTCAGGTTGTCAGACTTAGTACCAAAGATAGCCTGAACACCACCTGCTACAACTACAACACCTGCAGCGCCTAGTTGTTTTAGTCGATCTTGGTCAACTGCTGCTGTATCCGCTACTGCAACGCGTAGACGTGTAATACATGCATCTAGACCTGTGATGTTTGCTTTGCCGCCGAATGCAGCAACTAGCTCACCACCCATCTCTGAAGCCGCTGTCGCAGATTCTTCAGCAGACTCGTCTTCACGACCTGGAGTTTTTAGGTCAAGCGCTGTAATTACAGCACGGAACACTACGTAGTAGATCACTGCGTAAACTAGACCAACCGCTACCATTAGACCCATCTTCTGAGAGTTACCAGATAGAACTAGGAAGTCAATCAGACCGTGTGAGAATGATGTACCGTGTACAAAGCCTAGAGTGTTAGCAACAACGTATGCAGAACCCGCTAGTAGAGCGTGGATACCGTAAAGTACAGGAGCAACGAATAGGAATGAGAATTCGATTGGCTCAGTAATACCTGTTAGGAATGAAGTCAGAGCTGCTGACGCCATGATACCCATAACTTTCGCGCGGTTTTCTGGTTTAGCACAGTGAGCAATCGCGATTGCTGCCGCTGGTAGACCGAACATCTTGAACATGTAACCACCCGCTAGCTGACCGAAGCCATTACCAGCAGCGCGTGATGCTTCATCAGCAACTAGGTAACAAGTTAGTACGCCGTTTTGAGTTTCGCCAGCAGCGTTCACACAAGTACCAGCTTCGAAGAAGAATGGTACGTTCCATACGTGGTGTAGACCGAATGGGATTAGAGTACGCTCGATAACACCGTAAATACCAAACGCTAGTTGTGGGTTTTGGTGTGCAGCCCAGTCAGAGAATGCAGAGATTGCACCGCCGATTGGTGGCCATACGAAAGAAAGTACAACTGCAAGGAAGATCGCAGCGAAACCAGTAATGATTGGCACCGCACGCTTACCAGCGAAGAAACCAAGGTATTCTGGAAGTTGGATTTTGAAGAAACGGTTAAATGCCCAAGCAGCAACACCACCAACAAGGATACCACCTAGTACACCTGTGTCGATTTTTTCAACGCCCATGATACCAGCCATTACGCCAAGCGTAGCAGTCATGATACCGTAACCAACGATAGCAGCAAGACCAGCTACACCGTCGTTGTTTGTGAAGCCAAGTGCTACACCAACAGCAAATAGAAGTGCCATTTGGCCGAATACTGAGCCACCAGCTTGTTCCATTAGGTTAGAAACGATTTCTGGAATGAAGCTTAGGTGAGCAGCACCCACACCTAATAGGATACCTGCGACTGGTAACACTGATACTGGTAGCATCAGAGCTTTACCAACTTTTTGCAGGTTTGCAAAAAGGTTCTTAAACATGTTTATGCTCCTGATAAATTATAAGTATTATTTGGGCACTAACGGCACACCCCGTAGCCTAAATGTTAGCACCCAATGAAAATGTAACCACACGTTGCATTATATTTTCCGGCTCTAAATATATATTGATGCCCCTCAAACTTTCCACATAGTTACGAAATTTAGTTTCAAAACAAGTCTCAGATCACACCGAAAAACAGTCCATGAAATGCTTTTCATCAAACATAAACATTTGTTTTATAAGGACATCGACATGAAGCCAATTAATTTCAATCCGTAAATAAAATAAATACCCATGTTATTTTTAGTAACAAAATTACATTTGCACTATTTGAAAGCAGTTAAATCAACAAAATCAGTAAACATCAACCAAAACGCTCTTTTGCCGACTTAATAACCAAAAAGGAGCCGGCGCTCCTTTTAAATGCAATTTATAGTTTTGTTGCAAAAAGATTTTGGAAATTTTCGGTGGTTTTCGACCAACCTCTGCCAGTGAGCAACCTTTCAACTGCGCAATATAGGCGGCAACTTCAACAACGTAAGCGGGTTGATTCTCTTTTCCTCGGTGTGGCACTGGTGCCAAATAAGGCGAATCGGTCTCAATTAGAAGCCTCTCAAGAGGCAAAGCTTTCACAACTTCTTTCAATTCCGTCGCTTGACGAAACGTCACAATCCCTGAAATTGAGATATAAAAACCCAGTTCAAGAGCCGCTTCTGCAAATGGTAAGTCTTCCGTGAAACAGTGGATCACACCGCCACATTTATCTGCCCCACCCTTACGTAAAATATCGAGTGTGTCTTTGCGTGCATTACGAGTATGGATGATAAGTGGCTTGTTTAACTCTACCGCCAAATCGACTTGCTGCTCAAAACGCTCTTTTTGTAAGGCCGCAGTTTCAGGTTTGTAGTGATAATCCAAACCTGTTTCGCCAATAGCAACCACTTTGTCGTGGGAAGCGTATTTGTGAAGCATCTCCATAGAAAAAGCGCTTTCTACATCTAACGGATGTACACCACAAGATGCATAGACGTTGTCGTAAGGGGTAATCATTTCCAACATTTTAGGAAAGGAATCCAGCGTCACGCCAACGGACAGAAGCTCTTTTACATTAGCTTGTTTTGCTTTATTGATAACGTCTTCTACATTGAGATGAAGATCGTCATAATTTAGTTTGTCCAAATGACAATGGGAATCTACGAACATAATGCCTCTCGTGATTCGATTAACCAATTCATTGATAGTAGTTCAAGGTTTAAACCAGGAAAGTGTTGAACTTGCGCTTTTAACTCAAGTAACTTCTGAGATGCCACGTAAAGTCCGTTATAACTATCTGGCTTAAACTGTCCTGCACCCGGTAATTGATCGGTTTCAGTAACACCAAACTGGGCTTTCTGAGCATCAGTTAGCAGATACCAAGCCCAATCCAACGCTTTATCAGGGCTCTTAGCCATCAGTGACGCACATTTTAAAATATCCGACGTAGGCAATGTAAGTGTCTCGATAAAGCAACGCTCGAATGTCTGATATTCATCTAATTCACCACTTTGCAATGCTTCTAGCGTATTAATAGGTGATCCCATATTGAGCTTGAGCGCATACTCAGGAACTGACGAGGCACCTTTGTCGCTAAGCCAAGCTATCGCTTGTTCACGAGATGGAGATGTCACGACCCAGTGTTGGCAACGGCTTTGAATCGTCGGTAACAAACGATCTTGATTATGCGTCACCAATAAGAACAAACACTTTTGTCCTGGTTCTTCTAACGTTTTTAATAATGCGTTAGAGGCAGATTCATTCATTGCATCAGCAGGGTCAACAATGAACACCCGGTAGCCATTGAGCTGAGATGACTCCTGCGCAAGACGATTGCATGCACGAATTTGGTCGACCGTAATCGACTTACCCTCTTTCTCTGGCTTAACCCAATGTAAATCTGGGTGACTGTGAGATTTCGTTAGTTGGCAGCTATGGCAAAAGCCACAAGGTTCGCTACTGTAATTTTGGCACAATAACGCATGGCTAAAATACTCAACTAACTTGTCGACCGCTAGACCTCGTTCACTTTGCAACAGCAATGCTCCGGGAATTCGGTCTGCGTCTAAGCTTGTTTTGAGGTTATCCCAAACGGGCTGTAACCATGGAAAATCATTCAACATGAACCACCTCAATCCACATTATGCTTACTGCTTTGCAAGCCACTCATTTAGAGCTGCTTGAATATCTTGTGAAACGTTTTCAATGGTCTGCTCAGCATTGATCACTACGATGGAGTCGTCTGCATTTGCGAGCTCTAAATAACGCTCACGAGTGCGTTCAAAAAAGCTGATGTCCATCTTTTCGATACGGTCTAGCTCACCACGACCACGTGCTCGCTCAAGGCCAACACGGGGATCGATGTCCATATATAGGGTGAAAGCAGGTTTGAACTCACCTAAGATGGTATCACGCAAATTCTTCATCAGTGACGCATCAATTTGACGGCCACCACCTTGATAAGCTTGAGAGGACAAGTCATGACGATCGCCTACGACCCATTGATCATTTGCTAGCGCAGGTTTAATTACGTTTTCCACTAACTGAACACGTGCAGCATAAAGCAAAAGTAGCTCAGTCATGTCTTTTAGATCTTCGCCTTCGTGCTCTTCTTTTACTAATGCACGCATTTTCTCTGCTAGCGGCGTACCGCCTGGTTCACGAGTATTCACAATGTCTTTGATGCCAGCGGCTGTCAGCGTATCTAAAACCGTTTTAATTGCTGTGCTCTTACCTGCGCCCTCTAGGCCCTCAACCACAATAAAGTTTGCTTTCATCATTTATTCTTTCTTAGTTCTCTTAAATAGGCACGTACAGCACGATTGTGCTCTGCAAGAGATTTCGAAAAGACATGTCCGCCCTTTCCACTTGCTACGAAATATAGATAGTTGCTATTTTCTGGATTTAATGCCGCTTCTATCGATGCTTCACCCGCCATTGCGATTGGCGTCGGGGGCAATCCATTGATGGTGTAAGTGTTATATGGTGTCGGCGTACGCAAGTCTTTCTTACGGATGTTACCATCGTACGCATCCCCCATACCGTAAATTACCGTCGGATCCGTTTGAAGACGCATACGTTTGTTAAGACGGTTAACGAATACCGACGCCACACGCTCACGTTCTGAATCAATCGCGGTCTCTTTTTCTATAATAGAAGCCAAAATCAATGCTTCGTATTTGTCTTTTAATGGTAATTTTTCCTGACGCTCATCCCAATGGGCATCAAGAATGGTATTCAGTTTGCTGTGCGCTCGCTCAAGGATCTGAGTTTCACTTGTGCCTGCCGTGTAGTGATAAGTCTCTGCTAGAAACAAGCCCTCGAGTTTTTCTCGCTCAATACCTAACTTTTCTGCCATCTGCTTTTCAGACAACCCAGTCAAATCATGCTTTACATAAGGCGCATCGCTAAGCTGCTCTACCCACTCGGAAAAACGGCTGCCCTCAACAAAGGTAATCGCAAATTGGTGCTCTTTACCTGTATTGAGTTGCTCAAGCGTTTGGTACAAAGATACATTAGGTTGTATTTGATAAGTTCCCGCTCGCACCTGAAGCAACTCAGGATAAAGGCGAGGCATCAAACGCGTGTAGTCAGATGCTTCAATGACTTTCTCATTAACCAAATCACGCATGACTCGATGGAAGCTAGTGCCATTTTCAACCGTAAACAGCTGAGGCTGTGTGATAAGAATTGGCGAGTTAACGTATTGCTTAGTTTGTGAAACAACGTAAAAAACACCTGCTGCACCAATAACGGCGATCAGTACAACAAAAGCAAACAGTTTTTTAATCACGTATTTAAATTCCCTTGAAGTCGTCGTGTTAATTTTCCTATCGGAAAAACAATCTTATTATCTGGCGTTGAAAGGCTCGTTACCGGAGCAACTCCTAATAGCGAGTTACATATCCACACTTCATCGGCTTCAGCCAAATCTGGTAGTGTGAAAGTGTCGACTATGAGTTGCTGACTTTCGGCGCGAAGCAATTCCAACACTTTACGGCGCATCACGCCAGCTACACCCGACAAGCTTAATTCCGGTGTATATGTCTTATTATCTTTAACCCAAAAGGTTTGCCATTGTAGTTTCAATGACATGATTTTGCACATTTAACGTCACCGCATCCGCAAAATCTGAACCATCGATTTCTGCCTTTGCAAGTACCTGCTCTATCCGGTTATTGTGCTTATGACCTGCAAGGAGTGGTTGAATGCCAAGGCGAGTTTCACAAACGCCTAACTGCACGCCATTTTCTTGCCATAACGAATAATGAGAAGGAAATGAAAAATTCGAAATGGTCACTACCGGACTTTCGATACCACTTGGGCTATAGCCCCGTCCTCCGACCCCACGGCTGATATGAATTTTTATTCCTGCAGACTCGTCTTTCAAGACAGCCAGCATCGACCAATCCAAAACAGCATTCCAATCAGGGTAAGGAATTTGTAATGTTGTTAAACACGCTTCCATACGTTCAATATGCGCGGGCCAATGCTCTAGCTGACCATGCTTAGTTTTAATCGTAGTAAAACAGCCGTCACCATATTGAAAAGAACGGTCACCAAGCGAAACATGTGTTTGTGGTAGTCCATTAACCCAGAACATTGAGATACCCTTGCTTTCTGATCAACAAATAAAACAAAACGGCTCAATGCTAAGCACCGAGCCGTTAGAATACAAGTTTCGCGACTAAATTGTAAAACAGTCTGAGTAATTACTCAGCGAACTTTTTGAATACTAATGAGCCGTTTGTACCACCAAAACCGAACGAGTTACAAATCGCGTATTCCATATTTTCTACTTTACGCGCAGTATGCGGAACAAGGTCGATATCTAGACCTTCTTCTGGATCATCAAGGTTGATGGTTGGTGGAACAATTTGATCAACCAAAGACAATACTGTGATGATAGCTTCAACAGAACCTGCTGCACCTAAAAGGTGACCAGTCATCGACTTAGTAGAAGAGACAAGTACTTGTTTCGCACCCTCTTCACCAAGAGCGCGTTTCACGCCTTTGATTTCAGCAACGTCACCAGCTGGAGTAGATGTACCGTGAGCGTTCACATAACCTACTTGAGTACCAGTGATGTTCGCATCACGCATTGCAGCTTCCATCGCTAGAGCGCCACCTGAACCATCTGAGCTTGGTGAAGTCATGTGATAAGCATCACCAGACATACCGAAGCCAACAAGTTCTGCGTAGATCTTAGCACCACGAGCTTTAGCATGTTCGTACTCTTCAAGAACCATCATGCCAGCACCATCACCAAGAACGAAGCCATCACGACCTTTGTCCCATGGACGAGATGCTTTTTGAGGCTCATCGTTACGAGTAGATAACGCTTTAGCAGCACCAAAGCCAGCCATACCCAGAGGCGTAGATGCTTTCTCAGAACCACCGGCAACCATTGCGTCTGCATCACCGTATGCGATCATACGTGCTGCATGGCCAATATTATGAAGACCTGTGGTACATGCTGTAGAAATCGCAATATTTGGACCGCGAAGACCACGCATAATAGATAGGTTACCAGCAACCATGTTTACGATGGTCGATGGAACAAAAAATGGGCTAACTTTACGAGGGCCTTTTTCAACAAGTGCTGAATGACCCGTTTCGATAAGCTCTAAACCACCGATGCCTGAACCGATTGCAACACCAACGCGAGCTGCGTTGTCTTCAGAAATTTGCAGACCAGAATCGTCTAATGCTTGGATACCCGCGGCAATGCCGTACTGGATAAATAGATCCATTTTACGAGCATCTTTTTTAGACATGTATTCTGTGCAATCGAAGTCTTTCACAAGACCTGCAAAACGAGTTGAGAAATTCGTAGCATCAAAGTGTTCGATATTAACAATACCACTTTGACCTTCTAGCAGGGCTTTCCAAGATGATTCTACTGTGTTGCCGACCGGTGACAACATACCCATGCCAGTGACAACTACACGACGCTTGGACACGATATAATTCTCCGGGAATTGAATGTTTCTATGAGAGGATAGAAGAAATTAGAAAGAACACAGGCGGTCTAGGAGACCGCCTGGGAGAGAAACTTACTGAGCGCTGTTTACGTAGTCGATTGCAGCTTGAACAGTAGTGATTTTCTCAGCTTCTTCGTCAGGAATCTCAGTGTCGAATTCTTCTTCTAGAGCCATAACTAGTTCTACAGTGTCTAGAGAATCCGCACCTAGATCGTCAACGAATGAAGCTTCGTTTTTAACTTCTGCTTCGTCCACACCTAGCTGTTCAACAATGATTTTCTTTACGCGTTCTTCGATGTTGCTCATTTTTCTTTTCCTTTACAGATTTCGCCTAATGCGATGATTCCGTAGTTTATTCGAACTATTGAAAGTTGCAAGGGGTCCTTGCTGGTCAAACCACAAATTTAGCGAAATTAACCGAATTTCAATACATTTTTGACTTAAATCATGCACAAATCTTGCGCATAACCGTGACAACTTCATGACAGTTAACTGCAACTATAGGCTATTTTTCACAAAGTAAAATAGCTAATTTTGCATGAACTGTGCATTAAACCATGTACATGCCGCCATTTACATGCAAAGTTTCACCAGTAATGTAAGCGGCTTCAGGTGATGCTAAGAACACAACTGCTGATGCAATCTCACGTGGATCACCCAAACGACCTGCTGGCACATTCGACAACGTTGCTGAACGTTGATCATCATTTAGCGCCTTTGTCATGTCAGTCTCAATGAAACCTGGTGCAACCGTGTTTACTGTTACGCCACGAGAAGCCACTTCACGAGCCATTGACTTAGTAAAGCCGATCACGCCGGCTTTTGCTGCAGCGTAGTTTGTTTGACCAGCATTACCCATTGTACCAACAACAGAACCCACATTGATGATACGACCTGAACGTTTTTTCATCATGCCGCGTAGAACCGCTTTAGACATGCGGTAGATAGGCGTTAGGTTCGTATTGATGATGTCATTCCATTCATCATCTTTCATGCGCATTAGTAGATTATCGCGTGTGATACCGGCATTATTTACTAAGATATCGATCGCACCGAACTCTTCATTAATGGTTTTCAGTGTCGCTTCGATAGACTCAACGTCAGTCACGTTAAGTGCTAGGCCTTTGCCATTTGCACCTAAATATTCACTGATTGCCGCTGCACCACTTTCAGACGTTGCGGTACCAATTACTGTTGCACCACGCTCAACCAAAAGTTCAGCGATCGCGCGACCAATACCACGGCTAGCGCCAGTTACTAGAGCAATCTTGCCCTCTAGATTCATCATTGTTTGCGTTCCTTATGCTTCCGTGAACTGATTATTTTGCCGCTTCTAGAGAAGCAACATCATTTACAGCCGCTGCATCTAGCGTTTTAACGATACGTTTTGTTAGACCAGTGAGAACTTTACCTGGGCCCATTTCAAGCAGTTTTTCTACGCCTTGTTCACTCATTAACTGAACGCTCTCTGTCCAACGAACAGGACTGTGCAATTGACGAACAAGCGCATCTTTGATTTTTGCCGGATCCGTTTCTGCTGTCACATCAACGTTGTTGATCACAGGAAGTTGCGGTGCATTGAATTCGATAGACTCAAGAGCTACTGCTAGCTTCTCTGCAGCTGGTTTCATTAGTGCACAGTGTGACGGTACGGAAACAGGAAGAGGAAGTGCACGTTTAGCTCCAGCCTCTTTACATAGTACGCCTGCACGTTCTACGGCATCTTTGCTGCCTGCAATAACAACTTGACCTGGTGAATTGAAGTTTACTGGAGAAACGACGTCACCTTGTGCAGCTTCTTCACAAGCTTTTGCAATCGCTTCATCATCAAGACCAATGATTGCGTACATTGCACCGGTACCCGCTGGTACTGCTTCTTGCATTAGCTGGCCACGTAGTTCAACCAGTTTGATAGCTTCTTTAAAATCAATCACACCAGCACACACAAGCGCTGAGTATTCACCTAGGCTATGACCCGCTAGGTTTGCTGGTTGCTCAAGACCAAGCGCTTGCCATACGCGCCAGATAGCAACAGATGAAGCAAGCAAAGCAGGCTGAGTACGAAAAGTTTGGTTGAGATCTTCTGCAGGTCCATTTTGAACAAGCGCCCACAGGTCGTAACCTAGTGCGTCAGATGCTTCTGCAAATGTTTGTTTCACTACGTCATATTGTTCGCCTAGATCCGCAAGCATACCTACAGCTTGTGAACCTTGGCCTGGAAATACGATAGCAAACTTGCTCATGTTGTTTTCCTTTAAGCAAAGTAAAAAGAAATAAGATGCACCTTAGCGCATCTTAAATTTTGAACTGTTATGAAATTTAGAACTTCACCAGAGCTGAGCCCCAAGTGAATCCGCCGCCAAACGCTTCAAGAAGCAATGTTTGACCACGTTTAATACGACCATCACGAACCGCTTCATCCAGTGCTGTTGGCACTGTCGCTGCTGACGTGTTGCCATGCTTATCTAATGTAATCACGACTTGGTCTAGTGACATCGAAAGTTTCTTCGCTGTCGCAGAAATAATGCGGTAGTTCGCTTGATGTGGCACAAGCCAGTCTAGCTCAGACTTATGCATATCATTGGCTTCGAGTGTATCTTTCACTAACCTAGAAAGTTGAGTTACTGCTACTTTGAATACTTCGTTACCCGCCATGTGCAGCCATTTGTCAGCATCTTTACCGCGCTCTGGTACAGGTAGGCTCAACAGATCGCCAAATTGGCCGTCTGAGTATACGTGTGTAGAGAGAATGCCCGGTTCTTCACTCGCGCCAATCACTACCGCGCCTGCCGCATCACCAAATAGGATGATGGTTGAACGGTCCGTTGGATCACACGTTTTAGACAATGCATCTGCGCCAATCACGAGTACGTTTTTACACATACCTGATTTGATGTGTTGGTCAGCAACAGACAACCCGTATACAAAGCCTGAACAAGCAGCGGCTAAGTCGAATGCAGGACAACCTTTAATGCCAAGCTTTCCTTGCACCTGACACGCAGATGAAGGGAAAGTATGGCTACTGCTCGTGGTCGCAACAATAATCAGATCGATATCGTTCTTATCAATGCCGGCCATATCGATAGCATTTTCAGCTGCGTAGAATGCCATGTCTGCAACCGTTTCATTTTCTGCTGCAATTCGACGCTCTTTAATACCAGTGCGAGCGACAATCCACTCATCACTTGTATCTACCATTTTCTCTAGATCTGCGTTAGTACGCACCTGAGATGGCAGGTAGCTGCCAGTACCTAAAATTTTGCTATACATGAAGACTAATAATGCCTCTCGAGTAAAACCGCTTCCAAACGATCGCTAATACGGCTGGGTACTTGTCGTTTGACCTCGTGTACTGCCTCACCAAGTGCATTGACAATAGCAGATACATCCGCACTTCCATGGCTTTTTATGACAATGCCGCGCAATCCTAGCAAACTTGCGCCGTTATACTGGTCGGGGTTCAGTGTTTTTAGTTCATTAAATAGCCGAGAAAACAACTTTCTAGCAATCCAACCTTTTATTGATGAAGCCATCATGCTGGTTTTTATTTTTTCGATAAAAAGTTGAGCTGTTCCCTCACTGGCTTTCAAGCATACATTACCAACGAAGCCGTCACACACGATGACATCAGCAACGTCATGTAAAATTTGATTACCTTCAATATAACCGACAAAGTTAACGGCGTCGGTCTGAGAAAGCATTTCAGCACAGCGTTTGACTAAATCGTTCCCTTTTATCTCTTCCGCACCGATATTAAGCACAGCGACACGAGGAGGACGTCGCAAATGCTGTTCCACTAGTGCACTCCCCATCACAGCGAACTGAAACAGGCTATCTGCATCGCACGATACATTCGCACCAAGATCAAGCATCCAAGTACGTTTTCCGCTTATGGTTGGTAAAGCCGAAACTAAAGCAGGTCGTTCAATGCCAGGGAGTAGCTTAAGAATAAATCGGGAAAGCGCCATCAGTGCGCCAGTGTTTCCACCGCTCACACAAGCATCTGCCTCGTTTTCAGAAACGAGATCGATGGCCACGCGCATAGAGCTGCCTTGGCTATTACGCAATGCTAATGATGGTTTTTCTGAATTTGATATCACTTTCTCACTATGGCGTATGCTTAAACGAGAACTGGGAGATATACCTAATTGAGACAATTGAGACGTGATCAAATGTTGATCACCTATAAGAATCACTTTTAGCTCTGGGAAATGAGACAGTGCCTGCACGGCGGCAGGCACTGTTACGCGTGGACCGAAATCCCCGCCCATTGCATCAAGTGCAACGGTAATATTTTGCAAAGGATCAACCTTACTTGTTGATAACCTTTTTGCCACGGTAGTAACCTTCAGCAGTTACGTTGTGACGTAGGTGAGTTTCACCTGAAGTTGCATCTACAGAAAGTGCAGCTGTAGTTAGTGCATCGTGTGAACGACGCATACCACGCATTGAACGTGACTTCTTGCTCTTTTGTACGGCCATTGACCCTACTCCTATACTATTGGGTTCAAAGCTGAGAAAGTATTAGAGAATACCTATTACTTTTTCAAACTTTTCAAAACGTCGAATGGATTCGGTTTCTCTTCCTCAATTTCTTCAGGAATTTCACCAAAAACCATGTTATTTGAATCAACGCTACAATCCGCTTCATCATGCATTGCAATTTGAGGTAATGCTAAGATGAACTCGTCTTCAACCAGTTGTATAAGGTCTAATTCACCGTACTCATTTAGATCTACCAAATCATAAATTTCTGGTGCTTCCTCTTCTGTCTTCTCACCGTAGTAAGGAGTGTAAAGGAATTCAACTTCACACGGATGCGTGAATACCTCATTACAACGCTGACACTCTAATTCGACTTCGATGTTAGCTTTACCAGAGATAACAACAAGTCGCTGTTCATCTATCTCAAATGACAATGAGACTTCTGCGTCGCGTTTTACGCCATCAGTCATTTCCGCTAAGCGTTTAAAAAGACTAGCTTGGATGATGCCATCGTAATCTAATCGTTTCTGTGCCGCTTTAGCCGGATCAACCGTTCGCGGTAATTTTACCTTTTGCATAGGGCGCGAATATTATCTTCCAAATCAAAATTAGTCAAAGAAAAAGGCAAAAAAGTTATACTTTTTTACGCTTAACATACAGAGCATTAGCCAGAATCAATTTCAATCGATTATGCTATAGAAAATGCTTGCGTGAATTGTAATTCAAAATGAAAAATTACCAACTTGTTTTAGCCTCAACTTCACCTTTTCGTAAACAATTACTCGAAAAACTGTCATTACCTTTCGTTTGTTTGTCCCCACAATGCGATGAAACACCGCTGCCTAATGAGACACCATTAGAACTGGTAAAAGACTCGCTATTGGCAAAGCAACATCCTGCGATATCGATCAAGCCAGCTTAGTGATCGGTAGCGATCAAGTCTGCATGATAGATGGTCAAATTATCGGTAAACCACTTAACCGTGAGCGTGCCATCGAACAGTTACTTGCTCAAAGCGGTAAAGCAATTACGTTTTACACTGGACTTGCCGTATACAACTCAGAAACAAAACACACCGAAGTCGGTGTAGATACGTTCGACGTTCATTTTAGAGATCTAACCCAAGAACAAATTGAACGTTACGTCGATAAAGAAGAGCCATTTTATTGCGCTGGCAGCTTTAAAAGTGAGGGGATGGGCATTTGTTTATTTAAAAAATTGGTCGGCAAAGATCCTAACACGCTTATAGGGCTGCCTTTGATCGACTTAATCGACATGCTTCAAGCTCAAGGATTTGATGTGCTCTAGTGCTCTAGTGTTCTAGTGCTCTAGCACCCAATAATACGGTGGCCGAACATCAAAACGTCCATCCGACGTTGTCTCAAGTGATTAAATTTTAAATGAATAAGTATAGAGGGACAAAAGGGAGTCCATGACTCCCTTTCTATTGTTATTTTGCCTTAGTCAATTCGCTTTTTCTCAAGCCAACAAGCACTTTTTCAAGTTTCGCGCCCATCGGTGCATTGATTTCCATCCACTCGTCATTGGTTGGATGTTGAAACTTAATATTTGCAGCATGCAGGAACAAACGGTCGAGCCCGACTTGTCCTGTGTAAGCATCAAACCGGCGATCACCATAACGATCATCCCATGCAATAGGATGCCCTGCATATTGAGTGTGCACACGAATCTGATGAGTACGGCCCGTAATTGGACTCGCTTGAATGAGTGTCGCTTGTTCAAACTTTTCTAAGATTTTAAAGCGTGTCTCAGATGGTTTACCATTTGGGTTCACTCGCACGATGCTGTTTACTTCGTTTTTTAGCAGCGGCGCATTCACCATCTTACAACTGTTTTTCCATTGACCCATTACGAGTGCAAAGTAAAACTTCTTAACCGTTTTTTCGCGGAATTGCGCCTGTAAGTGGCGAAGTGCGGAACGCTTTTTCGCTACTAACAAAATACCTGAGGTATCGCGGTCAATACGATGGACCAACTCAAGGAAACGAGCCTCTGGACGCAACGCTCTTAGTGCCTCAATCGCACCAAATTTAAGGCCGCTGCCGCCGTGAACCGCCGTACCAGATGGCTTATTCAAAACCAGCAGATGATCGTCTTCAAAGATGATCATATTTTCTAGCTCTGCGACCTTATTCAACTTGGTACTTGGTGCTACATCCGCTTCTTTACTTTCAACCGTGACTGGCGGAATACGCACAAGGTCACCTGCTTTCAGCTTATATTCAGCTTTAACGCGCTTTTTATTTATACGCACTTCCCCCTTACGCACGATTCGGTAAATCATACTTTTCGGGACGTCTTTTAATTGGTTGCGTAAAAAGTTATCAATACGCTGACCCGCCATATCTTCGTCAATGTCGACGAACTGGACTTGTGTTCTTATTTCGCTCATGGCCGCTATTGTAAACGCAAATCTGTACGACTTCACATTATTCTTGATACAAAAGAATTAGCGAACGGCAAAATGACACAATAAGCTGCCAACCTTTTGTTTAATTTATGAAAACCGTCATCTGAGTTCAGTGCATATTGCGTATCTTTATCAATATTCCACTTCCAAATGCTTATGAAACAGCCAGTTATAAATTATAAAATTGAATTTAGCGCTGATTTTTCTATCGTTTGCGTGAAAGCCGATTGCTGATATCCACGAGCACTGCTATAGTTCACAGCTGCTAAGGAGGGTTTGGTTACATTTTGTTCACTACCATTCATTTATCCCCAGCAATGAGAGTAGGCTGTTGAAGCTCAAGTGCAGCACTGGCGTAAGACACGTTGAATTCAACACACTTGCCTCTCTACTCCTCGCATATTCACGTTGAGTATCTACCGCCCGAATAGCGGGTCACAAGTTTACGTTTCCAAAGAAACCCAAAAAATTTGTGATGACTGAAGTGCCCCAGAGCATCCCCTTCCAGCCGGGAGGCTGCAAAACATAGCCATGGGATCAGGCACCGTGAAATAGCGAAAAAGTGGCAAGTAATTAAAAATATAAAGAAAAGACAACGAGAATTTTCAATGAAAAGAATGTTAATTAACGCAACTCAAAAAGAAGAGTTGCGTGTCGCTCTGGTTGATGGCCAGCGACTTTTCGATCTTGATATCGAGAGTCCAGGACATGAATCTAAAAAAGCGAATATCTACAAAGGACGTATTACACGTATCGAACCAAGCCTTGAAGCCGCATTTGTTGATTACGGTGCTGAGCGTCATGGTTTCCTCCCTCTTAAAGAAATTGCCCGCGAATATTTCCCTGAAGGTTACACTTACCAAGGTCGTCCAAGCATTAAAGAAGTGCTGACTGAAGGTCAAGAAGTCATCGTACAAGTGGAAAAAGAAGAGCGTGGTAGCAAGGGCGCAGCTCTAACTACTTTCATCTCTCTAGCAGGCAGCTACCTTGTTCTTATGCCTAATAACCCTCGAGCTGGCGGTATTTCTCGTCGTATCGAAGGTGACGAGCGCACTCAACTAAAAGCGGCATTAAGCACACTAGAACTGCCTCAAGGCATGGGTCTAATTGTACGTACTGCTGGCGTTGGTAAGAGTGCAGAAGAACTTGAGTGGGATTTGAACGTACTACTTAACCACTGGAGTGCGATTAAGGGCGCGGCAGATTCTAACCCTGCTCCTTTCTTAATCCATCAAGAAAGTAACGTCATCGTTCGTGCAATTCGTGACTACCTACGTCGTGACATCGGTGAAATCCTAATCGACAGCAACACCATTTACGAGCGTGCTAAAGAGCACATCAAATTGGTTCGTCCTGATTTCATCAGCCGCGTTAAAAAATACGAAGGCGAAGTGCCACTATTTAGCCACTACCAAATCGAAAGCCAAATCGAATCGGCTTTCCAACGTGAAGTGCGCTTGCCGTCTGGTGGTTCTATCGTAATCGACCCAACAGAAGCTCTAACTTCTATCGATATTAACTCTGCTCGTGCAACGAAAGGCGGTGATATCGAAGAGACAGCACTGAACACCAACTTAGAAGCAGCAGACGAAATTGCTCGTCAATTGCGTCTACGTGACCTTGGTGGTCTGGTTGTTATCGACTTTATCGATATGACACCAGTACGCCACCAGCGTGAAGTAGAAAACCGCTTACGTGAAGCCGTTCGTCTAGATCGTGCCCGCGTTCAAATCGGCCGTATTTCTCGCTTCGGTTTGTTAGAGATGTCTCGTCAGCGTCTGAGCCCTTCTTTAGCGGAAGCAAGCCACCATATTTGTCCTCGTTGTACGGGTACAGGTGTGGTTCGTGACAACGAATCTCTAGCACTTTCTGTTCTTCGTCTGATCGAAGAGGAAGCGCTAAAAGACAACACTGCGCAAGTACTTGCCGTTGTACCGGTACCAATCGCGTCTTACCTCCTCAACGAAAAACGTCGCTCTGTGAACCACATTGAACGTAACCAAGAAGTGAAAATAACGGTTGTTCCTAACTCAGATATGGAAACACCGCACTTTGAAGTGATCCGTGTTCGTGAAGGCGAAGAGTTTGACCTGCTTTCTTACCTACTTCCAAAGAAACTGGAAGCAATGAAAGAAGCTGAAGGTAAAGATACGGGTGAAACTGAAATCAAACCAAAGCGTATTGAAGAACCTGTACTAAAAGGTTTTGCTGCGCCTCAAACCGCTCCAACTCCAGCTCCAACTTCAAAACCTGCGCCTGTAGCTAAGAAGAAAGAAGCAGAACAAGAAGAGAAGCCAGGTCTATTCAGTCGTCTGATCAAAGCACTAGGTAACTTCTTCTTTGGTGGTTCTGAAGAAGCAAAAGAAGAACCAAAACAAGAAGAGAAGAAACCAAATCGCGATAACAAGCGTCCTCGACGTGATCGTAACGACCGCCGCCGTGGTAACCAACGTGATAACCGCGATAATCGTGATAACCGCGATAACCGCGATAACCGCGATAACCGCGATAACCGCGATAACAAGCGTCGTCGTAAACCTCGCGATGAGCAAGCGTCAGAGCAGAGCGAAGTACAACAGCAAACGAACAAACAGCAAAACCGTAACCAGAAGCGTAAGCCTAAAACTCAGCAAGCTGAAAAAGCTCAAGAGTCTAAAGCAAATGCAAAAGTAGCGGAGAAAGGCCTGCTGTTAGCGGCTGAAGCTCGTACTGAACCAAAATCAGAAGAAAGCAACGCGAAGCCAAACGCGAAAACAGAAAAAGTGAAAGAGCGCCGTCAACGTCGCAAACTGAACAAAGCTGTACGTGTTAAAGATCAGCTTGCATCTGAACAAGTTATTGAAGAACCAATTCAAGCGGTTCAACCTGTAGAGACGCCTGTTGAAAAAGTAGTAGAGCCAACTTTAGATACAGAAGTCGACACGCAGCAAGATAACAAGCAAGGCGAAAAACAACGCCGTAATCGTCGTTCACCACGTCACCTACGTGCAAGTGGTCAACGTCGTCGTCGCGGTCGTGATCGTCGCCCTAACCCATTCCGCCTACGCAAGGGTGGTGTTGCCTCTCCTGAGATGGCAATGGGTAAAGTGATGCCACGTTACATTCCAAAACCAGCTCCTAAGAAAGAAGAGCAAGTAAAAGAAGAAAACGTAGTAGCACCTGCAGTGTCATCAGCATCAGTACCAGCGATGCAAGGTGGCTTTGCTTGCCCTGAAATGGCAATGGGTAAAGTCATCATTCGTCACGAAGCACCTGTGATTGCAGAAGCACCAATGGTTGTTACTGAAGCACCAGTTGTTGAAGATAACGTTCAACAAACAGTAGAACCAATCGTAGATGCGCCTATCGTGGAAACAGCCTTGACTGAGAACACGGCATCAGAAACGGCTGAAACACCAGTTGAGCCAATCGCTAAAAGCGTTGAAGTGCCAGTAGCTAAAGTAGTAACGGAAGAAACTGAAAGCGCTGTGGTAGAAACGCCAGTTCAAGCTCCAGCTGTAGAAGAGAAGAAGGAAGCTTCTGTAGAAGTCGCTGACAAGGCTCCTATCGCAGCAGTAGAGACTAAAGCGAACGTTATTCAGGTTGTGTCTAAGCCACGCGCTAGCGCACCTATGACAAAAGCACCTGGTCCTCAAGAGCTTCGCGAAATTTCTGTAGCGCCAGCACCGTTAAAAACTGAGCGATACGCATCTAAAGGTGCGGGCAGCCAAGTTGCGACAAACCGTGCGTCTGCAAAAATGACTAAGCCAAACTTTAGCTAATCAAAAAATACGCTAACTAATTGAAAGGCTGCCGAAAGGCAGCCTTTTTTGCTATTTATCTCTCTCATTCATATTGTTCACATTAATATCAATGACTGATCACATTTGTGGTTCATTATTCGTATCATTCTTGAACTTAATCACACTTTTAGGTAGCATTCGCCGACTCTAGTTTTCGACACCATTCTGATGCTGCTCTTTTCCATTACAGTTTGTACTGATAATTGTAAGCGATATACCTGTTATTAGTACTGATGCAAACACGAATATGTGTCGAGAGAAAATTCATAGCCAAAAGAGCTCGATAATAAACATGTTCGAATTTCCGCAATTTTCTAAGCACTCCGTAAAGAACGATGTGCTATCAGGTCTGACCGTTGCTCTTGCATTGGTACCTGAAGCTGTAGCCTTTGCATTCGTCGCCGGCGTAGACCCTATGGTTGGTCTATACGCGGCATTCATTGTAGGCCTTATCACATCAATTTTTGGTGGCCGTCCAGGTATGATTTCTGGTGCAACTGGCGCAATGGCCGTTGTCATGGTTTCTCTTGTCGCTAGCCACGGTGTTCAATATCTCTTTGCTGCCATCATGCTAGCCGGCATCCTCCAAATTGCTGCAGGTCTATTTAGACTGGGCAAGTTCATCCGAATTGTGCCTCACCCTGTCATGATTGGTTTCGTCAATGGTCTTGCTATTGTCATTTTCCTAGCTCAGCTTGGTCAATTCAAAGCACCAGACATCAACGGTATGTTAACGTGGCTTCCTCAAGAGCAAATGTTACTCATGCTAGGTCTTGTTGCATTAACAATGGCTATCATTCATTTTCTACCTAAGTTCACAACAGCAGTACCATCGTCTTTGGTTGCAATCGTAACCGTTACCGCTCTTGTGATTGGATTAGATCTTGAAACACGCACCGTTGTCGATTTTCTACGCACCATGTCTGGTGACGAAGCCGCAACCTTAGCAGGCTCACTACCAACATTCGCTATTCCGACCGTACCGTTTACGCTAGAAACTCTGCAAATTATCTTGCCTTACGCGATTATTCTAGCGGCTATCGGTCTCATTGAATCATTGCTTACGCTGACGGTTCTCGATGAGATGACAAACTCTCGTGGTCAATCCAACCGCGAATGTATCGGCCAAGGTATGGCGAACATGACATGTTCTGTATTTGGCGCGATGGGTGGTTGTGCGATGATCGGTCAATCAATGATCAACGTAAACTCAGGTGGTCGTGGCCGTCTATCTGGTATCGTTGCTGCAGTCGCACTGCTGATTTTCATCTTGTTTGCATCATCACTGATTGAGATGATCCCACTAGCGGCTCTTGTTGGTGTCATGTTCATGGTTGTGATCGGTACGTTTGAGTGGGCAACATTCAAGCTTGCACGCCGTGTGCCTAAGCAAGACTTCTTCGTTATTGTTCTCGTTACGGTCGTCACTGTACTCACAGACCTTGCCGTCGCCGTCGCGGTTGGTGTGGTTGCATCAGCACTGATGTTCGCATGGCAACACGCCAAACACATTTACGCAGAGACACGCTTAAATGAAGAAGGTTCAAAAGAATATAAGATCCACGGTCCAATATTCTTTGGTTCTGCGGCCAATTTTCTTGAACTGTTTAATGCTCACGGCGATCCAAAAGACATCATCGTCGACTTTGCGGATTCTCGTGTCACCGACCATTCAGCGATTGAAGCGATCGAAACGCTCGCAGAACGTTACGCAGCCCTAGGCAAGACATTGCACCTACGCCACTTAAGCCCAGATTGCCGTAAGCTTCTCGATAAAGCAGGCAGTTTGGTGGAAATCAATGTCAAAGAAGACCCTAGCTACAAAGTCGCGACAGACGTATTAGCAGGTTAAAAACACAAAAAGGGATGAGCATGACTCATCCCTTTTGTTAATCTGGTGATTACTCGCTATTGAGCGATGATGCAGACTATAGTTTTTTCAAAATGACGTCTGATGCTTCTTCTATGAGATCAAGTACCAACTCAAAGCCTGCATCTCCCCCATAGTATGGATCTGGAATTTCATCGTAATCTGAATCTGAATGGCTCAAAAACAGTGTAATTTTATACTGATGTTCAACAGGGCATAGATCCAATAGATCGCTAAGATTTGCCTTATCAGCGGCTAAAATCAGATCAAACTCTTCAAAATCCGACATTTTTACTTTGCGGGCTTTCATGCCTTTAAATGAATAACCTCTCGCTTCCCCCGCTTGCATCGCTCGTGAATCAGGACGACTTCCTGAATGGCAACTAATTGTACCAGCGGAATCAACGGTTAAAGGGATGCTCTGCTCCAGTGATTTTGCTCTCAGTACCGCCTCGCCTGTTGGTGAGCGACAAATATTACCCATGCAAACTACCAGTACTTTTTTCATTTTATTCCCTGAATTATCGGTGGTTTTTCTTCACGATTTGTTGATCTATCATAGCGAGATAATTTAGCAAACCCAAGCACACCAATCACAGGAAGTATTATGTCTATCGAAGAGAACAAAGCTGCGCGTCACAAAGCTCGCCAACAAAAAGTCAAAGAACAGGTAGACGCAAAAATTGCGGCCGCTCAGGAAGAAAAAGGCCTATTGCTGATTATTACGGGCAATGGGAAAGGCAAGTCAACATCGGGCTTTGGCACTATTGCGCGCGCGGTTGGGCATGGCCTAAAGTGCTCAGTAGCTCAGTTCATTAAGGGCACATGGGATAATGGCGAACGTAACTTACTTGAAAAACTAGGTGTTGAGTTCCAAGTAATGGCAACTGGCTTTACATGGGAGACTCAAAACAAGAGTCAAGATACTGAAGCTGCGCAGTTAGTATGGCAAGAATGTAAGCGTATGCTGCAAGACGAATCCATCGATGTGATTCTATTTGATGAACTGACCTATATGGTTAGCTACGGGTACATTGACTTAGATGAAGTTGTTGAAGCGCTGAACAATCGTCCTAAGATGCAGTCGGTGGTCATCGCAGGTCGTGGGGCTCATCGTACTCTTATCGAGATGGCTGACACTGTATCTGAAGTAAAGAATGTAAAACATGCTTTTGAATCGGGCGTTAAAGCACTCAAAGGCGTTGATTGGTAAATTTGCCAGTAACCAATTTAAATTACCGGCTCATTTGCTCGTTTGTCCCCAGACTTTACATCTCACTGATAGGCAATAAAAAGGGTTAGCGTAATGCTAACCCTTCCTTACAACGGTTCTTCCCGAGACCAAAGAACTAAATTAGCGGAATAGATTTTTAACAACCCATCTACGGCTTCTTTCGTTTTCTCATCTTTAATTTTGTCCGTTAGCTTTTCAACGCCACGATCGATTTCTTTCTGTGCTTTTTGCTTCAACACATCATCAAAAACTAGCTTGAACTTAGGATCTGCCCATTTACCAGAAACATTAATTGGAATGGTAATATCTTTAAGTTCGTCGATATTCTTACCACCTTGGCCCTCTAACGACCCAACAACCGAAGTGCTGATCGTAAAGTCCACTGTCTCATTTAAGTAATTCGCAGCCCCTTTACCACGCACACGCAATAATGGCGATTGAGCTTGAAGATCATCGGTAGAAACCTGGCCTTTATTCAGCTTGAGGGTCGCCGTCATCGCACTAAAGTCGGTTTTCTTCGTTTCGTCAGTCCCCTCTAGACTATGACCTTTAAACTTCGCGTAGTTTTCGCGAATCAATTGAGCAACGTTAATGCCATTTACGGCACCATCAGTAAAGTTAATCGCGATCGTGCCGACAAGGTTTTTCTTCACCCCTGTAGGCGTCAAGCTTTTGCCACTGACGTTCACATCAATATTACCCGTGCCCTCTAACATGTCGTTATCTGCTACATCAACAAGTAGTGGCTGCACGTGCACACCTTTGATTGATTGCTTCGCGCTATAGCTTGCAGGAGAGTGGCGAGCATCTAATTTCGCGGTTGCTGAAATCGTTCCTTGGTACAGCTTAGAACTGAAAGACGTTAAGTCAAATACTCCGCGATTAATCGAGAAGTTTGCATTTACCGCTTCCATTTTTGCGTTAGCCAATTTGAACTGATCGATCGTGATGTCACCTTTCACATCCAATGTTTTCAATGCTGAAAGATCCGGTTCTACTTCTGGGCCTATTGGAGCACTATTCCCATCGGATGCAGGTTTGTCACCCGTCGGCGCTTGCTTGTTTAAACCAAGAAACTCATCTAAATCGATGTTTGGGCTGTGTACAGCAAAACGTACCTTAGGAATATCACCCAAAGTCACATCTGCTTTACCATCGAGCGCAATCGCATTCGCGGTCAGTTTCTCTAATACAAAACTCAAATGGCTTTTGGTCAAGTCAAACGAAAGATCTGAAGCCATGTCAACTTTCATTGGTGATTGAGGCAATGCATCACCGTCAAAACTTGCGTTCAGCGTCAGTTTATTTAGTTGCACTTTGCTGATCGTCTCATCGACTGTCAACGCGCCGCCACCTTGCATATCCAACTTCATGCCACCCGCTTCGCCTTTTAACGCGTAATTTAGGTTATTTACCTTATTGAACTCAAACGTGTCTAAACCAATGGTTGCAGATTCAATCTTGTTAGTAGCATCAGCATAAGTTGCATCAAAGTTGATGTTTTTCAATGCGTAACTTGTAAGGCCTTTTGCCAATTTAAAATCCGTTTTACCTTGCGCAGTAAACGTTTGGGCATTCATCTCACCTTTCACGCCAAAATCAGCCGTTGTCCAGTGATCAAAAGCAAACTGAGAGAGGTTTAGTGAGATATCAGACAGCTTGATATAAGTGCCAGCTTGCTTGTCTTGAACTTCAACATAGCCGTTCGAGATAGAAACGCCCGCAAGGTTGATCGTCCAATCAGAGGCTGAACGTTGCGATTCTGCTGCTTCTTCTGACGCCGCAGCCGTCGTTTGTTCTGCTTGCTGAGTTTGTGCTTTGGTTAACGCATCAATGTTTTTAGCGCCATCTTTCAATGTTTCAAGATAGAACTCAGCACCATCCAGTGTGACCTTGCCAATTTCTAACTGTTTGCTCAATAGTGGCATAACAGAAACATCAACGCCGACAGTGTCGACTTTAAACAAGTTTGGCTGGCTAAAGCCTTGTGGGTTTCTTAACTCAGTTCGACCCAGTTCGAAACCAATTGATGGGAAAAACTGCCAACTGATGTCCCCTTCAACGACCAGTTCCAGACCCGTTTGCTTTTGGGCTTGTTCTACAATAAGTGGCTTAAACTGGTTAGGGTTAACAAAAATAACCAACGCTAAAATGACAGCCAAAATTGCCACAACTGGTATGGCAACAATTAAGAGCAGTTTCTTCATTCGCATTTTCCTTGCTCGTGTGTTTTCAAAATTATAATAGCTGACTCTGCATGCCTTAGACAGTTCCCTTAGTTTGCGAAAAAGTATCTTATCGGCTTTACAACTGGCTAATTTAAAACAAAAAGAAGTGACACCTAAGGTGCCACTTCTTCATTCAAAATAAAGTGATATAGCCGTCTAAAAGCTTAAGCTTTCAGAAGTTTTGCAATGTGTGCTTTAAGAACATCAATCGCGATACGGTTTTTACCACCACGAGGTACGATGATATCCGCATATTGCTTAGATGGTTCGATAAACTGCATAAACATTGGACGAACCGTTTGCTGGTATTGTTTAAGAACAGATTCCATTGTACGGCCACGCTCTTCAACATCACGTTTCACGCGACGCAATAAACAGATGTCCAATGGCGTATCCATAAATACAGTCGCGTGCATAAGATCACGCAGGCGAGGATCCGTAAGCAACAAAATACCCTCAAGAATGATAACCTTTTTCGGTGTCATTAGGGTTGTCGTTGCGGTACGAGTATGGTCAGCATAACTGTACTCAGGCACTTCCACTGCTTCACCGCGCACCAATTTTTCTAGGTGATCGCATAGCAAGTCGTGGTCTAACGCGCTCGGGTGGTCATAGTTAGTCTTTACACGCTCTTCCATGCTTAGGTGGCTTTGGTCGTTGTAGTAGCAATCTTCCGTGATAACACCGATTTGATGATCGCCCACTTTCTCGCGAAGCTCATTGTAAATCGTGCTCGCGATCAGACTTTTTCCAGAAGCAGAAGCGCCAGCAATACCTACGATGACGCATTGATTAATATCAGACATTAGTTTGCACCCGATGATGATTTTCTAGTCACATAATTAGATAAACTGCCTGATTATAGGGAGTTCACCCCTTAGATACTAGCTGGATTTAGGGTTTAGTTATAACTTTCTATTTACCCAGAGGATTAATCTCCGAGCAAACGTTAAAATGAACAACTTTCAACCACAGCAAGCTATTTAATCAGTTTACCATTGTAAAACTGATTGCATCTGGCTTCGACTTTCCTTGCCAATACATCGTACTACACACACGATCAGCAAGCTGTTTATAGTAACTGGCATGCTCACTTTCCGGACGTCTTGCAACCGTTGGCATACCGGCATCAATGTCTTCTCGCATTGAAATATGCAAAGGAATTTGTCCTAATAATGCTAAGCCGAACTCGTGTGATATTTTTTCTGCTCCTCCAGTGCCAAAAATATGTTCAACAGCGCCACATTGACCGCAAATGTGATAACTCATATTTTCAACGACCCCTACAACCGGCACGTTCACTTTATGAAACATGGCGGCACCTTTACGTGCATCAGCTAAAGCTAAGTCTTGCGGTGTTGTTACAATGACCGTGCCTGTTACTGGAATTTGCTGCGAAAGTGTCAGCTGAATATCCCCGGTGCCCGGCGGCATATCGATGACCAAATAATCTAACTCCGGCCAGTCGGTCTCGGTCAACAGTTGCGACAGCGCTTTCGAAGCCATAGGACCACGCCAAATAGCTGCCTCTGACTTATCCACTAAATAACCAATAGAATGAGTATAGATTCCGTGAGCAAAAATCGGAGACATCCATTTCGCATCACGCACATCAGGTTTTGCATCTTCTTGACCAAGCATCATTGGCACTGAGGGGCCATAGATGTCTGCATCAAGTAAGCCGACTCGCGCGCCGGACTTGGCAATGGCTAATGCGAGGTTAACCGATGTGGTCGATTTCCCTACGCCACCTTTTGCAGAGCTGACCGCAATGATATTTTTTACGCCTTTCACCGCATTATTCACTTGGGTTTCAAGTGATTTAACCGCTTGTGTTATCTGGTAAGGAAAATCAGGTACGGTCCCCGAAGATTGCTGTTCTTTAATCCAATCGCCTAGCGCTGATTGAAGTTCGTTACTCGCAAAAGGCAGTGTAATTTGAATACCGCCTTGGGCTGGGATCCCAACGATCCCATGGATATCTGCCCAACTTTCCACTAATTGTGGGTGGTGAAACTGGTTGAGCCAATGACAAAAATCTTGTTTTGAAGTGAACTGATGCATAAGGTCTCCTTTTATACTCAAGTCACCTAGAGGGGCTTGGGTACAGTACCTCTAATCGTAGCACTCAGTGAGCCGATTCAGAACCCCAAAAAAACTAAGGCAATCCATGGTTTGATGCCTTGGCGTTAGGGAGCTCATGGGGTAGTATTATCCATCAAAATTTTTTTATACATCTCAAGAAGCGAATATTAAGTATGGCAAACGATCCAAGACTCTCTACTCCAAGGAAATTATTGGTAACTTGTGCCCTTCCGTACGCTAACGGTTCGATCCACCTAGGTCACATGCTTGAGCACATTCAAGCTGACATCTGGGTTCGCTACCAACGCCTACGCGGCAACACTGTAAACTTCATCTGTGCTGACGATGCTCACGGCACACCAATCATGCTAAAAGCACAACAGATGGGTATTACACCAGAAGAGATGATCGCTGCTGTAAGTGAAGAGCACCAAAAAGACTTTGCTGGCTTTGATATTAGCTTTGATAACTACCACAGCACACACTCAGAAGAGAACCGTGAGCTAGCTTCTCACATCTACCTAGAGCTGAAGAAAAACGGCTTTATCTCTAGCCGCACAATTTCTCAACTGTTCGACCCTGAGAAAGAAATGTTCCTACCAGATCGTTTCGTAAAAGGTACTTGTCCGAAGTGTAAGTCAGAAGACCAATACGGTGACAACTGTGATAACTGTGGTGAGACGTACAGCCCAACTGAACTGATCAACCCTAAATCAGCAGTGTCTGGCGCGACTCCGGTCATGAAAGACTCAGAGCACTTCTTCTTTGATCTTCCTCAGTTCGAAAGCATGCTAAAGGAATGGACTCGTTCTGGTTCTCTGCAATCAGAAACTGCTAACAAAATGCAAGAGTGGTTTGAGTCTGGTCTTCAACAGTGGGATATCTCACGTGATGCACCTTACTTCGGCTTCGAAATCCCAGGTGAGAAAAACAAATTCTTCTACGTATGGCTAGATGCACCGGTTGGCTACATGGCTTCTTTCAAGAACCTATGTGACAAAACTGACGGTCTAGACTTTGAGGAATACTGGAAGAAAGACAGCACAGCGGAACTTTACCACTTCATCGGTAAAGACATCGTTTACTTCCACTCTCTATTCTGGCCAGCTATGCTAGAGGGCAGTGGTTTCCGTAAGCCAAACAACGTATTTGTACACGGCTACGTAACCGTAAACGGTGCGAAGATGTCTAAGTCTAAAGGTACGTTTGTGAAAGCAAGCACTTACCTAGACCACCTAGATCCAGAGTGTCTACGTTACTACTACGCGGCTAAACTAAACAGCCGTATCGACGACCTAGACCTTAACCTTGAAGACTTCACGCAACGTGTAAACGCTGACGTAGTAAACAAAATTGTAAACCTAGCGTCTCGTAACGCTGGCTTCATCTCTAAACGTTTTGACGGCAAGCTAGCAGAAAACTTTGTTGAGCCAGAGCTATACAACGAGTTCGTTGCTGCATCAGACCGCATCGCTGAGCTTTTTGAAGCTCGTGAGTTTGGTCGAGCGATCCGCGAAATCACAGCATTAGCGGACAAAGCAAACCAATACGTTGATGAAAAAGCACCATGGGTTGTCGCAAAAGAAGAAGGCAAAGATCAGGAACTGCAAGAAATCTGTTCTGTAGGTATTAACCTATTCCGCGTTCTAATGACTTACCTGAAACCAGTTATGCCTGCACTAGCTGCGCGTACTGAAGCTTTCCTTAACGAAGAGCTAACATGGGAAGGCATCGCGGCACCGCTTACTGGTCACGAAATCACGAAATTCAAAGCACTGTTCAACCGTATCGATCCTAAGAACATCGAAGCGATGATAGAAGCATCGAAAGAAGACGCAGCAGCTGAAATGGCAGCAAAAGAAAAAGCAGAAGCTGAGAAGACTAAAGCAAGCCAAACTGAGCTTGATAAAGATCCAATCGCTGAAGAGATCGAGTTCGACGCTTTTGCCGCCGTTGATATGCGTATTGCTCGCATCATTTCGTGCGAAGAAGTACCGAAAGCAGACAAGTTGCTTAAGTTCCAACTGGACATTGGTGGTGAAACTCGCCAAGTATTTTCAGGTATTAAGTCAGCGTACAAACCTGAAGAGCTAGAAGGCAAGCTAACGGTGATGGTCGCCAACCTAAAACCTCGTAAGATGAAGTTTGGTATGTCTGAGGGTATGATCCTAGCAGCAGGCCCTGGTGGCAGCGAACTATGGATCCTTGAACCACACGAAGGTGCTCAACCAGGTATGCGAGTGATGTAACTCGTTACTTTACGGTGAAAATAAATTATCCCCACCCAATTCGGTGGGGATTTTTTTGATCAAATTCACACTTTTGGGGAGTGAACGCACCAAATGTGTACGCAGCCTTTCGCAATATATTCACAACCATTTGTTTTATAACAACTTAATTATTGGCATCAAAACTGCTCTCACTTAGTTGCTAGGTCAAAAGCACTAACAAGGAGTTGGTTATGTTTGTTTTGATTTCTACTTTGATCTCCGTTGCCATTCTGGTTGGGATCTACCACTTAGCGGATAAGCGAGCAAAGCAACACGCTCGCAAGTACCGATTACTCATTCTATTACGGGATGTCACTTGCCTACTTCGTCGCCATCGAGCGGTGACACATCATGCGTTCCAAAATCAGCAACCCCTTGACGATGAGATTGCAGCTATCAACCAAGAATTGAACAGCACACTACATCAATTAGTGGAGACGTCTCGTTTTGAGAACAAACCCATGTATCGCGTGCTTCAAATCAAAATTGAGAAGTTGTTGAAGCAGTGGCAAGAACACTCATTAGCTCGAAATCAATTAGAACATGGCAAACTTATTCGCCATACCTTGTTTTTGATGGATGAGGTAACCATAGCTTGGCTTGCCGTTGTTCAAAGAAATGACCTCTACGACGAATATCAGATGAATTGGCAAACGGTCATGGACAACTTAGAGACGCTTACACAACTACGTATTAGCATTCAAGATATTCATACTCCAGGTGGCGTAATGCGAATAAAAAATTACGCTTCAGTCATGATTCGAAAGCTCAATCAATTAGCGGTCATTACTCCATTAAGCATCGCGGCCCCGATACCTACAAAATCAATACATACTTTGAATGAATATATTGATGGCCGTGGTCAAGCGCTGAGTGAAGAAGACCTGTATAATATTACCTCTGAATTTTCTCTCGCTATATTTAATAGCTATGAACAAATACTATCCGACATAGTGGAAACCATATATCGGCCTTTGCCAGCATTGCGTCTTGCATAAGCAATATCCCACTACATACAATCAACGCATAAAATAAAACCGCAGGCTCTCACCTGCGGTTTTTTGCATCCCTTTTTCAGCAAAATAGTCTACTGAGGATTGTTTACTAACTTATGGTTTACTAACTTAGTCTTCACGGACTTATTGTTTGCTAACTTGAGTTTACTAACTCGTCGCTAATTAGCTTTAGTGTTCAACTTAGCTATCATCTTCAGTAAAGTTAGTTGGCAACTCTTGCTTCATTTCGTTCCAGATTTGCGCACTTTCCATACCGTAGTGACGGATCAATACTGGCAACTGGTCTCGCTCCCCTGTTTCACACGTCTCTAACAACTGTTGATAGAACTTTAGCGCCAATTCACGAGAAGCAGGATTAGAAAAGTAGTAACTACCCACACGATCGTATAGCTTTCTCAAACCATTGAAGATCAGACCGTAAATTTGGTTACCAGAATGGAATGCCAAACGTTGGAATAGCATGTAATCGTAGTAGTTGAATGTTTTCGCGATCAAAATTTCCTGACGCTTAGATTCATCTTTTTCGTTGTCTTCTTTTACACTTTGACGAATTTTATCAGCGTATGGGGAGGCCGACATAAACTCATCCCAAGACGGGGCTTGAATCAATGCTTCACAAGAATCAATAACATTTTTGATTGTTCGCTCAGAGCTCTCTTTATTTGCTTTGAAAGCATAGCGCATAAAAATTGGGCTGATATTGGTACGCGCGGCAAGTAAATCTTCTACGATGTTCGTTGCGTTATCAACGTCTAGCGTCATCAACGTATCTAAAATATGTAAACCCGATGTCTCCATAAACTGATTTACTTTGGTTGGTTTACCATGCTGAATGGTCAACCATCCATCACGAGCCAAACGCTGTAATACTTCACGCAATGTGGTTCGAGTAACGCCTATGAGTTCTGATAGTTCACGTTCAGCTGGTAAAATAGAGCCTGGTGGAAAACGGCCGTTCCAAATGCTCTCAATAATATATTTTTCTGCAAACCCTGCAGGGCTCTTAGCCTTAATGACCATTCTATTTTTATCCAATATTGATTTCTAAGGGTCGATGCGACTCATCATACCACTACTTAACGATTTGCGAAAATTAACGATCAATAAATGAAACGAAATCTCAATATAGAGTTAATACTCTATATATAATCTCAATGTAAAATAACAGTTGGTTGAATCCAAATGGCTAAAACTGATAATTTGATTAAATCACTTCCACCACAAAGCAAGAATAAATAAAGCTTACTTCGTCACATTTTTCTGTTCAAAATATGCAAAATAAATTTGTATTGCCGGATGAATATTCTCTCTTAACTGCTCTTTTCTACTAATTGCACTGCATTTAAAATGCTAGGTGATTTTTCTTAAGCTTTTCATGCTATAGTAACGCCGTTTTGATCGCGTTATTACAATAAAAAAGTGGCTTTAGTCGGAAGCATTACGTTTTGTGATTGACTAAAAAATGCCGGCGTGTAGAGTTTGCGGTCAAAAGTGAGCGGTGCTTAAGTTCAGGGGAAGTAACTTGGCAAGACTGCAGTACCATAATGGATTGTTGTTTTTCTAAGTTGCTGTTTTAAAAGACTAACCAATAAGTCTAACAAACAGATACTTAAGCACTATTTAATAGTGTCTATTCATCATTTTGTTATAAAGAGAAATATCATGCCGATGTCGCTCGGAAATGCTTTTATCAAGAACTTTCTTGGTAAGGCGCCAGATTGGTACAAAGTTACCATTATTGCCTTTCTAATTCTTAACCCAATAGTCTTCTTTCTAATTGACCCTTTTGTCGCTGGTTGGTTGCTTGTCGCGGAATTTATTTTCACGCTTGCGATGGCGCTAAAGTGTTACCCACTTCAACCTGGTGGTCTACTCGCCATTGAAGCCGTCGCCATTGGTATGACGACTCCGGGTCAGGTAAAGCACGAACTTGTAGCAAACATAGAGGTATTGTTACTGTTGGTATTCATGGTAGCGGGCATCTACTTCATGAAGAACCTACTACTGTTCATCTTCACTAAGATCTTGCTTGGCATCCGCTCAAAGACCCTACTTTCATTAGCGTTCTGTTTTGCAGCGGCTTTCTTGTCAGCATTCTTGGACGCACTGACGGTTATCGCGGTAGTCATCAGTGTCGCTGTAGGCTTCTACTCGATTTACCACAAAGTCGCTTCTGGTAACCCAATTGGTGACCACGATCATACTCAAGATGACACCATTACTGAGCTAACTCGTGATGACCTCGAAAACTACCGTGCATTCCTACGTTCTCTACTTATGCACGCAGGTGTTGGTACGGCCTTAGGTGGTGTAACAACCATGGTGGGTGAGCCGCAAAACCTAATTATCGCGGACCAAGCAGGTTGGCTATTTGGTGAGTTCCTAATCCGCATGTCACCAGTGACATTACCTGTTTTCTTCTGTGGTTTGATCACATGTGCGGTTGTCGAAAAATTAAAAGTATTTGGTTACGGAACTCGCTTGCCTGACAACGTTCGTCAAATCCTTGTCGATTTTGATCGTGAAGAGCGTAAAACTCGCACAAACCAAGACGTAGCAAAACTGTGGGTGCAAAGCATCATTGCCGTTTGGTTAATCGCCGCTCTGGCTCTTCACTTAGCCGCGGTAGGTTTGATTGGTCTGTCGGTGATTATTCTAGCAACGTCATTTACCGGTGTTATCGAAGAGCACTCGATGGGTAAGGCGTTTGAAGAAGCATTGCCGTTTACTGCTCTACTGGCTGTATTTTTCTCTATTGTTGCAGTCATCATCGATCAAGAGCTATTTAAGCCTGTTATCGATGCGGTTCTTGCCGTTGAAGATAAGAGTACACAGTTAGCGCTGTTCTATGTGGCAAACGGCTTACTTTCAATGGTGTCTGATAACGTATTCGTTGGTACGGTGTACATCAACGAAGTAAAAGCAGCATTGGTTGAGGGTTTAATTACTCGTGACCAATTTGACCTACTGGCAGTGGCTATCAACACAGGTACTAACCTACCGTCGGTTGCAACGCCAAACGGTCAAGCGGCATTCCTATTCCTATTGACATCAGCGCTTGCTCCACTTGTTCGTTTATCTTACGGTCGAATGGTTGTCATGGCTCTGCCATACACTATCGTGTTGGCTCTTGTTGGCCTAATGGGAATCATGTTCTTCTTGGAACCTGCAACAGCATTCTTCTACGAAGCTGGGTGGGTTGTACCAAGCAGTGCCGATTTAACGCCTGCCATTTCTGTTGGTCACTAAAATTTATGTTGATAAGGAAACTTATCCAAGATAAAAAGCTCTGAGTAATCAGGCTTTTCTATTTCAAACAGGATTGAAAACCGTGGCTATTTTTGCATCACTTAATCAATTTTCGAAAGGACGCTTATCTTGGCTCCTCCTCCTTTTAGCAATTGTCTTTTTTGAAGCCTGTGCGCTGTTTTTCGAACACGTCATGATGTTAGCACCGTGCGTAATGTGTATTTATGAGCGTGTGGCGATGTTAGGTATTGCTGGAGCAGCATTGCTAGGTTTCATCGCGCCGAATAATGCCGCAGTAAGATGGGCCGCATTGGCCGCATGGGGGGCAAGTGCATACAAGGGCTTGATGCTCGCGATGCAGCATGTTGAGTACCAATTCAACCCATCACCTTTTGCTACTTGTGATCTTTTCGTGACGTTCCCAAGTTGGGCTCCCCTTAACAAGTGGGCTCCTTGGATGTTTGAAGCGTACGGTGATTGTGCAAAAGTAGTATGGCAATTCCTTGGTCTTTCGATGCCTCAGTGGCTTGTGATTATCTTTGCAGGTAACTTGGTTGTACTCGCATTTATTGTCATTGCTCAGTTCTTTAACACCAAAAACAAGAACCCTATCCGATAAGCACTCTCACTAGCCTTAGTGAGACTCATGGTACTTTCGAAAACATATGTCTCGTCCTAAAACACGTTGACAGTTTTATACTAAGCCAACTGCGTTAGCAGTTGGCTTTTTTTAATGAACCTCATTTGGGGTTTTCATCCCGAGACTAAGGTGCGGTCTCATATTGTTATAGATATGTCTCGTCCTAAGATGGGTTGACACATTGAAGGCGAGAACTGGCTTCAGCAATGTATGCGTAGTTCGAAGCTACTTTTAGGTACGACTTACGAGCCAATCAATTGTCTGAATTGGTATTTCCGCAGCACTGTTTGAATTTTTTGCCACTTTCGCAAGGACAAGGATCGTTACGTCCAACCCCTTTGAATGGGTTTAGACTTTTCGATTTTTTGCCAACCATCAACTCATCCGCTCCCAAAGCCACTTCATTGATCATTAAATCAAATTGCTCAACGAAGTCACTGAATGCTGGCGGAGTATCGATACCTGCTTCACGCATGTATTGCTGCGTTTGTTCTTCATCAATCGCTAACATCATTGTCGTCAATAGCGCTTGCAGCATGCGCTCAAGGCCGTCATTGAGCGCTACGTCTTGCCACTGCTCTTCAATCATTGGCCAAACAGACATAAAGCCCTCAGCAAAGTCTGCCAATTGCTCCGCATTGCTTTCAGTCAACGCAAGAATGGAATATTCATTGCGTAAGATATAGTTATGCTGTTTGTGGATCTGCAGTTCAACAAGAGGTTGAATCGCTTTGTAGCCCTCGCCTAAAAGCGATTCTAACCAGGTTTCTGGTGCCAAAGGTTTCGTAGTTAGGTTGGCTGCCAGTACTGCGCCTTCCATAAATAGTGAAGATTCTTCAAACTGAACTTCACCTTTCTCAATTAGTGTGTATTGCATGATATCTGGTTTCCCATGAATTTGGCGGCATTATACCCTAGCCCTAATAAGATGCTAGTTGATGTGGAGTCAAGCGACTGACTCTTTTAATGACAAATATCCCCCACACCGCTACAATCGCGTTCCATTTTCTCACCAAACTTTATTAGGCAAGCTATGCGAGTTGTATTAGGCCCGATGGAAGGCGTTTTAGACCATTTGATGCGTCAAATTCTGACCGAAATAAACGACTATGACCTGTGTGTCACCGAATTCGTTCGTGTCGTCGATCAGTTACTGCCTGATCATGTATTCCATCGTTTGTGTCCCGAACTACTTCAAGGTTCGCAAACCGCTTCCGGCGTGCCTGTTCATGTACAGTTGCTCGGTCAAGATCCTCGTTGGATGGCTGAAAATGCAATCAAAGCGGCGGAATTGGGCGCACGCGGCGTCGACTTAAACTTTGGTTGTCCTGCCAAGTTGGTGAACAAAAGTAAAGGGGGGGCAGCGTTACTGCAACATCCTGAGCTTATTCATAACGTCGTTAAAGCCTGTCGTGACGCCGTTCCTGCCAACATTCCAGTAACAGCAAAGATTCGACTTGGTTGGGAAAACCCAGAAGACTGTTTTGAGATTGTTGATGCTATTCAATCTGCAGGCGCGAATGAACTGACTGTGCACGCTCGTACAAAAGAAGGGGGTTACAAGGCCTCTGAGATCAAATGGGAATACATCACTAAAATTCGTGAACGCTTTGATATTCCATTAATTGCCAATGGTGAGATTTGGAACTATGAAGATGGACAGCGCTGTATCGCAACAACGGGCGTCGACTCTTTAATGGTATGTCGCGGCGCGTTTAATATTCCGAATCTTGGCAATATGGTCAAACACAACCACCAGCCGATGCCTTGGTCAGAAGTGGTTGAACTGTTGATTTACTACTCGCAATTTGAAATGAAAGGCGACAAAGGCTTGTACTATCCAAACCGTGTTAAACAATGGTTTTCTTACTTGCGCCAAGCTTATCCAGAAGCAAATGAACTTTTCCGCGAAATTCGCGTGTTCAACAAAGCGGCTCCGATTGTTGAACATATTCAGCGTTATCGAGATAAACGACAAACGCAAGTCGCGTAATCTGCGCCTATCTCATTAATAAACCAATATCAAAAGGGCGATTCAATCGCCCTTTTTCAATAACGATCACATATTTTAGAACAAGACGCACCAAGTAAAATTAATAGCAAATTTTGTTCTTACCGTTGTTTTCGCTTGGTACAATTTCTCATCTGCAGCTTTGAATAACTCATCAAAACTTGCTAGTTCCGTCGAAGATTGAAACACCACGCCACCTGAGACAGTAAAGCCTTGCTCTACCACTTTAGTTGAACTTGATACGATAGACTGCGAAACTCGCTCTAGGATCCGTTTCATACTCTGAATGTTTTCATCATAAATCGCTACAACAAACTCCTCCCCACCAAAACGAGAAGCCACATCAGAATGACGAATATTGTGTTTAATGCAATCCGCCACAAGACGAATAGCATCATCACCAACATCATGACCAAAAATATCATTGATGGATTTAAAGTCATCGATATCAAATACTGCCAAGGCTACGTTTTTCTTCGTCATTTTGTTTCGCCATACTGTCTGTATGCCTCGGCGGTTTAACAAACCTGTCATCGGATCTTTTGCGGCCAAATTTTCAAAATAACGGCGCTCCGTTCTGGCATTCACCAAAAACAACGCAACTGTACTCAATACATAAATAAAGAAAGCCACGGCGACACTGTATTTTTCGAACACCATGAGATTTTTGAATTCATCCCACACATGGTATTCATAATACAAGGTATGGTTATCACTCAAACGATCATTTTCAATCGATTCGATACGAGTGCTATTTTCAGGCAGCGCCATTACGTTCGAAATTAGGTGCACGCGTCCAGCAAGGTTATTGGTTGTTTTAAGCAGCTCCTCGACATCAAAATCTATCGATAATACGCCTTGATGCCGATCATCGTGATAGACAGGAACCGTTAAACTAATGACCTGCCCTTCATGACGATTGAGCATCGGTGCAGGGCCGGACATCGTCACTTTAACGGTATCTTGAGCCGTTTTTTGCCAAAATGGCCTCGCTTTTAACGTATCCCATAACTCTTGAGTAAAGTACTTTGCATAAGTTTCAGGGGAAGATATGACATAGCCGTGTTCATCGATGTAATGAATACCAACAATATGAGACTCAAGATCATGCAAAAATGAAAGAGAGGGAGCAAAACCCGCCTTTTTTTCAGCGAGTTTAAATAGCTCACTATCTGGTTCGCAAAGCGCTTTTTGACCCACAATCATATAATCCAGTTCAACAGCAGGTAGGCCACCAGAATGCGTGTTTTCTAGAAGTAACACATCGATCGGCCATATGTAACACAAACCATTTTCCAACATATGGTTGTGTTCTTTGAATAAGGGATGCGTTGGATTGGAGTAATTGACAAAACTATAATCTAAAGCAGTGAGCACCTTAATGGCACGACCTAATGCACGGTCAACTTGTGCGTATTCTAAATCAATATATCGATTCATCGCGTCATAATAATTTTTTGCTGTCACGACCATTACGACGCAAAACAGGAAAAACGGAAAGAAAATGACAAACTTGAAACTGAATCGCCTTTGATTACCCATTAATTACCACGACTGCCTTATACCTACCCTTGAACAGCATATGCCATTCAAGGGTTGTTTATAGTTTTATTTATGTATTCATAAATTGTAATAAATTCACTATCCGGTGTCACTTCAGTTGCCATAATTTGGACGTCAATGCTGGGATATTGACAGAAATATGACGCTCATAGTTAACTTTCTCATTTGAATCGCAAATTTGAATCAAGTGTTTAGCATTTAAACCAAGTTTCCATAACGGAATGTCAATCAATTCTACATCTTCACTGAAATTAAATGCTGCTACGATCGTTTCTTCTCCAAGTTGACGCGCAAAAACCACGGTTTGTTTGGATTCATACAACCATTGAAAACTGCCTGATTGCAATGCTCGGTATTGCTTTCTGATTGCGATAGATTGCTTGTACCGATCTAGCCATTTTGAGTTTTCGACCTCATTCCAAGGAAAACAACGTCGGTTATCCGGATCTAAGCCCCCCTCTAAACCAACTTCACTACCATAATAAAGGCAAGGTGTCCCAACATATGTCATCAGGAATCTCAGCGCCAAACTCATCTTTTTCTCATGCCCTTCCAACAGCGTGAAAAAGCGTGCTGTGTCATGACTATCTAACTGATTCAACTGTGAGAGTTGATTAGAAAACGGAATTTTGGCTCTAGCTTCATCTATCCATTCTTTAAAGTCACCCACGCTGATATCGATAGGATCGTACATGATGTCCTGCTTAGCGATTAACGCTCTAACAGGATGCGCAAAGCCATAATAGTTCATCGCGCCATCCTCTCGCCCACCTTGCAACCATTGCGTTGCTTCAAAAAAATGCTCTCCTAATACATAGGCCTCCTGATTCATCGACTTGGTTGCCTGACGAAACGCTTCAACATAATGAGCATTATTCTTCGCGCCCTCTCCCTCACCGAGCATATGGATAACATCAAACCGCCAACCATCAACAGAATACGGCGGCTTAAGCCAATGCTTGATCACTGCGTCGTCACTTTGGTAAATCTTGTTACGTACTTGCTCGTTCTCAAAATTCAGTACCGGCAAGTTCCCAATGCCTTTCCAACCGATATAACGGTTAGATTCTCCTTCAAAAAGTAATAATCACGGAAGTCAGATTTAGGATGACCATACGCCCCATGAGCTTCTTGTTTGATATCAAACCATGGGTGATGTACGGATGTATGATTAAACACCGCATCCAAAACAATCCTCATCTGCTTACTTCGGATCTTTTCACATAACCCCGCAAACTGCTCGTTGGTGCCGAACATAGGGTCAATATTAAGGTAATCTTTCGTATCGTACTTATGGTTACTTGGCGCAGCAAAAATGGGGTTAAAGTACAAAGCCGTGACCCCCAACTCATCCAAGTAATCCAATTTCTGCTCAACGCCTTTCAAATCGCCACCGAAGAACTCTCGAGCACCGGTGTTTTGGTGAGAGCCGACTGCCTCGCCCCAAGATTTCACCGTGGTATCCGGGTCGTACTGAGCGTAAGCCTTGCGGATCGCGAGTTCATCTTGGCTCGCAGCAAAACGGTCTGGAAAGATCTGATAGAAAACTTGTTTTTGAACCCAACTCGGCGGCTGAGACTGCGTATTGAGCTTAAAATGAAACTCTTTGGGTGGCATTCGCTTTTGTACACCACGCCCATCGAGCCAAAACTGCTGACTGCCTTTTACCAACTTGAAAACGTAGTGCGTAACATCCCGATCTTGGTTTGCAGCAAACTGCGCTTGCCAAAGTAATAGATCCCCAGCTCGCCCACATTGGGACATTTCTATTAAGTATTCTTCATTGTCGGGTTCGCATCGAACATGTACACGATCAAAGGCGATACTCTCAGTTTTCAAAATGACGGTAAGCGTTTCACCATCAAACGACAAGCCATCTGATGTCTGGCTATGGAAGATAAATGGAAGGGTCATGGCAAGTGCTCTTAGTATTGGAATATTCCACTATTTTATTAAAGAGTAATTGCCTGAAAATCCTCCTTTTTAAATTACCGGATAGGTCATTTTCACAAGGAGGATCACACTTGGTAGGCGTAGACGCAGTGTTAATAAAATTAGTTCAGCAGCAAACTATCATCTGCTAATTCTTCACCGCGCACTTTTGAAAACATATCTAACAAATCTGGGACCTGCATATTGGCACGCTGATCGCCTGCTACATCCAAGACAATCTCACCTTGATGCAGCATTACGGTTCTATCACCACAGGCTAATGCATCTTTCATAGAGTGCGTCACCATCATTACCGTTAAATCAAATTCGTTGACGATTCGCTTGGTTAAATCGATAACAAATGCGGCCATACGAGGATCAAGTGCCGCCGTGTGTTCATCCAACAACAACAGCTTACTGTCTGACAGTGTTGCCATGACCAAGCTGACCGCTTGCCGCTGGCCTCCAGATAACAACCCAATGCTGTCGCTTAAGCGATCTTCTAAACCTAAGCCTAAGATACTAATGCGATCTTGAAACAACTTTCGACGTTTTGATGATAGGGCCATACCCCAGCCGCGTCGTTTACCACGCATGTATGCCAAAGCCATATTTTCTTCAATGGATAGATCACCACAGGTACCCGCCAACGGGTCTTGGAACACACGCGCACATTGAGTTGCTCGCTGATCCACACTTTTTCGCGTGACATCTTGCCCATCGATGATGACTTGTCCGCCAATCATCGGCGTTTCGCCAGTAACAGCACCAAGAAGAGTCGACTTACCGGCTCCGTTTGAACCAATTACGGTAAGAAATTGGTGCTCTGGCACTTCCAACGAGACACCTTTCAACGCCCTGTTTTCTAAAATGGTTCCGGGATTAAAGGTCACTTGGATATCATTCAGTTCAATCATAGTGCCTCTCCTGATCCATTTTTAGATGCCGCTTGTTTCGCATCCATGACGCGCTGCTTAGCTTTAAGGGATTGTTTTATCTTTGGCGCGATAAGCGCAATGGCAACCAATAACGCCGTCACCAAGTTAAGGTCTGATGCTTGTAAACAAAACATGCCAGAACTCAACGCAAACGCAACAGCCAGTCGGTATAACACTGACCCAAGAATGACGGCGCAAACTGCCACCCAAATTTTCCGTCCAGGAATCAACGTTTGGCCAAGAATTACCGCAGCTAAGCCAACAACAATGGTTCCCACGCCTGAGGTGACATCAGCAAAACTGTTCGTTTGAGCAAACAACGCCCCAGCAAACCCAACAAAACCATTGGAGAGCGCTAAACCAAAATAGGTATAGAATCCAGTACTCGCACCTTGAGCAGCGACCATTCGTGCATTAACGCCCGTGGCGCGCAAGCCAAGGCCAAAATCACTGTTTAACAAACGAACGACAAGCCAAGCTGAAATAAGAACAAGTATCCCAACCATGAGAGGTCGAATAAACATGGGATCACCCATCGCTTCAAAAGGCGTAAGAATTGTCTCTTCACCTAATAGCGCCATATTGGGTTTACCCATGATGCGAATGTTGATGGAAAACGCCGCAATCATGGTAAGAATGGAAGCCAATAAATGAAGAATTCCACAGCGAACGGCAAGGAAAGCGGTCACCCAACCGGTCATCCCACCAGCAATAACAGCCAAGCCAGTCGCGACCCAAGGATTAACGCCTGCGACAATCGCAGTAGCCGCCACTGCCGCTCCCATAGGAAAGCTGCCATCAACGCTAAGATCAGGAAAGTCGAGAACACGGAATGTAAGGTAAACGCCCAAGGCGACCAAGCCGTAGATAAGTCCTATCTCGAGCGCACCAAAAAAAGCAAATGCAGACATAACTGCTCCTTTCTGCACAAATTAGGTTTCGCATAAAATAGGCCGGTAAGCGCCGACCTAAAAACTACGCTTACTGCATGCTGGTCGCACGTTTAACAACAGAACTTGGTAATTGGATACCCAATTTCGTTGCAGCACCTTCATTCACGACAAGATCAGAACCCGTCGCCACTTTAGCATCAAGCTTTCCTGGCTCTTGCCCATCTAAAATAGCCGCAACATAATTCGCAGTTTGTACGCCGACTTGGTAATAATCAAAACCTAGCCCTGCAATTGCACCTTTTTCCACGTAAGATGTCGCACCGCCAAACACTGGTTTTTTCGCTTGGTTCGCCGCCACAATCATCCCCTCAATAGCACTGGCAACCGTATTGTCGGTCGGTGCGTAAAGAACATCAGATTTCGCTGCAATAGCTTGAGTTGCGGATTGCACATCTGCACTTTTTAATGCTGTTGCTTCAACAATCGTTAACCCTTTTGCCTGCGCGTTCTCCTTTAGTAATTTCACTAAGGTCACAGCATTGGCTTCACCAGGGTTATAGACCACACCAATAGTCTTAGCAGCAGGAAGAATTTCTTTTATTAAGTCAACGTGTTGCGCAACCGGAGACAGATCGGATAAACCCGTTACATTCTTACCCGGTTGTTGCATCGTTTTTATCAGCTTAGCACCCACCGGATCGGTGACCGCGGTAAACACAATTGGAATAGTACGAGTCGCGGATACCAATGCTTGTGCTGATGGTGTCGCAATGCCTACCAGTACATCTGGATTTTCTCCCACAAACTGACGCGCAATCTGAACCGCAATAGCAGGGTTTCCTTGAGCCGTTTTGTAATCAAATTCCAAATTCTTACCTTGCTCATACCCTTTTGCTTTCAGTCCATCAAGCAACCCCTGTCTGGCGGCATCTAAAGCGGGATGTTCAACAATTTGAGAAACGGCGACCGTTGCGGTATTGGCAATAACAGCAGTCGATGAAATGGCAGCCGTAATGGCTAAAGCAGCAGTAGCGAATAGTCGTTTGGTGTTCATCATATCTCCTTGATGTAGCTCCATCCTTGTCTCTCATTTCATTAGAACATAGCCTCGTTCTCATTGAAGAAATAAGAGTACCGTTTAAATTCCTGTGCACTTTTTGTGCATCTCTTGAATCATTATTACCGTTAAGTGTTGGAAAAGAAAAGGCGCATTTAACAAACAAGCAACAAATGTGATCGCGAGACTGATATTATCGAACAGAAAATATAGGTAAACAGAGAGAATGGAGAGGAGAGATAAGAGAGAAGAGAATACGGCAAATTCAAAAGCCGAAGTTGAATTGAAAGGGTTCAAAGATGCAAACTCTGACGAGACTATCTAGCGGTCGTCAGGAATACGACCACTAGTTCAGTGATAAAATGAAAAAGACATACCGTCGACCTATCAAGGCCAACCTAACAGTGTGACAACAACTAAAAAAGTTAGAACCAACGCTCTAGTGATGTTTTATCTAACTGGCGAAACGCGCGATTCAAAATCACCGCTAACTCTTTATACCGTGGTTTCGCCTTTGCAGGTTCCAGTGCAAAACCCGTTTCAGTAATTTTTTGATGCAACTCTCGATACCAAGTTGCAAGTGCTGGTGGCAATTTAGTATTTGATCGACTACCTAACCACCACATACCTTGCAAAGGCATGCTAATTGCGAACAGTGCAACGACGATGGCTTGTGGCAATGCGTCATAGTTATTAAACGCCATCTGGGTAAGAACACTGATCGCAGCAACAGCAGGCATCACTTTAGTACCAAAGCGAGTCGCTTTGATTATGCGTTGCTCTGGAAAAATGGCGTTCAGCTCTTTACGAACCGGCCAGATCTCCATGTAACTTTGACCATCTTTCAGGCTATGGAACAATCCGACTTTATTACTCATACCACTCTCTCACTAAAAATAGTTGAACATATCAACTGAAGGCGCAAAAATTGATGAAAGTTAATATTCTTTCAAAAATTTTTGTTATCATTACCATTATCGCTATCCTTTGCAGACCCTCAATCTCATTGTTGCCGTTATTTACAATTTAAGCAACTCCGAGATGACCTATCTGCACGGATCGCTGCATAGTGATGAATGGGTTCATCACTATTTCTTTATACGGATTTAGAACAATTTTTGACCAAGAGTGGTACGCAGCTTCGCTGGTATCGTCTATTCTTGTGATTAATTTTCATCCTTAACTGATTTTTTTATCAGACGAATAACAGGTAGTCATACATGTCTAAGCTAGTTTTAGTTTTAAACTGTGGTAGTTCTTCTCTTAAATTTGCTATTGTTGATGCGGAAACAGGTGCAGAGCATCTAACCGGTCTTGCTGAGTGTCTTCACCTTCCAGAAGCTCGTATCAAATGGAAATTGGATGGCAAGCACGAAGCTCAACTAGGTGATGGTGCAGCTCACGAAGAAGCTCTAGCGTTCATGGTTGAAACTATTCTTGCTTCTAAGCCAGAGCTTAAAGCTAACCTAGGCGCTATCGGTCACCGTATCGTACACGGTGGTGAGCACTTCACTCAATCAGCTCTTATCTGTGATGAAGTTCTTAAAGGTATCGAAGACGCAGCGACTTTCGCACCGCTTCACAACCCTGCGCACCTAATCGGTATCGAAGCTGCTAAGCACAACTTCCCAGAACTTAAGAACGTTGCTGTATTTGACACTGCGTTCCACCAAACTATGCCAGAAGAGTCTTACCTATACGCTCTTCCATACAACCTATACAAAGAGCACGGCATCCGTCGTTACGGTATGCACGGTACTTCACACCTATTCATCACTCGTGAAGTTGCTAACCTACTAGACAAGCCAGTTGAAGAAGTAAACATCATCAACTGTCACCTAGGTAACGGCGCTTCTGTATGTGCAATCAAGAACGGTAAATCTGTAGACACTTCTATGGGTCTAACTCCTCTTGAAGGTCTAGTAATGGGTACTCGTTGTGGTGACATCGACCCAGCTATCATCTTCCACCTACACGACGCTCTAGGTTACTCTGTTGAACAAATCAACAACATGCTAACTAAAGAGTCTGGTCTTGCTGGTCTAACTGAAGTGACTTCTGACTGTCGTTTCGTTGAAGACAACTACGGTGAGAAAGAAGAAGCGACTCGTGCAATGGACGTGTTCTGTCACCGTCTAGCTAAGTACGTAGCAGGTTACACAGCTTCTATGGAAGGTCGTCTAGACGCAATCACGTTCACTGGCGGTATCGGCGAGAACTCTGGCCCAATCCGTGAAATGGTTCTTAACCGTCTAGCTATCTTCGGTATCGAAGTAGACAGCGAAGCAAACCTTAAAGCACGTTTCGGTGGTGAAGGTACTATCACTACTGCAAACAGCCGCATCCCAGCAATGGTTATCTCTACTAACGAAGAGCTAGTAATTGCTGAAGACACTGCTCGTCTAGCAGGTCTTTAATCGAATTAACTGGCTAGCCATCGGCTAGCCAGTTTTTCTTTCAAAGAATTTTTTAGGGGCTCAACTCCTATTCTCTAAATCTCACAGAATAAGAGTTGAGCTTTTATCCCCCAATAGCTAAAGGTACTCTACGAATGTCTCGTACTATTATGCTTATCCCTACAAGCGCTGGTGTTGGTCTAACTAGCGTAAGTATGGGTGTTCTTCGCGCTATGGAGCGCAAAGGCGTTAAGGTTTCATTCTACAAACCAATTTCACAGCCACGTTCTGGCGGTGATCAACCTGATCTAACTTCAACTATCGTTGGCTACAACAGCGATATGAAGATCGGTCAATCTATGGCGATGTCTGTTGCTGAAAGCCTAATTGGTAACGACAACATGGACGAACTGCTAGAAACTGTTGTTGAGCGTTACAACCAAATCAACAAAGATGCAGACGTAACACTTATCGAAGGTCTAGTACCAACTCGTAAGCACCCATTCGCTAACCAAGTGAACGCAGAAATCGCGGCAACACTTGGTGCTGAAATTGTTCTTGTTGCTACTCCAGGCACAGATAACCCAGCTCAACTTAAAGAGCGTATCGAAGTTGCATGTTCTAACTTCGGTGGTACTAAGAACAAAAACATCTCTGGCGTAATCATCAACAAGCTAAACGCCCCTGTTGACGAAGCTGGCCGCACTCGCCCTGACCTATCTGAAATCTTTGACGATGCAGACAGCGCGAAGCAAAACGAAATGAAAGTGATGGAAATCTTCAACACTTCTCCAATTCGTGTACTAGGTTGCGTGCCATGGAGCATCGATCTGATCGCTACTCGCGCAGTTGATATGGCTCAGCACCTAAATGCTGACATCATCAACGAAGGTGATATCGCGACTCGTCGCATTAAGAGCATCACTTTCTGTGCACGCTCTCTGCCAAACATGATTGAGCACTTCAAACCAGGTTCTCTACTTGTTACTTCAGCAGACCGTCCAGACGTAATCGTTGCAGCAGCACTTGCAGCAATGAATGGCGTTGAGATTGGTGCAGTTCTTCTAACTGGCGGCTACGATATCCCTCAAGAGATCGTTGGTCTATGTAAGCCAGCATTTGAGACGGGTCTACCGATCTTCAAAGCACAAGGTAACACTTGGCAGACTTCTCTGAACCTACAAAGCTTCAGCCTAGAAGTTCCAGCTGACGATAAAGAGCGTATCGAGTTCATCAATGAACACGTTGCAGGTCACATCGACGGCAACTGGATCGAGTCTATGACGGAAGGTACTGAGAAATCTCGCCGTCTAAGCCCACCAGCATTCCGTTACCAGCTAACTGAGTTCGCTCGTAAAGCAGGTAAACGTATCGTTCTTCCTGAAGGTGATGAGCCACGTACAGTAAAAGCTGCGGCTATCTGTGCTGAGCGCGGTATTGCGGAATGTGTGCTTCTAGGTAACCCTGAAGAGATCCGTCGCGTTGCTGAGCAACAAGGCGTAACACTAGGTGCTGGCGTAACGATCATCGATTCAGACGCAGTTCGTGAAAACTACGTTGCTCGTCTAGTTGAGCTACGTGGCGCGAAAGGCATGACTGAAGTCGTTGCTCGTGAAAAACTACAAGATTCAGTATTCCTAGGCACAATGATGCTTGAGAATGACGAAGTTGACGGTCTAGTTTCTGGTGCGGTTCACACCACTGCAAACACTATCGTTCCTCCGTTCCAAATCATCAAGACTGCACCTGATGCGTCTATCGTATCTTCTGTATTCTTCATGCTACTACCAGACCAAGTATTGGTTTACGGTGACTGTGCGATCAACCCAGATCCAACAGCGGAACAGCTTGCTGAAATCGCTATCCAATCTGCTGATTCTGCAGCAGCATTCGGTATCGACCCTCGCGTTGCTATGATCTCTTACTCTACTGGTGAATCTGGTAAGGGTGCAGACGTAGATAAAGTACGTGAAGCGACTAAGATTGCTCAAGAGAAACGTCCAGATCTAGTGATCGACGGTCCTCTACAGTACGACGCAGCGATCATGGAAAACGTAGCTGCTTCTAAAGCGCCTAACTCTCCAGTAGCAGGTAAAGCAACAGTATTCGTATTCCCAGACCTAAACACTGGTAACACGACTTACAAAGCGGTACAACGTTCAGCAGACCTAGTATCTATCGGTCCAATGCTGCAAGGTATGCGCAAGCCTGTAAACGATCTATCTCGCGGCGCACTAGTAGACGACATCGTGTACACAGTTGCTCTAACGGCGATTCAGGCTGATCAAGCTGACCAAGCTCGCGAAAAAGCAGTTAACTAATAACCTCGCTTTTTTCCAAGTGATAAAACCTCGCCACGGCGAGGTTTTTTTTCATTTCGTGTTCGGATAAATCAATACAAAGCCAAAAACAAAATAGCGCCAGAAAGCACGCATCCAACCATAACGGGCGCAACTCTTTTCCATAATGCCTTATCCCCTATTGCAACAACCATCCCCATTTTTACCACTGTATTGACTGAGGCCGCGATCAAAATACCAAGGGCTGCCGTAGTAACGCTTAACGTCTGCGTACTTTGTCGTCCCAGCGCGAGAGAGATGGCGTCCACATCGGTAATCCCAGATAACGCTGACAATATCAATACACCTGCGCTACCAAACCAATTGGACAACGCATGAGACAACAACATGATGACAGCCAAAACCACACCGAAGAACAGAGCTGACTGTAATGCGAGTGGGTTCGTTTGCTTATTGGATTGTTGAACCGACTCAACCTCACTTTTACGCCATATCCACCAAGCAGGTAGATACAATGCAATCATCATGGCCATGACTATTGGCCACAGCAAACGAACGAGTTGAGGGTTCAAAACAGACAATACGATGAGTAATCGAGGAAACATGGTTCCGCAACTGAGTAAGATCCCACTTGCTAATAACGGGCTAATGCTTGGCTGCTCACGAGACAAATGAGAAAATTGAAGCGTTAATGCTGTAGAGGAGCTCAAACCTGCAAAGACAGAAGTAAATAAGATCCCTCGTTTCGTCCCACCTATCTTGATGGCGAAATAACCCACAAATGAAATACTGGCGATTAACACTACCATCCACCAAATCTCATAAGGGTTAAGCGCTCCCCATGGTCCATACGCTTGATTTGGCAAAAGAGGCAACAATACAATAGAGATCAATAACAAGCGCAGTGCCGCATCAAGTTCGTATTCTTGAAGACGCTGTAGTGCTTGATGCAGCTCTTTTTTATTATCCAAAACCACAGCAGTAATAACGGCGGCAGCGGCAGCAAGCACCGCTTCACCAGATACCGCTAAGCTGCCCAAAACAAACGTAACAATAAGACTGACTACGCCAGTAATACTGATATCTTCACTCTTCTTTTGCTGAGCAACAAAAGCAATACAAGCGAGAATCACCAACGCAATAAGAGCAAAACCAAGTAACAATGGTGAATATATCGAGGCAAGAATACCGACTAAACCACCAAGCAAGCCAACGAGCGAAAAAGTCCGAATCCCCGCAACACGACTGCCCTCAACACTGTTGCGCATTACCCAACCACGTTGCGTGCCGACAATCGCACCGAGCAGTAATGCTATAAACAAATTCCAAATCTGATGATCACCGCTGACAAACTCGTTGATATCCATACCCCACCTCGACAAAGATCGGTTGTTATATCATCAGTTTATGTGAATCTCAGGAATAAGCTGTGATGATAAATAGATATTGAGAAAAAGAAAAACGCCATATTACATAACCGCAACTCGCGAAAACCGTAGTCTTTCAGCAATATAGACTTTCTTATCCCGAATTGAGGTTACATAGCATTTTTTAGAACAGTTTGAATCTATATCATGTCTCGCCCATGAGGTGTATCCAAGTCTAAATACGGCCCTTTTGGCACGATTTGAGTTGGATTGATCCCGGTATGGCTAAAATAATAGTGTCGCTTAATGTGGTAAAAGTCCGTGGTCTCAGCAATACCATCAACTTGATATAACTCTTTCAGGTATCCCTGAATATTGGGGTAATCGGTAATTCGCTGTTTATTGCATTTAAAATGACCCACATAAACCGCATCAAAGCGCACAAGTGTGGTGAACAATCGCCAGTCTGCTTCAGTAATGGTATTGCCTACTAAATATCTGTGTGCCGCTAAATGTGCATCAATTTTATCTAGAGCGGAGAAAAGCGAATCAAAGGCTTTTTCATACGCTTCTTGAGTCGTGGCAAAACCACATCGATAGACACCATTGTTAATATTTGGATAAATATAATCATTCCATCCATCAATGGCGTTACGTAAATGCTCTGGGTAGTAATCATCATCGTTACCCGTTAGATCATTAAACTCCGCATTAAACATACGAATGATCTCAGAAGACTCATTAGAGACAATGGTATTGGTCTTTTTATCCCACAGTACAGGAACGGTAACTCGGCCCGTGTAGTCTGGCTTCGCTTGTGTATAGATTTGATGCATTCGAGTATGGCCAAATAGGGGTTCTGGCAACCCCATTTGCCATCCCTCACTGAGCATATCTGGGCATACAACGGTGACGTCAATGTGTGTCTCTAAACCTTTTAATTGACGAAAAATCAGAGTGCGATGCGCCCAAGGACACGCGAGAGATACATAGAGATGATAACGGCCAGATTCTGGTTGAAACTTGGCATTTGACTTATTTTCAATCCAGTCACGAAAGCCCGCATCTTCGCGTACAAATTGACCTTTGCTTGCTTTGGTGTCGTACCAAACATCATGCCACACACCATCAACTAACTTTCCCATTATTCGCACTCCTAAATCATATTTTCCTTACGAGTATAAAAGAGAGAAAAGAGAATAAATAGGAAAGATTCGCTGAACTTGTTCGAAATATTGAAATGAGACAAATAGAAAAGAGAAACAAAAGAGAGAAAATCTTGAGAAGACAAGGCTTCCACCTCATGACAGAAAGTGAAGTGGAAGCACAAATATTACTTGGCGTGATTCATATAACCATCAAGAACCGCGACGGTATTGTAACCTAAGTCATCAACCGCATAACCACCTTCAAACACAAACAGCGTCGGTAAGCTTAATGTCCCTAGCTGACGACCGATCTCTGCGTAATTGTCTCGGTTAAGCTTAAAGTAACTGATTGGGTCATGCTCATAAGTATCCATCCCAAGTGAGATCACCAAAGCATCAGCACCGAACTGTTTAATTTTCTCTAATGCCGTTTGCAACGCAGGGCCATAGAGCGTCCAGTCCGTTTTACCTTGAGGAAGCGGGAGATTCAGGTTAAAGCCTTTACCAGCACCCTCACCCTCTTCGTCCGCAAAGCCAATGTAATGTGGGTAATCGTAGTCAGGATCGCCATGAATGGACACAAACAGTACATCATCACGCTCATAAAAAATGCTCTGCGTACCATTACCATGGTGGTAATCAACATCCAGAATCGCCACTTTTTGCTTACCTTGACGACGCAATGACTCTGCTGCAATCGCCGCATTGTTAATATAACAGTAACCACCCATCAAATCAGGTGCTGCGTGGTGGCCTGGCGGGCGACACAATGCAAATACCGATTGCTCACCTTGAGCGATAATATCGGCGGCAGTTAACGCACAATCGACCGCTGATTGAATCGCTTCCCAGCTGGTTTTCGTGATTGCGGCGGTCATATCAAAGCTGTAGTAACCGAGTTTACCCTCGATATCTTTCGGAATACGATGACGTAAATGACGTGGACTAACAAAACAGTACGGTGACGCATCGTGCTCACTACCAAACCGCTCTTCCCACTCCGACCATGCCGACTGCAAAAAAGCAACGTAATCAGGAGTATGAACCCAAGTCATTGGCTCTGAGCCATAATTGTTTGGCTCCATCACGCTAAAACCACCGTGTTGTTCAATGGCATTCAATACCATATCTGCACGTTCTGGCTTTTCAAAACAAGGGGTTGGTTCGCCAGAAAGAAATTCGTATTTAACGCGATGCAAACGCTGCTTTTCGCTATAGATAACTTTCATTACTTTTTCAGCTCCATCCAGTAACGCTCGTAAACACCCACAGCATCACCAACACTACCTAGAAATTGACCTTTTTTCTTCACATCTTCTGATGGGAAAATAATTTCACTATCGCGAATCTCTGCTGGCAAATGAGTGAGAGCCTGTAGGTTTGGCACGGCATAACCGATTTCTTTTACCACTTCAGCTTGGTTTTCTGGTCTTAGCAAAAAGTTAATAAAAGTGTAAGCCGCATCTTTATTCTGTGCTTTTTCTGGAATAACGATGTTATCCATCCAGAAAATCGCCCCTTCTTGTGGGTAAACAAAACGAATCGCAGGGTTTTCTTGAAGCGCACGGTAAGCCGTGCCATTCCACTGCATACCAACATTCACTTCACCCGTGATCAGCGGAACATGAGGCGCATCTGAGTTAAAGACCATCACGTTTGGCTTAAGCTTAGTTAAACGGTCATACGCTTGTTGCAGTTCTTTCGGATCTTGCGAGTTCACACTGTGGCCACCTAAGATCAATGACATACCCATCACATCACGCACATCATCGGTGAGCAAAAGTTGACCGGCATATTCACTGTTCCACAAATCCGCCCATCCGGTTAATTTGCTACCATCAACCACATCGGAGTTATAACCGATTGCTGTACTGCCCCACATGTAAGGCAGAGAGTATTGGTTTTGAGGATCAAAGCTTTGATTCATAATACTTGAGTCAAGCTGTGAAAAAGAGTCGATCTTAGACTTGTCGATGCGATGCAGTAATCCATCATTCGCCAATTTGGACACATAATACGTCGATGGCACGACAATATCGTAACCCTCACCATCAATAAGCTTTAGCTTAGCGTACATGGTTTCGTTACTTTCAAACGTCGCGTAATTAACTTTAATACCGGTTTCTTTGGTGAAATCTTCAATGATTGACTGAGGAAGATATTCAGACCAGTTGTAGATATTAAGTGTCGTGGAAGCCCAAACAGGAGAAGAAGAAAGAAGCGCCAACTAGGGCCGAAGCAACAAGAGAATTTTCATTTACGTTAACATACTATCATTTTGTCATGACACGGGATTGTGCCGCGCGGATTAAATAGCAGTAATTTCGGTATAGCAAGATCACCTAAGCCTATTTGTTGATATTGCTCACAATTATCAATAGGCCTTACCTATTATATGGACATTTTATGACTTTAGTGATTGTCAAAATGACAGGTATAAAAAAAGCGCGACCCAAACAAAGGAGTCGCACTTAAGCCCGTCACAGGCTGAATTTAGTTACACTTCAACGTGCAGGCATGACACGGCATGGCTATCCGTGCCTTGGATACTTGGTTTTGTCTGTGAGCATACGTCCGTTGCTTGTGGGCAGCGGGTACGGAACACACAACCTGATGGTGGATTGATTGGCGATGGCAGATCCCCTTCCAGCATTTGAATTTTTTTCTTACGCTCAAGTTCTGGGTCTGGAATCGGAACCGCCGACATCAAGGCGCGCGTATATGGGTGTTTTGGATCGGCAAATAGCGCCTCTGCTTCACCCAGTTCAACGGCATTGCCCAAGTACATTACCAGTACACGATCAGAGATGTGCTTCACAACTGACAAATCGTGGGCGATAAATACCAACGATAAGCCAAGTTCTTTTTGAAGCTCTTTCAGCAAGTTAACCACCTGAGCTTGGATAGATACGTCCAATGCGGATACGGGTTCATCACAGATGATCATCTTAGGTTTCAATATTAACGCACGGGCAATACCGATACGCTGACACTGACCGCCAGAAAACTCGTGCGGGTAACGGTTGATAACATTCGGCAACAGGCCTACTTTTGTCATCATCTCTTTCACACGGTCTTTCACTTCTTGCTTAGTCAGTTCTGGGTAGAACGTCTCTAGCGGCTCAGCGATGATGTCACCCACTGTCATGCGTGGGTTCAAAGACGCCAAAGGATCTTGGAAAATCATTTGGATTTCTTTGCGCGTTTCACGGCGTTGGACGTCTTTCATCTTTGTAAGATCTTGACCCAACCAAACCACTTCTCCCTCTGTGGCTTCCACAAGACCAATGATCGCACGAGCAAATGTTGATTTTCCGCAGCCAGACTCGCCTACTACGCCCAGCGTTTCACCTTCGTATAGACGAACATTTACACCGTCTACGGCTTTTAAGCTTGAAGGCTTTGACCAAGGCCATGCTGATTTCGATGCAATACTGAAGTGCACTCTCAGATCAGAAACATCCAGAATTAGTTTTTTATCTGTACTCATTTGTTCCAAGCCTCCCATTCAGAAAAACATGCGCGCTGACGGCCATCACCAAACAGCGTCAAAATTGGTGCTTCACGCTTACAACGATCCATCACACGGTGGCAGCGATCTTGGTAGGGGCAGCCTGGTGGTAGACGAAGCAAGTTTGGCGGGTTGCCTGGAATTGTTGGCAGAATCTCGCCTTCAGTATCAAGACGAGGAATTGCCTTCAATAGACCTTCCGCATAAGGGTGGCTTGGGTTGTAGAAGATTTCGTTTACTGTGCCGTACTCCATGGTACGACCCGCGTACATAACCAGAACTTTGTCACAAGAACCCGCTACGACACCAAGGTCGTGCGTGATCATAATGATTGCGGTGTTGAACTCAGATTTCAGTTCGTTAAGCAGGTCCATGATCTGCGCTTGAACCGTAACATCCAATGCCGTTGTCGGTTCATCCGCAATAAGCAGTTTTGGACGACACAAAAGCGCCATGGCGATCATTACGCGCTGGCGCATACCGCCTGAGAACTCGTGTGGATACATGGTAATACGTTTACGAGCTTCTGGAATTTTCACCGCTTCAAGCATACGCACTGATTCTTCAAACGCTTCGGCTTTGCCCATGCCTTTGTGTAGCATCAGTACTTCCATCAACTGGTCACTTACTTTCATGTATGGGTTCAGTGAGGTCATTGGGTCTTGAAAGATCATCGCGATCTGTTCAGCACGAACCTTGTTCAGTTCTTTTTCTGGTAGGTTAAGAATCTCATTACCTTCGAACTTCGCGCTACCAGAAATAATACCGTTTTTCGCTAGCAAACCCATGATGGCGAATACGGTTTGTGATTTACCTGAACCAGACTCACCTACGATACCTAGGGTTTCACCTTGATTCAGAGAGAAGTTCAAATCGTTTACTGCGGTTACGATACCATCTTGCGTGGTAAATTCTACGCGCAGATCTTTGACATCTAATAAACTCATCATTGCCTCCTTTATTCTTTCTATTTTAATTATCTGTCTTTGGATCCAGCGCATCGCGCAGACCGTCACCAACGTAGTTGAAGCAGAATAGAGTCACAACCATGAATGCGGCTGGGAACGCCAGCTGCCAGATTGCCACTTCCATTGTTTGCGAGCCTTCTTGTAGAAGTGCGCCCCAACTTGTCATCGGTTCCTGTACACCAAGACCAAGGAATGAAAGGAATGATTCAGTAAGAATCATGCTTGGGATAAGTAGCGTTGAGTAAACCGCTACGATACCCAGTACGTTTGGCACGATATGTCGAGTGATAATCTTCCAATTGCTCACACCACAAACGTGTGCCGCTTCAATGAACTCTTTACTACGTAGGCTTAGCGTTTGACCACGTACGATACGAGCCATATCTAGCCATGCAATAGCACCGATAGCGACGAAGATAAGAACGATGTTACGACCGAAGAATGTTACCAGTACGATAACTAGGAACATGAACGGAACCGCGTATAGGATTTCAAGAATACGCATCATGATACGGTCAACTTTACCGCCAATGAAGCCAGAAGCTGCACCGTAAAGTGTACCAATCACAACCGCAACCAATGCACCTAGAACACCTACCATCAGAGATATACGACCGCCAATCAGCGTGCGCACGTAAAGGTCACGACCTAAGCTGTCAGTACCGAACCAGTGCTCAGCACTTGGGCCAACGTGCATCGCATACCAATCAGTATCATCGAATGCGTAAGGTGCCATCATAGGCAAGAAGATCACCGCAAGGGTCATCAATGTAAGAATAAACAAGCTCACCATCGCCGCTTTGTTACGCATAAAGCGGATGCGGGCGTCTTGCCATAAACTGCGGCCTTCAACTTCCAGATTCTCTGCAAATTTTTCGACCGCTTGAAGATTCTCTTTTTTCGTTAACATAACCATACTTCCCTGTTAGTAGCGAATTTTCGGGTCAATCATTGCTAGCAAAATATCAACGATAGCGTTGAACAGAATAAATAGGAAACCGATCAAAATGGTCACTCCCATCACTAGCGAGTAGTCACGGTTAAACGCGGCATTGACGAACAGTTTACCGATGCCAGGTAGGCCAAAGATGGTCTCAACAACCACCGAACCAGTAATAATGCCGACAAACGCAGGTCCCATGTACGACACAACAGGTAGTAACGCCGGTTTTAGAGCGTGTTTGATGATGATGTAACGGTAACTCAACCCTTTCGCACGAGCAGTACGAATAAAGTTACTATTCAGTGTCTCAATCATTGAACCACGGGTGATACGAGCAAACGTGGCGACATAAAGCAATGACATGGCAATCACTGGCAACACCAAATATTGCCACGAACCATCATGCCACCCGCCCGCTGGGAATAAATTCCAATGCAAAGAGAACACATAAATCAATGCAGGTGCCAACACAAAAGATGGCATTACCACTCCTGCCATCGCAGTAGACATGATGGTGTAATCCAGCCACGAATTTTGTTTGAGTGCGGCGATTGTGCCGATCGATACGCCGAGAATAACGGTGAAAATAAAGGCAATAAAACCGACTTTTGCAGAAACAGGCAATGCTACCGCGATCAACTCATTAACGGTGTAATCTAAGTATTTGAACGATGGCCCAAAGTCACCTTGGATAACATTAGTCAGATAGGTGGTATATTGCTCAAATACAGGCTTATCTAAACCGTATTTGGCTTCAATGTTCGCCATAACTTCTGGCGGTAAAGGACGCTCGCTCGAGAATGGGTTACCCGGTGCGAAACGCATGAGAAAGAAAGACACGGTGATCAAAACCAACATGGTCGGGATCGCCTCAAATATCCTTTTTGCGATGAATTTAAGCATAAACTCACTCTTTCAGTCTGTGACAGTTAAAAAAATTTGATAGTAGGCACTGCACGTCCAAAATAGGTACGTGCAGGCCTTATTCTTATAGTCTTGAAGCTAAGTTATTACTGAGCTTTGATGTAAAGATCTTTTGAGTAGATCTTTTCTTCCGCGTTGTTTGCAGGGAAACCACCAACGTGCGGATTAAGCAGACGTGAACGAACATACTGATAGATAGGCGCGATTGGCATATCTTTCGCCATCAGTTTTTCAGCTTCTAGGTAAATTGCCGTACGCTCTTCTTCTGAAGTCGATTGGATCGCCTTTTCAATCAGAGCATCGTAATCTTTGTTGCCCCAGTGCTGACCACCGGTTGTGTTCGAACTCACCATAAGGGTTAGGAAAGAAGATGCTTCGTTGTAGTCACCACACCAACCTGCGCGCGCGACTTCGAAATCACCTTGGTCTTTAGTAGATAGGTATGTTTTCCACTCTTGGTTTTCGAGCGTAACGTCTAGACCAAGTGTTTTCTTCCACATAGAGCCTAGCGCTACTGCTAGTTTCTTGTGGTTTTCATCTGTGTTGTATAGAAGAGAGAATTTAAGAGGATTGCTCTTACCGTAACCCGCTTCCTCAAGTAAACGTGCAGCTTCAGCGTTACGCTCTTTTTGCGTCATCTTGCCGTAAACCGGCAGTTCAGGGTTGAAGTGCGCTGTAATTTCAGGCGTGAGGAAGTAAGCAGGCTTCTGGCCTTGGCCAAGAATCGCATTTGCAACGATGTCACGGTCAATCGCGTAAGAAATTGCTTTACGAACACGAGGGTCGTTAAATGGTTCTTTCTTGGTGTTGAATGAGTAGTAGTACGTACATAGGCTGCCCTCAACCGATACCGACTCTGGGTGTTCTTTCTTCAAACGTTTGAAGTGCTCAGTAGGCAGCTTAGACGTAAAGTCGATTTCACCAGACAAGAAGCGGTTCATCTCAGCAACACCGTTCTCGATTGGAAGGTAAGTCACTTTATTGAGAACAGTCTTATCGTTTTCCCAGTACTGAGCGTTGCGAACCAGTTCAAGACGCTCATTCACAACCCACTTGTTAACAACATAGGCACCATTACCAACAAAGTTTTCCGGTTTAGTCCATTGGTCACCAAACTTTTCAACCGTTGCTTGGTGAACTGGTTTCATTGTTGTGTGGCCCGCCATCATGACAAAGTAAGGAACAGCGGTGTCTAGCTCAACCACAAGTGTGTGATCGTCAGTCGCCTTAACACCAAGCTCACTCTTATCTTTCTTCCCTGAAACGATGTCTTTCGCGTTTTTCATCTTGGTGTATTCCATGTACCAAGAATATGGCGAAGCCGTTGCAGGGTCGACGGCACGTTGCCAGCTGTACACGAAATCTTGCGCGGTTACAGGATCGCCGTTAGACCATTTTGCATCTTTACGTAGGTGGAATGTAAACGTTTTGTTATCTTGTGTTTCCCAACGTTCAGCAACACCTGGAATCGTGTCACCATCAGCATTTTGGTTCACTAGGCCTTCAAGAAGATCACGAATCACATGCGACTCTGGAACACCTTGAGATTTGTGCGGGTCAATCGTCGCAACCTCAGTACCGTTACCACGAACAAGTTCTTGTTTATCAGCAAGTTTAGTACCTGCTGGAACATCAGCAGCAAAAGCAATAGTAGAAGTAGCAGACACTGCCAGACCAGCACCTAGAAGAAGGGCTTTGGTGATTTTGTTCTTATACATGCGTAAAACTCCAAGTTTTTCATTAGCATCCATGACTTCTTTGTAAGGCTCTGGAACGGTCGGTGCTTTAGAATTTTTTTGTGCACATTTTGAGCATAAAACTCTAAAACCTTACAAAGACTGCGGCACACATTAGCAATCATCAAAGTAATTTGCCATAAACAATCAGCAAAAAAACTAATAATTCTGTAATTAGTGCTTATATTTAGCAATAAATACCAAACAAAAGTATTGCTTAGCGAAATAGGAACTAACACGTCCACTTTGCAGCTAAAACTATCGATAAATCTAAAATTAAACGAATTTTTAGCATCATTCGCTAGGTATTTCGCAACAAATTAACATTTACAACTCTTATCGTCTAACCAATAATCGTATATGTATCGCTCGATATTGCTGTATTGTGAGCAACATCACCGTGACTAAAAAGCAGATGGATACTAGGTGGAATTCGCGTTAGAACAAGAAATAGAAGAGCAAAAAGGCAGAATAAAAAAGGCCAGAGGAGTAAACCTCTGGCCTTTCATATCATATAGGTAACGCAGTAATAGCTTTACTTTTCCCAGCGTTGCGCAGCCTGATGATCAGTTTCACGCGACTCAATCCAGCGGTTTTCACTGGTTGTTCGCTCTTTTTTCCAGAATGGAGCCTTAGTTTTCAAGAAGTCCATGATGAACTCGCAAGCATCAAACGCTGCGCCACGATGCGCGCTAGAAACACCGACAAACACGATTTGATCACCTGTGTCTAAATCCCCAACACGGTGAATAACACGAACGCCTAATAGAGGCCAACGTGATTCGGCCTCATCACAGATATCGATCAGACTTTTCTCAGTCATACCCGGATAATGTTCAAGATGTAGCCCAATGACATTATCGCCAAGATTCATGTCACGAACCTTACCGATGAATGTCACGACCGCACCAGAAGCAGTACCCTCTGATAGTCTTTGGTACTCTTGGTCAACAGAAAAGTCTTCTGCTTGTACAGAAACGCGAGGATCCATCTTAGCCCCCTGTTACCGGCGGGAAGAAAGCGACTTCATCGCCCGATTTTACTTGCGTATCTAACGGAACGATCGATTGATTTACCGCTACTAACAGCTTACCCGGCTCAAGAGCTAGGTCCCACTTACCGTCTTGGTTTGCACCAACATCCACTAAGTGAGCTCGGATCGCTTCTACGCTATCAAATTGGTCTTCTAGCTCAAGACTATCAATACCAACAAGCTCGCGAGTTTGAGCAAAGAAAAGTACTTTAATCATTATTCCGCCTTGAAGTGTCCTGATTTACCGCCCGTTTTTTCTAATAAACGAACTTGACCAATCACCATATCTTTTTGTACCGCTTTACACATATCGTAAATCGTCAATGCTGCAACAGAAGCCGCTGTTAACGCTTCCATTTCAACACCGGTCTTGCCAGCAAGCTTACATACGGACTCGATGCGAACTTTGTTTTCCGCTTCAATTGCTTCCAATTGAACTTCAACTTTAGACAACAATAGCGGGTGACAAAGTGGGATCAAATCCCAAGTTTTCTTTGCAGCTTGAATGCCAGCAATACGTGCTGTTGCAAACACATCACCTTTATGGTGCTGACCAGAAACAATCAGTTGTAGTGTTTCTGGGGCCATGTGTACAAACGCTTCTGCGCGTGCTTCACGAACGGTTTCTGCTTTTGCAGATACGTCCACCATGTTTGCTTCGCCGGACGCATTGATATGGGTAAATTGGGTCATCGTTTTTTGTTCGCCTTTTAGAAAGGTTATACAGATAGGTGTGGCATGAAGTTACAAGGACGGTGGCTTGCATCCAGTTGCTGCTTGATAATCTTTGTCCAACCAGTACGACATGCACCTGTTGAACCAGGCATCGCGAAAATCACGGTGTGGTTAGCAAAACCTGCGATCGCACGAGACTGAATCGTTGATGTGCCGATTTCTTCATAAGACACTTGACGGAACAATTCACCGAACCCCTCAACTTCTTTGTCGAAAAGTGGCTTAAGTGCTTCTGGAGTGCTGTCACGAGAAGTAAAACCAGTACCGCCAGTAATCATGATTGCCTGTACGTTTTCATCTGCAATCCACTGAGAAACGATCGCACGAATCTTGTACATATCATCAATAACGATCTGTTTGTCAACGACATTATGACCCGCTTCTTTTGCATGCTCAACGAGGTAGCCGCCAGAAGTGTCATTTTCTTCCGTACGAGTGTCAGAGACCGTTAGAACGGCAATATTTGCAGCTTGGAATTTGCTTTCAGCGTGACCCATTTGTTCACCTATTCTCTAATTTGATTTTGATACGCTAGGTATCGATTCTGGAAAAGCCATCAGAAGCCACGTCAGCTCCTGATGTAAAATCTGAATTTAACCGCCGATAGACGCAAGATGTGGCGTCATACCAGTATTGCCATCGTGCAAGAAGTGACTCACGGATTTCGTTTGTAGTTGCGCTTGGATACGCTCAATCAATTCGTTTTCTTGCTCGTCACGTTCTAGCAGGTCACGTAACTCAACACCATGATCACCGAACAAACAAAGGTGCAGTTTACCCAATGCCGAGACACGAAGTCGATTACAGCTCTCACAGAAGTCTTTTTCATAAGGCATGATCAGACCAATTTCGCCTTTATAATCTGGGTGAACGAATACCTGAGCAGGGCCATCATTGTGAGAACGAACTTTAAGTAACCAACCATTAGCAATTAATTGATTTCGAATTGCAACACCAGAGACATGGTGCTTAGTAAACAAATCATCCATCTCACCGGTTTGCATTAATTCAATAAAACGCAGCTGAATAGGACGATCTTTAATCCAGTTAAGAAAAGCCGGAAGTTCGTTGTGGTTGAGGTCTTTCATCAGTACCACGTTGACTTTCACTTGCTCAAAACCCACTTCAAATGCTCGTTCAATACCATTCATCACTTCTGCGAACTTATTTTCACCTGTGATTTGATGGAACATGCGAGGATCTAAGCTATCAACGCTAACGTTAATATGAGTAAGGCCGGCATCACGCCAGTCTGCCACTTGCTTCGCCATGCGGTATCCATTGGTCGTCGTTGCGACTTTTTTGATACCCGGCGTGGTTGCGACTGAGTGAATAATGTCAGTAAAATCTTTACGTAAACTCGGTTCACCACCAGTGATACGAACCTTTGAGGTACCACAATCTGCAAACGCTTTAACAACACGTTTGATCTCTGGTAGAGATAAAAAGGACGAGTTTTTATTGCCCGATGGCTTGTAGCCGTCAGGAAGGCAATAGGTACATTTGAAATTACATACGTCAGTCACAGACAGACGCAAGTAATAGAACTTACGATGAAATTTGTCTTCGAATTGTTGCGCCACGGAACACCTTTCCAAACACGGGAGGCATGCTCATTTCCAATCATGCCCTTGTGACAGAATGTCACTGGCTCAAAACGCCTATCCTTAGACTTAGCATAGTGAGCTCGGAGTTATGGCAACCAAGGGAAATCCCCCTGATAGCTTTGCTGTGTAAAATACTTAAAATTTGTAATGGGATCCAGACTTAAGCACGAAAAAACCGCTTAATAGACACAATTTACCGCTTATTAAGTACCGTTACACTCTTCATTAAGATAAATTGTAGTCGTTTTGCCCAATTATTAGAAGAACGAAATGAATATCTACACCGAAAAAAAAGTGGTCGCAGTTGGCGGTGGTCACGGGTTAGGCCGTATGTTGGCGGCACTCAAAGACTTTGGTAGCAATGCGACTGGCATTGTTGCAACAACAGATAATGGTGGTTCTACGGGCCGAATTCGTCATTGCCAAGGGGGCATTGCTTGGGGGGATACTCGCAATTGCATCAACCAGCTTATCACTGAGCCCTCAATTAGCTCAATGATGTTCGAATATCGGTTTAAAGGAACAGGTGAACTCGACGGCCACAATCTGGGCAACTTGATGCTAACAGCGTTGGATAACTTATCCGTACGCCCACTTGATGCGATCAATCTGATCCGCAACATGCTCAAAGTCGATGTCAATATTCTGCCAATGTCTGAACATCCTTCCGATTTAACCGCGCTTTCTGTCGACGGACAGATAGTCACTGGCGAAACCAATATCGATGAAATGGACACCGATTTACGTCGTCTCGATTTATCACCAGAAGTGCCAGCGACGAAAGAAGCGGTCACCGCCTTATCAGAAGCTGATGTCATTATTCTTGGTCCCGGGAGCTTTTTAACGAGCATCATGCCACCACTGTTGCTACCAGAAATAGGCAAAGCCATCGCGACCAATAATAAAGCGAAAGTGATTTTCGTCGCGAACCTAAGCCCAGAATATGGCCCAGCTGGGCGCATGAACATGGCTCAAAAACTGGAATGGTGTGAACGTGCCTGTCAAGGGCGAAAAATTGATGTCGTGCTGACTGAAGTGGCAGAACAAGAAGTACTAGACAATTGGAATGTGGTCACTGAATCATTAGCTTCAACAAACCGCGATTGGCGCCATGATCGTGACAAGTTAAAACTTGCAGTTGAAAATCAATTGGTCGCCAAATAAATCGATTATCAACAAGAACATACAACAAAGCCCATCCTGTGATGGGCTTTGTGTTTCTAAACGTTTGCTAACAAGGTTATTTGGTCCAAGCGCGGTATGCTTCTCGAGTTCTATCAAGCAACTCAAGCATTTCATTCACTTCTGGCCCTTGCGGCATGATCTCACATGACTTCACTCTAATATCAATCGTGTTTGCAAGCTCACAGAGCTGATCTGCACCGAAACTCGCCGCACTACTCTTAAGAGCGTGGCTGATCTCTCTTAAATAAGCATCTTGTTCCTCGGCTTGAAAGCGAGAAAGATTCGTAACGTAAGTGTCCAGTTCACCTAGAAATATTTCCAACAAAACAGGCACATTGTCACTGCCAATATCTACCGACAATTGGTCTATCTTACTCTGATTTAATATATCCATATTCATACGTTTTGTTTTTCTTCTTTCGTGCCCCAAGCTTGGAGCTTACGATAAATCGTTGATGGGCTAACATCTAAATAACCCGCGGCTCTAGGAATATTCCCATCACAAGCTTTGATCGCCTGCTCAATGGCTTCTTTTTCAGTCATCCATAGCGGGGTAATGTCTGACGCCGTTATCGCCTTTTGGGGCATTGGGCTTACAATGGCACTGCCAACAAGCGGCATATTAAGCGGAGGCGGTAGCATCTCGATGGTAATCTCTTTACCATTATTTAGCACCACGATATTCCTCAGAACGTTTTGCAATTGACGAACGTTTCCTGGCCACTCATAGCGATTAAATTTATCAATCACATCTTGAGAGAAACGAACAAAGTTCTTACCTTCTTCATGAGACATGTAACCTAATAACGAATAAGCGATTTCGATAACATCCTCACCACGTTCTCTCAGTGGTGGTAGGTGCAAAGGAATCACATATAATCGGTAATACAAATCTTCACGAAAGCGCCCCTCTTGTACCTCTTTCCATGGGTCTCGGTTCGTCGCACATACAAAGCGCACGTCCACACTCTTCATTTTTGAAGAGCCCACTTTTTGGAATGTCCCCGTTTGGATGAATCGCAAAAGCTTGGTTTGTAAATCCAAGTCCATTTCACACAACTCATCAAGGAACAAGGTACCACCATCGGCGAGTTCTGCGGCACCTTGGCGATCATTGGCAGCGCCCGTAAACGCACCTTTTACGTGGCCAAACAGCTCACTCTCGATGAGGTCTTTTGGAATGGCAGCACAGTTAATAGCAATAAATGGCTTATCACCGCGTTTACTCGCTGCGTGAATGGCTTCAGCACACACTTCTTTACCCGTACCACTCTCACCGGTGATAAAGATACTCGCTTTACTACTGGCTGCGGAGTCAATAGTCCGGTAAACCTGCTGCATGGTTTGGCTACTGCCGATAAAACCTTGATAACTTTGGTTGCCCGGATTGTTAGCTTCGTTTTTCAGCTTAGTGGCTTTGCGAATCGCATTATTTACAGTAACGCGTAATCGGTCTGCTTCACATGGTTTGATCAGGAAATCTTGAGAACCATGACGCATCGCTTCTACTGCAGTATCAATAGAGCCATGAGCAGTCATAAAGATAACAGGCACACTTGGATGACTATCTTTGACCTTATGTAGAACATCCATTCCCGTCATATCTGGCAAGCGAAGATCTAACAGAATAAGGTCAGGGGTGCGATGATTTAAACTGTCGATCGCTTCTCGGCCAGTACCAACAATGTTAATGTCGATACCAAGAGGTGTAAGGTATGAACGGTATAATGCGGCGACAGACGCGGTATCTTCAACCATCAAAAGATAACGAGACTTTTGACCATCTGGTTTATGTTGCATAATCTAGCCATTTTTTGTTGTATTTTAAATAATAATCGCATTACGCATTGCATTTTGCAAACAAACTATCTGCAATGCTTAAATTTACAAAGTGACTTAGATTAAATATCAATACGTTAAAAATGGCACAAACCATGCTGTCTTTCAAGTGACCCCTCGGGTCACCTAGCCAACTGACGTTGTTAGTGGGTTCTGTGCCCACAAAAGCCAATAGATCCGACTGTCTATTGGCTATTTTTGTATCCATGACATCCCAAACAGTTATGTCGACCCATCAACACGGATAAACGATGAATACCCTCTAACCTGTTGGTAATAATCTAGCTGTTGGTAATAAATTGCGCGCGTAACTTCTCTATTTCATCACGTTTTTGCGCGGCCAACTCAAACTCAAGATCTTGAGCATGCTGATACATCGCAGCTTCAAGGCGGCTGATCTCTTTGTCCAATTGTTGTGGGGACATCACTTCATAAGTTTGCGAGTGCTCTGCTACTTTGGACAGCGGTACCTGCTTATTATTACGTTGACGCTTAGACTTGGTAATATCACCCAGTTCCATAATGTCTTTGATATTGCGCTTCAACGCCTGCGGTTCAATCCCCATCTTCGCATTGTAGGCCTGTTGCTTTTCACGACGGCGTTCCGTTTCATCTATCGCTTTTTTCATCGATTTAGTGATCGAGTCACCGTATAAAATCGCCTTACCATCAATATTACGTGCTGCACGACCAATCGTCTGAATGAGTGAACGCTCCGAACGTAAGAAGCCCTCTTTATCCGCGTCAAGGATCGCCACCAGCGAAACCTCGGGCATATCTAAACCCTCACGCAGCAAGTTGATTCCAACCAACACATCAAACTCGCCAAGACGTAGGTCACGAATAATTTCAACCCGCTCTACGGTATCGATATCCGAGTGCAAATAACGAACACGAACATCATGTTCGTGAAGATATTCTGTTAAATCTTCCGCCATTCGTTTTGTCAGTGTAGTGACCAAAACACGCTCGTCTTTTGCTGAACGAATTCGAATCTCAGACAACAAATCATCAACTTGAGTCGCCACTGGGCGAACTTCTAATAACGGATCGAGCAGCCCTGTTGGGCGCACAACCTGATCCGCTATCTCACCCGCTGATTTTTCAAGTTCATAATTTCCTGGCGTCGCAGAAACAAAAATCGTTTGTGGCGAGATGGCTTCAAACTCTTCAAACTTCATTGGACGGTTATCCAACGCAGACGGCAAACGGAAGCCATACTCAACCAAAGTCTCTTTACGTGATCGGTCACCTTTGTACATTGCGCCAATTTGAGGCACCGTCACATGCGATTCATCAATGATGAGCAAGCCATCATGAGGCAAGTAATCAAATAGTGTTGGGGGCGGCTCCCCCTCCGCTCGACCACTTAAGTAACGCGAATAATTTTCTATGCCAGAACAAAAGCCAAGCTCATTCATCATTTCAATATCAAATTGGGTCCGCTGACTAATACGCTGTTCTTCAAGCAGTTTGTTATTGTCTAGCAAATGCTTCTTACGTGATTCCAACTCAACTTTGATGTTTTCGATCGCTTCAAGCACACGATCTCGTGGCGTCACATAGTGTGTTTTAGGATAAATAGTAAAACGTGGCAAATCACGTTGTTTCACCACTCCGGTCAGTGGATCGAAGATGCTAATACAATCCACTTCGTCATCAAACATTTCAATGCGAACAGCATCTTGATCCGATTCCGCTGGAAAAACATCGATCACTTCCCCTCGAACGCGAAACTGACCACGCTCAAAAGCAACATCATTACGTGAATACTGCAATTCCGCCAATCGACGCAGCATATCGCGCTGATCAATCACATCACCACGACGCAAGTGCAGCATCATTTGTAGGTACGATTCTGGATCACCCAAACCATAAATAGCAGAAACCGAAGCGATAATAATCGCATCTTTACGCTCTAATAGTGCCTTGGTCGCCGACAAACGCATTTGTTCAATATGAGCGTTAACCGAAGCGTCTTTTTCAATAAAGGTGTCTGTCGTAGGCACATAGGCTTCTGGCTGGTAATAGTCATAGTAAGAAACAAAATACTCAACCGCGTTATTTGGGAAAAACGCTTTCATTTCGCCATAAAGTTGAGCAGCAAGTGTTTTATTCGGTGCGAGCAAAATTGCAGGACGTTGGGCCTGAGCGATCACATTTGCTAACGTGAAAGTTTTACCCGATCCCGTTACGCCTAAAAGTGTCTGGTGTGCCAGGCCATCATCCAGTCCCTCTAGTAACTTTTTGATCGCCGTAGGCTGATCGCCTGATGGCTGATAATCAGAGACCAGCTCATAAACTTTACTCATACTTTTCCTCAACTCTACTGCACTGAAGCTGTATATATATACACCTTGAGAAATGAAATCTACGTTTGTCTAGGATTTATAGCCCATTGTCATTAATTTTGCGATTTATTGACTTAACACTAGCCATTTTTTCCCGACTCTGATATATTTCTTCGCCCTACAAGACGGCCATCCTTGGTTCGCAAAAGATTTATTTCCACAAGTTTTCCCCAAAATTGGCTAAAAGTCTTTTATCCCCAATAAAACAATTTTCAACCAACTTGTTTATATTTACTACAACTTCAATAATCTCTTGTTTTATCGGCGTATTAGACGCGTAATTGAATGAAAATCTCGCACACAAACAATACTTGTTGCATATAAAATAATGTTACTCAGATTTCATCAACACACTTATCCACAATTTTAGTGGATAAGTAATGCTAGCCCTTTACTGGCAAGGACTACAAAAATGTAAAGCCTGAGAAGAAATATTTTTCACAAAAATGTGTTTTCAAAATATTGACACGTTTTTAAGCGCTCGGTAATATTTGCCCCGCTTTCAAGCAAAGCAATTCCTCCTTAGCTCAGTTGGTAGAGCGACGGACTGTTAATCCGCAGGTCGCTGGTTCGAGCCCAGCAGGAGGAGCCACATTCCAGAATAAGCCGTGTCGAACGACGCGGCTTTTTCGTATCTGCTCTCCGATAGCAACATGAGGGCGATGTTAAGTTGCGCCATCAAATCACCCTTTGTCAATCCGACTGACTACCAGCCCATCACTCAATCCGTATTACTATTGATTTACCCATAAGTTTTAATTTGCCCAAAAGTTCACTGTATCAAGCAATATATTTGTATGTTCTAAAGCAGAATTACACATAAGGCATTGAATTTTACATTAATGCAATTTTGTAATCTAAAAATGAAAAGCATTCATTTTACTCATACATGGTAACCCTCTACGATTGACACAGTTAAGAATGGTTCCGTCCTACTCGTCGCCTCCGTTCTATTTATCAATAACTTAGGGGTTTACTTATGACTATTCCGACGACTGATATGCTAGACGCATGGGTTGGTTTTACTGCCGGTGAATGGCAAAACTCTGTCAACACTCGTGACTTCATCCAAAAAAACTACACACCGTACGAGGGAGACGAGTCTTTTTTAGCCGAGGTTAGTACATCCACTTCAGCATTATGGAACCAAGTGCTTGAAGGCATTAAACAAGAAAGCCGCACACACGCTCCTGTTGATTTTGATACCGCTCTGCCATCAACGATTACTTCTCACGATGCGGGTTACATCAACAAAGATCTGGAAAAGATCGTTGGCTTACAAACCGATCAACCACTAAAACGGGCAATCATCGCTAATGGTGGTATTCGCATGGTGAAAAACTCATGCGAAGTTTACGGCCGAGAACTGGACCCTACGGTCGAAAAGATCTTCACTGAATACCGTAAAACTCACAACAAAGCGTGTTTCGATCTATACACCAAAGAAATCCTAGCGTGTCGTAAATCAGGCATCATCACTGGTCTTCCTGATGCCTATGGCCGTGGTCGTATCATTGGTGACTACCGTCGTATCGCCCTTTACGGTATCGACTTCTTAAAAGCAGACAAAAAAGAACAATATAACTCGACACAAACTTTCCTAGAGCGTAGTGGCGATCTTGAGAAAACGCTTCGTCTGCGTGAAGAGATTGCAGACCAAGTTCAAGCGCTTGAAGACATTCGTCAAATGGGTTTGAAATACGGCATTGATATGTCGCTACCTGCAAAAACAGCGCAGGAAGCGATTCAATTTACCTACTTTGGTTACTTGGCGGCAGTTAAATCACAAAATGGCGCAGCAATGTCATTAGGTCGTACATCGACTTTCCTAGACGTCTACCTAGAACGCGATATCGCAAATGGTTTGATTGATGAATCACAAGCGCAAGAGATGATCGACCACTTCATCATGAAACTGCGCATGGTTCGCTTCCTTCGTACACCAGAATACGATTCATTGTTCTCTGGCGACCCAATCTGGGCAACTGAAGCCATGGCTGGTATGGGTGTTGATGGCCGCACGCTGGTATCTAAAACCACATTCCGATACTTGCACACGCTGCATACCATGGGTCCTGCTCCTGAGCCGAACATGACGATTCTTTGGTCAGAGCAATTGCCAGAAGCGTTCAAGCAATACGCGGCAAAAGTGTCGATTGATACCTCTTCTGTTCAATACGAAAACGACGATCTAATGCGTCCTGATTTCGATAATGACGACTACGCGATTGCATGTTGTGTGAGCCCGCAGATTGTTGGTCAGCATATGCAGTTCTTTGGTGCACGTGCCAACCTTGCAAAAGCGCTGCTTTACACCATCAATGGTGGTATCGATGAAAAATCAAAAGCGCAAGTTGGCCCGGTAGTGGACAAAGTTAAAGATGAAATTCTCGACTTTGATGCTTTGATGCCACGCTTCGATAACATGTTGGAATGGCTAGCAACGCAATACGTCACAGCGTTGAACATCATCCATTACTCGCATGACCGTTACAGCTACGAAGCATCACTGATGGCATTGATGGATCGCGACGTGCACCGCACTATGGCGTGTGGTATTGCAGGTCTGTCTGTTGTCGCTGACTCGTTGGCAGCCATTAAATACGCGACCGTAAAACCTGTTCGTGATGAAGATGGCATCGCCGTTGATTTTGAAATCGAAGGTGATTATCCAAAATTTGGTAACAACGATGCCCGTGTTGATGACATCGCTTGTGATCTGGTTGAGCGCTTCATGAAGAAAATTCAGAAAATGCACACCTACCGCGAAGCAGTGCCAACTCAATCGATCCTAACGATCACATCTAACGTGGTTTACGGCAAAAAAACGGGTAATACACCAGATGGCCGTCGTGCAGGTATGCCATTTGGCCCAGGAGCAAACCCAATGCATGGTCGCGATGAAAAAGGGGCGGTTGCGTCTTTGGCATCGGTTTCTAAACTGCCATTTGCTTACGCGAAAGATGGTATTTCTTACACTTTCTCAATTGTGCCTAACGCATTGGGTAAAGATGAGTTGAGTCAAAAGAAAAACCTAGCCGCATTGATGGATGGTTACTTCCATCACGAAGCAAGCAACGAGGGCATTGCGATTGAAGGTGGCCAACATCTTAACGTCAACGTTCTAAACCGAGAGATGTTATTGGATGCCGTTGAACATCCAGAGAAGTACCCTCAATTGACGATTCGAGTGTCTGGCTATGCGGTACGTTTTAACTCCCTCACTCGAGAGCAACAACAAGACGTGATCAGCCGAACCTTTACAGAAAAACTGTAATCGCCAGATTGTAAAATAATCAAAGCTCATGCCTCTAACTCATTAGGGGTATGAGCTTTTTTCGTTTCTGGCAAACCACAAGGAGTGACACCAAAACCATCAACAACACGTGCGTTAAATCAATGGCTGTGATTGCGCTTGTCTTTGTTAACAACCATTCATCAAAGTTTTCAATTTCTTATTAATTCATCCGCTCCCATCACATACACGTATATTTTTGCATCGTGTGCATAAAACCACACCGTTCACTGGTTGTTATTGGTGTCACAAAACACGATAATATTGGGATCGGATTTTATGAACGTAATAACTATGACCGAATATATTTTGTTGTTGGTTGGCACGGTGCTAGTAAACAACTTTGTACTGGTGAAGTTTTTGGGCTTGTGTCCTTTCATGGGCGTGTCTAAAAAACTGGAAACTGCCATTGGTATGGGCCTAGCGACGACATTCGTGCTAACGCTTGCATCTGTGTGTGCCTATCTAGTAGAAAGCTACATTCTTCGTCCATTGGGCATTGAATACTTAAGAACCATGAGCTTTATTTTGGTGATCGCCGTTGTGGTGCAATTCACCGAAATGGTTGTGCACAAAACCAGCCCAACCCTTTATCGTCTATTGGGCATCTTTTTACCATTGATCACGACGAACTGTGCCGTTCTAGGTGTGGCTCTGCTTAACATCAATGAGAACCATAACTTCATCGAATCGATCATTTACGGGTTTGGTGCGGCTGTTGGCTTCTCACTGGTTCTGATCTTGTTTGCTTCCATGCGTGAGCGTATCGCTGCGGCTGACGTGCCTGTACCGTTTAAGGGAGCGTCGATTGCGATGATCACCGCGGGCCTGATGTCTCTTGCCTTTATGGGCTTTACAGGTTTGGTGAAGTAAACGATGAGTACCATTTTAATAGCGATCATCGCACTTGCAGCCCTTGCTGCTGTATTCGGTGCCATACTTGGTTTTGCATCGATTCGCTTTAAAGTAGAAGCGGATCCCATTGTTGACCAAATCGACTCTATTCTGCCGCAAACTCAGTGTGGCCAATGTGGCTACCCTGGTTGTCGTCCATACGCAGAAGCAATCGCGAACGGCGATAAAATCAACAAGTGCCCTCCAGGTGGTCAAGCAACCATAGAAAAACTGGCGGATCTGATGGGTGTGGAAGCAGAAGAGTCGGCACACGATCTCGACAGCAAAGTAAAAACCGTTGCTTTCATCCATGAAGATATGTGTATCGGTTGTACTAAGTGTATTCAAGCCTGTCCTGTGGATGCGATTGTCGGCGGCACAAAAGCCGTTCATACCGTCATCAAAGACGAATGCACTGGTTGTGACTTGTGTGTATCCCCTTGTCCAACAGACTGTATTGAAATGATTCCTGTGGAAACCACCACAGAGAGCTGGAAGTGGAAACTCAACGCCATTCCAGTGGTTAACATTACGGATGCTGCCAACGCAGCGAACGTGACTGATTCAATTAAATAAGGTTTCATATGTTGTCTTTGATTGAACAAATTCGTACTGGTTCGCTATGGGATTTCCCAGGTGGCGTGCATCCGGCAGAAAATAAAAAGCAATCCAACAAAGCTGACTTGGTTCATGCTGCCATTCCATCAGAAATCGTCCTGCCGTTAAAGCAGCACATTGGTAAAGCCGGTAACTTGCTCGTCACCGTCGGTGATCATGTTTTAAAAGGCCAACCACTCACGGCGTCAGATACGGGCTTTACGGTTCCCGTTCATGCACCAACATCTGGTCAAATTACAGCCATCGAACCACGTACTGTTGCTCACCCATCGGGCTTGAGCGAGCTGTGCGCCGTGATTACCCCTGATGGTAACGACACTTGGTGTGAGAAAGCGCCGGTTGCCGATTACACCCAGGAATCTGCCGACACGCTGATTGACGTTATTCGTCTTGCAGGCATTTCAGGCATGGGTGGCGCAGGCTTCCCAACTGCTAAGAAGATCCAATCAGGTATTGCGCGAACTGAAATTCTTATCGTCAATGCGGCAGAATGTGAACCTTACATCACTGCCGATGACAAACTCATGCAGGAACATGCTGATGAACTGATCCAAGGTATCGAGATCGTTGAGCATATCCTTAAGCCTAAACTGACCATCATCGGTATAGAAGATAACAAACCAGCGGCAATCAAAGCGCTGGAGCAAGCGGCGACGAACAAAGACATCGTGATCCGTGTTATCCCAACCAAGTACCCATCTGGTGGTGAGAAGCAGCTCATCAAAATTCTGACCAACAAAGAAGTGCCAAGCGGTGCTATTCCTGCGGACATTGGCATCTTGGTGCAAAACGTGGGGTCTCTGTATTCAATTAAACGTGCCGTTGTTGATGGCGAGCCAATGACCAATCGTATCGTGACGCTGACAGGGAAAACCTTTAAGCAACCACGTAACGTTTGGACGCTTCTTGGCACACCCGTTCAAGCACTGTTGGATGAATTTGGCTACAAAGCGGATAAAAAACTTCAGCGCCTGATCATGGGCGGTCCAATGATGGGCTTCACCCTACCCCACGCTCAAGTTCCAATCACAAAAACAGCAAACTGTATTTTGGCACCGAAACGTCGAGAGATTGTATCGGACCAATACGAAATGGAATGTATCCGTTGTAGCCAATGTGCTGAAGCTTGCCCTGCTTCGCTATTACCACAGCAACTTCAGTGGTATGCAAAGAGCCAAGAATACGACAAGTTAGAAGAGCTAAATCTAAAAGATTGTATTGAGTGTGGCGCGTGTGCATTTGTGTGTCCTAGTGAAATCCCACTGGTTCAATACTATCGCCAAGCGAAAGCTGAAATCCGTACTCGCGCTCAAGAAGCGGCATCTGCAGAACGTGCCAAGTTGCGCTTCGAAGAGAAAAAAGCACGTATGGAGCGCGAAAAGACTGAACGCGAGAATCGCTTTAAGAAAGCGGCTGATGACCGTCGTAAAGATATGAAGTCATCGGGCGGTGACGATGCGATTGCTGCTGCGATTGCTCGTGTAAAAGCACAAAAAGAAAACGCCGAAGCACAAGCTGAGCCGGCAATGAAACCTGCGGTTGCTGCCGCAATTGCGAAAGCAAAAGCCAAACAAGCGGCCGCATCTCAATCAGGCGCAGCTGAACCTGATAACTCAGAAATGGCGAAATTGCGTGAAGAACGCAAACGTCTCGCTCGTGAACGTAAGGCAGAAAAAGAACAAAGCGAAGCACCTGTAGACAATGCCGACGATAAGAAGTCGGCTGTTGCTGCAGCGATTGCCCGAGCTAAAGCGAAAAAAGCACAACAAGAAGATTCAACCGAATCTGTAGAAACGGAAGCACCTGCTAAACAAGCTGAAGATCCGAAGAAAGCTGCAGTTGCCGCTGCGATTGCTCGCGCTAAGGCACGTAAAGCTCAGCAAGAAGACTCTACGGAATCTGCAGAAACGGAAACACCAGCAGAACAAGCGGAAGACCCGAAGAAAGCCGCCGTTGCTGCAGCGATTGCCCGAGCTAAAGCGAAAAAAGCACAACAAGAAGATTCAACCGAATCTGTAGAAACGGAAGCACCAGCTAAACAAGCTGAAGATCCAAAGAAAGCCGCTGTTGCTGCTGCCATTGCTCGTGCAAAAGCGCGTAAAGCTCAGCAAGAAGGTTCTACAGAATCTGCAGAAACAGAAGCACCTGCTGAGCAAACTGAAGATCCAAAGAAAGCCGCTGTTGCTGCTGCCATTGCTCGTGCTAAAGCACGCAAAGCTCAGCAAGAAGCGCAAACAGAATCTGTTGAAGCGGAAGCTCCTTCTGAAGAACCAGAAGTGGATCCGAAGAAAGCCGCGGTTGCCGCTGCCATTGCTCGCGCTAAAGCACGCAAAGCTCAGCAAGAAGCACAAACAGAATCTGTTGAAGCGGAAGCTCTTTCTGAAGAACCAGAAGTCGATCCGAAGAAAGCCGCGGTTGCCGCAGCTATTGCTCGCGCTAAAGCACGTAAAGCTCAGCAAGAAGCGAATAAGAACAATACTGAGGAGAACGAGTAATGTCGTTTTTTATTGCCAGTTCACCACATGCTCACAGCCGTCGTAGCACACCTGACTTAATGAAATGGGTAGCGCTGTGCGCTCTCCCTGGCTTGGTGGCTCAAACCTACTTCTTTGGTTGGGGAACACTCATCCAATTGGTGTTCGCGATTGCAATCGCCGTTTCACTCGAAGCTTTAGTCATGCTAGCTCGTAAACGCTCGCCAATGCGTGCGCTGCGTGACAACAGTGCAATCGTAACCGCATGGCTACTAGCTGTCGCGATTCCACCGTGGTCTCCATGGTGGATCATGGTCATTGGTTTGATCTTTGCGATTGTCATTGCCAAGCACCTGTACGGTGGCATTGGTCAAAATCCATTCAATCCTGCAATGGTTGCTTATGTTGTACTGCTGATCTCTTTTCCGCTGCAAATGACCAGTTGGAGCGCACCATCATCCTTGATGACTGAGCATGTCAGCTTTGCTGATACTTTATCGATCATCTTCACTGGCTACGATTTTGATGGTTTATCGCTACAACAAGTGCGCGCCGGTGTCGATGGCGTGACAATGGCAACACCATTGGATGCATTTAAAACGGGTATCCATTCAGGAGCAACGCCAAGTGAAGTGCTATCTCAACCCATGTTTGGCAGTCTTGCGGGCATTGGTTGGCAATGGGTCAATATCGCCTACTTCATCGGCGGTCTTGTTATGATCAAAAAGCGCATCATCCAGTGGTACATTCCAGCCGGTTTTCTTGCCAGCTTAACGATTTTAAGCGGTGCATTTAGCTTACTAACGCCGGGAGAAACTGCATCACCAATCTTCCACCTACTGTCAGGTGCAACGATGTTAGGTGCATTCTTCATCGCAACGGATCCTGTTTCAGCTTCTACTACGGTGAAAGGTCGCTTAATTTTTGGTGCGCTGATCGGCGCATTGGTATTTATTATTCGAAGTTGGGGCGGCTTCCCAGATGGCGTTGCATTCGCCGTTCTGCTTGCCAATATGTGTGTACCGTTGATCGACTACTACACCAAACCAAGAACTTACGGTCACTGAGGTAAACATGTTAACCGCTATTAGAAAAAATGGTCTGACACTGGCAATCTTCGCCTGTGCAACAACCGGTCTTGTGGCACTGACTCAGTACCTGACTAAAGATCAAATTAAGCTACAGGAGCAAAAACAACTGCTCTCTGTTCTTAACCAAGTCATCCCACAAGAGATGCATGACAATAATTTGGTCGCGTCATGTACTATGGTATCTGCACCCGACCTAGGCACCGTGCGCTCAATGCCAACATATATCGCAACCAAAGATGGTCAACCAACAGCTATGGCGATCGAATCTATCGCCCCAGATGGCTATAATGGTGAAATTAAGATCATTACGGGTATCGATAATCAAGGCAAAATTCTTGGTTCACGAATCTTAAGCCACCAAGAAACACCGGGATTGGGTGATAAAATTGATTTACGCGTAACGGATTGGATTTTGAGTTTCACAGGTAAACAAGTCACCGAAGAAAACTGGAATTCTTGGCATGTGCGCAAAGATGGTGGCGACTTCGATCAGTTTACTGGCGCAACCATTACCCCTCGTGCGGTAGTGAAAGCGGTAAGAAACACGGTAAATTACGTAAATAAATCCCGTAATGATATTCTGAACCAGCCGCTAGACTGTGCAGGGAAAGTCATGAGTGAAAATAAACTGCTAATGAAAAACGGCATGTGGAGTAATAACCCAGCCTTAGTGCAACTTCTTGGGCTATGTCCTCTTCTTGCGGTTTCTTCTACCATTACCAACGCACTTGGTTTGGGTATTGCAACCTTACTGGTTCTAGTAGGGTCAAACGTGACGGTTTCACTGATCCGTAACTACGTACCGAAAGAAATCCGTATTCCTGTTTTCGTTATGATCATCGCAGCATTAGTGACCTGTGTTCAGCTATTGATGAACGCTTACGCCTACGGACTGTATTTATCTCTGGGTATCTTCATCCCACTGATCGTAACCAACTGTATTATCATCGGTCGAGCAGAAGCATACGCATCAAAGAACGATCCTCTGCCTGCTGCACTTGATGGTTTTTGGATGGGCTTGGGTATGACAACAGTATTGGTTGTACTGGGTGCGATGCGTGAACTTATCGGTAACGGAACATTATTTGATGGTGCCGACTTACTATTAGGTGACTGGGCTGCCGCACTGCGTATTCAAGTGTTCCACTTCGATAGCAGTTTCCTACTAGCATTGTTACCACCAGGTGCTTTCATCGGCGTAGGGCTTTTAATTGCACTGAAAAACGTTATCGATAGCTCAATTCAGGCACGTCAGCCGAAAGAAGAAAAGCCCGCTATTGAGCGTGCTCGCGTCACTAACGCATAATATAAAAATTATAAAATCAAGGCTCTACCACTCGTAGGGCCTTTTTCATAAACCGCAAAGACGGGTTTGGAAGTCAGCAATGAATAAAGTCAAAAGAATTGAAATTCTCGAACGACTTCGAGAAAACAATCCCAACCCTCAAACCGAGCTCAACTGGAGCACACCGTTTGAGTTACTCATCGCCGTCCTGCTTTCTGCACAAGCTACGGATGTAAGCGTGAACAAAGCAACAGACAAGCTCTACCCTGTTGCGAACACACCACAAGGCATTCTTGATTTGGGTGTCGATGGTTTAAAGGAATACATCAAAACCATCGGTCTATTCAATTCAAAAGCGGAAAACACCATCAAGACTTGTAAGATCTTACTAGAGAAACATAATGGCGAAGTACCAGAAGATCGTGCAGCACTTGAAGCCTTGCCGGGTGTGGGTCGTAAAACCGCTAACGTGGTACTAAATACTGCCTTTGGTTGGCCGACCATCGCTGTCGATACGCACATTTATCGCGTTTCAAATCGCACTAAATTTGCAATGGGTAAAACTGTCGATGACGTAGAAGAAAAACTTCTCAAAGTGGTGCCAAAAGAGTTTAAGCTTGATGTGCACCACTGGCTGATCCTTCATGGGCGCTACACCTGTGTGGCAAGAAAACCACGCTGTGGAAGCTGCATCATCGAAGATTTATGTGAGTTCAAAGAAAAAGTGTACCCAGACGAATAACCCCGTCTGAAACAATCGCTAGGAGCAAAAAATGTCAAACGGTCGAATTCTTCACACCATGCTACGCGTGGGTGATTTAGACAAATCAATCAAGTTCTACACTGAAGTAATGGGTATGCAGCTGCTTCGTACTAACGAAAACAAAGAGTACGAATACACGCTTGCATTCCTAGGTTACGGTGATGAATCTCACGGTGCTGTTATCGAACTGACTTACAACTGGGGTAAGACAGAGTACGACTTAGGCACCGCTTTTGGTCATATCGCAATTGGTGTGGACGATATCTACACAACATGCGATGCAATCAAAGCGGCAGGGGGTAACGTTACGCGTGAGCCAGGTCCAGTAAAAGGTGGCAGTACACATATCGCTTTCGTTAAAGATCCTGATGGTTACATGGTTGAGCTGATCCAAAACAAACAAGCATCTGCAGGACTAGAGGGTTAACACTCCCTCACATTTAAACTTGCCCATTACAGGCAGATCTGAGATCTGCCTGTAACTTATCAAAACAGATAAATAAACCACTTTACTTGATAATGATTATCGTTTAAGTTTTACCGCAACATGAATATGCGGGACAGCGATAATGATCAGTGAATGGGAACAACACACACTTCTTGCCGATACGGCACTTCAACTCGACGACCCTATTCGCAGCATTCTTCACTATCAACAAGCACTTAGCTTAAGTGAAGACATCAGCGAGTGCATTGAAATCGATGCCGATGAGCGCCTCTTAATTTCTGTCATTTCATGCCACAATCTTGCGCAATTTTGGCGTTGGGTGGGAGATACCGAGTATGAGCTCAAATATCTTCAATTGGCTTCAGAAAAAGTACTGACATTGATTCCTCAATGCCCAAACAAGAACTGCGCGAGCTTCATTGACTCCATAGGCTGTTGTACAAAAGCACTAATAGATTTTATGAAGCGTCACCCAAATCCATCAATCGCCAAGCAAGTAGAAAAAATTGATACCGCAACAAACTGCGAAATCATCGCAAAATTCCGCATAAACTGAGACTCATAAACCGCACTTCCCGCTATATAAAAAGCTATAGAACTAAAGAACTAAAGAACTAAAGAACTAAAGAACTAAAGACATCATGCGATATAAAAAACGCCAGAGTAAAACTCCGGCGCTTTTCAGTCGTTCCACTTTTATGTCTCGTTAGACTTGGGTTCGCCCAAGAGAGATGACCACTCGGCGGTTTTTATCTTTGCCAATTGGAGAGTCATTATCTGCAATTGGGCGACGCTTACCGTAGCCTTGAACTTGGATTCGATCTTCTGGCAAACCAAGTGACTCAAAATACGTCCGTAGCGATTCAGCTCTGCGCTCCGACAAACTTTGGCTTGCGCTTTTACCATCCGTCGAATCGGTATAAGTAGCAACTAATACCAAGTCAATGTCCTGATTATGTCGAACATAATCGGCTATCTGAGCGAGACGCTTTTTCGAAGCCTTAGTCAGCTGATCGCCTTGACGTTCATAATGAAGAATGGTGAATGCGATGTCTTCAAAACTGTATTTCAACAAATTCGAGATACAATCACTAAACGCATTGTATTTGCTTTGAAAAAGCACAGATGACAATGCGACCTCAATCCTTTGATCACGGCTTTGCCAGTCTTGATAACTGAACGTAGGATAACGCCCTTTCTCTAACTCAGAGAGTATACCCCAAGCAGTCTGCCCACCCACATAGCCATCAAACTGTTTAAAAAATTGGAGGTTAGTTATACGATCTGCATGCTCGCCTGGACGCCATGGCGGAGGCATAGAAATCAAACTCACGTTGCGCGTTTCTCCCATGGGACGACGCATTTTTAACTCAAAATCCAAGTTAATTTTTTTACTCGCGCGAGATGAAAATACCGCATCACCGAAATTTGGAATCGGATGAACAAGTTGGCACTCCAAAGGCGTATTCATCACCATTTCCCACTGAGATTGCTGTGGTGTGGCAACATAACGCTTCCCCATCGAGGCAACACTGCTCACACTGAACAAGGACAACGCAATACCGGTGGTTACTAGCCATCTATTCATCTGGGTACAATCTCTCACGGCAGTCAATTGCCGCTTCGTTGAATCAATTAAAAACGAAACTATCTATGCAAAAACAATGCAAAAATCTCGCCAATATCGAGCTTTTGTCACCATGTCATGCCTATCTTAAGCACCTATTAAAAATAGCGTTACCCTTTATGTTCTCTAACTCAAACATCCACCCCAAGCCAATTTTCAGACTATTTACTTAAGTAACAACGAGTTAAATAAATGCATAAAGAGAAATACCGCCAAGTTATTTTATGCGCTGTACGGTTTTACGCCGTTCTAGCAAGTAAATAAAGCGATAAATAACATCACGCGAATAGTGGATGATCTCAACCACAGTTTTTGGTTATAAATCTGCGGCAGGATACGTAAAACAGAATTTTACATTTATCCAAAATTGCGGTTTTTCTCATCGATATAATCTGCAATAATGCAATGTTCGTCACACTAAAATAAACCAACATGACTATAGAAAATGAAGCTCTAACCTTGAAAAAACGCTTTCGTGGTTATTTCCCAGTGGTAGTTGACGTTGAGACCGCAGGTTTCAATGCGCAAACTGATGCACTTTTGGAAATCTGTGCCGTAACCTTATCGATGGATGAAAACGGCGATCTGCATCCGGCTTCCACCATTCATTTTCATATCGAGCCTTTCAGAAGGGGCCAATTTAGAGAAAGAAGCTTTGGATTTTATCGGTATTCGAGATCCGTTTAGCCCTTTACGTGGCGCAGTTTCTGAGCAAGAAGCACTAAAAGAAATTTATAAGCTTATTCGTAAAGAGCAAAAAGCAGAAGACTGCTCTCGTGCGATTATGGTTGCACACAATGCAGCATTCGATCTAAGTTTTGTAAATGCAGCCAATGAGCGCTGTAAGCTGAAAAGAGTCCCTTTTCATCCTTTTGCCACTTTTGACACCGCGACATTAAGTGGACTTGCCTATGGACAAACCGTACTGGCCAAGGCATGTAAAACTGCTGGGATGGAGTTCGACAATCGTGAAGCACATTCAGCGCTTTACGATACACAAAAAACTGCAGAGCTATTCTGTGGCATCGTCAACAAATGGAAGGCCCTAGGCGGTTGGCCGCTTGTCGACGAAGAATAATAAATAAACACAACATATTGGGAATAGTATGAACCCTGTCGTTATATCTGTGTGCGTCATGCTTGTATTAGCATTGATGCGCGTAAACGTGGTGGTTGCCCTCACGTTTAGTGCCATCGTTGGTGGCCTTGTTGCCGGCATGAGCCTCGGAGACACCGTCTCTGCATTTGAAAGTGGCCTTGGTGGCGGTGCAACTATTGCGCTGAGTTACGCAATGCTTGGCACATTCGCCGTCGCAATTTCAAGATCGGGGATCACTGACTTACTTGCTAAAAGCGTTATCAAACGTTTAAATGGTAAAGACAGCGCTGCTTCTACAACAGGCCTAAAGTACGCCGTACTTATCGCTCTTGTTCTTGTCACCATGTCTTCTCAGAACGTTATCCCTGTCCATATTGCGTTCATTCCAATTTTAATTCCGCCTCTACTTGGTGTATTTGCGAAACTGAAACTTGACCGCCGTTTGGTTGCGTGTGTCCTGACTTTTGGTTTGATCACGCCATACATGGTTCTACCGATCGGTTTTGGTGGTATTTTCCTCAACAATATTCTATTAAAGAACCTACATGACAACGGTTTGAGTGATGTTGTCGCGAGCCAAGTCCCAACAGCTATGCTATTGCCTGGCGCGGGCATGGTCTTTGGTCTTCTCATCGCTATTTTTGTCAGCTACCGTAAACCGCGTGAGTACAAAGAAACGGAACTAACCGTTGTTCATGAGTCAGGTGAAAAACTCAATAAGAAGCACATTTTTGTCGCTGTTCTGGGTATTATTGCCGCACTCAGCGTGCAACTTTACACTGGCTCAATGATCATTGGGGCGCTCGCTGGTTTCATGGTGTTTACATTCGGTGGTGTTATAGCATGGAAAGAAACCCATGACGTTTTCACTAAAGGTGTGCACATGATGGCAATGATCGGTTTCATCATGATCGCAGCGGCAGGCTTTGCAGCAGTAATGAAACAAACGGGTGGCGTAGAAACACTGGTTCAGTCACTTTCGACCAGTATTGGTGATAACAAACCTCTCGCAGCCTTGCTTATGCTCGTTGTCGGCCTATTAGTTACAATGGGTATTGGTTCGTCATTCTCGACTATCCCAATCCTAGCAACGATTTACGTTCCACTCGCGCTGGCATTTGGCTTTTCGCCAATGGCAACCATCGCACTCGTTGGTACAGCAGCCGCTCTAGGTGATGCCGGCTCTCCAGCGTCTGACTCAACACTAGGTCCAACATCAGGTCTAAACGCAGACGGACAGCACGAGCACATTTGGGAAACCGTTGTTCCAACATTTATCCACTACAACATTCCACTGATCATCTTCGGTTGGATTGCTGCGATGGTACTTTAATCTTCTGTTCATAATGATTAAAACGAACCAAAAGCCAAAACGGTAAAATGGACTGCTACGAAAAAGCCGCTCGATTGAGCGGCTTTTAGTGATTTACATCGTAACGAATAAAGCCAAGCTTATTGCGTAGGCATATTCTCAATGATGCGCTCTCGAATAAGCTTAAGTGTCGCTTCTGTCGACAAGTAATCCACTTCAATAGGGAAATAAGCATCATCAATTTGTAGAACCAGACTCGGGTAAGCATTCACGCCCAAACCTTTCGCTAAGCTCAATTGATCTTCAAAAACACCCTCTAGTAACGCGCCATCCATGTCGTTCTTAAACTGTTGAACGTTTAATCCGATCTCTTTTGCTAACTGCAAATGGGTCGCTTCTTCGTGAGGTGGCATAGCGCGCAGATAGTACGCGTGCTGAATCGCTTCTAGCATCTGCTCGTAAGAATCTTGAAAACCTGCTGCGATAACCGCTCGACAGGCTTGGTACGTACTGCGCACCGGAGTACATAGCGTCCAAAAGTCGTAGTTAAATTTGGTACCAAGTTGTGCTTCGATTTGTTTCCAAATTTGCTCAATTTTCTGCTGCATTTCTGGTGGCATTGGCAGATTAGTATCTGGCGCAAGCCCACCCACCACATACTCGAACTGAATCACCCCTGGTAGCTGCTGTTTTAATTTGTCAATGGTTGGTTTGTAACCCCAACACCAACTGCACATAGGGTCATGTACGTAGTAAAGCTTTATGTTCATTCCACTAACCTAAAAAAGAAAAAGGAGCCAATGCGGCTCCTTTATATTCTATCGCCAAATGTGAGTATTTACGAATTACTCAGCGTCACCTTCAACGCGCGCAGCCGCTTCTTTGATAAGAGGCTGAAGTTCACCTTTTTGGAACATTTCCAAAATGATGTCACAACCACCAATCAACTCACCTTCAACCCATAGTTGTGGGAATGTTGGCCATTGAGCGTATTTTGGTAGCTCAGCACGGATGTCTGGGTTTTGTAGAATGTCTACGTAAGCGAACTTCTCACCGCAAGCCATTAATGCTTGTGCTGCTTGAGAAGAGAAACCACAGCTAGGCAGTTTCGGTGATCCTTTCATGTACAGCAGGATTGAGTTTTCAGAAATCTGCTGTTTGATTTTATCGATAGTTTCCATCGCTTCCTCATTCATGGATGTGAACTTTAATTATTGCCACATTCTACTCAATAAATGCAGAATAAAACCATATAATTGATGCGGCTTTTACTTTCCGATCCCAAAATATTTTCATATCGGGGTTTTAATAAAGTAAAACTTGCTAAAATACTTTTCAAGTCAGTCGTAACGACTACATATAAATAAAATCATTGGAAGCAATAGAAAGGTAACCCTTTCATATCTATGGAGAATCGAGCAATGGCATTTGAACTACCAGCTCTTCCTTACGCGAAAGACGCACTAGAACCACACATCTCAGCAGAAACTCTAGATTTCCACCACGGTAAGCACCACAACACTTACGTTGTTAAGCTAAACGGTCTGATCCCTGGTACTGAGTTCGAAGGCAAAACGCTAGAAGAAATCATCAAAACTTCAACTGGTGGCGTGTTCAACAACGCAGCTCAAATCTGGAACCACACGTTCTACTGGCACTGTCTTGCACCAAATGCCGGCGGTGAGCCAACTGGCGCAGTTGCTGAAGCAATCAATACTGCGTTCGGTTCTTTCGAAGAATTCAAAGCGAAGTTCACAGACGCAGCAATCAACAACTTCGGTTCTTCATGGACTTGGCTAGTTAAGAAAGCTGACGGTTCTCTAGAAATCGTGAACACTTCTAACGCAGCGACACCACTAACAGAAGAAGGTACTACTCCACTTCTAACGGTTGACCTATGGGAACACGCTTACTACATCGACTACCGCAACGTACGTCCTGATTACATGAACGGCTTCTGGGCGCTTGTAAACTGGGATTTCGTAGCTGAGAACCTAGCGAAGTAATTTACTTCCCCCAAGTTCAATTTAGTCTGATTCAAAAGCTCGTGATTTCACGAGCTTTTTTGTTTCTGATTCATCTCTCTTAAAGAATTAACTCTAAAGTTATCCCTCTTTATGCCGTTATAGAAGCATCAACGAGGAACATCATGCAAATTCATACTTTAGACAAAGCGGCAATCATCAACGAGCTTCAGTTCGGCAATGGTATCAATCATGCTGTACATGATGGTCGTCGTGCCGATTTTGCTCTAATTATGTCCATGTTTTCTAATGACGTGCGCGATGTCGTTCCAGTCGAAGAAGTCCAAGAAACAAAAACAAGCGATGATATTCTTCGCCACCAGTTTGGTTTGTCTCAGCCGCAAGTACTGCGTTCAGACAGCAGCAGTTACGACATCGCTGCAGAGCAAGCAAAACAGTTCCATTGTGCAGGGCTACCATCAGCAAAACTCAGTCACTACTTAAAACCCGATGCCCTAACCTACATGCCTCAGGACACGTTTGATCTGCCCGAAGAGGTTTACCATAACCTATCAGGCCATGAACGACGTAGCTTAGGTGAGCGCAATAAAAATTTGATCCCCGAAGCTGGCCTCTATAACCAGTTAGTCACCGCACAACGCCAATATCAAATTCAAGTACAAGCGTAGTAACTAAACTTTCGTGATATAAATTACATTTCAAGCACGTAAGAAATGTGACTCATTGCCAATTCCTAGACATTACCTACCATTGACCAAGCGTTGTTTGAACGCATTCACACAGAAGCTCTAAATTTTCATCCATGCTGTTAGCTTGACCCTTTCTTGTATTGTTTACAAATACACATACAGTGAAGTTGCTATGGATATAAAAAACTCAGTCATCCTCATTACCTCCGCAGGCTCCCTGCTCGGCAGAACTTGCTCCAGTCACTTTGCCCACCTTGGCGCTACGGTCATATTGTGCGATGAAGATAAAAATGAGCTAGATACGACCTATCAACAGATCCGTGTTTTTTCAGACAAGGTGTATGAGATAAATGTTTGTCGTTCCAATACCACATCCATTAACTTGCTCTTTGACCAAATCGAGTCTCTACTTGGGACAACACCAGATGTGATCGTGAATTGTTGGACTTGCTCTCCCATGCCTAGCCTGATGGCACCTGAACCAATGAGTTCTTATATCGATCATCTATCCTCAGCCGCTCGTTTTTTATATACCTATGGTCAAGTCAGTGCAGAACGATTTCGCACCAGTAATAAGAAAGGCGTGATCATTAATGTTATTTCACATGAGGATCATAATAATTTTACTGGCGTAGAGAGCATAGCCGCATTGGTATCTGGCTTTACGGCCAGTTGGGCAAAAGAGCTAACCCCTTTCAATATTCGTGTCGGGGGAGTGATTCCATCACTTAGCCAAGCAAAAGATATTGAAACATTGGATGAACGCCACTGGGCAGAAATACAAGATGAGTTAGTTAGAAACACGGCGTACATTGTGACTAATGATTATTTCAGTGGAAGAGTGGTGACAGCAGAGGTGTAATGCCAACGCATTCTTTACCCTTATCTAAACCAATGTATAAACCGATTCAAGGCGAGACAAATCAATAAAAAAAGCCCCAACCTTTCGGTTGGGGCTTGAAGTTTCCCGATTAAGATTTCGTGCTAGCGAAAACCTTATCTCATGAACAACTCTTAATTACGCGTCAGCTTTTTCTTTTTTTGCTTTTGGCGCAGTTTTCGCTGCTTCTTGGTCTGCTTTCTTCTTGATTACAGTAGTACCTTCGAAAGTTTCGCCTTCAACGAAGGCTTTACCGTAGTAAGAAGCCATTAGCACTTCTTTCAGCTCAGTGATTAGAGGGTAACGTGGGTTAGCACCTGTACACTGGTCATCGAACGCTTCAACAGCTAGCTCGTCAAGTTTCGCTACGAAGTCAGCTTCAGAAACACCCGCCGCTTGGATAGACATTGGGATATCTAGGTCGCCTTTCAGCTCGTCCAACCATGCTAGTAGACGTTCAATCTTCTGAGCAGTGCGGTCACCTTCTTGGCTTAGGCCTAGGTGGTCAGCAACTTCAGCGTAACGACGACGTGCTTGTGGACGGTCGTATTGAGAGAACGCAGTTTGTTTAGTTGGGTTGTCGTTCGCGTTGTAACGTACAACGTTCGAGATTAGTAGTGCGTTCGCCAAACCGTGAGGTAGGTGGAACTCAGCACCAATCTTGTGCGCCATTGAGTGACAAACACCTAGGAATGCGTTAGCAAATGCGATACCAGCGATAGTTGCCGCGTTGTGTACTTTCTCACGAGCGATTGGGTCGTTTGCACCGTTCGCGTAGCTTGAAGGTAGGTACTCTTTAAGCATCTTAAGTGCTTGTAGAGCTTGACCGTCAGAGTACTCGTTCGCAAGAACAGATACGTAAGCTTCTAGAGCGTGAGTTACTGCATCGTAACCACCGAATGCTGTTAGAGACTTAGGCATGTTCATTACAAGGTTAGCATCAACGATAGCCATGTTTGGCGTGATTTCGTAGTCCGCTAGTGGGTACTTAGCACCAGTCTTGTCGTCTGTAACAACAGCGAATGGAGTAACTTCTGAACCAGTACCTGAAGTTGTAGTGATACATACAAGCTCAGCTTTCTTACCCATTTTAGGGAACTTGTAGATACGTTTACGGATGTCCATAAAGCGCATTGCTAGTTCCGCGAAGTGAGTTTCTGGGTGCTCGTACATTACCCACATGATCTTCGCAGCATCCATTGGTGAACCACCACCTAGAGCTAGGATTACGTCAGGTTGGAAGCTCTTCATTGCTTCTGCACCTTTCTCAACAACAGATAGTGTTGGATCCGCTTCTACGTCGAAGAATGTTTGAACTTCGATGCCTTGCTCTTTAAGCAGTTTAACTACTTCATCAGCGTAACCGTTGTTGAATAGGAAACGGTCAGTTACTAGGAACGCGCGTTTCTTACCTTCTAGGTCGCTCATTGCGATTGGAAGGCTACCACGACGGAAGTAGATAGACTTAGGTAGTTTGTGCCACAACATGTTTTCAGCTCGCTTAGCTACAGTTTTCTTGTTGATAAGGTGCTTAGGACCAACGTTTTCAGAGATAGAGTTACCACCCCATGAACCACAACCTAGAGTTAGAGAAGGCGCTACGTTGAAGTTGTAAAGGTCACCGATACCACCGTGAGTAGTTGGGATGTTTACAAGGATACGTGCAGTCTTCATCTTGTCACCGAAGTAACGGATACGGTCTGCGTTAACGTCTTGGTTAGTGTAAAGACCAGATGTGTGACCGATACCACCGATTTCAACCATTGTTACCGCTTGAGCAACTGCGTCTTCGAAGTTGTCAGCACGGAATAGACCTAGAGTTGGAGATAGTTTCTCGTGAGCGAACTCATCATCGATCGATACTTTACCTAGACCTTCACCTACAAGAACTTTAGTGTCAGCAGGAACTTTAACGCCAGCCATTTCAGCGATTGCTGGAGCAGGTTGACCTACGATTTTCGCGTTTAGCGCGCCGTCGATAAGAAGTACTTTACGTACTTTATCTGCGTCAGCTTTAGATAGAACGTGAGCTTTGTGAGAAGCGAAACGCTCTTTCACTTCGTCGTATACTTCGCTAACTACGATTGCAGCTTGCTCAGAAGCACATACTACGCCGTTATCGAAAGTTTTAGACATTAGGATAGAAGCAACAGCACGTTTGATGTCAGCTGTTTCATCGATAACGACAGGAACGTTACCTGCACCTACACCGATTGCTGGCTTACCAGAAGAGTAAGCTGCTTTAACCATGCCTGGACCACCAGTAGCAAGGATAAGAGCGATACCGTCATGCTTCATAAGAGCGTTAGAAAGCTCTACAGATGGTTGGTCAATCCAACCGATGATGTCTTTTGGAGCACCCGCTGCTACTGCTGCATCTAGAACAAGCTTAGCTGCGTCGTTAGTAGAGTTTTTAGCGCGTGGGTGTGGTGAGAAGATGATACCGTTACGAGTCTTCAGAGAGATTAGAGATTTGAAGATCGCGGTAGAAGTAGGGTTTGTTGTTGGTACGATACCACAAATAATACCTACAGGTTCTGCGATAGTCATCGTGCCTAGGTTTTCATCTTCTTCAAGGATGCCACACGTTTTTCGTCTTTGTATTTATTGTAAATAAACTCAGACGCGAAGTGGTTCTTGATTACTTTATCTTCAACAATACCCATACCAGACTCAGCAACCGCTTGTTGTGCTAGCGGGATACGAGCGTGGTTAGCTGCTAGAGATGCTGCACGGAAAATTGCATCCACTTTCTCTTGAGAGAACGTAGCAAATTCTTCTTGAGCCGCTTTAACGCGAGCTACTAGAGCATCTAGTTCAGCCAAATTAGTTACAGGCATAGGAATCTCCTAAAATTAACAAATATTAAAAACTTTTAGTAAGGCTATTGTGTTTCGTTTTTACTGTTCATCAGTGACTTAACAAACAACCGTCTTAGTAAATTGCTTTCAGGACTGAGTATAATATTTCAGAGTGTGAAAAATTGACTTGGATCACTTCTCTCTCGAAATACCTCAAAAGTAGTGGTTTACCACAATAAAGCAACCTAAATAACTGATAAATAAGAAAATAAAACCAAGCAACTTCAGTACAAAAACAGCATACAGATTTAAAACTTTAAGAAACAACAATAATGTGTAAAAGTTTCATTTTTAGCCAACAAAATTACATGTAGAGCCAAATTTTGTGCTACTGAGAGTATATCCATTTCGACTTATCTCTCTACAAACCCACTTTTTTCTCAAAATGTGCGAATGTTAACGTTTGTGCAAATCAGTATACTACCTCACTCCACTCTCTCATTCAGTTTCTACGTAACAAATCGTTTCCATGTAGCATACATTTCATTTAACAATTAGTTTTTCTCACAAATAGAGGGCAAATACGTTAGTTTTTCATTTCTTCCTGCCGCCGTTTTGCCTTACATTACCGCCTAAAATTACCTCCTCTCTTTTCACTACGGTGAACATTTACGAGTAAACAACATGCAAACTTTAGAGTTAGCGATTTTCCTACAGTTTTCTTGGTTTGGTCGCGGCAGTGAACCCTGTCGGTATCATGCCTGTATTCGTGTCATTGACGGGCCATATGACGCCTGAAGAGAAAAACAAAACCGCAACGACAGCCAATATTGCCGTAGCCGTCATTTTGATCATTTCACTATTTGCTGGTCAGTTGCTGCTAGATATGTTCAGTATTTCTCTCGATTCTTTCCGCGTTGCTGGCGGTTTACTACTGCTAAGCATTGCGTTCTCGATGATGAGCGGTAAGTTAGGCGAGGATAAGCAAAACAAGCAGGAAAAAACTGAATACGTAAGCCGTGAACAAATTGGTGTTGTACCTCTTGCTATGCCTCTTATGGCAGGTCCTGGTGCGATCAGTTCTACGATTGTCTATGGGGCTCGTTACCCAAGCATGATGGATACGGTCGGTATTAGCGTAACGATTATGCTGTTTTGCTTCTGTTCTTGGTTGCTGTTTCGTTCTGCACCATTGATCGTGCGATTCCTTGGTCAAACGGGTATCAACGTGATCACACGTATCATGGGTTTGATCTTAGGTGCACTCGGGATTGAATTCATCGCAAATGGCCTAAGAAACCTATTCCCTGGTTTAGCCTAAGCTTCCCAAATTCTGGTATGATGTTGTAATCCGTTTCATTTTAACGCTGACAATGCAACATCATGCCTCGCAAGTCTCTTAAGCATCATTTATATGTCATCATCTTTGGCACCCACACACGTGCTGGCCGTGCATTTGATATCGCCCTGATTGCTGCGATCATTACTTCTCTTGTGGTGCTCATTCTTGAGTCTTTACCATCGGTAATGACTGAGTGGTCTCAAGAGTTACGTTATATTGAATACACGTTCACTGCCCTATTTACCCTTGAGTACCTGCTAAGGCTTTACTGCTCTCCTAAACCGAAATCTTATGCCACCAGCTTTTATGGTGTTGTGGACCTGCTTGCCATATTGCCAACGTACTTAGCTATCTTTTTCCCCGGCGCATCCTTTATGGGCGTCGTCCGATTACTGCGTGTGATGCGAATCTTCCGAATTCTAAAGCTCGTTCGTTATCTGCAAGATTCCAATGTTTTATTACGCTCGCTTCTGATGGCTCGTCGCAAGATCTTTATCTTCTTTAGTACCGTTGGGATTCTCGTCATTATTTTAGGTTCACTTATCTTTGTGATTGAAGGGCCTCACAACGGATTTACCAGTATCCCGAAAAGCATTTATTGGGCGATCGTGACGATCACAACCGTTGGATACGGGGACATGGTTCCTCAAACCAATTTAGGTAAAGCGATCGCTTCAATCACGATGTTATTAGGTTATTCAATCCTAGCGGTTCCAACCGGCATTATTACTGCTGAGCTCAGCAATGAAATGAACGCGCATAAAGAGCTAGTAAAATGTCCCAACTGTAATCGCTCTGGGCATGATTCTGATGCGATACATTGCAAGCACTGCGGAAGCGAACTGGCAGATCCTGATAATCGAGTCGTGGCTGGAGATGAAAACGAAAAGAGCTCCTGATGGAGCTCTTATGTTAAGTCGTTTAGAAAATGGGGAGATTACGCTTTCTCTGCAAGGATAATGCGCAGTGTACGACGTAGCGGCTCTGCTGCACCCCATAATAGCTGGTCACCAACGGTGAACGCATTTAGGAAGTCATCGCCCATTGCCATCTTACGTAGACGACCAACAGGAATTGAAAGCGTGCCGGTTACTTTTGCCGGCGTAAGTTCTTGAGCGGTGATATCACGATCATTTGGAATCACTTTCACCCAGTCGTTGTGCGTAGCAATAATCTCTTCGATTTCATCCATTGGCACATTTTGCTTTAGCTTAATCGTCAATGCTTGAGAGTGACAACGCATCGCGCCGATACGAACACAAGTACCATCGATTGGTACTGGCGCATCTTGGAAGCCAAGGATCTTGTTCGCTTCTACGCCCGCTTTCCACTCTTCTTTACTTTGGCCATTATCACGCTTCACATCAATCCAAGGGATCAACGAGCCGGCAAGTGGTACACCAAATTTATCCGTTGGGAATGAAGAACTGCGCATGGTATCTGCAACTTTCTTATCAATATCGAGAATAGAACTTGCAGGGTTCGCCAACTCTGAGCTCACCGAATCGTTGATGACGCCCATTTGAGAAATCAGCTCACGCATGTTTTGCGCGCCTGCACCAGATGCCGCTTGGTACGTCATTGCACTTGTCCACTCAACCAAACCTTTCTCGAACAGACCACCAAGCCCCATTAGCATCAAGCTCACCGTACAGTTACCACCAACAAAGGTATTAGTGCCACCGTGAATGCCTTGTTGAATTTGCGCTAGGTTCACAGGGTCCAGAGTAATGATAGAGTCTTCTGCCATACGCAATGTAGAAGCTGCATCAATCCAGTAGCCTTTCCAACCTGCTTGACGAAGGGCTGGGTATACTTTCTCTGTGTAACCACCACCTTGACACGTAATAATCGCATCAAGCTGTTTTAAACTGTCAATATCGAACGCATCTTGAAGTAGACCCGCTTCTTTACCAACTTGACTGTTTACAAATAGGGGCTGGGATACCTATTTGAGATGTGCTGTAGAAAACAGGTTCGATCAAATCAAAATCTTTCTCTTCGACCATGCGCTGCATAAGCACAGAACCAACCATACCGCGCCAACCTACTAAACCTACTCTCATTGCTTTAACTCTCCATGTATATTTTTGAATCTGTCACCATAGTTCAATTTTCGACACAAAATCTCAAGCCCTAATGTGCAAATAACCGCAACTTTTTAACGCTTCAGGCGAAAAGTTCACTACCCATTCCCTTTTTATGCTTTTGTTCCTACATATGACCAAATTCATCTCAGGATAAGTGACGATTTTGCAGAGCATGGTCTTACCATTCAATGAGAAAAACAACATTTGAAGCACAAAGCATTCACACCACAAAACATTTATGACCACTTAGATTAAATTTTTGTGGTGGTAAATTTACATGCAAACGTTTGCACTGACTAAAGTCAAGATAAAGCACCAAAAGTTCGAAATATAATTTTTGTTAATGTATGTTATGCGCGATTACAACAGGGAGCGGCTTTCCTCTATTGCTCCGAGAACGACAGAGGCACACATGAAGCAAGTTACAACACGCCTTCCTAGCCTGACTCAGGTACTGATCTCGCTAGGTTTATTTCTACTTTTGGCATTTTCATTTACAGCCAAATTAAACCTACCTATCCAGCTTGCACTGTACATTGGTTGGTTCATTATCATCCTACTCGGGTTAAAACTTGGTCATAAATATCAAGACCTAGAAAAGGCGGCGTTAAATGGTATTTCTAACGGACTTGGCGCAGTACTGATCCTACTCGCGGTTGGGGCACTAGTCGGGACTTGGATTTCAGGCGGTATTGTTCCGACCATTATCTACTATGGTTTAAAAGCTATCCATCCATCTATATTCTTACTTGCGACCATGATTATCTGTTCGTTGACGGCGTTAGCGACAGGAACATCTTGGGGCGCGGCAGGTACCGCAGGTATTGCAATGATGGGCATTGGTCAAGGCCTAGGCGTACCTGCACCTATCACCGCCGGTGCCGTGCTGTCTGGATGTTATTTCGGTGACAAAATGTCTCCGTTGTCAGATTCCGTCATTCTTGCCTCTTCTATGTCAAACGTAGAAGTGGTTGAACACATTAAAGGCATGTTGCCTATCGCCCTGATCAGTTACATCATCACTGGCATCATGTTTACCGCGTTTGGTTTCCATTTCGCAGGTAAAGTAGACATGAGCCAAGTGGAATCTGTCATTCAAGCAATGGAACAACAGTTTTACATTACCCCTTATTCCTTTGTCCCTGTGATCATCGTGTTGGCATTGTTGGCACTGCGCATGCCTTCATTCCCAGTGATCAGCTTTGGCTCTCTATTAGGAATTGTTTGGGCTGTCATGATTCAAGACGTCGACTTCCTCACAGCTTTCAACACCGCTTGGGCACCATTTGCGATCACTTCTGGCGTCGATTTTATTGATTCCATTCTAAATCGTGGTGGTATGTCTTCCATGTTAGGATCCGTCGCGGTGATCGTATTTGGCCTTGGCTTTGGTGGCTTGCTCGATAAAGTTGGCGTGCTAGAGACCATCGCAAAACTGTTCGAGCGACGCGTACAAAGCGCGGGGTCACTTGCAACAAGCACCATCGGTACTGCATTCATGGGCAACGTCTTTGGTTCTGCAATGTACGTATCATTGATTTTGACACCGAAAATTTGTGCCAAAAACTATGACCGATTAGGTTACAAACGTAAGAACCTATCTCGTAATGCGGAATTTGGTGGCACACTAACCTCTGGTATGGTGCCTTGGAGTGACAACGGTATATACATGGCAAGCATCTTAGGTGTCGCGACATTATCTTACGCACCCTATATGTGGCTGAGCTTTGTCTGCATCATCGTCACCATTTTCACCTCTTACATGGGATGGTTCGTTGATAAATGTGAACCTGCTGCGATGGCAACAGAAGAACAAGCAGAAAGCGAATTGGAACAGCAAACGGCATAAGCTCTTCTAATAAAAACAGAAAGGACCGAATCTCGGTCCTTTTTTGTTTTTATCGATTTACGTTTCTATGTATTGGCCATCGTGCAATCTATGTATTAGCCATCGTACGATGAATCATGCGGATTTTGTCTTGGCTTTTACTGCTGAGCGTTTACCCAGCGTATAGCCCAGTATCAACGGTGCAAAGAAAATCACTAAGATGAACACGATAAAGTAGATAATGGTACTCTTCACCAATTCGATCAGCTTATCCATTGCAAGATTCACCACCTCTTGAGATACGTGGTCTAAATCTTTCGCAAATTTTTCACGCTCGCTTGTGATGATCTGTGCGATCTCTTGACGCTCTCTTGCAACCATCACTTCCAACGCTTGGCGCTCTTCACTCAGCTGAGTCAAACGTTCTTCCGTTTTCTGATCGATATCTTCAACCAACGGCTGCAACTCTACTGCCATCTGTTCGGCTAAATTACGCATGTATTCAGGGTTATTGTCGATAAAATCTTTTAGCGATTCGGAGGTTACTTTCAAACTATTTAACGCCGCGTTGACTTGCTCAATGCTTGCAGAGCTGTTTAAAGCCAACAATTGCGCTTTCCAAGTCATGATTTTAGGCGTTTGTTCCGAAACTAAACTTAGGCGATCCGATACATCACCAATCGCCTCTGGCATCGTGCCAAGCGTCGTTACCGCGTCTTCTTCGTTGATTTGACTTGCTTCAAGCCAAGCACGATATGCAGGAGTTCGAATCATACTTAAGTCAGCAAATGGATACTTCTCAACAAAATTGGCGACAAATAGTTTTGTTTTGCTATACACCTCTTTCTTCAATAAAGATTGCGCGAGTTTATCCACTTCCTTTGCTAAATGCGCAGACACAAGCTTTGCTTCATCGGAGATAAATAAATCTTTACCCGGCCCATGATGGAAAAATTGATTCATCTGATGAGTGAACACCCAAGTATCGATCAATGATGCCATTGGCGACACTTGATAAGCCGCCGCTTGCAATCCCTCTTCTGCATTTATCTTCCACAGCAGAATGTAGGATTGATGAACCTTATCTCTTGATTCATAACGATCGTGCAGCACATCCGCAGCTTGCTCAACTTGAGCGAAAAACTGCTGAGCATACTCTCGAGTCATGATACGCATATTCAGCTCTTGCTGAGTTAATGGAACGGTTTGACTGTCAATTTTGATTTCTAATAAAGAACACCCAGATAGCAGTAAAGCCAAACAAGTCATCATCACAGAGGACAATCGGCGAAAAGACATAAATATACCCATGTTTAAAATCTATAACCTTTACTTTAATATCCAGTATTGTAAGTCAGAGAAATATCAATCTGTTAGCAGTTTTCATTGTCGAGAACTTGCTGGGCAAACGTAATGCTCTGCTCAAGAGTATGGCTCAATTGATTGATCAGGTCTTCTGACACTTGCTCGCCACTTTTCAATGCGTATTCAATATCTCGAGCAATACCATATAAAGGCATGGCACCCAAGCTACCCGACACCCCTTTTAGGCTATGAACAATGCGCTGAGCACTTTGCTTTTCACTTTTTAGTTGTACACGAAACTTTTCTGCGTCATCTTTATGCTCCTTAATAAAGACCTCTAACAGCGTGCGAATCGCATCCTCATCTCCAGACATAGAATCGAGCATTTTTTCGATATCTAAAACTGGAGAAGAATTAACAATAGTGCTTCTCTCGAATGCCGTCACGGAAGAAAGTTCTGTCTTTTCTTTTTCTTTTTCTTTTCTTTTCTTTTCTTTTCTTTTCTTTACCAAGATACTGAGGTTCGTGCGGCAAGCAATTTTCACCCGCATTTATCGTGCTGTCTTTTGAATCAGACGCTGGCCGGTTATCACTTTCTGGCCTCATTGCTTTTGTTCGTTCATTAAGAAAACCAAGTAATCAGCGCAATAACACTACCACTAAGCAATATGACAAAGCCGAGGTAAGCCACAAGCTTTTTCTCCAGCTCAGCACTAATAGAAGCAAGTTGGTTAGGCAACTCAGGTGTCAGTAATTTATTCGCTAAATGGCCGCCTTGAGCATGAGCGGCAAGTACATTTGATGTTTGGGCAAGCCGACGTAAGAAAATAGATTGTTCATGCTTTGGAAGCGTTTGGGATTCCGTAAAAAGAGAATCAAGCTGACGGTAAGTATCGGCACTGGTCGCAGATTCGCTAAACATGGATTCAAATACAAGCGCTCCAAGTCGATAATACATACTTTTAAGTTGTGCCGAATTCGCGTTTGACTCACGGCTCTTATAAAGCTGATCCGATAAATCCATCAACGTACTATCACTGGCGATAAACACTCTTGCTTCTTCGAGAAATCGGTCCGTGTTATAGAACAGTTGCGTTAAGTCCGGATTTTTACTTGAGCCATCGGATTGGCTTTCTAATTGCAGGCGAACGGCTGAAACGAGTTGTAACTTAAGGGAGACTTGATCAATATGCTGAGCACGATAAGGCAGTTCGAATTGAAATATATTACGAACTTCATCGACCTTACTTCCCAGCTCTTTCACGGTCAAAATGGCTTGCATGGCCTGCTGAGCTTGGAACCATGCTCCTGACGTTAACGCTACCCATAACGCGATCAATAACCATACAACACCATAGCGCCCGATTTTACGTTGCCGCACTTTGCCCTGCCCTCATTATTTGCTGATATAGCAAGATCTGTTGATATAGCAAGATTTGTTGATATAACAAATCTTTACTCTAAACTTCTCGCGAAATTTGAGTATAGATGATGATCGGTTCATGAACCGACTCTTAAGTCATAAAAAAAGAGAGCACATGGCTCTCTTTTTCAATTAATTGCGACTCAACTGATCTTTTAGATTCGGCGGCGTGCCTTTGATCGTCAAAGTATCGGTTTCTGGATCGTAAAAGATTCGCTCGCCAAGCAGTAAGCTATCAAAACTGATATTCAAACCACCGCCAGCACCCACATATTTCGTGAGTTTACGAACGGTAGAGCGATCTCCAGGGAAAGAATCTTCCAACTCGTAACCTTGGGCCTTGGTGAAATCCACAAAGCTGGTGCCGTCTTGACTCGTTGGTAACTCACCAGACAGTTCCACAATCTGAACTTCATCGCCAGATTTAATTTGTTCGTTGCAGTAGTTATAGACCTGTTTTTTGTATTCGTTCGCTTCTTGTTTTTCTAACTTAGAATCCGCACAGAAATCTTCCACCGCCTGCATCAACACTTGGTTTTGCTGCTTCGTATCTAGGCCAATATCTGCTTGTAGGAAATCGAGGAAGAAATCGGCCACTTTACGGCCAACACGGCCTTTGATGTAAGAAAGGTAACGATTTGATTCACGATCGGTGTCGTAGCTAGACAAATCAATACGCGCCACGATGTCCATCTTGGTGATGTCAAGATAATCCGTTGCGCTAATGTCCAAACCTTCTGTCACTTTCAGACTTTGGTTCATTGGTAAGATACCAATAAACAAATAATCAGTCGCCAGACTCTGGTACTCAGCAAACACCAAGATGCCCTCATCGGCGAATGGGTATTTAACCAGTTCTTCTTTCAGCCGATTTGCACTTAATTGTGAGAAGTCATAGAAATCACGCTCACCTTTGCGCATTTCTTGAAGCCAAAATTGAAATTCGCTGTCTGATTGGAAAGAACCAAACCCCTTTCCTGCTTTTGAGTGGAATACACGATGCAATTCCGCAACCAGGTTTTCGGTTGAGGTATCGTTTTCTAGCGCGGCTGGACGAAAGTTAACAACCAGTTCGTCCTGGTCGTTTTTGCATAGTTGATGCAAAATGACATTTGAAAGATGAAGGCTCATAGTGATTTTATCTTGCTACAAGGTTTTAGTTGTTAGGCATTGTAGGTTATCATAAGCCGCTTTTACTATCATTATTAGAGTCTTTATGCCGATTACATCTAAATATACTGACGAACAAGTAGAGAAAATTCTTGCTGAAATGGGCGCTGTTCTAGAAAAACACGCTGCTTCACCTGAGTTGACGCTAATGATTGCCGGAAATATTGCAACCAATGTCCTAAACCAACAAGTTGCTGCTTCACAACGCAAACTGATTGCTGAAAAATTTTCTCAAGCACTGATGTCTTCTCTTGAAGTGCCAAAATCACACTAATCACGGAAAATAGAACAAGTACATGGTAGACAGCGGAAACTCATACGGCGAACGCGTATCTCGACTGGTTGGTTGGGGTCACTGGTTTGCATTCTTCAACATCGTAGCTTCGATGTTGATTGGTACACGCTATATCGTTCAGTCGCCTTGGCCAGAAACCTTAATGGGGCAGTTTTATCTTGCCGCATCTTGGGTTGGTCATTTTGGCTTCCTCGTTTTCGCTCTATACCTGTTAGTTCTATTCCCGCTGACGTTTATCCTGCCATCGAGGAAATTATTCCGCTTGGTGGCAGTGATATTCGCGACTATTGGCCAAACGATACTTTTGGTCGATACACAAGCTTACCAATCAATAAACTTGCACCTGAACCCTGTGGTTTGGGAATTGCTGTTCAGTGAAGATAAGAGTGCAATTAGTGCTGACTTGCAACATCTTTTGTTGTTATGCCCTGATCTTCCTTGTTCAACTGGCTCTTTCTGAGTGGGTTTGGCGCAAGCAACGTAAACTATCTCACAAACACATAGGCCGCCCACTTGCCGCCGTGTTTTTCTTAAGTTTCATGGCTAGCCATTTGGTTTACATTTGGGCCGATGCATACTTCTATAACCCAATAACGAGCCAACGTTCTAACTTCCCGCTTTCTTATCCGATGACAGCGAAAAGCTTTATGGAAAAACATGGTCTTCTTGATCGTGAAGAGTACCTAAAACGCTTGGCGGAAAACCAAGAGAACGTAGATTTAATCAATTACCCTCTCGAAAAACTTGAATTCAATCGTCGTGGTAGCAAGCTAAATGTGCTGATGATCAGCATTAATAACCTCCGAGCCGATGCGCTAAACCAAGACGAAATGCCAAACTTGTATCAGTTTGCGCAAGACAACCAAAATTTTGTCAATCATTACAGCTCAAGCAATGATACTTATGGTGCGTTTGGCTTGTTCTATGGGCTTCCAAGCAGCTATGCGAGCGGTATTAAAGCGCAAGGCACTGCCCCTGTGCTACTTGATGTCCTTAACGACCAAGAATACAGTTTTGGCCTATTCAGTGGTAATGGCTTTGAAGATGATCTGTATTCAGAAGTCATCTTCCGTAATCTTAACCTTGCCCAGCAACTTGATGGGTCTCAAGCCCACACAGATAAACAATCTATTAGTGATTGGAACACGTGGCTTACAGAGCAAGCAAAACAACCTTGGTTTAGTTTTATTGAAGTGACAACCGTAGATAACTTTGAATCGGAGCCGGCTTCATCTAATCAAGAAACCTCCGCTGGCGAACGTTTCAAGAGAGCGTACAAACAAGCGGTCAAATCTGCAGATATTACCGTTGATAGCGTTATTGAATCCTTAGAGCAACAACAGCTTCTCGATAATACAGTGGTTATCATTACTTCCAATCATGGTAGTGAGTTCAACGAAACCAATACGAATAGCTGGGGAGCGAACAGCAATTACAGCCGCTACCAGCTTCAGGTACCAATGATCATTCACTGGCCTGGAATGATGCCTGGTGAATTTTCTCACAGTACGAGCCACCTCGATCTTTCTGTAACGCTATTGCAAGATATGCTAGGGGTTTCCTCGAACCCTTACGATTACAGCAGCGGTCGTAATTTATTTGATGAAAGCCGTCGTCGTTGGATCTTAGCTGGTGATACTCGTGAGATAGCGTTAATAACTGGCGCTCAAACCACGGTTATCGATAAATTCGGGAACTACAAGCTGTTTGATGACAATTACAAACGTCTAAGAGAGACCTCGCCTAAGCTACCCGTGCTCATGCAGGGGCTGACCGAACTACAGCGTTTCTACTCAAAAGCGAATTAATGATAATAAAAGCTCTCACCTCGAGAGCTTTTTGTCTATTTAGCAAGCAAACAACACAAAATTGCACACGAAACGTCCAAACGAATAAAATAGGGGTTTACATGCTTTTCAAAGCCTTATATTATTCGCGTCAACAACGGAGAGATGGCTGAGTGGTTGAAAGCACCGGTCTTGAAAACCGGCGTACGTTAATAGCGTACCTAGGGTTCAAATCCCTATCTCTCCGCCACATTTAGAAAGCTCGCATTTATTGCGAGCTTTCGTCGTTTTAGGGCAGTGAACATTTCAAACGGGATTTTGAAATCCCTAGTTGAGCGCAACCCCGGCACTCCGCCACATTCAGTAAAAAGGCCGCTAAGTAATTAGCGGGCTTTTTCGTATTTGAGGATTTTAAACGGTTTGCACAATTCCTATCTTGAGTGCACATCCTGCAATTCACCATGCGAAGAATGCGGTGATCCTAAACCTTAGCTGAACGCCACTCGTACAAGTCTCTCCATTGCCCTGCAGCATTGATAGAAATACTGGTAAAGCCATTTACTTACACAATCCCCTAGGCAAAAAATATCGACAACATCACACCAAACGAAGTGACATGATAAAATTCATATACTTAGTGCCGTTAACAAAAAATGTCAGGGGATTTGTTAAGTGTTTATAACTGTTCATCACCAACAAACACTCTTATTATTCGCCTCGGCATATAGCAGTCTCTTCTTACTGCGTAAGCTAAATCCATCCATTCGTTGTGTATAACAACGTCTACGGCTAGAAAAATAAAATTGGGCAAGGATGCCCAAACTCAAACAGTGAACATACGGATTTGCTCTCAAGCTCCCACTCGCTGAAATCCCCTATTGAGTTAATAACACGATTGGAAAACATCATGCGCTGCACAGATCAATTGCATGTGAACTGGTACAAGATCGCTATGGTCAGTTCGATACCCACCACCTACCACAGCAGCAATAGGAATAGATAGGTCTTTCATTAATTGCATTAAGAACCGATCCCGCTCATAAATCCCTTGTGTTGAAACATTAAAATACCCAAGCTCATCGTCTGTATGGATATCAACACCCGCGTCATAGATCACCATATCTGGCCGATGGAGATTAACCGCCATTTGTACTACTTCCTTGAATGTCAGCAAATACGCTTCATCGCCGGTCCCTCTTCCTAGAGGCACATCAAGATCGGAATCGGGTTTTCTTGCAGGGAAGTTCTTATCACAGTGAAAAGACAAAGTAACAATATCAGGCTCATCTTCACATAGCGTTGCTGTCCCATCCCCATGATGCACGTCACTATCAATGATCAGCACTTTATCGACTGACTCTTTCGCTAACATATGCTTCGCAGCAATGACCAGATCATTGAACAAGCAGAAACCACTACCGAAATCTTTATGGGCGTGGTGGTACCCACCGCTTAAATGTATCGCCACTCCGTGTTCCAAGGCTTTATCTGCTGCCAGAACGGTGCCCGCGGCTGAGGTCAGCGTTCGAGTAATCAGCGCCTCACTCCAAGGGAATCCAATACGTCGCATTTTTGCAGCAGGCATTGTGCCATTGACAAGATGTTCGACATACTCCTCATCATGCACGCGTTTTATCTCTTCTGCTGATAAGGACTGTGGTTGGAAAAACGCAATACTGCCTCCCCAGCGATCATTCATCATCTTCTCTTTTACCGCTTGATAAAGATAATGGTATTTCATGATAGGGTAACGATGACCATCAGGCAGTGTAAGCTGAGAGTAGATAGGATGGTAAATGAAAGGCAGCATCAGATATTCTTGTTGTTGATCGTAGTTAAATCTTACCAAGTTGCTAAGCCGATACCAATCGTTGGGAATAATCGTTATCAACAATGGGACTTTTACTTGTTGCTACGCTCGGTTTGAGTGAAGTCTCACGATAATTAGTATTCCTGCCCCCCGGCTCAAAAAAGCAGACAAAAAAAGAGGCAACCTGCTGGCTGCCTCTTGATATTAAATCCTGTTCCGTTGTTCGTTGACCAAACGAACATATAGGGATAAAACCCAAATTTTTATCCCTATGAATTGACTAGTTTACGCGGTATTTCGCGATGATCTCTTCGTCAAGTTCAACACCAAGTCCTGGTGTATTTGGCACTGCTACGTAACCGTCTTCAAATGCAATTTGGTTTTTCACTAGTGACGTAAACAGTGGACTGGTGCTTTGAGAGTACTCAATTAGGTCACCGTGCTCACGAGACGCTAGGAAGTGTACGGTAGCAGCAATCAAGATGCCTGTTGAGAAACCATGTGGAACCAGCTTCATGCCCGCCATGTGCGCCATGTCGTAGATCTTCACCATTTCAGTGATACCACCACAACGTGTTACGTCTGGTTGAACGAAGTCTGCACCTGATTTTTCAATGAAGTTAGCGAACTCGTAACGTGTTGTTAGCGTTTCGCCACCAGCCAGTTTTTGCGTCGTCGACTGAGAAACCTTACGGTAACCTGCTAGTACGTCATCAGTGATTGGCTCTTCAATCCATAGTAGATTGAATTCTTCTAGCTTCTTCGCCATTTCAATCGTGTGGCCAGCTGTACGCCATGCGCTTGCTAGATCGATTGCGATTTCAACATCTTTGTTGATACCACGAGCCGTCTCGCAAACTGTCTTGATGATTTCGTAGTCAGTCTCTGCATTTTTGCCTAGTGGACCACCACCAAATTTCAGTGAAGTAAAACCTTGAGCAAGCAGTTCTGTCGTGCGAGCAATGTTTTCTTCTTTAATTGCTGACGGAATAAACGTACCGTATGCGCGGATCTTCTCACGGAATTTACCGCCAAGCAGTTGCCATACTGGCACTTTGTAGAACTGACCAGCAATATCCCATAGCGCCATATCGATAGCAGAGATCGCATGGATCATGGTAGAACGACGACCTGCGTAGTGCGTACCGTTGTACATTTTGGTGTATAGGCGTTCGATTTCTAATGGGTTTTCACCAATCAGTAGACGCTCAAGGCCTTGAGAAGAACCATGACTTTGTGTTGCTTTGATACAAGCTTCAATCATCATTGGTGAACTATCAGATTCACCCACACCAGTAATACCAGCGTTAGTATGAACGCGGATGAGTACACCATCTTCACCCCATTCACACGCTTCATCAAGAGCAGGAACGCGTAGGTGGATAACTTCTACTTCAGTAATTTTCAATTCGTTAAATTGCATTTTATTTCTCTAATATTGGCAATGATTCTTTCGTATATATTCAAATTGTGGAGCGATTTGATTTGAGAGAAAGAAGCTGTCAGCACTACGGCTGACAGCCAATTTGATAGGAATTACGCCGCTGCTTTTTCTTGTACAACAGGCTTTTTGATGAATTTGTCGCCTGCAGTGTAAATACATAGTGCGATAACTACGGTCACAACACCTGCCAGTTTTTGAAGTGTCATTACCTCACCTAGTAGGAAGTAAGCAACAATCATCGCAAATAGCGGAAGAACGTTCAGTGCCATTGTCGTGATAACCGCATCTTGTGTTTTTAGTGTTGCCACTTCCCATAGCGCGTAAGCGATACCAGAACATAGCAAACCAAGCGCTAGAATACTGCCGATGTGTTTACCGTTCTCAACCAGTACAGACGCTGAACCGAAGTCAGCACCAGTCACTAGGCCAAGGAACACAAGCGCGATAGTAGCTGCAGCAAACTGGTAGAAACAGCTTGAGAACGTATCGTAACGAGAGTTTAGATCTGAGCCGAATTTACCTAGGATGTAGTTGTAAGTTACGAAACCAAGCACACCGAACAGTGCAAATAGGTGACCTAAGTTTAGACCTTGGATCTTGTTCGATGGGTCGTAAGCAATCACACCTGCGCCAACTAGAGATAGCACAACAGCAAATACTTTTGGTGCAGATGGCTTGATCTTGTCGATCACAAATACCGCTAGCATGGTTAGGAACGGAGCCATACCGTTAATCACACCGATTTCACCTGATGACGTGTATTCGTAAGCTAGGATAGTGAAGTAGAAGAATACCGCTTGAGCAGAAACACCTGCCGCAGCCAACAGAAAACCGTCTTTTTTGCTTTGGATTTTCTTCAGCGTATGCTTCTTAGAAAGCATGAATAGCATTACGAAACCTAGCGTTGCAATCGCGTAACGCGCAATAGCCAGTACAACAGGATCCAATTTACCCGCAAGGACACCGCCTAGAGGGAACGACGCCCCCCATAGGGCAGCACAGACAAGGGCAATAGTTAGACCAAGTGATTTATTTGGAGCAGGTTTACTCATTTTATTTATCTCGTATAAAGGAGTGGCAATCACTCCTTTTGGATACAACTTAATTATTATTGTGGGCAAATACCGATAACGTGTTCTAAACGTTGATCTTTTTGGTACAGAGAAGCGTAAGCAAAACCAATACCTTCTAGGTTGGTCGGCTCGCCATTTGCAACATCAAACACGCGCTCAACGATCTTGTTCGATACGTTGTCGATAGTGTCTGTTGCATCCATGATTCCACAAGCGTTGATATCCATATCTGCAGTAATTAGAGAGCTGTTACCAGACACTCGGATTACTGGAACGATTGAGTTGTTAAAGCCTGCAGCACCTGCAGTCCATAGGATTAGCTGACAACCAAGAGACGCGAAGTGCATGGCCGCACCACCACATAACATGGTTGTTTCCGTTAGGTAGAAACCTGGTGTTGTGGGTTTCTCACGGTGAATGTGGTTAATGCGAAGACAGTCTTGAATTGGACGAGTACCTGTCTTGTGCATTGCACCTTGTGACTTTTCATCGATCGTCGTTAAACCGCCAACACTGTTACCGATAGACATGGTTTCCGTGCCTTCGATTACATGCCAACGTTTCAGATCTTCAGCGATCAGACGCTCAATTTTCTCACCAACTTCAGGCGTTACTGAACGTGCTTTAAGAATGTCTTCACAACCTAGCAGCTCAAGTAGTTCACCTGCCATTGTTGTTGCGCCCATATCAATTAGTTTGTCAGATGCCGCACCAACAGATGGGTTAGAAGCTAGACCACTTGATGTATCAGAACCACCACACTTGATGCCGATACGCAGTGCAGATACAGGTGCATCAACACGCTCTACGCTATCAGCGTATGCTTTTAGCTCTTTTGCTAACTCAATACCATCTTTAATTGTCTCGATAGTACCTTTGTTCTTAATTACCGTTAGCGTGTGAACTGGAAGACCTTCTTTACGTACTGGCTCTGCAATCATTTGCGGGTCAATTGAACCACAGCCCATTGCAATAACAAGTACGCCCGCGATGTTCGGGTTCGTCGACGTATGGATGATCGTATCGATCATCTCTTCATTACCACCATACATACAGGTGTAGTGGTTAGTTACAACAACTGAATCATCAATTTCTTTGCTGATGTTACGTGCGATACCTTCACAACACTCATCAATAGCAACAATCATTACGCTGTTACGAATACCAAATGTACCGTTTGGACGAGGGTAACCTTTAAATGTCATGGTCATTATTGTTCGATCCCCATTTGTTTAATGATTTCTTCGATGATTGCTTCTGGAATGTCTAGGCGCTCGCTGCGAACGTTTTGGACATGAACAAGTTGACCTTGTGGAATTTCAACAATCGACTTACCGATTGAGTGACCACATTTCAAAATGTGCTCATCATTCGCGATATCGCCAAGCGCAATCTTGTTACCAAAAGTGATTTTTTGTAGCGCTTTAATTTCTGCGATGACTTCGTTGTCTGCTGAAATGATCTGAACTAGTTCGTGTTTTTCTACATCACCAAGTAGCGTTGCTACATTGTCTGTAGAAGAAGTTTTATTGCTTTCATTATATTTACTCTGTCTTATCGTTAAACAGTTAATTGTCCATTGTCCGACAATCGGCATTATACAACTAAACAAACGACAAAATATGATTGAAATCACATCTTGGTGTAATACTTTTGAATGTTCTGATAAGCATATGATGAAAGATTTATGGAAATGAAAATAAGTAAACAGATTCGTGTGCGGCAAGTAACTGAGTTTATTAGAATTAAGTTGATGAAAATCCGGCTTAATTGAGGAAAGTGATCATCAAACAGAAAACACAAAAGATCGTTTACTTTTGAAATGAGATATACGCCACACTAAAGTGATCGCTCAAACGAAGGGGGTGTGTTCAAAAAACATCCAGATTGATACTCAAACCTCTACCGCGGGAGTTGCAAAAGCCAGCAAACGACATGCGCAAAAGAATTCAGATCAGTTTCTTAACGTTGATGGAAATGAGTTATCTTGGTAAACGTTAAGCATCAGTGACTTAACATTGAACGATCGAAATCCATGGTTTTCATCGCTCATATTTAACCATTCCGCCCCTTTTCCAACTTGAAATTCATCAAATCCATTCCAGACTTAGTGTGGATATGAACCAACTAAGGAGAGTGGCAATGGCTGCAGATAAAGATTTGGTCAACTTCAGTGAGGATCACGAACTCAATTACTGCTTACGAAGTGCAGGAAAACGTCAAACTCAGGCAAATCGTGATGCACTTGTCGACTTGGGCAAACAGGTAAAACAAGATTTAGGTAAGCGCGTTCTAACACAAGATGATGTGCGCGGTGCAATTCACAACAACGGGGATTTGTTTGACTGATTAAACTCGATATTTCATGAGGCTGATGCACAAGCGGCACACTATGGGCCGCTTTATTTGCTCGTCTAGCCGAGCTCTGCATAGTTGCTAATACGTCGATAGATGCCTAAGACTTCAATAGTGACTTAACGATACCCACTTTTACGATGATTTTCGACTGGCACTACTGGGCTTTGCCCCGCCGCTCTTAGAATAGTTTCTCTTTTTCCGTTTAAAGGCAGGCCGTTCCACTTTTGGCAAATGACGTAGCGATTCAGGAATGGGACCAGACTTGACCTCGCCCATCAAACGGTCAATACGTTGTTCTAATGCAAGCATAAATGGCTGATATGCTTGATTTCGCTCTGCCATTCCTTGCAGTTGGTGCTCCCAATTTGCCGTCATATCAGGATAAGTCGCATCCATAGGCAGCGCATGAATGAGGCCTCTGCCCGCTTGTGAACTAAGAATCGATTTACCCTGACGAGTTAATAATTGACGTTTAAACAAGGTATCCAAAATACCCGCGCGTGTTGCCTCTGTACCAAGACCATCCGTTTCACGTAGAATTTTTTTCAATTCTTTATCGGCCACATAACGCGCAATACCTGTCATTGCTTGTAATAATGTTGCTTCAGTAAAATGCTTTGGTGGCTCTGTTTTACGATCGTTAATTTCACCTTCGCGACAAGTCAGTATCGTCCCTTTTGCTAACGGAGGCACTGCATCAATCCCATCGTCCTCTTTATCGGTTTTTCCCATTAAAGATTTCCAACCCGGCGTCACCAACTGACGACCTTTCGCAATAAATGTCCCACCCGCAATATCAAATACCAGTTTAGCCTCTGCATACACAGCAGCAGGGTAAAATTGCATTAAGTACTGACGAGCAATCAACTGATACACTTTCATCTCATTGCCGGATAACGCATTCACATTAGCTTGCTTTGGCGTTGGGATAATCGCATGGTGAGCATCGACTTTTTTGTCATTCCACGCTTTAGATTTGATAGACAAATCGGCCCCTTTTACGGCAGATTGGAGCTCTTTTGCATTATTGGCGATAGCAGAAGTCACCGACCCCGCTTGAGCATAATGTTCTAACGGCAAGTATCGGCAATCTGAACGAGGGTAAGTGATCAACTTATGCTTTTCATACAGAGCCTGACAGGTATCGAGTACTTGTTGGGCGCTCATGCCGTAACGTTTTGCGGCATCAATTTGCAGGGCAGATAACGAATAAGGCAATGGCGCAGACTGCTTGGTTTGCTTTTGCTCTGATTCCGTCACTGTAGCAGGTTGATTCGCAATACGGTTAGCCACGTTCTCCACCAGTTTTCGATTGAGTATTCTTCCCTCTTCGTCTTGCCAAGGCTTACATGCATCACTTGGCTTCCAACGAGCACGAATATCAAACGACCCATTGTGGTCTTGATAAGGAATTAAAGCATGCAAAGTGAAATAGTCTTTGGGAATGAAGTTTTCAATTTCTTCATCACGCCGAACCACTAAGCCAAGCACCGGCGTTTGAACTCGTCCTACCGACAACACACCTTGATATCCCGCCTTTTGCCCAAGCAATGTGTAAGCACGGGACATATTCATGCCATAGAGCCAATCGGCACGAGAACGAGCAAGAGCAGAAACAGACAGTGGAATAAAATCTCGGTTGCTGCGCATGGAGCTCAATGCACGCTTAACTGCGGGTAAGTTTAAGTCTGAGATGAGCAGACGTTGCGCCGCCGCTTTTTTGGTTTTCGACAGTTTGCAATAGTCCAAAACCTCATCCACCAGCAATTGCCCCTCCCGGTCAGGGTCTCCGGCGTGGATCACTTCGGTTGCTTCTTTAAGGAGCTTTCGGATCACCGTGAGCTGTTTACTCGCACTTTTCTCGGTCTTAATTGCCATTGCTGTGGAACGATCGGCAAATCTGCCATGTTCCATTTTTTATAACGATCATCATAGGCATCAGGTTCAACTTGTTCTAACAAATGCCCGATACACCAAGTAACCACATCACCATTGCCACAGCGAATAAAGCCTTGATCTTTCTTTTGAGGATTTGGCAGTGCCGCCGCAATCGCGCGACCTAAACTTGGTTTTTCAGCAATAAAGAGACGAGACATAAGATTTGATAAATCATAAAAATTAGGGCCACATTATCTAATGTCGCCCTAACAAATCAAGAAAAACTGTACAGATAACCAGTAAACAATGAACGAAATGGATTATAAAAACTCAACAAACTTAGAGAGTTCACGCTCTGGCACTTTCATTGCAGTACAGCCTGGCGTCCCTAAATAAAGAAAGCCGACAATTTGATCATCGCCTTTCAGTCCAAAAGCTTGGTGCACTTCTGGATGGAACATCCACTTCCCGGAACGCCAAAAACCTTGGAAACCTTGAGCAACGGCTGCCATTTGCATTGCTTGCGCAGCGCACCCAGCGGATAAATATTGTTCTAGAGCGGGTACTTTTTCATGCTCGGTAACTTTGGCAATCACGGTGATCACCATAGGTGCACGAAATGGGGCATTTTTCACTTTTTCAATCACAGCGTCATCACTGTTTTCCGCTTCCGCCGCGTTAACTAAGATATCAGAGAGCTTCTTTAAGCTTTCACCTTGAGCGATAACAAAACGCCAAGGCGTGAGAGCCCCATGGTCTGGCGCGCGTAAGCCCGCTCGAATAATATTCTCTAACGCTTTCCCCTCAGGTGCAGGGGCAGACAATTTAGCGATAGAACGACGGTTAAGCAAAAGCTCCAGAGCATCCATGAACAAATCCTTATACAGCAAAAGCATGATTATTGGTTAACTTTAGCATAATCCAAAATACGAATAACTACTTATTTCTTAAGGCATTAAACATAAGAATAAAAGGCCACACGCAATGTACGGCCTCTCAAAGTACAGCCTAGAGCTTATGAAAACACTAGGACTAGTGAAAACGGCTTTACTACAGTTTCACGGCCAGTTTTACTCCTTGACGAATGGCACGTACAGCATCCAATTCACCCGCCTGGTCAGCACCACCAATAACATGCAGTTTTTCACCAAGATGAGACCATTTGTCTTCAAAAGGTCGAACCGATTCTTGTCCAGCACAAATAACAACCTTGTCAGCTTCAATCAAACGCTCCTGACCATCGACATGAATGTGCAACCCTTTATCGTCGATCTTATCGTAAGAGACGCCACCGACAAGATACACACCGCGTTTTTCCAACGTACGCTTGTGGATCCACCCTGTTGTTTTACCCGGACCTTTGCCCACACGCCCCTTACGACGTTGAAGAACCCATACTTCTTTATCACTAATAGAATCAGGATACGGATATAAACCACCTGGCTGAGACATTTCTTTATCAATACCCCATTCGTGAAGCCAATCATCCAGAGTTTGTCCCTCCGGTTCGGTGATCATGGTTGCGACATCGACACCGATGCCACCCGCACCAACAATCGCCACTTTCTCACCCACAGGGGTCTTGTCACGTATCAGTGTTTGGTAATCCACCACTTTGTCTGGGTTATCAACGCCCTCAATGTTCACTTTACGCGGCGCGACACCAGATGCCATGACTACTTCATCATATTCGGTTAGCAAATCGTAATTGGCCTCTGTCGATAAATGCAGGTTTACTCCGGTTTCATCAAGGCGATTAGCAAAGTACCGAATGGTTTCACGAAACTCTTCTTTGCCAGGAATCTGCATCGCAAGGCGGAATTGCCCCCCAATACGATCGTTCTTCTCGAATAAATCGACTTTGTGGCCACGTTCAGCAAGAGTAGTGGCACACGCTAATCCCGCGGGCCCCGCCCCTACAACCGCAATGTTTTTCTTTTTAAATGCTTCTTCCACCACAATTTCGGTTTCATAGCAAGCGAGCGGATTCACCAAGCAGCTGGCTCTTTTTCCTTTGAATACGTTATCCAAACACGCTTGGTTACAACCGATACAGGTATTAATGAACTGCGATTTTTCTTGTTCTGCTTTAGCGACAAAGTATGGATCAGCGAGGAAAGGACGAGCCATAGAGACCATATCAGCATGGCCTGAAGCTAAAATGCGTTCAGCTTCTTCCGGTGTGTTAATTCGGTTACAGGTGATGATAGGAACAGACACGTGAGGTTTCACTTTTTCCGTCACCCAAGTAAATGCCCCTCGAGGTACTTGCGTGGCAATCGTTGGGATCCTTGCTTCATGCCAACCAATTCCGGTATTAATGATGGTCACACCCGATTCTTCAAGCGCTTTCGCCAATTCAATCACATCTTCAAACGTGCTGCCCTGCTCGACTAAGTCCAACATCGAAAGACGGAAAATAATAATAAATTTATCGCCAACTGCTTTGCGCACGGCTTTGACAATTTCCACTGGGAAACGCATGCGCTTTTTATAGCTACCGCCCCATTCGTCATAGCGCATGTTGGTACGCTTACATAAGAACTGATTGATCAGATACCCCTCTGAACCCATCAACTCAACACCATCGTAGCCCGCCAGTTGAGCAAGCTCAGCGCTGTTCGCGAAAGCCTCAATCGTTTTCTTAATTTGACGCTCACTCATTTCACTCGGTGCGAACTTGGCTATCGGCGCTTTCATTCCGGATGCGCTCTGAGCAAATGGGTGCATTGCATAACGGCCAGCGTGAAGAATCTGCAATGCAATTTTACCGCCGTGCTTGTGTACCGCTTCGGTCACAACTCGATGAGCTTTAGCATGTTTTGGCTTGCTGAATTCTGCACTCAAAGGATGCAGTCGGCCGCGTAAATTAGGCGAAAAGCCACCGGTCACAATCAAACCAACACCGCCTTTCGCACGCTCTTCATAAAACGCGGCAAGTTTTTGTAATCCTTCCTTGTGCTCTTCTAAACCAGTGTGCATTGATCCCATCAAAACGCGATTTCGTAATTGAGTGAAACCGAGGTCTAATGGCTTTAACAAATGTGGGTACATGGCAGACATCATTCAGCATCCATTTTTATTTTTGTGGTCTGACCAGAGTACGTCTGAGTCATCAAAAAATCAAACAGGTGTTTACAATTTTGTAACACCGATCAATCTCAATCGAAAATATGCCAATTATCGGTTGGGCGTGATAAGCTAAAAATTGTTATCTTTTGAGATCTTAGAGATAAGAACCCATACTTTATAGGATTAGGGAAAGACTATCTCATTTTGGAGACAAGATGAAAAACTCATCAAATTTATTGGTCTGATATTTAAAGGGATTTGGAAAACAATCACTTTTGTTAGGCTGGCATTGGCAAACCTGATCTTTTTGGTGCTTATCGCCGTTGTTTACCTAGCCTTTACCTACTCAGGTGACGGCCTCCCTGTTGTCGAGAAAGAGTCCGCGTTGGTCATGAATTTATCTGGCCCTATAGTGGAACAGCGTCGTTACGTGAACCCATTAGATTCAGTCGCTGGGTCCATGTTGGGTAATGAACTTCCGAAAGAGAACGTTCTTTTTGACGTCGTCGATACCATTCGCCACGCGAAAGATGACCCGAAAGTGTCCGGCCTTGTACTTGCTCTTAGAGATTTACCAGAAACGAACCTAACTAAATTACGCTATATCGCCAAAGCATTAAATGAATTCAAGTCGTCAGGCAAACCTATTTATGCGGTCGGTGACATTTACAACCAAAGCCAGTATTACCTTGCCAGTTACGCTGACAAAGTATACCTAGCGCCTGATGGTGGTGTGTTGATTAAGGGCTACAGCTCTTACTCTATGTACTATAAAACGCTGCTAGAAAAGTTAGACGTTTCTACCCATGTTTTCCGCGTAGGTACTTACAAATCAGCGATTGAACCATTCATTCGTGACGATATGTCTGATGCCGCAAAAGAATCAGCAACGCGTTGGATCACTCAACTTTGGAGTGCATACGTTGATGACGTCGCAAATAACCGCGACATCAACGCTAAAGTACTGAATCCAACCATGGATGAGCTACTCGCAGAGATGAAATCTGTTGATGGCGACATCGCTCAGTTAGCGGTCAAGCTTGGTCTTGTCGATGAGTTAGCAACCCGTCAACAAATCCGCGGCTTGTTTGCGAAAGAGTTCGGCAGTGATGGTAAAGACAGCTATAACGCAATAGGTTACTACGATTACCTCGCCACCATTCGCCCAAATTTCAATGTTGCTAACGATGACATCGCAGTTGTGGTCGCAAGTGGCACCATCATGGATGGTCAACAACCTCGCGGCACGATCGGCGGTGATACGGTTGCAAGCCTGCTTCGTCAAGCTCGTAATGACGACAAAGTCAAAGCCGTCGTGTTACGTGTTGATAGCCCAGGGGGCAGCGCATTTGCCTCTGAAGTGATCCGAAATGAAGTTGAAGCGATTAAAGCCGCGGGTAAACCTGTTGTGGTTTCGATGTCGAGCTTAGCTGCCTCTGGTGGCTACTGGATCTCGATGAGTGCAGACAAAATTGTGGCACAACCTACCACGCTGACAGGTTCCATTGGTATTTTTAGTGTCATTACGACATTTGAAAAAGGCTTTAGTAAGCTAGGGATCAATACGGATGGTGTGGGCACTTCGCCTTTCTCTGGTGAGGGCATTACAACGGGTCTTTCTGAGGGCGCGTCACAAGCATTCCAACTTGGTATTGAGCACGGCTATAAGCGTTTTATCTCACTGGTTGGAGAAAACCGTGGAATGAAACTCGATCAAGTTGATGATATTGCACAGGGCCGCGTTTGGACCGGACAAGATGCGCAGTCGTTCGGACTGGTTGATCAAATGGGTGACTTTGATGATGCAGTGAAGTTAGCTGCTGAACTTGCAAACGTAACGGACTACAACATCTATTGGGTTGAAGAGCCACTTTCACCATCAGAGCAATTTATTCAAGAGCTCATGAATCAAGTTAAAGTCTCTCTTGGTATTGATGCGACAAGCTTACTGCCAAAAAGTCTCCAACCTGTCGCAAAACAGTTGGAAGCCGATGCAAGTATGCTGCAAAGCTTCAATGATCCAAAAGGCTATTACGCTTTTTGTCTAAATTGCCAAATGCAATAGCGGGACTTAACAGATGAAAAGGGGCGTCTCTGTGCGAGATGCCCCTTTTTATTAGGTGTCATTTCGCTATAATCCCCGCCACTGTTCCCCTACATGAAAATAAAGTAGAACGATGACTAGAAAACATATCTACATCGCTTACACCGGTGGCACCATCGGTATGCAGAAATCCGACCATGGCTACGTCCCTGTCGCTGGCTTTATGGAAAAACAATTAGCAAGCATGCCTGAGTTTCACCGTGCTGAAATGCCGGAATACACCATTCATGAGTACGAGCCACTTATCGACTCATCCGATATGACGCCAGCCGACTGGCAACAGATCGCAGATGATATTCGTGATAACTACGATAACTACGATGGGTTCGTGATCCTGCATGGCACAGATACTATGGCATACACAGCCTCTGCCTTGTCTTTCATGTTAGAGAACCTTGGCAAACCTGTTATCGTGACTGGATCACAAATTCCTTTGGCGGAATTGCGCTCTGATGGCCAAGCAAACTTGCTCAATGCGCTGCACATTGCCGCAAATTATCCGATCAATGAAGTGACGCTGTTTTTCAACAATCAATTAATGCGCGGTAATCGCAGTACGAAATCTCATGCTGATGGTTTCAACGCCTTTACATCACCAAACCTACCTCCTCTTTTAGAAGCGGGCATCAACATCCAAATCAGCAATAATGTTGCGGTAGGAACAAAGCCAGATGGTGAATTCAAAGTACACAACATCACACCGCAACCTATCGGTGTCATTACTATGTACCCTGGCATCTCTCATGAGGTCATTCGCAACACACTTCGTCAACCTGTGAATGCGATGATCTTACTGACTTTTGGTGTGGGTAACGCTCCGCAAAATCCTGAATTGCTTGGTCATCTAAAAGAGGCCTCTGAGCGTGGGGTTATCGTGGTCAATCTAACGCAATGTTTAGCGGGAAAAGTGAACATGGGTGGCTATGCCACAGGTTGTGCGCTGGCAGACTCTGGCGTGATCAGCGGCTTTGACATGACACCAGAAGCTGCACTAGCAAAACTGCATTATCTGCTTAGCCAAAACCTGTCCTACGAAGAAATCAAAGACAGAATGCAGCAAGTGTTGCGTGGCGAGATGAGCTTGTAACAGAAAGGCCCAATCCTCGTGATTGGGCCAACCTTTCCATAATGTCAGTGATGATCAGGTAAGGTTTGGGTTCACTCGAACGATGTCGTGCTCTTCTTGGCTAAATTGCTTCTTCAATTCTTGCTTGGATTTAAAACTGATTTCACCACCGGCCGCCACTGTCATGTGTTGGGCTTCCGTATTGTGCTTTGATTGATACAACATCACAGCTTGCATACATGAATCTCGCTGCTCCTTAGAAAGTGTTGTACCCTCAGGCCATCTTCCTGTTTCCACGGCGTAAACTAATCGGTCATAGACTTCTGGCGTGATCGCTTTTAATAATTGTTCAGTGTCCATAATGTACCTTCTTATTACATTCTATTCACAGAACATAGCGACTTAGTAAACAGAGTCAAGAATACAGAAATGAATTGGTGTAACGGATCACAAGCGAAACCATGAAATATACATACTGGGTACTAGCAAGCCTCGCAGCATTGACGTTAACGGGCTGCTTAGAGGGAAACATCACAACAGAAGAGTTGTGCCAAAAACACCCTAAGCTAAAGTGCGAGCAATTGAACATGGACGACGGGCAATGCCGCATACCAAGAACGAATCTTGTTTGGCATCGGTTTGAATTACTTAAATCACCAACCGAGGCGAACAAAGTCACTGAGTATGGTCTCGTTGCCGAATATCGAAAGTGTTTAGAGCTCGCTTCACAGATATCACCCATCGATCAAAGCGAACTAAAAAGAAAACGTTTTGAGTCTTTGGTGAACAGTATTGATGAACTGGATCTCATCGTTGCCGAACTGCAAGGGTCGGATGATCCCGCGACCTTATACTTTTTATGGACGCAAACTGGTGATGAGCAAGCTCGTCGACAGTTTCTTCAAAAAGAGGGCAAACCAGAACTCAATACGCCAGAAATGCAGTATGCCCTAGCGACGTTCTATACTGGTCGAGATCCACAAAAAACATTGGTTTTATTAAATAACGCATTGTCGATGTCAAACGAAACCAATGTTAATCCAGTGATACTTAAATCGATGGCGAGCATTAATCAGGGACTTGGCAATAAAGAACGCGCGTACATTTGGGCAATGGTAGCTAAGCGATTTGATGTACCACTTGCTGATGAATCGGCGTTAAAACGAATGTATAACTTCGCCGATCCAGAAAAATACGATGAGTTAGATGATCTCGCGAAGTCACTCACCAAATCGATAAAAGCAGGCACCTATTCGTCGAGCATGCTTCCAACGCCGCAATAAAAAATCGGTTCCTATAAAAAACACACTGCAATACAAATTAAGAAACTCCCACAAATGTTGGGAGTTTCTTGTCATTCAGCCCTTTCATATTGATGATTAATGGGATACATCGGTTGAAAGGATGAAACATTCTTTGTTCAAATATCACACTTATTGGTCTGATTTGTTGAAAATTAACGACACCGAATTCACACAGTAACGTTCACCTGTCGTTTGTGGGCCATCTTCAAAAACGTGACCTAAATGACTGTCACAGGCTGCACATCGAATCTCAGTTCTTACCATTCCGTGACTTAAATCCTTTATATAATGAACCGCATCGTCATTAATAGGCGCATCGAAACTCGGCCAACCACAGCCAGAGTCATACTTGTTCTCCGAGACAAACAGAGGCGAGCCGCAGCATGTGCATGCATATACCCCTGTCTCTTTATTATGCAGTAGTTTGCCTGTAAATGGCGGCTCTGTACCTTGCTCTCTACAGACTCGAAACTCTTCATCTGATAGCTGCTCACGCCACTGTTTATCAGACTTCGTCACTTTTATTCCGCGTTGTTTCATTGATGGGCATTCCTTCTTTGTTCTTTTTAGCTATGACTTTTTTCGCAAAAAACTTGCCTCTCGTAACATTTGTAGCACATACTTTCTCACCAGAACACCATGTGTAATTGATTTGCTACGAGTTCTTATCTCAAAAGTTATATTACGCCAACTGGAATGTAGAATAACCAGCAAAAGTTTAAAAACGAGCATTTGAGAAGAGTTGTTAAAAAAAGCGTCGCATTTTTTTGACTTTAGACAATTTAAGTCCGATTATCTCTTGCAGATGTTTACTGGATTCTGTAATTTTACTACCAGTTATCTTTAATCAGAAATTAAGTTGTGGAGCAACTATAATGACTATCAAAGTAGGTATTAACGGTTTTGGCCGTATCGGTCGTTTCGTATTCCGTGCAGCGCAAGAGCGCAACGACATCGAAGTTGTAGGTATTAACGACCTTATCGACGTAGATTACATGGCATACATGCTGAAGTACGACTCAACTCACGGCCGTTTCAACGGTACTGTTGAAGTTGAAGGCGGTAACCTAATCGTTAACGGCAAAACTGTACGTGTAACAGCTGAGCGTAACCCAGAAGATCTAAAATGGGATGCAATCGGTGTTGACGTAGTAGCTGAAGCAACTGGTCTATTCCTAGACGACGCTACAGCTCGTAAGCACATCACAGCTGGTGCTAAGAAAGTAGTTCTAACTGGTCCTTCAAAAGACGCTACTCCAATGTTCGTAATGGGCGTTAACCACGCTTCTTACGCTGGTCAAGACATCGTTTCTAACGCTTCTTGTACTACTAACTGTCTAGCGCCTATCGCTAAAGTTCTTAACGACAAGTTCGGTATCGAATCTGGTCTTATGACTACAGTTCACGCTACTACAGCTACTCAAAAAACTGTAGACGGTCCTTCTGCTAAAGACTGGCGCGGTGGTCGTGGTGCTTCTCAGAACATCATCCCATCTTCAACTGGTGCTGCTAAAGCTGTAGGCGTTGTTCTTCCAGAACTAAACGGCAAACTAACTGGTATGGCTTTCCGCGTACCAACAGCTAACGTTTCTGTAGTTGACCTAACAGTTAACCTTAAGAACGGCGCATCTTACGAAGCTATCTGTGCAGCAATGAAAGAAGCTTCTGAAGGCGAACTAAAAGGCGTTCTAGGTTACACTGAAGATGCAGTAGTTTCTCAAGACTTCATCGGTGAAGTTCAAACTTCTGTATTCGATGCTAAAGCTGGTATCGCTCTAACTGATAACTTCGTTAAAGTTGTATCTTGGTACGACAACGAAATCGGTTACTCAAACAAAGTTCTAGACCTAATCGCACACGTTTCTAAGTAATTACTACTTAGCTAACTAGCGTTAGTAAAGCTTGTGTTTGATACATAAGATTTAGATAAAAGGCGACTGAATAGTCGCCTTTTTTGTATCTGAAATTTGAGGGAGCTAACCTCCCCCAGCATAGGAAACGACTCATGGAATTAAAAACTCTCCCTACGTTAGCGGTTCTATCAGACAACGTGACGATCGTCGAAATCGATCAGGTAAAGGTCGTTCGTGTGATTCACGAAAAGGCAACCGCAGGCATTGCACTGCATGGGGGTCACGTTATTTCTTTTACTCCAGAGGGACAAGAAGACCTGATCTGGATGAGCGAAAAAGCGATTTTCGATGGTAAAACAGCCCTTCGTGGGGGCATTCCTGTTTGCTGGCCATGGTTTGGTCGTATTGCAACCCCTGCTCATGGTTTTGCACGTAGTTCTGAGTGGGAGTTAGTCGAACATCGCGAAAATGATTATGGCGTCATCGTTGAGCTTGCTCTACTTCCAACAAAAGAGACACTTAGCATTTGGCCTCACATGTTTGATGCTCGCCTAATCGTTGAAGTCAGTGACCAGCTGAAAGTCACCCTGAAAGTCACTAACATCGACGAAAAGGCTTGGACATTCTCAGGCGCGCTGCATACGTACCTCAATGTAGGTGATATTCTTCAAGCTCAAACCACAGGGATGGGTCCAGAATATATCGATAGCCTAAAAGGCGGCGAAATCTGCCAAGGCGGCGAAGTATTGCAACTCACCGACACCATTGATCGAGTTTACACTCAGCCAGAAGCGCAAATTTTGGTGAAAGATCCAGTATTGGCACGAACGCTCAGCGTAGAAAACCAAGGCCACAACTCTGCCGTTTTGTGGAACCCTTGGGGTGAGGGCGCACAAGGTATGGGTGACATGGCAGACAGTGGTTACGAAACCATGATGTGTGTTGAGTCCAGTGTTCACGCTCCAAGCATCGAGCAAGGCAAAACCCTACAGCCTGGTGAAAGCCATGAGCTGATCACGACGATTTCAGCACTGTAATCGCAAATAATGGCCAGGTCGACTGGCCTTTTTTATTTCGCCTCTGCATCCCTTTTTGATAGAATCTGCCGCCTTACTGTCTGTCCAGAGATCGTCATGAACTATCAATGCCCCCTATGCCATCAGCCTTTAGCACTCACCGCGAAGACGTTTAAGTGTGAAAACAACCACCAATTTGATTTAGCAAAAGAAGGCTACGTCAATTTGATGCCTGCGCACCATAAACGCTCAAAAGATCCGGGTGATAACAAAGAGATGATGCAAGCACGTCGTCGCTTCCTAGAGGGAAACCATTACGATCCAATGCGTCAAGAAGTCGCTCGTCTTTGCACGAAATATACAGAGGGGACTGAACACCAGCTATTAGACATCGGCTGTGGAGAGGGCTACTACACCAACCAAGTTCATCAATCTTTGCGAGCGCAAAGTGACGATGCATCTGTATACGGTTTGGATATTTCAAAGATTGCCATTCGTTACGCTTCTAAGCGTTATCCAAATTGTGATTTCAGCGTTGCTTCTAGCCATCGACTTCCATTTTCAGACAACTCGCTAGATGCCATTTTACGAATTTATGCACCATGTAAAGCCGAAGAGCTACAGCGCGTGATCAAAGACAATGGCGTGATCATTACCGTCACACCTGCTGCGCGTCACCTCTATCAATTACGCGAACGTATTTACCAAGATGTCCGAATGCACAATGAAGAGCCAGAGGCCATTGAGGGCTTTGAGCTCGAGCATCAACAGCAGCTCAATTACGAAATGGCACTCAAAGATGCAACCGCTTTTGATTTACTACAAATGACGCCTTTAGCTTGGAAAGCGAGCGATGAACTCCGCGAAGAATTAAAGTCCACTACACTATTTAAGTGTGAGGCAGACTTTATGTTGCGTGTTTACCGTAAAAAATCCGTAAATGTGGTCAATGAAGATTAATTAAACCGATAAGCATTCTCATTATCATTGATTCATTGCGCAGCCTCCATTAATATCACTAGACATTTTTGGAGGCTTTTCAATGCGCTTTTCTACTCTAGGCTTAATCTTTGCCGGCTTACTTACTGGTTGTGCATCAACCCCTTCTTCTCTTCCTAGCGTGGCTTCTTCAGAAGTTGCCAGTTTTTATGATTATCAGCTATATACACCATCCGGCAAGCCACTTTCCCTTAATTCGTTGACTCCCGAGCTCAAACAAGCCGACGTTATTTTGATCGGTGAATGGCACACTCATGCTGGAATACATCGTTTCCAAACAGACATGCTAAAACAGTTAGCTTCTGATGCTCGTCCTGTCGCACTATCTATGGAGCAAATTACACGGAATAAACAATCGGTCGTCGATGCGTACTTAAATGATAAGATTGGGGAGCAATATTTCATCAAACAAAGCAATGCTTGGCCAAACTACGAAAGCGATTACCGCCCTCTTGTTGAATTCGCTAAACAAGCAAATATCCCCGTCATTGCATCTAACGCGCCCAAAGAGATTGTTCGTTGTATTGGTCGTCAGGGAACGGCTTATATAGAAAAACTTAATGCCGAAGAGCGTCGTTTTATTGCCGAAGACATTAATACGGGGGAGAGTCCTTACAAAGAGAAGTTCATGGCTTCCATGCATCATGGGAAACCAGAACAAACTGAACGACAGTATGCCGCTCAAGTGACATGGGATGAAACCATGGCGGACTCTATCGTTACTTTCCTTTCTATGAACCCTGATACACAAGTGGTTCATATCGCGGGTAAATTCCATACGGAAAATGGGTTGGGAACGGCTGCGTCTATCCTAAATCGAAATCCTAATTTGAACGTCGTCGTCATCACGCCAACGCCAGACGTATCAACGTCAAGTTCAGATTACCAACTTAATGTGTTGGCTCCGCCAGTACGCTACGTACAAGATGATCATCGCATGGCTGCTTACAAAGATCTCGCACAACGCAACCACGACCTCCAATGTAAATAACCAATAAGACTTCATCATTGCCCCTACCCTTGCTCAAGTTATCGGTACGATACAAGCGTCATTCCGTTTAGCTTCCAATAACTTGAGCTTTTCAGGCCTATTTTTTGCTTATATTCACTTTCGAAAAACATCGGCAATGTTTCGCCATCGAATTAATTAAAGAGATTTCATAAATAGCCGATATAAAACAACTGCTTTTTACCCACACTCAACAACCATGAGTGCATTGCACAGACGAGGTGACAAATGACTCCTGTAGGAAGCAAACCGGTCCAAACTTATGCAGCCCTATCTAACCAAGTGGATAAAACAAAAGCCACGACTTCCAGTGAGCTAACATCCACCAATGTAGAAGCGTCAGCGTTAAAAGCTGAGCAAAATAAAGTGACCCTATCCGCAGAGGGAAAGGCACTTCTAGCAGCCCTTGAGCAAATTGATCACGAAAGCAAAAAAATAGAAGCCGAGAATAAAACGGTTAGCGAAAAAGTAGAATCTTTTGCCCACGGTGCACTGGGAATGGATCATCCTGATACCATCGACGAGGAAGAGGACAGTTCTTACTCTGCTGGCCAATACCTGTCCGCAGCTATGACCGTTGGAGGCATTCTACTGGCACTTGTTTGAAAATCGTGTTGCATAAGTTCAAACAAGGCCTTCTTTCGTTACGACAATCATATTCATTTGAACCATTTTCTCACCTAAGTCCATAATGATTAACTATTCATTAACGGACGATGAACTGTGAAAAATGCATTTTCTCTGATAGACAAACCCACTTTTTTTGGCGCTATCGCGCTTCTCCTTTCTATTGTTTTTCCTCTAATTTTGTTTCCTGCCGAAGGCGCTGAATGGATTGCCGTTGCAAAAACATTCATGACTGACAAGCTGGGTTTCCTCTATTTAGCTCTTGGCCTTGCGGCATTCATCTTTATGATCTACGTCGTATTCAGTGACATGGGCCAAATCAAACTTGGCGATCCTGATGAAAAGCCTGAGTTTGCAACCTCATCTTGGGCAGCCATGTTGTTCTGTGGCGGCATCGGTGCAAGTATTCTTTACTGGGGTTGTATTGAGTGGGCATACTACTATCAATCGCCGCCTTTTCAGCTTGAGCCAGGAAGTGAAGAAGCCGTGCGTTGGGCGGCCACTTACGGCTTATTCCACTGGGGGCCAATCGCATGGTCAATCTACTTAATTCCTGCTCTGCCGATCGCTTACTTCTTCTATGTTCGTAAGCAGCCAGTCCTTAAAGTATCAAGCGCATTGATGCCTGTACTTGGCGAATCTCGTAGCAAAGGCGCGGCCGGTAAAGTTGTTGACGTATTGTTTATTTTTGGTCTACTTGGCGGTGCGGCCACTAGTTTGGGCTTGGCTGCGCCACTGATTGGAGAGGGTCTACATCACTTATTCGGCCTGCCTAAAAACACATTCAGCCAAGTATTGGTTCTGCTGATTTGTACCGCTATCTTTGCTTACTCTTCTTACGCTGGTATGGAGAAAGGCATCAAAGTACTGAGTAATATCAACTTCTGGGGTGCAATGGGACTGCTAGCGTTTGTATTAGTTGCAGGCCCGAGCATCTTCATGTTGGAAACAGGTTTAGACTCGATTGGTCGTATGCTTTCCAACTTCTTTGTGATGGCAACATGGGCGGAACCATTTGGCGGCTATGGCAGCTTTGACGACACGCACTTCCCTCAAGATTGGACCATCTTCTACTGGGCATGGTGGCTGGTATTTGCTCCAAGTATGGGCTTATTTGTGGCTCGTATTTCCCGTGGTCGTACAATCAAGCAAATGGTTGCGGGTTCAATCTTTTTTGGTTCACTCGGCTGTTTCCTATTCTTCATGATTTTGGGTAACTACGGTCTATCACTTCAGCTTTCCGGAGAACTCGACGTTGTAGGCATCCTGAATGCAGAGGGCGCTACAACCGCTATCTTCGCCATGTTAGATGCTCTACCAATGAGTACGCTTGTGATCGCCGTATTTACCGTGCTTTGTATCATTTTCACCGCAACGACGTTTGACTCAATTTCATACATCCTCGCCTCTGTGGTGCAAAATAATGTGACGGAAGAACCAATGCGTTGGAACCGCATGTTCTGGGCATTTACTCTGTCATTCTTACCAACGGTGTTGTTGTTCATGGGTGGGTTAAGCACACTACAAACGGCGGCAATCGTAGGCGGGTTACCACTGTTGGGTATTTCTGTGATGCTGATGATTTCTGCAGTACGTGCGACTTCACTAGACATCAAACATCAAGAAGACTACGTAGAGCCAACCATTAATATCGAAGAACTACCGGATATTGACCCGTGGTCAAGCGAGGGTATGGCAATGGCTAAGTTCGAACGTGCTCGTGATGCAGCACAAGAAGCCGCGGAAGACGAACGTCTCGCGCTTTCTGAATTACTGAAAATGCGTAAAAAAATCCGCGCGTTCGCTCTTGAACATAGTGACGACAACGATTTTGCTGATCACCATTTGCCACAAGAAATGCAAGATGAATTGCAACGCCTTGTTGATAATGTGGTGAAAGCGAAAGAGAGAAAACTCGAACTGTCCGATACTGCCCAACAGTCTCGTATCGAGTTTAATCAACTCGTGGCCCAAAGTGCTGCTCTTGCAGTTTAACTTTAGCTCATGAACTTCCACTCCTAAATCTAATCAAAGCCCACTTCGGTGGGCTTTCTTATTGCTAGCCAATCAGTCTTTTCGATCCGACCAAGCACCACTCTGCCCTGTTCCTGTTCCTGTTCCTGTTCCTGTTCCTGTTCCAAAACGAGCTTAGTCAAACCTTATTAATCATCAAGGTCCTTTCTTCTCTTAGGCATATTAAGGGGAATGCGTTCTATCCAGTTTGGAAAACTCACTTGAGATTATTAGGGTCTGTTTATATCCCCATATATGAGAAACAACAAAAAAAAGCACCGAGCCACTTACGTGGTCGGTGCTTAGGTTTCGTTATTGAGGTTTAGTCGATTGATATTTTACGGGTGAGCAATTCGCCCTTTAGTGTCATGACTTAACGCTTTATTCAATTCCGCTTCTACATGACCAGGAGCGCGAGTATTCGCCGAGATCAAACGATACATAGCCGGAATAACGAACAACGTAACCAAGGTAGCAAAGCCCATTCCAAAGAAGATAACCGTACCCACTGCAACACGGCTTTCATATCCCGCACCAGTGGAGACAATCAAAGGAATCGCGCCTGCCAGAGTAGTAAATGCCGTCATCATGATTGGTCTTAAACGACGCGCCGCAGCATCAATGATTGCTTTTTCGAACTCAATACCACGATCACGCAATTGGTTCGCAAATTCAACAATCAATATGCCGTTTTTCGTTACCATACCAATCAACATTATCATGCCGATCTGGCTGTAAATGTTCATCCCTTGGCTCATGACCACAAGCCCTAAGAAGCCGCCAAATACGCCCATCGGCACGGTAAACATCACAACAAGTGGGTTCACAAAACTTTCAAACTGAGCCGCCAGCACAAGGTATGCAACAAGCAACGCTAGAGCAAACACAACAGCAACACTCGCTTGGTTCTCTTTAAAGTCTTTAGACTCGCCCGAGTAACTCACCGAAATATCACCCGGTAGATTGTCTATCGCTTGTTGATCTAAGAAATCTAAGGCTTCACCTAATGTGTAACCGTCTGACAGATTCGCTTTGATCGTAATGGACTTCTGCTTGTTGTAATGCGATAGGCGAATGGATGCCGCGACTTCCTCGATGTGAGTTACCGAATCCAACGTTACCAATTCACCGCTATTGGTGCGCAGATAGATTTGGCTTAAATCTTCCGCATTACTGAAACTGTGCTCATCACCACGCAAATAAACATCGTACTCTTCACCACGTTCTACGTAGGTTGTTTCACTCTTACCACCCAGCATGATTTCTAAGGTATCGGAGATCTCTTGAACACTCACACCTAGTTCAGCAGCTCGTCGCTTATCTACCGTCACCAATAACTCTGGTGTTTTTTCGGAATAATCAATTTCCGCACCTTCCATCATTGGGGACTCTTCCGCTTTGTTCTTCAACAATTCAGCCCACGTTAGCAACTCTTCATAATCAGAACCACCCAAAACAAATTGAACTGGTTCACTTGAGCCGCCTCGGAAACCCGGCATAAACGGGAATACACGTACATCTGGAATACCTGCCAGTGATTTACGCACTTGATTCAAGGCATCTTGAGCGGTCACATTACGTTCGTTCCAGTCATCCAGAATCATAATAACGAAACCAGTTTGGTCGCCTGCTTGACCACCAAACGCTGGCGTTTGAATACTGAATGATTTCAAGAACCCTTGACCAAGCAAAGGCATCAAGCGGTCTTCGACAATATCCATGTTCGCCGACATGCGATTATATGAGGTTGCATCAGCACCACGAACAAACGCAAAGATAACGCCACGGTCTTCTTGTGGCGTCAACTGAGCTGGCACTTGGTTCATTAACACGTAGCTACCGCCCATACACGCCAAAATAACCAGCGGTGCACCCCAACGTAACTTAAGTGCGCCTTTCAGGGCTTTTCGATAACCAGTTTCTAAATGTGAAAACAGCTTATCAACGGCCTGATTAAAGCGATTTGGCTTCACATTCGCTTTAAGGATCTTACTGCCAAGTACTGGCGTTAACGTCAATGCGATCAAAGAAGAAAAGATCACTGACATCGCCAATAATACCGAGAACTCGGTAAATAGCAGTCCGACCATACCATCCATAAAGGAGATTGGCAGGAATACCATCACAAGCACCAACGTCGTTGCTATAACCGCAAACCCTACTTCTCTGGTCCCTTTATAGGCAGCAAGCAGAGGGGACTCACCTCGTTCGATATGATGGAATATGTTTTCTACAACAACGATCGCATCATCAACCACCAAGCCGATAGAAAGAATCAGTGCCATTAGCGTGATCAAGTTGATAGAAAAGCCAAAGTAATACGCCGCAATAAATGACGAAATCAGCGAGACTGGTACCGTAACGGCTGGGATTAAGGTCGCGCGCGCTTGACCAATAAAGATATACAGAACGAGAATAACCAAGCCACCCGTGACAAATAGGGTGCTATATACTTCTTCTATTGAGCGTTCGATAAACACCGTCGCGTCGTAATCAATCGCGAGGCGTGTACCCTCTGGTAAAAATTGTTGGATTTTATCCACTTCGCTGCGCACAGACTTAGCAACTTGCAGTGGGTTGGCATCCGATTGAGGAACCACCCCCAAACTGATATTAACGATGCCATCACTCTTAAAGGTAGAGTTTTCGTTCTCCGCGCCAATAAACACATCCGCGACATCTTTTAAATAGATAGGGGTGTTATCACTCGCGCGCTTCACAACCAAATATTGAAAATCTTCCGGTGTATTATATGTACGAGCAGTACGCACAGACATCACGGTTGAGTCATTACGCACCTCACCACCAGGACTTTCTAGATTCTCTTTGCGCAGTGAAGAGGTAATATCCGACGCAGTCACTGAACGGCCCGCCATCAGGTCTGGCTTGAGCTTCACATACATAACTTTGTACAAACCACCAGACAGATCAATGGAGCTTACCCCAGAGATCAAGCTAAAGCGGTCCATCAGCACTCGCTCAGCATAATCAGTCAACTGTGTCCGGTCCATTTCAGACGAGCTCAAGTTTATGTATAGCGAGGCTTCGCCCGAACCGTTGTTTTTAAACACCACAGGATCGTCAGCTTCATCTGGCAAGGATCGCTGAGCACGAGCCACTGCATCACGAACATCACTCACACCCGTGTTTAGGTCATACCCCAATTCAAAGGTGATGGTAATACGCGACATGCTGTTACGTGTGGTTGAGCTGATTTCATCAATCCCACTGATACCAGAAAGCTGATCTTCCAGCACGGAGGTAATTTGGCTTTCAATAATGGTCGCCGATGCCCCTTCATAGCGCGTGCTGATCGAAACCACTGGGCTTTCGATGTCAGGCATTTCACGTACGGCAAGTTTAGTAAATGAAACAAAACCAAACACACAGAGCAGCAAACTCAATACTAACGCCGCAACAGGACGTTTTACTGAAACATCAGAGAGCAACATTAGTTCACGTCCTTAGCTGCTTGATTTTTCGAGCTCTTTTCCTCAGCTTTTACTGGTGCCGTGATTTCTTTAACTTGAACGCCATCACGCATGTTCACGATACCTTGAACCACAATTTTGTTACCAATCTCAACGCCAGATTCAATCACGACCTCATTACCCACTCGCGCACCTAGGCGAACTTCTTGACGCGTTGCCTTGTTGTTTTCATCAACCACATAAACAAAACGTTTGGTGCCTGAATACTCCAAGGCTTGCACCGGAATAATTGGCGCTTCAATAGCAGGAAATGCCAGAGACGCATTCATCAACATGCCTGGTTTTAGATGATTTTCAGGATTATCGAATTGAATACGAACACGCAAGTTCAATGTTTCTGCATTAATACGAGTATCGATGCCTTTCACTTTGCCGATAAAAACTTGCTGGTTCCAAGCGCTAGTCGTAGCGTGCACTTCCATACCAACAGAAAGCATCGAAAGGTAGCGTTCGGGCACTTGCAGATCCAACTCCATGACAGACAAGTCGTCCAGAGTCAGCAGTTCTGAGCCTGCACTCACCATCTTGCCTCGGCTAAAGTCAATGAAACCAACAGTACCAGCAAAAGGGGCGCTAATATGAAGATCCGATAGGTTGGCTTTTGCTGCATCAAGACGGGCTTCACCGATCTCAACTCGGGCTTTTTGCGCATCAATTTCAGTCTGTGTAATCGCATTACGCTTTACCAAACGCTGAAACTCTTTCAATTTACGCAACTCGTCTTTTAAGTAAGCGTTGGCTTCTACTAATGCAGCTTGCGCTTTTTCGTCATTCAGTTGAATCAACAACTGCCCTTGTAAGACGTTCTGGTTAGCACTCACCGAGATTTGCTTAACCTTACCAGACACTTCAGAAGCGACAATCACGGATTCTGCCGCTTCTAACTTACCAACAAGAGATAAAGATTGGTTGATTTCGTGTACTTCTACTTGCTCTGTCACAACCGTAACAGCAGATGGACCTCGCTGTGCCGCAACTGCCATTGGTGATGACATTAAAATAGAAAGCGTTAAAACAGATAAAGTGGCTCTCATACTCATAATTTGAAGTCAATTAGGTCTATGTCATTAAATTGATGCCAGTTTATCAGCTCATATCGTCAGTAACGTCAAGGAGTGTAAATTCGAACAAATAGTTATCGACGAGAAACTTGGTGACAAATTGCTCGCTGCCAAGACAAAATGGTGAGTTTCTATCATCTTTGCCCAAAAAGGCAGCATTCGGCGTAAAAACACAAGAAAAACGCTTTACAGCTTGGTCGAGTTTGCTATGATTCGCTCCGCACTTGAGAGTTGTGTTGGGAAAACAGCTTTTAAGCATGCTCTAGAAGCATGAAAACACCCTGGAGGGGTTCCCGAGTGGCCAAAGGGAGCAGACTGTAAATCTGCCGGCTCCGCCTTCGATGGTTCGAATCCGTCCCCCTCCACCATATTTCTTCTTGTGACTTTGTCGTGAGAAATTGCTTGAAAAGCGCGTTGGGAAAACACTTTTTAAGTTTGCTCTGTGAAGCATAAAAAATACCCTGGAGGGGTTCCCGAGTGGCCAAAGGGAGCAGACTGTAAATCTGCCGGCTCCGCTTCGATGGTTCGAATCCGTCCCCTCCACCATATTCTTCTTATGACTTTGTCGTGAGAAATTGCTTGAAAAGCGCGTTGGGAAAACACTTTTAAGTTTGCTCTGTGAAGCATAAAAATACCCTGGAGGGGTTCCCGAGTGGCCAAAGGGAGCAGACTGTAAATCTGCCGGCTCCGCCTTCGATGGTTCGAATCCGTCCCTCCACCATATTCTTCTTATGATTTTGTCGTAAGAAATTGCTTGAAAAGCGCGTTGGGAAAACACTTTTAAGTTTGCTCTGTGAAGCATAAAAATACCCTGGAGGGGTTCCTGAGTGGCCAAAGGAGCAGACTGTAAATCTGCCGGCTCCGCCTTCTGATGGTTCGAATCCGTCCCCCTCCACCATATTCTTCTTATGACTTTGTCGTGAGAAATTGCTTAAAAAGCGCGTTGGGAAAACACTTTTTAAGTTTGCTCTATGAAGCATAAAAAATACCCTGGAGGGGTTCCCGAGTGGCCAAAGGGAGCAGACTGTAAATCTGCCGGCTCCGCCTTCGATGGTTCGAATCCGTCCCCCTCCACCATATTCTTCTTATGACTTTGTCGTGAGAAATTGCTTGAAAAGCGCGTTGGGAAAACACTTTTAAGTTTGCTCTATGAAGCATAAAAATACCCTGGAGGGTTCCCGAGTGGCCAAAGGGAGCAGACTGTAAATCTGCCGGCTCCGCCTTCGATGGTTCGAATCCGTCCCCCTCCACCATATTAAGAAGCCAGCTCATCGAGCTGGCTTTTTTCGTTCTGTGCACCTAACTTTTCAAACCACGCTTGTGGACCTTTCTCCAGACCTTTGTTATTTGCCACAGATATAATCCTTTCCTTTCTTGTTCACTTAATATTCCCCCCGTACCTTTAATACCCTGCTACCTTTCATATAAAGAGCTCTCTCAATAAGACAGTGAGAATCAAGCAAAGCAATACTCAATTCAAAAACGCCAAAGTGATCAAGGAAATACCAAATAAATTAAGTACTTTGAGTTGGCGTAGGAAAATGCTTCAGAACAAAGTGAAAACTATCAATAAATCACTATTTACTATCATTGTTCTTAATCCTGATACCAATTCGAATACAGGATGCTATAGAAGTTGTGATAAATGACTTGAACAAGCCATTGAGCAAAAGAGTGTTCAAAGGTTGTTTAGATTAGTACAGATACAAAAATCCCGCTAGTAAGCGGGATTTTATTAAGACTAAATTGAACGCTGTCGGTGATTAACCTTGAATACCAACAATCAACCATGGCGCATTTGGCACGGTTAGATCTCGTTCTAGGTGCCAGATATCTTCGATTTCTTCTTCGATACCTTCTTGTGCATCACGGTAACGACCACTGAACTGTAAGCTTAATTGTGCTTTGCTCGCATCGTAGTCTGCACGTACGATCTCTGCATCAACATACATCACATCAGTGTGCTGTTCACCATCTAGCTTCGCACGTTCTGCTTTCAAGTCTTCAAACAGGCTTGGAGATACATATTCTTCGATAGTGTTCAGCTGGTTATGGTTCCACGCACCTTGCAAGATTCGGTAGTGCTCACGAGAGCCATTGATGAATGCTGCTTGATCAAAACCTGGTGGGTAATTATGTGGGATATCAGTTTGTGAACCGAAACCACCAAAACCACCCGCATTTGTGTTTGGCTGCTGCTCAAAGTTTTGCATGTTTGGTTGCTCAAACTTAGACGCATTGCCGCCAAATGCAGGCTGCTGACGATGCTGATTCATACTGCCTTGCTTGGCGCCAAGCATACCGCGCATCAGTTTGAAGATAACGAAAGCAATCAAACCGATGATAAGAATATCCATAAATTGGATACCTTCGAACGCACCACCAAAGAATGCGGCCAATAGACCACCAGCAAGAAGACCACCAAGTAAACCACCCATCAAGCCCTTTTTACTTGATGATTTAGCACCTTGTTCTTTACCAATGGTATTTGTGTTTTGCTGCTGCTGTTTAGGAGCAGGCGCCGTTTTGTAACTCTTACCAAACGATTTACCACCACCGAATTTCTTCGCTTCCGCGATCGGCGTAACGGCGACAGTAAACATCAGTAAAGCAACAATCGAAAATAAACGTTTCATCGTTATCCTTAGTGTTGACGATAAGTGTCTCAGCATTCAGTTCACTCATAAAGAATAGATGAACTCATGCTAAAGATGAACATGTTGGCATCATACCCCCGATGGCGGAACAATGAAACAATCCAAATAAGAAGACATGTATCAGAATATTGCCAAAGCCTTACACATCTCACTACCCTACCTTATTGACGCATATTCCGTAGCTGTCTATCATATTGAACGATGTTCAATAAGTTGTTTTAGATTATGGCACGCAGAAACGATCACACCAGAGAAGAGCTAATCAGTTTGACCTTAACCACGGTCAAACAGTTTTTAGATAAGCATTCTTACCACGAACTAAGTCTTCGTAAGATAGCCAACTTGATTGGTTATGTACCAAGCACATTGGTCAATATTTTTGGTAACTACAATTTATTGCTTCTGCACGCGGTTGCGCAAACTCTAGATGAGTTACAGCAAGAAGCCGTAAAGGCAACCAACAATAGTGGAGATGCTCAACAGGCACTCTTCGAGCTTGCCTACTGTTACCATGATTTTGCACAGCAACACCCCCACCGTTGGCAACTTGTATTCGAACACAATATGAACGGCGCACAACTTCCCGAGTGGCATGCTAAGCGCATTGATGGCATGACGGGTATGCTCGAATCACTGCTTACACAAATTGCGCCTCACCGTTCGGGATCCGAGGTACTGCAGGCAAGTCGTGTATTGTGGTCCGGCGTTCATGGAATAACGTTACTCAGTGTTGATGACAAGTTCTTCTCTAGTGAACCAATAGATGGAAAAGAGCTCATCAACAACCTCCTTTCCAATTACCTGACTAACTGGTAATCGAGGAGCATTCATGTCATCAGACAGCCAGTCATCTTTATTGCGTCAACGAAAGTTTTTGCCTTACTTCATCACTCAGTTTTTTGGCGCTTTTAATGACAATATCTTCAAGAATGTACTGTTGCTGTTTGTTGCTTTTGCTGGTTCAAGCGCACTACCAATCTCGAGCAACTTATTTATAAACTTAGCGGCCGGACTTTTCATCCTGCCCTTTTTTCTTTTCTCTGCTTCCGCCGGTGTTCTAGCCGACAAATACGAAAAATCATGGTTTATTCGTAAGGTAAAGCTATTTGAAATCGCCATTATGTCCGTCGGTGCGATTGGTTTTATCACTGAAAGCTATAGCATTTTACTGCTGCTGCTCTTCCTTATGGGAACACAATCCGCTTTTTTTGGTCCTGTAAAATACGCATTATTACCGCAACAACTCTCAGACAAAGAATTGGTTCCTGGTAACGCTCTCGTTGAAGCAGGAACATTCATAGCGATTCTGATTGGTACGATTGGTGCGGGTTTCATCGCCTCCGCTGACAATGCTAAGTATATTGCTGCGTTTAGCGTGGTCATTTTTGCATTACTTGGTTATTTAGCCAGTCAGCATATCCCTTTCGCACCATCCTGTGCGCCAGATATTCAATTTAAATGGCAACCGTATAAACAAACGAAACATACCCTTTCTATTGCGAAATCTGATCGTATCGTTTTCCAATGCATTATGGCCATTAGCTGGTTTTGGTTTTGGGGCAGCTTACTTAACTCAGTTTCCAAACTTCACCAAAGTGTACTTAAACGGCACAGAGACCGCCGTATCTTTCCTGCTCGCTCTGTTTTCAGTCGGTATTGCTCTAGGCTCATTAGCCTGCAACTGGTTTTCAAACCACCGTATTGAAATTGGCATTGTTCCGATTGGGGCGCTAGGCATCACGATTTTCGGCTATTTGATGGCTACCGCCATCCCAGATGAATTACCAAGATTCCACACGTTATTGGCGTTCATTCGCTACGCTGATCTGTGGCCGCTGTTCTTTTATTTACTGATGATAGGTATATCGGGTGGTTTATTCATTGTTCCTCTCTATGCCCTTATGCAGCATCGAGCCAAAGAAACAGAGCGTGCCCAAGTTATTGCCGGACTGAACATCTTTAATTCCTTGTTCATGGTAGGCAGCGCCATACTGGGAATTATTTGCTTGAGCGTGCTTGAAATGAGCATTCCTCAGCTATTTGCGCTCTTAGCCATACTGAACTTCTTGGTGGCCACCTATATTTTTCTGCAGATCCCGATCTTCGTTGTACGCTTTGTTGTATGGATGCTGACTCACACCATTTACCGCGTAAAACATAAAAATCTCCATCACTTGCCTGAACATGGCGGTGCGTTATTGGTGTGTAATCACGTCAGTTATATGGATGCGCTATTATTAAGCGCCGTTTGCCCACGCTTGATTCGCTTTGTCATGGAGGAAGATTATGCCAATTTACCCCCACTACGACGTTTCCTCCGCCGAGCCGGGGTTATCCCTATTTCTGCAAACAATCGCACCTCCATTCGTCGCGCCTTTAGCGATGTAGAAACAGCACTCAATGAAGGACATATCGTCTGTATTTTCCCTGAGGGCAAACTCACCGCAGATGGCGAAATGAACGAGTTTATGCGAGGCATCGACATTATTCTTCGTCGCAGCTCAGTGCCTGTTATCCCAATGGCATTAAAAGGCTTATGGGGCAGTTATTTCAGTCGTGCCAAAGGCCGCGCTTGTTCAGGGTTGCCTACACGCTTCTGGTCTAAGTTAGAAATTGAAGCAGGTTCTCCTGTCGCACCAAAAGATGCCACAGCGCAAGCGATGTTTGATAAAGTGAAAGCTCTAAGGGGCGATTGGCGGTAATCATGAAAGACAGATTCAATGGTATTGAACTTTCGTTTAGTTTTTCTGAACGGGTGTTCAGATCATTAAAACTTTCTGATCATTCGCGTTGCGATATACTTAAAACTTTCTTTTACTCACTCGAACTGCCCCTTTGAATATTAAAATGTCCCTTTGGATTGGCACTGCTATTTTGCTTCACCCTTTTGTGTCTTCTCCTATTGCGCTTGTCATTGGTTTCCTTTTAGCCAGCTTTAGCCTTGTGCCTACAGAGCTTCCTATCGCTTCATTCACGAAGAAGTTGCTGTCTTATTCCATTATTGGCCTAGGTTTCGGTATTCATTTTAAAGAAGCGCTCGCTGTCACTTCTGATGGTATTGGCCTAATTATTGCCACCATTGTCGGCACGCTCGTCATTGGTATGTTGATCGCCAAAACCATCAAGCTTGAGCGAACCACCGCTTACTTAATTGCATCGGGTACTGCCATTTGTGGTGGCAGTGCGATTGCAGCCGTAGCGCCAGCGATCAAAGCAAAAGACGAACAAATCGGGCTAGCCCTCGCTACCGTATTTGTTCTCAACTCTTTAGCTCTATTTATCTTCCCTGTCATTGGTCATGCACTTGGTCTTGATCAACACACGTTCGGCACTTGGGCGGCAATTGCTATTCATGATACTTCATCAGTGGTGGGGGCGGCGTCAGCCTACGGAGAGGAAGCGCTAACCACAGCGACAACACTAAAATTAGCGCGCGCATTATGGATCATTCCAGTGGCTCTGATCAGCGCAGTCATTTTTTCTCGTGGAAACAAGGATGAAAGTAAGAGTAAGTTAGTTATACCTTACTTCATTTTCTGGTACTGCGCTGCGATTGCGTTCAGCGATTTCTTCCCTCAGTTTGAAGCGATTTATCAAGGTATCTTCGCTATCGCAAAACAAGCGCTTGTGGTGTGTTTATTCTTAATTGGTTGCAGTATTTCAGTATCAAAATTGAAATCTGCCGGGGCGAACCCCCTGATGTTTGGTGTCACCCTGTGGGTACTGATCTCAACGACATCATTAGGATGGTTACTGATTAGCTGATTTGTCTGTCGCTAATTACGGGCCGTTTTTTGAGGCTGAGTTTGATCGTCCTTTCGCACACGTTGGCTTTTATGAACTAACACTAAAGCAATCGCAACGAGAAAGGCGGTCAACTCAGCGAGCGAACGCGTTAATCCCTCACTGCTAACTGCAATACCAATTTGCAAAAACACCGATGCAGCTAACACGAATTTGATCATCCTGAACCTTATGCTTAATTTCCTAATCTTTAAGCATGATTATGATTCAGAGTTATAAGGATAAGAAATTCCGTTTCCGACTAACACATAGCAAAATTGACTATGTTGTTACCATTTCCTTTTAGACCATTGCGTCTATATCGACTGTTTTAGCTCGCTTTGCAGCCATTCTTTCACCGCTTTACGCGATACTTTAATTCCACTTTCCAATAAGGCTTGGGGCATTACGTAGTAGGCTATCGGCCATTTGAACTTTTCAAGATGCGCTCGTAAATGCATCTCGTATTCGTCCTTAGTTGCCATCGTGTCGGTTTGCAGCACCGCTATCGGGCGATGACCAAACTCAGCATCTTCCATTGGCACCACAATACTTTGAGTAACACCATCAATCTTATTCAATACCGCTTCAATCTCTTCACAATGAACGTTCTCACCCCCAGAGATAAACTGGTTATCTGCACGACCAATGATCTTGAGTTCATTGCCTTGCCACTCACCAAGATCTTTACTGTCAAACCAACCATGATCATCCACTAGCGATGTAAGATCTCCTTGATAAAAGTATCCTTTGCAAGCGTCTGACCGCCAATATAAATCCTTTCATTGACTATCTTAATGTCACGATTTTTCAAAAGATGCCCCGCATTACTCACACGGTCAATTTGTTTGGCCGTTACGGTAGATGCCGCTTCCGTCATGCCATAACCTAGCCAAGTTTCTATACCCTGCTTAGTCGCGCTTAATGCCAATTCATGGGCAACATGACTGCCTCCTAGCAGAACATGCGTAAGAGACAGCTCAACTTTCCCATCCAATAAGCGCTTGAGCTGTGTCGCGACTAAAGATGCATGAGATGCACCAATGATGTCTTCAGTAAGATTGCCACTTCCAACCTTAAGTGTTGCACCAGCAAACAACCAACGATAGACAATCGCAAGTCCAGAAACGTGGTACAGCGGCAAGGACAGCAACCACGTGTTCTGCTGATTGAATCTAAACTCACTCAATAAACCTTGAGCGGAAGCAAGATGCTGCCTGTGCGTATGAGCAACAGCTTTGGGGCTCCCTGTCGAACCAGAAGTGAATACAATAGAGGCGAGTGTATCGTGTTGGTAATCTTCTGCTGAGAAAGTGAGCTCGGTGCTTTCAATCACAGGATAGGAGAGCAAAGTAACATCAAGTTGTGATAGTTGCGTCTCTGAATATGCGGTCGCCGCGTTATCAGCAAACCAAACAAAGCGTTGCTGATTTGATTTATACAGAGTGGTTAGCTTACCTTGTAGTGCCTCTAAAGGCTGTGGCATGGTCAACGCAGCAATCGCGCCGAGTTGCTGACTCGCCAGGTAAAACCAAAGTGTTTCTACTTGGTTTTTGCCCACTAACGTCACCACATCCCCAGCCGTCACACCTTGCAGTTGAAGATAGCGAGTATATCGGTCGACACGAGCCGCCAATTGCTGCCAACTCAATGGCTCTGTGGTGGTTTCAAGTGCAATAGAAAAAGGGCTCACTTGAGCCCAATACTTCCATGGTGCAATCGCAATAGTGTCTATGCTGAATGCCACACTAACTCCTGCTCTGATAGAGGAACAATTGGAAGTTCACACTTCGGCCAACCTTGTTCGAGCTGCGCTTTGAATAAGCTTATTGTATCTAATCCTGGGATCTCATCAGGCAACAGCCATTGCGCAAAACGGGCAAGTTGAGTGAGGCCAAGGCTAGATTCAATACTTGAGCTTAAAACGGCTTTCATCCCTAGCGATTTGGCTTTTTCAATGAGCTTAATACAAAAATCAACGGAACCAATTAATGTCGGCTTAATGATGATGGTTTTTACACCTGTCAGATCTTCTAAACTAAAATCTTCACGACGCACAGCATCTTGTAATGTTTCATCCCACGCGATCGCAATACCAGTATTTATCGCAAACGACAAACTGTCGCCCGGGGAACGGCACGGCTCTTCCAAGAAAGTAATGCGTTGGCGCAAAGACGGGGCAACATATTTGGCAAATTGTTGTGCTTTCTCTGGTGTCCATGCACGATTTGCATCAAGACGTAACGTTAACTGTGGAATAGACTCAAGAAACAGATTCACGAGCATGCCGTCACGAATAGGCTCATAAAGCCCAACTTTTACTTTCGCGACTTTCTCGCCTTCCATTTCATTCAGTTTTGGGATCAACTCATCTGGATCGCCATTACATAATGGCGCCACTTGATACTGACCTTGCTCAGGTAAACCACCAGTTAGCTCTAACTGGGCCATCGATAAACCGAATGCAACCGACGGAAACATATGTTTGTAGTCGATCGGTAAATGAGCAACCCAACGTTCTGCTTGCTCTTGAAGTTGAACGCCCGCTTCTTGTGTGCTTTCAAGACTGAAACCAATCAAAGGCGCCACTTCACCTCGGCCCAGCTTGTCACCCTCAACCAACTCAATGATATAACCGACACGCTCAGTTAACTTGTTATCACGCAGTATTACGCCACTGTCCATCGGCAAGCAGTAACGATAAATCTTCGCTTTACGCATAATTCGAATCCTATGTAATGCTACATAACCTGAGCACCGCAATGAGAAAAGCCATTAGCTTCCCAGAAAAGCGAGGCGCTCAGGACGAATAACGAAACAGAGGAGCTCTTGGCTCCTCTCTTTTATACGGGTTATGGGTTACGAGGGAACTTATCGAAGTCTGGGCGACGTTTCTCGTTAAATGCGTTACGGCCCTCTTGACCTTCATCTGTCATGTAGAACATCATGGTCGCGTTACCCGCAAGTTCTTGCAAGCCAGCTTGACCATCACAGTCGGCGTTCAATGCCGCTTTCAAACAACGCAATGCCATTGGGCTGTGCTGTAGCACTTCACGACACCAACGAACGGTCTCTTTTTCTAGATCCGCTAGAGGAACCACGGTGTTTACTAGGCCCATGTCTACCGCTTCTTGTGCATTGTAGAAGCGACATAAGAACCAGATTTCGCGCGCTTTCTTTTGACCAACGATACGAGCCATATAAGACGCACCCCAGCCACCATCGAAAGAGCCAACTTTAGGACCTGTTTGACCAAATTGAGCATTGTCAGCCGCAATCGTTAGGTCACACATCATGTGCAGTACGTGACCGCCACCAACCGCCCAACCTGCAACAGACGCAATCACTGGTTTTGGACAAGTACGAATATCACGTTGGAAATCCAACACGTTTAGGTGATGCGTACCTTGATCATCTTTGTAACCGCCGTAATCACCACGGATCTTCTGATCACCGCCAGAACAGAATGCATCTTCACCAAGACCCGTTAGGATGATAACGCCGACACCTGAGTCGTAACGTGCATCTGCAAGTGCATCAATCATTTCTTTTACGGTTTGAGGACGGAATGCATTACGCACCTGTGGGCGTGCAATGGTAATTTTTGCAATACCATCTACCGATTTATGGTAGTGAATGTCTTCATATTTTTCGCCGCAATCTTTCCATTGAACTGGAGCGTAAAGTTCTTCTTCAGAAATGCCTACTGTTTTAGCCATGGTGATTCCCATTGTTCTCGTTGCTCTCACTAAAGTGAGAATGAATTATTTGATTTATTTGCATCGCAAACTGCGCAGGTTGCTCTTGATGGGCATTGTGCCCGGCCCCTTCAATTTGTCGATACGCCAATCCGCAGTTTTCGGCCAATTGGCTAAATTTTTTATCTTTCGCACCACATAAGTAATAGATTGGTACTGCTTGTTTCAGCAATGTTGGCAGCAAATAGGATTGCTTCGCTAAAGAGGTCGCAAGCAACATATTCGCAATCGCCGAGCCAAGATTAGCACTTCGTTTTGCCACTAATGTTTGTCTTTGCTCATGGTTTAGTGAAGAAAACACGGGCTGTTGGTACCAATCGTTCAAAACACACTCAAGTGGCTCAGTTTTAAAGCGCTCAGCCCAATAAGTATCATTTCCCAATCTTGCTTGTTTTTCTGACACAGTTTGCAACCCAAAGTTTCCCCCCTCAATGATCGCCCCTTTCATATTGAGATCTTGGAAACATTGATGGGCAAGGCCATGCATTGCAATTCGTCCCCCCATTGAGTAACCAATCAGAATAAAAGGTTGTTGTGAGGAAAATAATAAAGATAGTGTGGATTTGAGCAGTTTGCAGCAATCACTCAGGTCACTGCAATGAACCGATTGGCTTTGTCCATGACCAGGAAGATCAATGGTTACTCGATGATATTGAGAGAGTTCACTTAAACATGCTTGCCAATCTAACCCGCTGCCAAGCAACCCATGCAAAAACACCAAAGTGGGCTGATTGTCACTTTGGTGTTTTTCAGTTGCGGAATGGTATTCAGAATAGAGCATGTAAGTTTTTATTAAATGCCTTTAAATGCTCAGCAGCCTGATTGGCCGGCGTTTGCACTTCTACCAACAGTGCGTTTTGACCGTTTGCTAAGTGGTCATTTACAGCACGTTGGTATTCTTCCAATGAACTTGGCTTTAGATAACTCAAACCAAACTGCTTTGCCGCATGCTCAAATTCATACCCATGTGGCATCTGATAAAATTGCTCACGACGAGACTGGGGAACAGGCAACAAATCGAATATGGCGCCACCATCATTATTCGTCACCACGATGACGGTCGGCAACTTCGTATGTGTAAACAAAGATAAGGAATTCAGATCGTACAGCGCAGATGTATCACCAATGTAGATCAGCAATGGATTTTGTCGTGCACGTTGCACGCCACTGGCCGTTGCGAACAGACCATCAATACCGGACGCACCTCGATTTGTGAAAACCTCTGTATCATTAAGCTTGCCAAACATGTCGACAAAGCGAACAAACAAACTATTGCCCAAGAATAAATCTGTATTTTGAGCTCGTACGTTAATATCGACGGCTAATGCAATTTCGCTTAGTTCTATTTTAGGATTTGAGATAAACAGTTGATTCGACTGCTCAATAACTCTCTGAATATCTTCCGCTAATTGGTCTGCCCAACCAGCATACAGAGACTCAGTGTAAGCCGTATGATTTACCCAACGACAAGGATCTGCCACCCAATGCGTCTGAGGCAAGTGACTCTGGTTATCACGCTCAGGGCGAGAAGAAATCAGCCAATAACCAGCCTGTGAGTGCAAGGAAACTTGCTTCTCAATCCACTGATTTAAACGTTTAGAGATAATTCGGCTACCGAACTGTACAATCAGATCACACTCATCCAATCGCTGTGTAAACACTTCATGCTGAAGCCACAAATCATAGTAAGCCCAATCCGAGCTCACGCCACTTTGTGGATCGGCAAACACTGGCCATCCCATCTTTTCGGCAAACGTTCTTGCCGCCTGAGCTTGCTTCAAAGGCAAACTACCAATAACAACCACGCCTTTTTTATCGCCGTAACTAGGAAGTTCACCTACGCCTTGAGACAGAAAACGTTGGCAATATGTCGCTGTACTATTTCGCCAATGAGCAACCGTATCAAGATAAGGCTGATAAGCGTTTTTCTCACCATTTGAATAAAGCGGCTCTGGAAATGCACAATTAATATGCACAGCACTGCCCTTTTGGCGTTGAGTAAACATGACTTCATCAATAGAGGTCAGCAACCAATTCAACGGTGTCGATAATGCCGGACTTGGTAAGTTTAAGCTGTCAGAAACGTGCCCAGAGAAAATGCCCAATTGGTTAATCGCTTGGTTTGCACCACAACCCACCAATTCAACAGGTCGGTCAGCGGTCAACACCACCAGCTTTTCACCCGTTAGCTTCGCCTCTGCAATTGCTGGTAGCAAGTTCGCCACCGCGGTGCCCGATGTCACGATCACTGCAACCGGCTCATCGCTTGCTTTTGCCAATCCAAGCGCCATAAATCCCAAACCACGCTCATCGAAATGAGTATGAATAGTAAGGTTCGGGTTATCGGCCGCTTCTAAAGTTAGAGGGGTTGAACGAGAGCCCGGTGCGATGCAAACATGATTTACCCCACAACGGTTCAATTCCAATAAGATGGTTTCAGACCAAATACGGTTAAGTACCGCTTGATCGACGTTCATGACGCCACCCCTAGCGGTGGATGCTCTGAAATAAGTGAAAGTAATGTCGACATCTTTTTATCTAACTCAGACCATTCATGCTCTGCAATCGAACCTGGAACAATACCTGCTCCTGCAAATAACTGAACTTGATCCCCGAGGATCAATGCGCTTCGAATGGCGACACAAAATTCAGCGCGTTCATGGCTAATATAGCCCATAGACCCGGCATACCAACCTCGAGCAAACGGCTCATTATCAAGAATAAACTGCATCGACTCTTTACGCGGCAACCCTGCTACTGCCGCTGTGGGCTGCAGAGCAGAAAGCAGTTGAACACCGTTTATTCCAGAGTGTAATTGCGCATGGATATGACGTTTGAGATGCTGCACTTTTCTTAATCGAACTAAACTTGCTTCTTTATCAACTTCAACCGCTTCAGAGTGAGGTTGTAAACGCTCGATGATATCGTCTACGACATATTGATTTTCGTTGAGATTTTTCGAGTCATTCGACAACCAATTTGCCAATTCCATATCTTCTGCAGCGTTGCTACCACGGCCGATGGTGCCCGCAAGCGCTTCGGTATGAAGTTCATGCCCAACTCGGGAGTAAAGTCGCTCTGGCGTCGAGCCCATAAAGCTGTGCTTGCTGTCTAAGCTAAACAAAAAATGGAAGCTATGGTGATTATTTAAATAGCTGGCTTTTAATAACTGAGCAGCACTGAGTTCTGTGTCTAAATGAACAGAAGACTTACGTGCCAAGACCACTTTCTTGAAGTCATCGTTTTTAATCCCAGTCAGCACCTTATCAACTAAGTCATGCCACTGAGATTCCGATGGCGAATGTTCGATAGATAAAATGTGCGACGAAACGGGCGCTAAGCTTGGTACATCACAAACCAGTTTCTGCAAACCAGCTAATGTACGAGTTTTATCGTCTGAAATGTTAACGGCAAGAGACCATTGCTGATCAAAGCGTATCAATTCTATTTGTGGCAGAAAAAAGAACGACGGCATGCAGCGGCGATTTTTTTCATGTTGGCCATCAAATGAACGACCACCCCACACCCGCTGCCCCTCACCCAGAATGGTGTAAGCAGGTCCAGGTTCTACGAATGTATGGAGTTGCCCAAGAGCAACAACTTCTTCACGAGTATCACGGGACTGCCAGTAAAACTTGGGAAAAAGTGGTTGTGCCTCTAGCCAATCAATAAATGCGAAATTTGGTTTCACACCTAAAGGTTCGACTAGACGTGTTTGATTGCCTTCCGCTTGCTGAACTCGCTCGATAATTCTCTTTACGGCTTGATGGAACTGTGACAAATCAACCTCGAAATACGTGAGGATAAGGAATAACTGACGGCTACTCTAAGTTTAGACCCAAAGCAAATCAAGGTGGTATGCGATCTTTTGCAAAATCCTGTGATTGAAGCCGAACAAAAATTAGCCAGCAGCAGGATAATTTACAGATATTTATTCTAATAAATATCAAATTACTGTATTTTAATAAAGAAATTAACGATTTTTAGGAATTACGCAATGCAAAATATCGGGATGTCGTCAAAACTCGACAATGTATGCTACGACATTAGGGGGCCTGTACTCAAACATGCTAAGCGCATGGAAGAAGAAGGGCATAAAATCCTAAAACTAAATATCGGCAATCCTGCCCCATTTGGTTTTGATGCCCCAGACGAGATCCTGGTTGATGTCATCCGTAACCTACCAACGTCTCAAGGTTACTGTGATTCCAAAGGCATTTACTCTGCACGTAAAGCCGTTGTACAGCACTACCAACGTAAAGGCATTCGTTCACTGGATGTCGAAGATGTGTATGTGGGTAATGGCGTTTCTGAACTGATCGTCATGGCAATGCAAGCGTTACTGAATAACGGTGACGAAATGCTGATCCCATCGCCAGATTACCCATTGTGGACGGCATCTGTCGCATTGTCTGGTGGCACACCTGTGCACTATATGTGTGATGAAGGTGCGGACTGGTACCCAGATCTAGACGACATTAAAAAGAAGATCACTCCAAAAACACGCGGTATTGTTCTGATCAACCCAAACAACCCAACGGGTGCGGTCTACAATCGTGATTTCCTACTTGAAGTGATTGAAATCGCCCGTCAGCACAACCTGATCATTTTTGCCGACGAAATCTACGACAAAGTGCTTTACGATGGTGCGACACACACATCCGTTGCAACATTGACTGATGATGTTTTGGTGATGACATTTAATGGCCTGTCTAAAGCGTACCGCGTTTGTGGTTTCCGTGGTGGTTGGATGTTCCTAACAGGGCCAAAGCACCTCGCTCAAGGCTACATCAGTGGTTTAGAGTTGCTTTCCTCTATGCGCTTATGTGCCAACGTACCGATGCAGCACGCCATTCAAACGGCACTAGGCGGCTACCAAAGCATTAACGAATTAATCTTACCGGGCGGCCGCTTACTTGAACAGCGCAACCGTGCATGGGAGCTGATCAACCAAGTACCTGGCGTTTCTTGTGTGAAACCAAAAGGCGCAATGTATCTGTTCCCAAAAATTGATACTAAGATGTACAACATCAAGAACGACCAACAGATGGTGCTCGACTTTTTGAAACAAGAAAAAGTACTTCTTGTGCAAGGTTCGGGATTCAACTGGCCTAAGCCTGACCATTTCCGTATCGTGACGCTGCCACACGTAGAAGACCTTGAAACGGCAATTGGACGTTTTGAGCGATTCCTATCGACGTACAGCCAGTAGTAATTACTGCTGATCTCTCATATGCTTAGAGGAGCTCCCAGTGAGCTCCTTTTTCATATCTATTATCCACACCTCAACATAAAGCTGAATATGTGGGTAGACAGGAGAGAGCAATGAAAGAAAGCCATTTTTTTGCCCATTTGGCACGCATGAAGCTGATCCAGCGCTGGCCTTTGATGCGTTCAGTCTCGCCAGAAAACGTGTCTGAGCACAGCCTGCAAGTCGCCTTTGTTGCTCACGCCCTCGCTCTCATTAAAAACAAGAAATTTGGCGGTACCCTAAACCCAGAGCGTATTGCTATTCTTGCGATGTATCATGACTCAAGTGAAGTATTAACGGGGGATTTGCCTACACCGGTCAAATACTACAACCCAGAAATTGCAAAAGAATATAAGAAGATAGAAGCTGCAGCGGAGCAAAAACTGCTCTCGATGTTGCCGGAAGAGTTTCAAGATGATTTTGCACCTTACCTCCTCTCTCATTCCGCCCATGAAGAAGACGCTAAGATCGTCAAACAAGCCGACTCCATTTGTGCCTACTTAAAATGTTTAGAAGAACTCAGTGCAGGAAACCACGAATTTGCTCTGGCAAAAAAACGTCTCGACATCACGTTACAAGAAAGAAAACCCTGAAATGGAATATTTCCTCCATACCTTTGCGCCCAGCTTTGAGTTATCTTTAGATGAAATCAGCTAGTTAACGGAGAGTCCCGTGTCATTTGATTTACCAAGCCAGTGGCAAGAACGCCATGATGATGAGCATAAAATCCGTCGTGATGACCACCGTAGCCCGTATCAACGAGATCGCGCACGGATCCTACACTCTGCAGCTTTTCGTCGCTTACAAGCAAAAACCCAAGTTCATGGCAACAGCTTAGAGGACTTTCATCGTACTCGCCTGACCCACTCATTAGAAGCGGCACAGCTCGGAACCGGTATTGTTGCACAGTTAAAGAAGAAACAACCTGAGTTTCGAGATTTACTGCCATCTGACAGCTTAATAGATTCCTTGTGCCTCGCTCACGACATTGGGCACCCTCCGTATGGACATGGCGGCGAAGTCGCGCTGAATTACATGATGCGAGATCACGGTGGCTTTGAGGGCAATGCGCAAACCTTTCGTATTGTGACCAAATTGGAGCCATATACCGAGCACTTCGGAATGAACTTGTCGCGCCGAACCTTACTTGGTCTCATCAAGTACCCTGCACTACTCAGCCAGACGCGTTCAGAGCGTTTACCGAACCCGGTTGAACATCAACGCAAACTCAAAGCAAAAGACTGGAGCCCTGCAAAAGGCATTTACGATTGTGACAAAGATCTATTTGATTGGGTCATTGCCCCATTAACGGATGAAGATACAGCGTTACTGAGTCAAATGCGTTGCAGACCAAGCTCAGACTTAAAGCACAGCAAAACACGTTTTAAATCGCTCGACTGCTCCATCATGGAGTTGGCCGATGACATTGCTTATGGTGTGCATGATTTAGAAGATGCCATCGTACTGGGCATGGTGACTCGTCAGCAATGGCAAGAGGGAGCGGCAAGCAAACTGGCAGATTGCGGTGACCCATGGTTCGAAACTCACATTGGTTCCATTGGCCAGATGCTATTTAGTGGCAAACACCATGAACGTAAAGATGCGATTGGCGGTATCGTTAACGCCCTGCTCACCAGTATCTCGATTAAAGTCGTTGATGAACCTTTTCGTAATCCATTACTTGCATGGAACGCGTGTTTAGAACCACAAATGGCAAAAGCACTTGAAGTGCTCAAGCACTTCGTTAGTAAGTATGTAATTCAAGTGCATCAAGTTCAGATTGTTGAGTACAAGGGGCAACAGATCATCATGGATTTGTTTGAAGCGCTAAGTGCAGACCCAGAGCGCCTGCTGCCACAGCACACATGTTCATTATGGCAACAAGCAAAGTGCGAGAGTGCCAAAATGCGTGTTATCGCGGACTATATCTCTGCAATGACCGATGGCCATGCCCAAAACTCCATCGCCAGTTGTTCTCTTCCATTGTGTTATAAACAATGTTTTATAAACAACGCGTTGTAACCGTGTGTTGTAAATCAAACGTTCAACAATAAGCTGTTTGCGTTTGCAATAGACTACTCACCTTTCAGATAGTTCTTCTCAAATACGCCCGGAGGCATCTGGGCGATTTGAAACTCAATCATTTTTTCAAAAACATTCAAAAGCGGTGAAAAATCTTTGTTTGGCTCAAGCAAGCTTAAAGCGTAGTAACCCGCCTCTACTGTCGACAAGCTGTTTTCAGATGGTGCTTTACGAATCGTATAATGGCCTTGAAGATCTTCAGGTAGCTTGACCGTTGGTAGGCAGTGTAAATTAGTCGAAAGCTGCCACATTTTGTAGGCTTTCTTCCACGTACCATCAAGCAAGATAAGACGCATTTTTTTGTGTTTCGTCACGCTACTATTGGCAAGTTCAGACAGACAAAGCGAAGATTCCGATGGGTACAGAATAAAGTGTTGATAGTGGTCATCTGCAAGATATTCATTGAGCAATGCATCGTTAGAAAAATCCTCACCAATCAGACAAGTACAACAATTTAAACTCAAATTGAGAATCCGTGCCGTACCCAGAGGACGATGTTCTTCACTCGTATGCTGAAGAATGATAAGTTCAATCTCGTTTCCTAGCGGTACAACCCATTGGCAAATACAAGCTTTGCGTGATTTTCCACATTGAGAACAATAACGAGACATAGTGTGAACCTTTATACATTGCTGAGCATCATCAGCATTATCTGTTTAATACTTCAATTCGAACCGATGGCAAGCCTTACCGAATGGCACGCTTATAATATACGCCACGGTGAATGGTGGCGAATCGTAACAGGAAATCTCACCCATACCAACTTTGCTCACCTTGGAATGAACATTGCTGCATTGTGGATCATTGGTTTTATTTTTCGTCCTACCACGCGCAACTTTCTCGTTGTCTTTATATTGCTGTGTACTTTTGTTGGAACGATAAATCTATTTACCAGCCTGTCCATTTATGTCGGTCTATCCGGTGTATTGCATGGACTTTTTGGTTTTTGGGCACTAAGAGAAGTTTTCGAGGGTAGAAGAAGCAGTGTGCTGTTAGTTGTCGGCCTGATTGCGAAAATTGCTTGGGAGCAGCTCTATGGCCCCTCTGTAAGCACTGCAGCAATGATTGGCGCAAAGGTTGCCATTGACGCCCATTTGATTGGCGCGATTGGTGGCTTAACAATGGTGTGCATAGAAAAAGGCTTAAAGCGTCGTGTTTTTGGCTAATCGTTCGCAATCAATAAAAAAGCCCGAACCCTAAAAGTCATCGGCTCGGGACAGCAGCAATCGGATGAAACTGATTTATCTGTTTTCTCAGTAATCAAGATATTCTTATTAAGTCTTGATTTTTACGCGAGCGATACCGTTAAAGTAGGATTCGGTCCTCATTTTTCTTCACGGTGGCATCGCCAATACCTTTTACATTCGTCAAATCTGCGGCCGTTTTAAATGGCCCATGCTCCTTACGGTAATCAACGATATCTTGTGCTTTCTTTTCACCGATACCGTTAAGCAAACTCGCAATTTCTTGTGCCGAAGCGGTATTCACGTTTACGGTAATTTCAATACCGTCATACTTTGCTGCTTTATTGCTTGACGTCTCTGCGCTGCCAGTTTGGCTGTCTGTAGCCCAAGCTAACGAGCTCAACAACATTAAGCTTATTGTTAAAATCCATTTCATGTTTTTTCCCTTTTATAGCTATGTTAGGTATTCATCTCGCTAGCTATTTACTCCAATTGGTATCCGCTAGCGAACCATCGACACTACTCTAAAAAAGCCAATCTAGGCATGAAAGTGACTACCGAAAAAAATAAAACGGGCCGCGAATGCGGCCCGTTTTTGTCAACATGCAAATTACATCAAGAATGCTTAGTTGCTCACAACAAAGTATTCAATATCTGTATTTTCACGAAGTACAGCAACCACAGAAGACAAGTCTTGCTGAGCTGATGCACGTAGCATTTGCATTGCAACTTGCTGTTCTAATGAACTATCAAGCTCTGCATGAACGGCGTCAAGTTCGATAACAACGATGTTACCGTCTAGATCTTTTGACTGACCGAACATCGGCTTGCCATCAACTGGTTTTGCCATTGCAAATACCGTTGTTGCTAAAGGAGAACGACGGTCAATCGATTCTTGCTCACCAAATGCTAGATTGTTTTCAGCAAGAATATCCGTGTTGCCCTCTTTAAGCGCTGCAACAACTTTTGTACCTAGTTCAATTGCGCCTTGCTCACCTTTGACACGAGACAGTTCAGCAACAACTTGACCTTTCACTTCATCTAGTGGCAATACCGTTTCATCACGAGCGTCTTCAACACGTACAACAATGATGTGCTCAGGTGCAATTTCAATCGCTTCTGAGTTCAGACCATCTTCTTTCACTTCTGGGCTTAGAATCGCTTGAATTACTGCAGGGTTCTTCAGAACTTCTGGTGCATCAACTTGAGAGATGAAGTCCGTTGTTTTCACTTCTTGGCCAACCGCTTTAGACGCATCGTCTAGAGAGTCAGGGTATTCGAATGCCACCTTTTCAAGCTCACTTTGCAGCTCATAGAATTGATCAACGGCTTTTTGGTCAATCATCTCTTGTTTGATTTCTGCTGCAACTTCAGAGTAAGGCTTCGCAACCGCACCTTTAAGCTCTTCTAGTTTAATGATGTGGTAACCAAAGTCCGATTTCACTAAGCCTGTCATATCGCCAGGGTTCTTAAGTGCAAATGCCGCTTCTTCAAATGATGGGTCCATCACATCGCGTTCGATCCAACCTAGATCACCACCGTTTTCAGCGCTGCCAAAGTCTTCCGATTTTTCTTTTGCGACAGTTGCAAAATCAGCGCCTGCATTTAGCTCATCAAGAATCGCTTGGGCTTTCGCTTCATCATCACCCTCAACAAGAATGTGAGCAACGCGACGTTGTTCTTCTGTTGAGTATTTATCTAGATGCTCGTCGTAGTATTTCTTAACGTCTGCATCAGAAACTTGAATTTGCTTCTTAAGCGCTTCAGCAGAAAGCTCGATGTAAGCAACTTTTACTTGCTCAGGACGAGTGAAGTTATCTGGATTCGCTTTGTAGTAGTCTTGAATTTCTTCGTCAGTAAGATCTACTTTCTTCGCAAACTCCGCCAAATCGATGGTGATGGTGCGAACGTCACGAGTTTGAGTTAGCAGTTTGCCTTCTGCCTGAACTTCGCTAGGTAGTGTAAACTCACTGGTTTGCAGTGCATTCAATAGTTGCTCACGAACCAATTCACGACGCATGTATTCTGCAAATGAGTCTGGAGAGAAGCCTGCACGACGTAGAGACGCTTGGTAGACCTCTTGATCAAACTTACCGTTAGATTGGAACTGAGGCATTTCTAGAATCATGCTACGGACTTGAGCGTCACTAATGCGCAGACCTAACGCTTCTGCTTGTTGATCAAGCAATACGTCATTGATCATACGATCTAGAACGGATTTACGGAAAGATTCCACGTATGCAGGGTCAGCCAGCATTTGAGAGAAGTAATCACCCAATTGAGCTTGCATGCGGTTACGCTCATTTTGGTATGCCATCTCGAACTCACCACGAGCAATATCGGTATTTCCAACTTTCGCTGCAACATTATTGTTACCGCCAGCAACGTAGCTACCTACACCTGCGAAAACGAAAGATAGGATGATAAGTCCAAGGATAATTTTGACCGCGATGCTATTCACGCCTTCGCGTAGTCGATCCATCATAATTTAACTGCTCTCCACAAATGAAGCCAACTGCTTCTAATAGAAATAATGTCGCAATAATATCAGAAAAAGAAATGCGCATCAGTAGGATGCGCATAATTTAAAAAAGTTCGGCTCTTTGTTTGTAAATTTTTGTTCCAAACGCACCGTTTGAGCAAAAATCACGCAACAGCCTATGTAAACTCTACCTTGCGTTATCGATAAGACATCACTAGGAAAGAAGAGTTACAAGAAATTAGTTACAAGCGTCTTTAAGCGCTTTACCCGCTTTAAACGCTGGCACTTTCGCTTCTGCGATTTGGATTTCTTCACCAGTCTTAGGGTTACGACCTGTGCGAGCTGCACGAGTACGTACGCTAAATGTACCAAAGCCAACAAGTGCAACTTGGTCACCAGACTGAAGCGTACCACTTACTGCTTCAATGAATGCGTCTAGAGCGCGGCCAGCTGATGCTTTAGAAATATCTGCGTTTTGTGCGATTTGTTCTACTAACTGAGTTTTATTCACTGTGATTTCCCCTTAATGTCATCTGTGATTATTTTTGTGATGACTTTCGTTCCATTGTAAAGAAAAAATGTGCCATCCCTTATATTTCAAGGGCTGACAGCTATCGAGCTTAAGTTAGCTTCCAAAAAAAACGCTGACAAGCCTTTTTGAGCCTATCAGCGTAAAGTTTTACTTATTTTTGCTGCACATCACTATTTTTTAGCGTCGAACTCAACGCCTGTCGGGTCTCGCTCTAGTGCAACTTTAAGAACTTCGTCAATCCACTGTACTGGAATCACTTGAAGATCAGCAATGACGTTGTCTGGAATCTCTTCCAAATCACGCTCATTGTCTTTAGGAATCAGGACTGTTTTGATGCCACCACGGTGCGCCGCAAGCAACTTCTCTTTAAGACCGCCGATAGGTAGAACTTCACCGCGTAGTGTGATCTCACCTGTCATACCGACTTCTGCTTTAACTGGGTTACCAGTCAAGCTAGAAACCAGTGCAGTACACATTGCAATACCCGCACTTGGGCCGTCTTTTGGTGTTGCGCCTTCAGGAACGTGTACGTGGATATCACGCTTCTCGTAGAAATCTGAGTTAATGCCCAGCTTCTCAGCACGCGAACGCACAACCGTCATTGCCGCTTGGATCGACTCTTTCATGACATCGCCAAGTGAACCTGTTTGCGTCAACTTACCTTTACCTGGCATCGCTTCGGTTTCAATCGTCAGTAGATCGCCACCCACTTGTGTCCAAGCAAGACCTGTCACTTGACCGATGCGGTTACTGTCGTCCGCTTTACCGAAATCATGACGTTGAACACCTAAGTACTCTTTTAGGTTGTCCATTGTTACCGTCACAGATTTCAAGCTACTATCCAGTAGAATGTTCTTCACTGCTTTACGACAGATCTTCGAGATTTCGCGCTCTAGGCTACGCACACCCGCTTCACGTGTGTAGTAACGAATAATGCCGATGATTGCCGAATCTTCGATCGTAATTTCATGTGGCTTAAGACCATTGCGCTGTACTTGCTTATCAACAAGATGACGCTTCGCAATGTTTAGCTTCTCGTCTTCTGTGTAACCAGAAAGACGAATCACTTCCATACGGTCTAACAGCGGCCCCGGAATATCCATCGAGTTCGAGGTTGCTACGAACATCACGTCAGACAGATCGTAATCCACTTCTAGATAGTGATCGTTGAATGCGTTATTTTGCTCCGGATCGAGTACTTCTAGCAGTGCAGAAGACGGATCGCCACGCATATCTGACGACATCTTGTCGATTTCATCCAAAAGGAAAAGAGGGTTTTTAACGCCAACTTTCGACATTTTCTGAATGAGCTTACCTGGCAACGAACCAATGTAAGTACGACGGTGACCACGAATTTCCGCTTCATCACGCACGCCACCTAAAGCCATGCGAGTGTATTTACGACCTGTCGCAGCCGCAATAGAACGACCTAGAGACGTTTTACCGACACCAGGAGGCCCTACAAGACAAAGAATCGGACCTTTCAGCTTGTTGATACGGTTTTGTACCGCTAAGTACTCAAGAATACGTTCTTTAACCCGCTCTAGACCGTAGTGATCTTCGTTTAGAATCTCTTCTGCTTTCGCAAGGTTCTTCTTAACTTTCGAGCGTTTCGCCCATGGCACGCTTACCATCCAGTCGATGTAGCTACGTACCACGGTCGCTTCAGCCGACATTGGCGACATCATCTTAAGCTTTTGTAGCTCTTGTTCTGTCTTCTCGCGTGCATCCTGAGGCATTTTAGATTCTTCAATCTTTTGCTTCAGTGCTTCGAATTCATCTGGCGCATCTTCCATCTCACCAAGTTCTTTCTGAATCGCTTTCATTTGCTCATTCAGGTAGTACTCGCGTTGAGATTTCTCCATCTGCTTTTTAACACGGCCGCGGATGCGCTTTTCAACTTGAAGAAGATCTATCTCAGATTCCATCTGTCCCATCAGGAACTCAAGGCGCTCTGAAATATCTACTGTTTCAAGAACTTGCTGTTTATCCACCAACTTCAATGGCATGTGTGCAGCAATGGTATCAGCCAAACGAGCCGCTTCTTCAATCCCCGTTAGCGAAGTCAGTACTTCTGGTGGGATTTTTTTGTTTAGCTTAATGAAACCTTCAAACTGGTTGATCGCACTACGTACAATCACTTCTTGTTCACGTTCATCTAGCTCAGGCGTAACGATATATTCCGCTTCAGCAAGGAAGAAGTCGCTTTCTTTAAAGTGATTGATCTTCGCACGCTGCTGCCCCTCGACCAACACTTTTACTGTGCCATCTGGTAGCTTAAGCAGTTGGAGAATCGTCGCTACCGTACCTACTTCAAATAGGTCATCAACGGTCGGCTCATCAGTGTCAGCTTGCTTTTGTGCCACAAGCAGAACTTGTTTGTTTGTTTCCATCGCCGTTTCTAGACAGCTAATCGATTTCTCACGACCGACAAACAATGGAATAACCATGTGTGGGTAGACCACTACGTCACGTAGAGGTAATACCGGGATCTCGATACGCTCGGAACGTTCCAAGTTCATATAATTCTCTCTTCCGCTTTCACGTTTAACGTATTACTTAAGCCAGTATATGGGGTCTAATTGTTTGGATTCAATAAGAGAAATAAAAAGGAGGTAATTACTTACCTCCTTTTAATTGATGTTGATTTTATTCTGCTCCAGCGGCCTGGCTGTCGGCATTGCTGTAAATAAGCAGCGGTTCTGACTCACCATTAATCACTGATTCATCAATAACAACCTTGCTTACGTCGGTTGCCGATGGCAGTTCATACATGGTTTCAAGTAGAACGCTTTCAAGAATTGAACGTAGACCACGAGCACCCGTTTTACGTTCCATTGCTTTCTTCGCAATAGCACGAAGTGCATCTTCACGGAATTCAAGCTCGGCATTTTCCAGTTCAAACAAAGCGGCATATTGCTTAGTTAGCGCGTTCTTCGGTTCACATAGGATCTGAATTAGCGCTTCTTCATCAAGCTCAGTCAACGTTGTTGTTACTGGTAGACGACCAATGAATTCTGGGATCAGGCCGTATTTCACTAGATCTTCAGGCTCAACCTGAGTAAATAGTTCACCTACAGTTTTGGTTTCATTTTTAGAACGCACTTCTGCGCCAAAACCAATACCTGTGCCTGTTGCTACACGCTGTTCAATCACTTTATCAAGGCCTGCAAATGCACCACCACAGATGAACAAGATCTTAGATGTGTCCACTTGTAGGAATTCTTGCTGCGGATGCTTACGACCACCTTGTGGTGGCACCGATGCAACCGTACCTTCGATAAGTTTTAGTAGCGCTTGCTGAACACCCTCACCAGATACGTCACGCGTAATTGATGGGTTTTCAGCTTTACGAGAAATCTTGTCAATTTCATCAATGTATACGATGCCGCGTTCAGCCTTAGCTACATCGTAATCACATTTTTGCAGAAGCTTCTGGATGATATTTTCAACGTCTTCGCCTACGTAACCTGCTTCGGTTAGTGTCGTTGCGTCAGCCATTGTAAATGGCACATCCAGGAATCGAGCTAACGTTTCTGCAAGTAGCGTCTTACCACTACCTGTAGGACCGATAAGAAGGATGTTACTTTTACCAAGTTCCACGCCTTCGCTCGTTGTATCACCATTACGTAAACGCTTGTAGTGGTTATATACCGCAACTGCGAGCACTTTTTTCGCGTAATCTTGTCCGATCACATAGTCATCAAGGTGTTCACGGATCTGTTTTGGCGTTGGTAACGCTTCAGATTCTTTCTTAGGGAGAACATCCTTGATTTCTTCGCGAATGATATCGTTACATAAGTCGACACACTCGTCGCAAATGTAAACTGACGGACCTGCGATTAGCTTGCGAACTTCGTGCTGACTTTTGCCACAGAAAGAACAGTACAGCAATTTGCCGCTGCCACTTTCTTTGCTTTTATCTGTCATTCGCTAACCTCTTAGCCTTTACTCTTTATGAATGAGTGTATATCAAATTTAGCCAAATTGCGCTGGCTAAATTACTCGCCACGACGGCTCAACACTGCATCCACAATACCGTATTCTACTGCTTGATCTGCCGACATGAAGTTATCACGATCGGTATCACGTTCAATCACCTCAAGAGGCTGACCAGTGTGCTCAGCTAATAGTTTATTTAGCTTTTGCTTAATAGTCAGGATTTCCTGAGCATGGATTTGGATATCAGAAGCCTGACCTTGGAAGCCACCAAGTGGTTGGTGGATCATCACGCGTGAGTTAGGCAGAACATAACGCTTACCTGGTGCACCACCAGCAAGCAGGAATGCGCCCATAGAACAAGCTTGACCCATACATACTGTACTTACATTTGGCTTGATGAACTGCATGGTGTCGTAAATAGACATACCCGCAGTTACGCTGCCGCCTGGAGAGTTAATGTATAGGAAAATATCTTTATCTGGATTTTCAGATTCTAGGAAAAGTAGCTGAGCCACGACAAGGTTTGCCATGTGGTCTTCCACTTGACCCGTTAAAAGATCACGCGTTCTTTAAGCAGACGTGAATAGATGTCGTAAGAGCGTTCGCCACGGGAAGTTTGCTCAACCACCATTGGTACTAGCGCGTCAATAATTGGCGACATTGCATTTTTTTCTTGGTAGCTCATATTCTTATGTCCCTAAAATAAATGGCCCGGATGATGAGTATCATACGGACCATTGTTAGCAGAATAGTTAACGCTAAGTCAACCTTCTACGCAAGATAATGCTTATTAAGCAGCAGGTTGTTGGTTAAGTAGCTCGTTGAAGCTTACTTCTTTCTCAGTAACCTGTGCTTTAGCGATGATCGCGTCGATAGCTTGCTCTTCTAGAGCAACGTTACGCATGTTGTTCATCATTTGTTCGTTTTGCTCGTAGTAAGCAATAACTTCTGATGGATCTTCGTAAGCTGTTGCCATCTCTTCGATAAGCGCTTTTACTTTCTCGTCGTCTGCTTTTAGCTCTTCAGACTTGATCACTTCACCAAGTAGAAGACCAACAACTACGCGACGTTTAGCTTGCTCTTCGAACAATTCACGTGGAAGTTGTGCAGCTGCTTCTGGGTTACCACCGAAGCGTTGTGCAGCTTGTTGACGTAGAACGTGGATCTCTTGATCGATAAGTGCAGCTGGTACGTCGATTGGGTTTTGCTCAACTAGGCCGTCGATAGCTTGCTCTTTGATGCGGTTCTTAATAGCTTGCTTAAGTTCGCGCTCCATGTTCTTACGAACTTCAGCTTTAAGTGCGTCAACGCCGCCTTCAACAACACCGAACTTAGCAACGAATTCGTCGTTTAGTTCTGGAAGTTCACGAGCTTCAACTTTGTTCACTTTGATTGCGAACTTAGCCGCTTTACCTTTTAGGTTTTCAGCGTGGTAATCTTCTGGGAAGTTTACGTCGATTTCGAATTCCATACCTTTAGTTTTACCTTCGATACCGTCTTCGAAACCTGGGATCATGCGACCTGCGCCCATTTCTAGTGGGAAGTTCTCAGCTTTACCGCCTTCGAATTCTTCACCGTCGATAGAACCAACGAAGTCAATGCTTACACGCTTACCAGCTTCTGCAGCTTCTTCAACTTCTGCCCAAGTAGCTTGTTGCTTACGTAGAGTTTCGATCATCTCTTCTACGTCTGCTTCATTCACTTCTGTTGTTGGTTTTTCAACAGTGATGCTTTCTAGGCCTTTTAGCTCAACTTCTGGGTAAACTTCGAAAGTTGCAGTGAACACTAGATCTGCGCCTTCGTTGTTTTCAACTGGAGCAAAAGTTGGTGCGCCAGCTGGGTTGATTTTCTCTTTTACGATCGCTTCGATGAAGTGGCGTTGCATAACTTCACCAAGAACGTCTTGACGTACAGCTTTGCCGTACATTTGAGCAACCATTTTTAGAGGCACTTTACCCTTACGGAAACCATCGAAACGACGGTTTTTAGCGATGTTGCGTAGTTCAGCTGTTACAGCGTCTTCGATGTTTGCAGCTGGAACAGTAATGTTTAGACGGCGCTCTAGGCCTTCTAGCGTTTCAACAGTAACTTGCATTATATATAAACCTCTAAAGTGGCTCGGTCTTCCCGAGCGTATGAGCGAGACTCTGTGAGTTCACGCTTCATCCTTGTGTAGTGTTCTGTCCGAACACCTAAGTTAAATCGAGTATCGATGTTGAAAATCAACACCGGACTAATCAGTGATATCTTCAGCACATTGCCAAAGGTATCTCCTATTAGCCTCAGGACAGAATTTTTAGACGCGACATTCTAGCGATCTGTCGCTACCCTGTCGAGCCAATAGCCACTATGTGGACATTGTCTGCACTAAATTCTCGAATACCGACACAAAATTGGACAAAAAATACAAGACACCCGTCCACTTTGCCCCGCCAGCATATCTAGAATGGGGACAATAGCGACTTTTCAAGAGAATCGACAGCTTTTTATTGAAAACCCAAAAGAGATCTTGCTCTTGTTTTACTCCATAGAGTTGAAAACTAACACCCCAGTCATGACTACAAAATATTAACATTCAATAGATATTAAAAGGCATCAATAAGAAGTGCAAGTTGTGAGCTGGAAGTGCAAGTCGCTGAATTTGAAAAAGCAGCCATTAAACGTGCTTTATGAGAAAACAACAAGCATATCCAACTTTCATGGAACAATCGAATGTTGCTCAAAAAAACTGATACAAAAAATGCACACTATCAAACCAATGAGAAACGGGTTAATTAACGTACAAACGAACGCTTGTTGTCAGTATGAAATTGAACCATACTTTGAATTATGTAAGCAGAAAGGTTCATATGGATATGGGCGAAAAAACTAAAATTCCCGTCATTACAGATACGGTTGAGGTCGATGGCCTGTTCCAAGAAGAACGGCGCTCAAGAGAAGATCGCCGAAAAGTAGAAAAAATGGATTGGCTATGATAGAAGAATAAAGCCAGATCCAAGGCGACCTGAGTGCAAATCCATAGATGAAGAAGTGTAAACATTCACACCTCTTTTGTTTTTATCCCCCAATACGATTCATTACTTGGTCATGATTTTTGGTGTCATTTGCATTGTTGGCATCATATTGATACCCACGACACAGAGCAACAATAATAAGGAATAATAAAGGGTAAAACCCATTCCGACGACAAAACGCGATGGGTAAATAAATGACACATTTAAGAAGAGCAGCTAATTTCCATTTTTTTGCCCCACTCCGGTGGCAGTTTAGCGTATTCATCCCACTCCATTTGTTCATCGTACGGACGCTTTAGCAGTTCAGCGAGTCGATTTACTTCACTGAAATCCCCCTCTTCGGCCTTATCAATAGCAAGTTGTGCGAGGTAGTTACGTAAAATGTATTTAGGATTCGCTTGACGCATCTTTGCACAGCGACTCTCTACTGACACACATTCCCCCTGTTCATCCACTTCTAATTCGCAGCGAGCAAGATACCGATCCAGCCATGCACTTGCCGCCTCTCGATCAATACACAAATCAATGACAGCTTGAGGAGAGTTAATATCAAGGCAAGAGAGTTCACGGAAGAAACGCGTGTAGTCAGTCTTGTTTTGATGCAGCAGCTCAAACATGGTTTCAAACAGACGTCCATCATCACTGACCTTAGTGTGAAGCCCTAGCTTAGCGCGCATGAGTTCGCTGAATTTTTGACTAAGGCGAACTTCAAATTTCCCAAGTGCGGCTTCTAAATCCTCTCGCTCAATCAACGGTGACAAAGCATGTGCTAACGCTGACAAGTTCCACAGTGCGACTCTGGGCTGTTGTTCAAATGCATAACGACCTTGATAGTCTGAATGGTTACAGATGTAATTGGGATCATAATCATCAAGGAAACCAAACGGACCATAATCGAAAGTCTGCCCTAATATCGACATGTTATCGGTGTTCATCACGCCATGCGCAAAGCCATAAGCTTGCCAATACGCGATCATCACTGCGGTTTTATCTACGATGCACTCAAACATTTCAGCATAGGGCTTTTCTACTGCTAAGCATTGAGGGAAATGCCACTCTATCACTTTATCTGCAAGAAGCTTTTGTTCGCTCAGTTGGTTGGTATAGAAAAAATGCTCAAAGTGACCAAAACGAATATGGGTTTCTGCTAGCCGGATTAGCAACGCGCCATATTCCATTTTTTCTCGATAAACAGGCGTATCACTGTCCATCATCCCCAGCGCTCTAGTGGTGGGGATGCCAAGACCTGCCATGGCTTCGCTACACAAATATTCACGAACAGTCGAACGCAAAACCGCTCGACCATCGCCCATTCGTGAGTATGGAGTCAGCCCTGCTCCTTTAAGATGAATATCGAACCAAGTCCCATCTTTATGCTGCATTTCGGCCAAAAGTAAACCACGTCCATCACCTAAATCTGGGTTATATACCCCAAACTGATGGCCCGCATATTTCATTGCTAACGGAAAAAATGGCGCAAAATCCTCTTGCCCAGAAAATACATTCAAGACCTCGTCACCTGCATGTTCTGGCAAACCAAATTGCAATGCGAGCTCGCGATTCCAAGCGACCCAACGAGTATTATCTAAAGGTTGGGGTGCAATATTCGTGAAGAATGCCGACGACAGTTCGCTGAACCGATGGGTAAAACGTACCCCTTTCCAGATGGACATAATGATTCCTTAAATACGACTTCCTATCAATGAGTATACGCCGTGTATCAAGTCACTTTCAGCCACGAAATATGCAGGGGTATTCGCGCGCTAAAGAGAATAATGATGAAAGAAAAAATATCCAAACAACAAGCGATGAACAAAGAACGCGCTCTGCGACAATGAACCTGAAGCAAAGCGCTACAAATCTGAAGAAAAGCGCTGTAAACCTGAAGAAAAGTACAGCCTTTTAACTAGGCAGGAAATTCTTCGTTATTCTGTTGAGGCTCAGATTCCTTGCTGAAGCGAGATCGTTCAATGTCAACAATCGTACGATAACTCAATGACAACAATGCAATTTGATAAGCCCCAAACACACCAAAGAGCAGACCAGAAACAAGCATAATGCCAATGTGAGCAAACTGCGCAAAAACAAGTTGGCTCACTGTGCCTGCCAACAGTGGAATGACACCCATTAAAATGAATATTTGTTTTTGTAAGGACGACTTTTTCGCCATGAATGCGCAAGGCCGCGTGGTTCGTGATCCAATGCCGTTGCCGGAAGCACCAATGACCAACGAGAAAGTAACCAATATGCGGGGATACTCGAAATCAGAGTAATGATGCTTATCAATAGCTCACTGTTAACGTCGCCGCTTTCTGAGACCACCAAAAAAGTAATCGTAAATAACGGTAACCCAAGCGTTATGATCATGGATATGCCAAACAAAATCCACCAGCCTATAAAGCGGAGCTCTCGCATTGATAAACGCACTACATCCAGGGCAGACTGCATATACTCATGAGCCAAATAGATTCGATGAATCCGCACGGCAGCCATTGCCGCCACCAAGGGGTAAAGCACCAGTGTTGTGAAAAAGAACCCACCGCTGAAGTTCGGCTCTGCCTGCATCATCGCTGATTGATACTGAGTGATAAAAAAGACATGCACCACGATCAATGGAATGCATGCGATAGTGATAGCAAGAAGATTCGCCCTCACCATGAAGAGTGCCTCTGAGCATATTTTCCCGACAGAAAACTGAAGATTTGTAGACATGGTCCATCCTTGATAATCAATAACCTGCTAATAGATTACGCTACTTAGAGAGGCGACCGAATGTAGTGAGGATGAGAATCGTGCTATTCACTCGATATACAGCAAAACACATATAAATAATGCGAGCTATCTCTACTATTTTACACCTAGAGAAGCCCGCATTAAGAGTAAGAAAATACCCTTTTCTTAAATAAATTAACCGGTTAATACATTGTCTTCTGGATACTTAATCAATGTTGGTTGAGGACGCGCAAGCATATAAGCCAATGTTAAAGGCCCAATACGACCAATGATCATCACTACAATCATGATGTATTTACCCGGTTCCGACAGCTCTGCCGTTAACCCGGCCGTTAACCCTACCGTAGCAAATGCCGATATCGTTTCGAACATCACCTTATCGAAAGCAGCTTTCTCAGTGATCATCAGTAAAAACATCGCGCTGGTTAGAATCGCACCACTTACAACGATGATCGCCAGTGATTTGGTCACGGTTTGCCAGTTTACCGTACGTTTAAATATCACCACGTGTTTCTTTTGACGAAGAAACGCCCATGTCGCCATAAACGCGACGGTAAAAGTCGAGACCTTAATACCACCACCCGTTGAGGTGGAGCCAGCGCCAATCAGCATGAGAACGATCATCACTAACAAGGCAGGCTGAGTAAACTGCGCAAGATCTACGCTATTAAACCCCGCAGTGCGCGCGCTTGCAGATTGAAAGAACGCCGCGAGCCATTGCCCTGCCACAGGTAGAGATTCCATCGTATTCGGGTTATGTCTTTCCAAAAGCCAAAACAGTAGTGTGCCAACGACAAGCAGTACTGGTGTCGCGATAAGCATGATCTTGGTGTGTAAATGCAAAAAGTGGAACCCACGACGCCAATTCAGCCATAGATCACCGATGACGGTAAACCCAAGGCCACCAAAGATAAATAAGCCCGATAGGGTTAAGATCACAACTGGGTCATTAACAAAGCTCATCATGCTGTCAGAAAACAGTGCAAACCCGGCATTGTTAAACGCTGAGATAGAATGGAAAAGCGCATAGAACATTCCTGTCTGCCATCCCATTTCAGGAACCCAACGGAATGAAAGAAAGACAAAACCTATCGCCTCTGCCACCAACGCAAACGTGACTATCCTTTTAACCAATCGACGTAAGTTAACTTGGCGATCTTGCCCGAGCGCTTCTTTTGCAAGCGCCTGCTGACGCAAACTTAAGCGTACTCCGAACATATAGAGCAAAACGGCAGATAATGTCATCTGACCTAATCCACCGATTTGCATTAAAAACATGAGCAGAATTTTACCCGCTAACGTGAAGTGCTGTCCTGTATCCACAACCCCTAAACCAGTCACACTGATCGCTGAGGTGGCTGTAAATAACGCATCCGTAATGGACAACCCCGTCACAGAAAAAACGGGTAAAGTCAGTAGCACCGCAGATGGCAATAACACACCGAGAAAGCTCAGCAATATAATGCGTGGTTCGTCACCTTTCGCATTTTTTTGTTTGCTATCTGGGACGTAAAAAACGCCTCTTTGATGAAACTGCTTCATAGTGATTTTAACTTGCTGGCCAACTTGTCCTGTGGGCCGACCACAATGATTAAATCACCGATCTCCAACGTTGTTGTTAACTCTGGTGCTTTGGTGATTTCTGGGCCGCGTTTAAAACCGAGTACTTGAACCCCCTCGACTTTGCATAAGGCAAGATCACCCAGTGTTTTGCCCATCCAACGAGATCCGATCACGAACTCTGTCATCGCAAGACCACTGCCTAATGGATGAAACTCTAAAACACGTTTATCGAGCATCTTACGTGCGACACGAATCCCCATATCGCGCTCAGGCATAATGATGTGGTCTGCACCGATTTTTTGTAGAACACGAGCTTGAAAACGATCGTTCGCTTTTACCCAAACCGATTTTACGCCCGCTTCTTTTGCGATTAATGTCGTCAGGATGCTTGCGTTCACATCGGCGCCAATAGCAATCATAACCATGTCATAATCGTCTAATTTAAGCTCTGCAACCGTCTCTTCTTGAGTACAATTCGCCACAATCGCTTGGCTAACAAACCCAGCGGCTTCTTTAACCCGCTCTTCATTAATGTCTACCGCCAATACTTGGGAGCCGGAGTCTTGCAGTTCTTTACATACAGCCAAGCCAAAGCGGCCAAGACCAATTACAGCAAATTGCTTATCACCCGTTTTCATTCGTGCCTCATTTGTGCATTGAATAGCAGGCGCAAAAGTCTGCGCCTATTCCCTATCATCTGCAAATCAGACGACAAAAATTGACAGAACATTAACTCAGACTACTACGCGATAAATAAAGCGTAAGACAAGAACGCCAACATTCCACCATTAAAGTCAATTAAATCAAAATAATGGCATAAACATAAAACCAAATGTGAGACTGTCATGGTTCTATCGGTAAAACAGTTTTCAAAAAGCTAGAGTATGAAAAAACAAAGAATACAAAAAAGCCGCATCGAAATGCGGCTTAAGAAGTAAAGCGTATTATTTATCTTGGGGTTTACGTTTATTTTTAGGCACGTAATTCAAAATGGAAATTGGCACAGGCTTTCTTGGCGCAAAGCCTTCAATTTCTACACGTTCTAACAAATGACCTAAACGGCTTTCAATCATACATAGATTTTTGAAGTCGTCTTTCGATACCAATGAGATCGCTTCACCTTGCGCACCAGCACGACCTGTACGACCAATGCGATGCACATATTCGTCTGCAGGGAATGGCAAATCGTAGTTGATCACTACTGGTAAATTGTCGATATCAATACCACGAGCCGCGACACCCGTTGCCACTAAGTATTGAATCTTACCTGCTTTAAACTGCTCGATCAGTTCTTGGCGCACACGTTGATTACGACCACTGTGGAACGCTTCGGCAACAATACCTCGCTTTTCTAGCTGAGTGACAAGCTTCGCAGCACCGTGTTTGGTTTCGATAAACACCAACACTTGAGACCATTCATTTTCTTGCAACATATGGCTAAGCAGCGATGACTTCATGTCTTTATCTACTGTTGTGATCCACTGCTTGATGTTTGATTTCGATGCGCTGTGTTTCGCGATCGTGATTTCTTCTGGATCAACAATGACATTTTTCGCAAGATCACGAACTGGATTCGATAGTGTCGCAGAGAACAGTAAACTTTGAATATCTTCAGGCATGCAATCAACAATCTTATCGATCGCATCAATGAAGCCCATATCAAGCATTTTATCGGCTTCATCCAGAACCAACATTTCAACTTCATCGAAGTGAATAGCACGTTGACCATATAAATCAATCAAACGGCCTGGAGTGCTCACGACAATGTCTACCCCCTCAATCAATGCTTGTTTTTGCGGCGCGTAATCCACACCACCAAACATCGCCATTGAGCGTAACGGTAAATTTTGAGCATAAGCTTCAATGCTTTGATGCACCTGAAGAGCAAGTTCGCGAGTTGGTGTCAAAATGATCGCACGTGCGCGTTTTTTACGTTGCGTCTCGCCTGTGCTGAGTTTTTCTAAAATCGGTAATACAAAGCTTGCAGTTTTACCCGTGCCCGTTTGTGCTGCGGCAATCAGATTACGACCACGCAGAACAATTGGAATGGCTTTTTGTTGGATAGAAGTCGGTTTTTCATAACCCAGCGCCTTCACCGCATCGGTGATAGGTGTGCTTAAACCAAGCTTAGAAAATGGCATAGAAACGTCTCAACAGAGGAAATGGGCGCGTAGTGTATCAGAATCCAATCTAAGTAACAGAACCAATCACACCAGAACACTAAGCAAGGATGATAAACAAATTCTATCCTTTTAATAAGGCATTCGATTGTTACAGCGTGATGATTTATTCACCACTTCACATTTCTCTGTTTTAAATCAAATTAAACTTTAAGTGTGTATATCACTGGAAAACTACATGGACATTTTATTACTGGTTGGATTAATCGCACTCAATGGTGTGTTCGCCATGTCGGAGATTGCGTTAGTCACGGCCAAAAGCGGTCGACTGAAAAAGTTTGCCGAACATAACTCTTCTGCCCGCCTTGCTCTGCAACTGAAAAACAATCCCACACAATTCCTTTCTACCATTCAAATTGGCATCACCGTTATTGGTATCCTAAGCGGCATTTTTGGTGAAGCGACACTCTCTGTTCCCTTTGAGCACTGGCTAGTCACCCAGGGCTTAGAACGTGAGGTTGCAACCGTTTTAGCCACTGCCATTGTGGTGGTGGTCATCACTTACTTCGCGATAGTGATTGGTGAATTAGTGCCAAAACGCTTTGCTCAGAACAACGCCGAATATATTGCTCTGATTGTTGCGTATCCAATTCACTGGCTTGCAAAAATAACAAGACCATTCGTTTGGCTACTGACCACCTCTACTGATGCGATGCTCAAGTTATTTCGTCAAAACAATAATGGAGAAATCGTCACCGAAGAGGACATTTTTGCGGTGATGAGCGAGGGCTCAGAATGTGGCGCCATCGAACCTCAAGAGCAAATAATGATCCGAAATTTGCTCCATCTCAATGACCGTCTTGCACTCTCGCTCATGACCCCACGCTGCGATATGCACTACCTAGATTTGGATTTGCCACTCGATACTATTTTGAAAAATCTTCGTCAAACCCAGCACTCTGTTTGGCCCGTGTGTAAAGGCGGACTTGATAACATCATAGGTACCATTTCATCCAAGGTATTGTTAGATGAATATAATGATCTCTCTATTTCTCGCTTAGCGAAACTACTCAAACGCTCACGATTTGTTCCTGAATCAATGAAAGGTTTGCCGCTACTTAACCACATGCAACAAACCAGCACGGAAATGGTGTTCATTGTTGATGAGTATGGCGACGTACAAGGGCTCGTCACCCATTATGATTTATTAAAATCCATCGCTGGCGAACTGGGCATGGCCCCTCAACAAATTTGGGCAAAGAAGCAAAAAGATGGCAGTTGGGTTATGGATGCACTTATTCCCCTTAATGAGCTCAAATACAAACTTGAGTTGAGTAGTATCGAGGGCGAAGAAAGTGAGGGGTTCCAAACGCTTAATGGTTTTCTTACTTGGCTAATTGGGCGCGTTCCTACTCAAGGGAAAAGGTGGATTACCAACGATGGCAATTTGAAATTCTACACGTAAAAAGCAACCGTATTATGCAGGTAAAAGTTATCGAAACCGCACCAGAAAAAGACCCGGAACTTGAGTGCTAGATATACTAGCCAACAATTACTTTCTCCTGTCATTTCGAGTAGATACTAGCGGCTAAACAAAGACATTCAGCTTGGGCAACATTTTCAATATAAGTCGCCTCAATTCGGGATAACCTAAGCCAAATTTGACAGTGAAATGGACGATATTCGTTGGTTATAGAAAGGGTTACTGACTTGCTAGAAACAGACAATAAATAGTTTTCAAGATCTAAAATGCGCCCAAGATTGGGCGCATGATAAAGCTAATCGGCACTAAAATTTGTATAAAACCTTTACATCACCAGTCACCGATGCATCGTCCACATAGCCAATAGCATTTGGATTAGAGGCTACCGTCGAAATCACTGCGGAGTAATCCGCAACCTGTATTGGTGCTTCAGCCTTACCAGTGAACACAAGACGTGACCAAGCCGACTGAACTTGCGCTTCACTACGACCGGTGGCTACTTCATGAAATGCAACGCGACCAGCTGCGCCATCGGTTAACTCAACGATACGAGCGCTTGAACCATTGCTTAGCTTAGTCGATTTACCCAAAAACAGTTTTTGTACCTCTGCTTGAGATAGACTGTCTACACCTGCAGTGTTGCCAACCACAACCATGCCAGCGAAAGCATTGAATGAAAGCAGAGAAGCGGCGAATACTGTAACTAATTTTTTCATCTTTCTACTCCTTAGAATACGAAATCAACTGACGCTGAGTAGACCAAGCTATCGTCATACTCGAGTGCTGAGTTACCACCAATGCCACCCGTTGTGTCGTTGTAGTCAACGTACGTTGTATCTAGTTTCATTGCCATATTGGTTGCAAAGTCCCAACGAAGACCTACTGAGTATGACGTGCGATCGTACTCCTTAATAGATGATGGCCAGAGAGCGCGCTCATCATTATCGCTTGTTGAAATATAACCACCAGCTACGTATGGCGTAAATGCATTCACTTGATAACCAAGAAGAACGGATGCGGCTTCAACATCGTAGTAAGGACCTGACAACTCCATCGCCATACCCTCAGCGTTAAACAACCAGGTGCCATCGTTGTACTGAACGCCAATAGACGTAAAGGTAGCGTCTTGGTCTTGGTTTAGCTTCATTGTCACAATCGGGTCCATTGCCGACATGGAATCTGGAAGGACTGGGGACATAGCTTCAACCGTCGCCTGTGCATAAGATCCGCGCACTGTCCAATCATTGATGTACCAGTTTGCAGCCAAACCAAACACATCTTTAATATCGGCTTGTTGACCAAAGTTACTGTCACGTTCTTCCAATTGACTCACACCCATAAACGGTTGTAACTCAAGAGTCGAGGAACCAATCTCTACTGGAATGATGGCATCAATACCAGTGAAATTAGAAATGATCAGGTGCTCGTAGATTTCTTGTGATGGACGTAGCATTGGGTAGGCGTAGCCAACATCTAAGTAATCAGAATACATGAAGAAAGGCGTGCGGATCTTACCGCCGCGAACGGTTGCAGCATCGAATTTATAGCTCAAGTACGCCACTTCAAATGCAGGCTCAAAATTGTAGCGGCCATTTGCTACGACTTGCGTGGTCACACTTGCTCGGTCGTTGATCTGAAAATCAAATTGAAGACCAAACAATGTATCTTGCTTGTAACCCAACTCTTTATCGTAACCTGCATAGCCAGCGTCATTGTCTGAAATACCCACGCCAACCGAACCAAAACCGCCGATACGTAAATCATCTAAGTTTGCGGCATTAGCGCCAAATGCCAATCCACCGATTAAAGCAGCTAATATTGTCTTTCTCATCGTAAACTCCAAGTGCATGAGATTTTTTTTATTTTTTGCGAAAAAACGCATATTTTAGGTATAAGAATTCCCTGCACTGCTCAATGAGCAGCGCATACAGCTAACTGATATAGGGAAAAGGGTGATTAACTGACCTTAAAGTGGCCCGTTAACTGAGATAAATTTGATGTAATACCGTTAATATCACGGGCAACATGATCCAATTGGCCAACGCTATCTGCGGTGCCCTGCGCCATCGACTTGATGTCATCAATGTACGTTCCGAGTCGAGCCGATGTTTGCTCTTGTTCTTCGGTGGCTGAGGCGATCATTTCATTACGCTGACTGATTTCAGCGACATCGGAAGTGATTTGCTTAAGTGACTGTTCTGCTACTAGCGATTTCTCGACACATAACTGTGCTTTTTCAGCGCTTTCTGTAATCAGAGCAGAGGCTTGTTTGGTTTGCTCTTGTAATTGAAGCAAAACATTATGTATTTCTTGTGTAGACGATTGTGTTCTTGACGCTAACGTGCGTACCTCATCGGCCACGACGGCAAAGCCACGTCCCTGTTCACCAGCTCGTGCAGCTTCAATCGCAGCATTGAGTGCAAGCAAGTTCGTTTGTTCAGCAATGGCACTGATCGCATCTAGAATAGAACCAGCACTCTGTGTATTACTATCAAGCTGCTTAACCACATCTGACGCATTTTCAACATCGATGGTTAATTCTTGAACCGCCGCAATGGTGCTTTTCACTTGATCTTCACCTAATACAGCTTGATCACGAGCACTGTTAGCTGAAACGGATGCATCACTTGCATTAACTGCTATGTGACGCGCTGCGTCAAATAATTGGTTGAGTGATTCTGCTACTTCTCCGATCGCAGCATATTGCTGATTTGACAACTGAGTGGTTGACTCACTAGAGGACACCAGCGTTGTCGAAATCATATCTAGCTGACCTACATTATCGATAGTATGGGTGATGTTACTTTGAAGTTTCTGAACAAAACTATTAAAAGAGGCCACTAATTCTTTGAGCTCATCTTGCTTATCATGAACAAGACGAACCGTCAGATCACCATCCCCCTCAGCAATATCTCGCATCTTGTCTGTAATGAGAGACAGGTCTTTCTTAATACCACGAACGACATACCAACCCACCAACGAAATGATAAGCAAAGCCATCGCTCCCAAAGTGCTCATTAATTGACTAGCTTGGACATTCTCAGACTCTAAGTCAGACACAGAGGCTTCGAACTCATTCACTCGGTCAGTCGAGAATGAATCTAGAGTTTGCGTTAACTTTTCTAAGGTATTTGTATTATTGGCTGCTTTTTGTCCTGCAGCTTGCAAACTGATCGTACCGTCAATCATACCCTGTGCAACAAGATACGAACCATCGAAATAGCTTTTTAGCGCATCGGTGAGAATACCTATGTCATTAGATAAAGTAGGCTGAAGCGATGCTTGAAGCTCAAAATTACTAATAATTTTCTGATATGTTGAACGGTTTGCCTCTAACAACTCAGTATCCCCAAGTGTTACAGCAAGATTGAAACGCTCAGCTAATTGATTCACTAAATAGACATTCAGTGAAGCCGAGTTCATGACCGGGTAGTAAACTTTATCAATTTTGGTAACTTGAGAAGTGTTGTCATTCAAGGTAGTACTACCCACATACAACACACTTGCAAAGCCCACCAGTGACAATGAGCATAGAGACAAGATCTTATTCTTGATCGAGAGCGACAGCATAAATTTCCCTATAGCCTGATAAATCAAGCTCTTATATCCTTATAATTTGTTACAAGTATGCCATGCCAGTTCACATATAAAAAGAGAGCAAATGCTCTATATAATTCATAGAAACGATAAATATTATTTATCTAGATGCCAACATACTTTATGTGCATGTTTTTATTGATAAATTTACTTATAATTAGAAGTGAGCCAATAAGTGAAATTCTTTTTCTTGTTTAATATATGTGATAACCATCACTAAACTTTACGCACAAGATAGTGATAAAAACAAATAATTAGATGTCCATTCCAAATATTCACAAAATAAACTTAACTTCAACCAAATAAAATGAAGTGCATACATTAAAAAGAGAGAAACATGAGGACGCTCAAGAAGATTTTGAGCTTTATAAGAAATGTTTCTTTTGCTAATTGTTAAAATCCACAAGCTGATTTAATTAAAACTAACGCGGCTTGTCTCAATTGATACGTATCTACGAATATACGATGAAAGTCATTCCTCAGGTTAACATCAAATAGAGGCTTTTCTCGCACCTAGGAAAAATTCTTCTAGCAAATGACTCACTTGATTCTTGACTGTAGCGGCCTAAAACGACAAAACCCCGATAACTCATAGAGCTATCGGGGTTTCTAAATAAATGGCACGCCCTATAGGATTCGAACCTATGACCACATCCTTAGAAGTGATATTGTTTTATGGTTACTCTTGATTACATAAATATAAATTTCAAATAAATTACATAAACTTAAACAACAAACAAATCAATGATAAATTACTTTAGATTACATACAACTACACTAACTCACTTCCTTACTTGACTAGTTACTTGACTAATTTTACTGTTAGTCAAGTAACCTCCACATTGGGATTTCAGTGTATATGCTTACGGTTAAAGAAATAAAGGGATTAAAACCTAAAAAAACACCCTACTACACCTGGGACAAATCTGGGGAAAGGGGAAAGGGTCGCCTTGGTGTACAAGTTATGCCTTCAGGATCCGTTAACTTCAAATTTCGCTACTTCAAAGATTCCAAGCCCACATTCATACAGTTAGGTAAGATGCCAGGTATGAGCCTCGCTTTAGCTCGTGACCTTTGTAAAGAGTACGGCGACCTATTATCCCTAGGCATAGATCCAAAAGAAGAGCTTGAAAAGCGTGCCAGAGAAAAGTCTCAAAAAGAACGTGAAGCGAATGAAATTGGTAGCTTTGAGCAATTAATCAAACTACATGCAGAACACAAGAAAACAGAGGGAAAGCGATCTTATCAAGATGAAATGAAAAAGATTGTTGATAACGTATTTCCTTACCTGGATATCAAGCGAAAGGCTAAGGATTTTAAAGCTGAAGACTTCATCCACATCCTTTCTATTCCAATCGAATCAGGGCATGCAGCTAAAAGCAACAAGATACGCTCAATCCTTCACGCTGCTTTCAATTTTGGTCGTTTCTATGACAATGACCCCGCATACAAAAACCGTAACACAAAGTTTGGCATTTCAGGGAATCCGATTGCTGACATACCAAAGCAGACTCGGGCAGAAAAAGCTGGTACACATTTCTTAAGCTGGGAGGAGGTCGAAAAGCTACTCTGGGATATGGATCATCGATATGCAGATCTTGATTTTGCTTTCCAAACCCGCCAAGCCATAAAACTGTGCTTTCATCTAGGTGGTCAGCGTCCATACGAAGTCGTAACACTTGAATGGAGTGACATTAATTTCCTGGATAAGTATCTCACCGTTCAACAAGGAAACTTCAAAACGAACATTCCTCACGTAATTCCTTTGACCAAAACAGCAATTAACATCCTTCATGACTTAAAGAGTAACGCAACACAAAATAGCCCTTACGTTTTCTACAAGAAGACAAATCCCCTTGAGCACATGCCTACTAATTCGATTGCTCAAGCATTGTTAACTTATAAGTCCCGAACAAAGGAAGTTAGACCATTCATCGGCAGAGATTTCCGAAGAACCGTAAAAACTCTTGGTGCAACAATAAAGTTATCCAAAGAGATTCGAGATCGCATCCAAGGTCACGCTTTCTCTGACGTGTCCTCTAAGCATTACGATATGTACGAATATCTCGATGAGAAAAGAGCTGCTTTGGAAGTTTGGGAAAAGGAACTTAATGAGCGCATAGAAAAGTTTACTCAATAACTAAAATCGAGCTGGCGACCACCCCATAGGCTAGATCGCTTCCTAAACTTGAACTCAATCTGTCAGTTGTAACACTACGATTCAATTTAATCAGTTTTTATGACAGATTGGCCTATCGAATCTCTGCGCCACTCTGAGTATCTCACTCGATATTCCGATGCTTTGAGGTCAAAAATGCCTCAGTGTTTTTCATTAGTATCAGCCTGAGGTGTTGCTTTGAAGGTGCGACAATAAATGTTTGATAAACTTGGCGACCTCTGCTGCCAGCTCTCTTCTTATCAGTGACACAAACTAGCACTTTGAAATACTGGCAATCACCACGTCCAAACCGTGGTTCATGTATAGAAAACAGCCAAAACCCCCATCTATTGTAATGTCAAACCCGATAAGCTGTAGTATATTACTTTCCATACAATTTTCAGCTCCAGCTATAGCTTTACCCTTGGTATCAGTATTTATGAACTCAGTTGAACTTCGCCAACTTCAGACCGAAGAACAAAATCAGTTTTAGAAAAATCTTCTTAATCAAAGAAGAACTACGCTTCAGAATGTTTAACTCAACACCGCCGATTAGACGAATACAAAGAAGACTTTTCTCACGCTATCAACTACTTTAACCAACCTAAGCGAGTAGCTTTCATTGGTGACATCGGCAAAGGAAAAACAACTGCTATCTGTAAATCATTTGGCTTGTACCGAGATTCAGAAACAGCAAAACCTGACCTAATGTTGAGCAGCTCATCTGGTCGAACTACGATCTGTGAGGTCGAAATAGTATTTGACCAAAAACATACAGCAATTGAAATAGAAGCTCACGACGACACTGAGGTGCTAGAACTACTCTCTGACTACTCAAAGTCCCTATTCGAAAAAGCTAAGCCCAAAGGCGATGAAGAAGCAGTCGTGCAAAGCATAAACTCCAGTTTCTCTCTCAGTGTAGAAATAGAAAGAGCACTGAAAAACATGCTCAAGCTCACTGGTGCCATAAAAAATGAAAGTGGTAGACGAGTTCAAAAAGATGTTGTCTTTGCCAAAGATTTTTCTCGCGAAGTCGACCTTTACAATGAATTTATAGAAAGAATCATGCTACAGGAAAGAACCCAAGTCCAACTACTACCAAGTAGTAGCGATGACAATTTGAATGGGTTCAATCCACTTTCAAGAACCTGAATGTTGGTAAAATTGACTCTGTAGGTCTTCCTAAGAAGATCACTGTCTACATTAGTAAAGGATTAAGCCTAGACTACAACGTTGTAGATACCAAAGGTCTTGACGGCACAGTTAAACGTGCTGACATCAGTAGATGTATTGAGAACCATGCCACATTGAGCATTATTTGTTCAAGCTTCAACGATGCGCCTAATCAGTCCATGCGTTCCATTCTCGAAGCTATGATTGAGACTGGACAGTCAGACAAAATTTACGACGAAACCATTCTCCTTGTTTTAGATCAAGCAACAGAAGCAGAGAACGTTCTTGATGAAGATGGTGAGCCAGTAGACTGCAAAATCGAAGGCCGTGACATAAGACATGACCACATATTAAACGACCTTGAACAAAAGTACGGCTTAGATGCTGATAGGATCTCTGTAGTCTTTTATAATTCTTATACAGACACCCCAGAAGCGCTTCACGACGCTATTAAAAGAAAGCTTGAATCACTAGATGCCAAGTATAGTGACAGGATACAACAAATCCAAAATGGGGTATCTGACTTAGTTGAAGAGCTCAACTCAAAATCTTTTGATGAAGCCAAAGAACAACTACTCAACATCTTTAAGGCATGGTTTAAAGATGCCGAAAATTTTACTTCATCGGTAAGCCCAATTTTCCCTTTCCTAAAAACTGAAATAAATGGTGCTAAGTCTGTTCAACACATTCGCGCAAGTGTTAACAGAGATGGTCGATACTACAACTTAAACATGTATGAGATCCTTGGCCATCACGCAAAAGCTGAAATAAACAGAAATAAAAGAAACTTTATAAAGACTTCGATGCATTGATTAAAAGCTGTATGGCTAACCCTGAGCTAAAACCTGTGCATAATGTCGTCAAACAAATGTCACAAATTGCCAATCGTACACGTGACAATGAGCTGGCCTATGTGGGTGAGATAGCGAGTGATCATTACAATGAACACCTTCGTAAAGCAACTAGTATGTGGAGCAATGCAGCCTCACAGTGGGGAAAAGGTAGTGGTTATAAAGGGCGCGTTGTAAACATCATCTCTGACTGGTTTAACAACCAACATTATGGTGTATTTGAAACCAAATTGAAAAAGGCTTCAGATATACGTTGGAGTAAGTTCTTGTCCAGCCTAAAAGGCATTCTCTAGAAACGAGGGTGACCATAGTTATGTGTCACCCAACCTTCTCAGTTCAACGTACTAATTTTTGGCTTTCACTATACTACGTATGTATTCAGCAGGGTTCTCTTTGCGAACAGGCCTTGCTGTCGCATTGACAGCACTTGCAAACGTTTCAACTCACTCAGGTGTATAAACTGCAACTAAGTACTTGACTGCCTTTTGTGAATTATTTTGTAAATAGCGGATCGTGACAACCCAGCCTGCTTAGCAATATATGTAACCGTGATTGCATCATCCGCCTCTTTTTCTTTAAGTAATTTATTTGCAATCGTATGCTTGGCAGCATCAATCTGACTTCCGCTTTAGGCCCGGTTTTCACTTCAAAATTTTCAACTACAGATACCGCCTCAAACCTGCTCAAGCAATTCAATATCGTCAAGGATTTTTGCATTAAGTTCGAATTAACAATCCATACATCTGCGTCTTTATACTGCCACATGTTCGCTTCCGTTTGCCCCCCCAAATCTTTCACAGTTTTGATGATCCAACCTTGAAAACTATGAGCGTCAGTAATCTTCGGTAGCTTATTGAATACATTAGGATAATACTTAGATGAAAAATCAAGAATGCACTGTGCAAAGGCTTGCCAATCATCATCTTGGTCGAGCTTATTTAGCTCCGTAATCGCTAGCGTCGAAGGTGTAGAAAACAAATCCAACCACCTATATAGTGTTTTCGCATCAAGCTTTTGCTCACCATTCTTGTGCTTCTCTAAATTAACTTGTTCAGCTAGATCACTTGCATGTCTATACACTGCCGACATCAACCTTCGTGTCGCTTGCTTATACGCATTAGCATTTCGTGAGGAGTGATGTTCTTTACAATAGTATGGTGATTGGTTAACTCGCCTAAAGCACAAAGCACAAAATGGCAGTGCTAATGTTGTATATTCCTTGCTAACTTTGTCAGAGGATGGCCTTTGAGGGGTTTTTCCTTTAGCCTTGACCAACATCTGTTCGATGACATCAACATAATAAATAATTGCTGCTTCCCGATCCTGGAGACGTGGTTTTTCAGCATCACTTGAGTCATACGTACGATATTTCATTAGCTTTTCAATGCAAGTACTCAACCCCCAGAATAGCGAATAAAATCTAGCACCGTGTGCGGCCGCTTCCCTCGAACGAAACGAGGAAAGGTATATCCTCTGCCAACACTTCTGCGACTAACTTTTCCAAAGGGACATCAAAAGTATCTAGTATTGAAATTCCAGATCCACTCTTCTTCTGGGTAAGTTTCTTCCCCTCAGCTTTTGCTGCTTCTTCCAATCCTTCAAGGTTATTCATTAGCTGCTTGTTCAACCAAACTGCCGCTAGATCATCCATGTGTCACCCATTGTGTCTTTTCCTCCCCCTACAACGATTTCAAGATATTACATACGATTACCTTAAGCAAACAATCGAATAAATGAGAAGAATAAAATGATTGATAAAAGTTTTATAAGAATCGATGACTTAGCAAGTCAACTTGGCGTAACCAAAGTAACTATATGGCGATGGAGAAAAGAAGGGAGGTTACCAGCAGCAATTGCAGTCAGTCCTCGAATTGTTGGCTGGAAACGTGAAACTATCGAGGCTTGGTTAGATGCACAAGCAACAGAACTGGCGTACTAACGGAGTAAGTAAATGAACGTACATACTAACGAACTTACTGACTCATTAGTACGTGAGTCATTGAAAAAAAAATACGTACAAGAAATGCTCAACGCTAAAAAAGATCCAGAAAAAGGGACCAGTTTTGATATCTACCTAAATGCATTCGAGGAAGCTAGAGCGGCTGGGAAACCATTCAAAACCCTACTCAACTCCAAGATGCAGTAGGTGGAAAATATACTAAAGTTCAGATCGTATTTAGTGTACTGGAAACGATGCAACCAAGAGTCACTAAAAGTTATAACGAAATCCCCGAGTGGTTTTCAACTCCTCTTGAAACTGCATTTAAGCTAGATATAAATTCCTTATGGCAAGCTGTAGAGCAAGATATATCTCAAGTTGTTGAGTCTCGGATTAAAGTAGCGGAACATCAGGCTGAACTAAAACGACAGCAAGTAATTCAGTCCAGTGAAATCATTGAAGGTCTTCAAGAAAAACTAGCCGAACTTGAGCCGTTACCAGATCAGCTATCTGAACTCACGAGAGAAAAAAATCACCTTATTGCTGAAGTGCAAAGACTAACGAGTCGAGTGCAAGAGCTACAGGTCAACGCAGACGCTGCATTTGAGTATCAACGCACTATTGCAGTCTTAACGGTAGAAAAAGATAGACTATTTGCAGAAAATGAGCAGCTACGGGGTGAGCTTACTCAATCCAATGACATAATGCAGCAAACCCTGATCGCGAAAGCGAAACTAGAAGGTCGTTTAGCAGAACGACAAGGATTGAACTCTAACGAGTCTGTTCTAGACATATCTCTTTGATTACGATTGCACAACCCTACGATAGTGGGGTTGTGTGTTACATCTGATTGGATTAGTCAAGAAGTGCTCTGTCACTGCACAGTATTGAGCATATTACAGCCAGTAACTAAGCTATTTCGACGCTCCAACGTAGCAAAGCTTCAATTTGCTCTACCGTCTCGGCATGAGGGAGTTTGGTAAGAAGAGTTCTTAGATAACTAAACGACTCCAAGCCATTTAGTTTAGCCGTTTCAACCAAGCTATAACACGCAGCACTCGCTGTGTGCACCTTGAGAAGTGTCTGCGAACAACAGTAAAAAACAAAACCGTTGTCCTTTCAAAACCGGCACTTGATTTTGTTGCGCTGCTTGTTAATGAAAACATACAACTCTTCACTAAAGGGGGTGTGCCCCAGCTCTCATTCAACCCGAGCACTCATGCCTTTATGTGACTTTCGAAAATCAATAGGGTCACGATAAAATTAGACGGTAGGCAAATGCAGTTCGGGTCTCAACGTTGGATTTTTCATGGACACAACACTGAGAATAATTGAGTGACTGATGGGATATTGCTTTCATCAATCCTTTACTAACTTAATTTCTTATCCAGAACTTGTTTAAATCGCCTTCCCAAGTTGTATTCATCAAGACCAATAAAATGTTTACCATAGTGGCGTTCAGCTTTGATTAAACGACCTAACTCACGCAACGATAGATTTTACCAGTTATCGTTTTATGCCTCCAATAGCGTTCTTGAATTTCTTTTTGAAACAAAGAGCTTCTTCTTTAGACCCATTATGATCACCGTGATTTCTATGCTCCGGATCAAAATAGTGCGTAGGAACTCGCCTTCTCGATTGACACTGCTTTTGCCCATTCGTATAAGCTTCGACGTCTTTTAGTGCTAATGCTGTGATTTCGTTGATGTCATCTGGTTTCTGACTAAAATTTGTTTCTATCAGCGGGTTGAAAATCTCATTGATACTCTGCTCATACTTGTAATTCTGAAGGAAATGAATCAACTCCAATACGTCGCTTTTATAACAGCCCACCAACTTATGTCGTTGACTGGCGACTTCCCATGCAACCTTAAGACTATCAAGTACTTGATAGCCACCTCCGTAATAGTTTGTGGACGAAGATGTGTCTGGTGGTATGTGATTTGGGTCAAGAACATTAATGATTAATGCGTAAGCAGCATGATAGTAATTCGTTGGTGTTGCTTTCGGTTTGCAAAACAAACGAATGTAAGAATTTGGTTTCTCACTGTTTTTTCGACTTGAAATAGTAAAAGAACCGTCCCCGATGTAATAACCTAACGCATATATCTGTTGTAATTCTTTTGACCAGCTTCTAATTGCGGCAGGGTACACGTTGAACCCTTTAGATTTACAGCCAGGACCACCGAACGTTCCGTAAAGCCAGGCTGCAAATTTCATCACCTCAGGATTCTTTCGTAGAGCATTATCAGTCGGGGGGGCCATTTCTAAAGCTATCATTCGTTTACTTGAATCTTTGCTATCCTCCTTAACTGGAACAATCCGAAATAGCCCATTAGATGCACGCTCAATACTCTCAAGAAATGGTCCAAACCAAGGACGAGTCATAGATATACGAGGAATTCCATTTTCATTGACAAACCATCCATCTGCTGAAAATGCCCCCACAACTAACGCCATTATTTCTGGTGGCAGGCCTAATTTTGAGAGTGTGGTTGGACAAAACTCTGAATTAGATCCTCCCAAATTACCTCCAATTTTGCAAATGCAACCATTTCTGCCCTTATTGACTCAACTCTTCGCTTATTGAAACGGGTTACTTTAGACCTAGTCTTATCCCAATACGCTTTGCCCTCTAATAACGAAACATGCTCTTGAGCACTAGGCCAACATCCAAATTTGTTGATTAGTTTCTTGGCTACAATTTCAGCTTCTACTCGATAACCGTTCAACTCTAGGCACTTAACACCACCTATTAGTGTAGAACCCTTAGTGAACACATTTTTGGGGGATAAAGCCGGGTGTGTCTGAGGCAGTTCATAAGAGCGTTTTTTTGTCTCATCCTCAAAAACTTGCAGTTTACTTTTTGTAACCTCAGTAGAGTTATCTACACTCACTTCGTGCTTCAGATTGAGTTTTGACTGCTCTTGACTTATCGCAAATACCATAAAAGTCTCCGACTTAAACCGTTAACTGAGAAGAAACATAGTCACTTTTTTTCCGGCGCCAAAGCTTTAATTTGCCTAATTTTCGTGTTCACGATGAAAGTATTTACTGACAGGTGCTATCAGCCATGACAAAAGGTAAGTGCCAATTACTCAGCAGTGTTGAGCTTACAGCCAGATCACTAATCTATTTCGACGCTCCAAGGTAGCAAAGCTTCAATTTGCTCTACCGTCTCGGAATGAGGAAGTTCGGTAAGAAGAGTTCTCAGATAACTAAACGACTCCAAGCCAATTAGTTAGCCGCTTCGACCAAGCTAAAACACGCAGCACTCGCGTGTGCACCTTGAGGAGTTAGCCATATCAATGACACAAGAAGAGTGTCAGTGGCTCTTGAGTTTACATGTATAACAAGCAGAGTATTGAGAGAAGAACTTGCACGAGAGTGAGAGAAAGTTGCGTTTTTGTGAGTTGTTTTTTTGCAAGAATCTGACAGCCACAACCCCAATTGAGGCAATACGCCTTTTGTTCCTTATACTAGTTATATAGTGATTATACTAGTTGTAATGGTTATAATAGTTATAACACAATTTCCATTGCTTATCAAAGGATATATCTTTAAAACAAATGGTTAAATTGACATATTGAAATATTTTAAGCAGGTTACCCTAATAAAATCACTTCTAATTTATGATCCACCTGGTTCACATCTTGCCTTATTTTTTGAACCGTATTATTGCTTCATTAAAATCTACCAGCATGGACAAGCCATGCTGAACATGAGCCAAAAAAATTTGAGTTTTGACCTCGCCTTTTGAATAACGTTAAGCACTGGATCACTGCCCGCCTTAGGCGGGGCCTAAAAGCGCGGAGCCCCGAGAAGCGCGTTAGTTGTTATATTGGATTAAGAGAGCACTTTTCTCGCTTGTTGAGCATCCTCATCAGCGAATTAACCACTTTGTCGAGTAGACGACACTTGTTACCAAGTGCCGTCCATATAAGAACCGTACTTGCAACTTTCACTGCATACGGCTCAAGCCTCCACTAAGGCATCGTTTGATACCTAGCAACTCATAAAGCAGTTGGAATAGGTTCAACCCAAGAGTTTCGTGCTTGTCTTTTTGACTTCCGCTTAGCCAAGTATTCTTGGTAGTCGAGATTATAAGGAGTCGCAACGCTTCGGATTTTAACATGTCGCTCTATTGGCACTTTTGCGATTTGGAACAGATTAAACTGACAATCCATGTTCATAATTTTCTGCCAACCATGAAATTGCCATTGGACTTTTCGATTGAGAAAATACTTGTGAATAGCTCAGTCTTTAGACTTGGTTGGATGACGTCTAACTGCCCAGTGCCATAGCGCTTAGAATAGTTTGTGTGCTAGTACGACTTAGCCGCTACAATTCACTTCCCAGACCAACTGATAAGCCGATAGATTTAGACTCAGGGGGGTAAAACGAACGGTATGCTAAGTAAACACTATGTAATGAGTCATCGCCTTAATTACAAACTTTCATTCATTCAAATACAACTCGGCCATGCCTTCTAAGCGGCTTTTCACTTCTTTCCAGTTCGGCATTACGCAAGTTAATAAGCGCCAGAAACGCTCGCTGTGGTTGCCAGGGCGGGATCGCACTTTGTTAACAACTGTGATCTAATAGGCTCAGATCCACAAATAGATATTAACTTTGAGCCTCATAGAACACCTTTCCGTTGTTGAAGATACGCGTTCATCCATCAACCAAAAGCATGATTTAGTTGATATTATCTTCCTTGTCGTCAGTGCTATAACTGCCGGAAGCGAGGGCTGGCAAGACATTGAAACCTATGGTGAACATAAGCTTGAATGGCTCAGGAAGTATCGACCATTCACTCACGGCATCCCTCGTCGACACACTATTGCAAGAATATTGCGTTCAGTTGTAACCGAATCTTTACTCGAAGCCCTTGCATTATGGATAAATGAGCAAATAGAAAATCAGAGCAAACCAGTTATCGCTTTCGATGGAAAAGTTCTTCGCTGCTCATCTCGTTCTAACCCAAAAACTGCACTACAGTTGGTCACTGCCTATGATACCGAGCGAGGTTTTGTTCTCAGCCAGAAACAACCACCTTTAACACATAACGGCAGCCTAGATAGAATTACATCTCACTGATCTCCTAGTGTTTGGTTTGCACAAGTTCCGTTTGGACAAATTCTAGCTCATCACTATAGTCCATATCTTCGGATGCCATTCATAATAAAAATAGCCTCGATAGAGGCTATTTTCAGGTTCGCTAATAACTTAGCTTAGTGAATCAACGTCTTTAGGTTGTCGTAGCTATCGACAACACTGTACTTCACTTTCTTGTCTGCAAACTTCTCATTAACGGTGGCGAAGAACTTATTAGCACAGTCAATCTTAGCTTGCTCAGCCCCCTTAAGTTGTAATGACTGCATAGAGCCTTTCGTTTCAGCAACGAAGTAAACATGTTTTACCGCACCTTCTTGGAAAGCAATTGCCCAGTCAGGGTTGTAGTTGCCTAAAGGCGTTGGAATGAAAAAACCATTCGGCAGCTTGGCATAAACACTTACTTCGGTCTGTGTATCCAGCTCTTCAACAAACTTTCGTTCAGTCTTGGAATCGGTTACTACATAGTCGTAGATATGGCGCTTCAGCTTGTCGCCGGCATTAGAAAAGTCCTGCGAACTGTTGGCATCGAAGATGCTGCTATCAAATTTATCTTCGATGGTGTCGTAAGCCAAGTGCTCGATTACCATCGTCGCTTTTTGCTCATTGATAAGCATCGCAGCCTTGGCAATGAAGTCTTCTGGGTTGTTTTTGAACTGCTCAAACACATGACTACCGATACCACGCAAAATATCGGCAACGGTGCTGCGTTTGAGTTTAGTTAGCTCAGAAACTTTACCTAACAGGTCGTATTTTACGCCAGACTGTACTGATGAATGATAATCCGGGCTTTCACTTTCCTGTACCTTGAAGCTCTGACCAGACTTGAGTTGCTCTGCATCCACCTGGTCAAGCTGCTCACCGCGAACAATATTAAAGTGCAGTTTCTCTACTCGTAGTTTTTCATCCAATACAGGGATAGCTTTCTTCACTAGCTCAGAGGAATCAAATTCTACATTGAAGATAGCCTTGTGGTTGATGCGAGCCCAAAGCTCCTGAAATTCCTTCTTGTCGAAGTTCGCATTCAGTTGATTACGCTTGGCTTTACGATCATCTTCGATCTCTGGCAATTGCGCATCTGAGTATACCGAATCAACAAGCTTAAAAATCTGCTCAGCATAAGGCTGCAACGTATCAGGCAGAGGGCTAAGCTGTTCATCACGTTTTGCTTGATGATAAGCCTCACTAATACGGTCTTTGTCATCGGTGTAATCATTTTTAAGCAAATAACGATACAGCTGCTTCGCCATCTCCGATGTTACTTCGATATCACCCTCAGACGTTGTGAGTACCTTGCCTGTGAAGAACTTTTCGTCTGCCACTTTTGGTCTTGCTGAAAGTGAGGCTCTGATATCTTTTTGTAGTGCACCAACAAAGTCTTTGTAGCTTTCGCTGGCAACAACCGTTAGGCGGTTAATATCATGAACAATCGAAGGATGATCAATACGCTCACCATCTTGGTTAACCGCCAAACGCAAGCCTCGACCAACCTCTTGGCGACGAGAGATAGTGTTATCACTGTGCTTCAAAGTACAAATCACGAATACATTGGGGTTATCCCAACCTTCACGTAATGCAGAGTGCGAGAAAATGAAGCGTGTAGGTTCATCAAAGCTCAGCAGACGCTCTTTGTCTTTCAAAATAAGCTCGTAAGCAGCGACAGCGTTCTCATCGTTAGCCAAGCCGGCATCATCGCCTCTTGTTTTATACTTAGGGTCGATTAAACGCTTGGACTTCTTGTCGATAGAGAAATAACCATTGTGCGTTTGCGCGGTATCAATACGACGCAGGTACTCGCGATACTTACCTTCCGTTGGCATGTATTCGTTCAGCAAGGCTTGGTATTCTTCTTCAAAGATACGTGCATACTCACCCTTTTCGTCAGGTTGGTCATAGTCACGATACTTCGCTACCTCATCGATAAAGAACAAACTAAGAACCTTTATTCCTTTATCGAAAAGGCGTATTTCTTTGTCGAAGTGTGCTTTTACCGCTTCACGAATTTGCATTCGACGCATGGCCGATTCGTTCACATCACCAACAGCGTCACCCACCGTTAGCTCAACACCATTGAGGAAACTAACCGTGTCGGTCACAGCATTGATGTCTGAAATCACAAAGTTATCTTTATACTGCTCAAGGCCGTCAGAAAAGTCATACAGATTGTCGCCTTTACCTAACTTCCGGACGATGCGTTTGATGCTGCCAGATTTTAATTTTTGCTCAAACTCTATCCTTGCTACTGGCGGTTTGCTCGGTGAGATTTCGATGTTCTCTAGATATAGGTAAGCATTGGTTCCAGCTAAACCCTTGGTGGTGATACCACGAACGCTAATCTTCTTAACCAGCTTTTGGTTGTAGGCATCTACTGCGTCAAGTCGGAACACTTTGTTACGCTCTACCTTATGCGTGGCCGAATAGCGCAATATAAACAAAGGATTGAACTCTGCTAGCGATTCAAGAGTATTCTTACCCTCCATCTTTTGCGGCTCATCCATGATCATAATTGGACGGTTCGCTTTAATCACATCAATCGGGCGGCGGCTTTGGAAGTCATCCAGTTCTTCATAGATCCGACGTGCGTCTTTGCCACGAGCATTAAATGCCTGGACATTAATCACCATGACGTTGATACCACCATCGGAAGAAAAACTTTCCAGTTGATGTAACTGCTTGGAGTTATATATAAAGAATCGTGCTCGCTTTCCGTAGTCTTCCAAGAAGTGCTCAGCAGTGATCTCCAGTGATTTATGTACGCCTTCTCGAATAGCGATGCTAGGTACAACGATGATGAACTTACTCCAACCATATTGCTTGTTTAGCTCGAAAATCGACTTTACAAAGCAGTAGGTCTTACCTGTACCAGTCTCCATCTCGATATCAAAGTTCAGCTTACAAGCAGGTGTTGATATTAGGGCAGACGACTGAGGCAGGTTCTGGTGACGCTGAACCTGCTGCACATTCGTAAGAAGCTGCTGCTCAGTCAATTGAATATCAGCGTTTTTAAAGCCCGCATCATCCTGATCTAGTTGGCCTGAATGCCCTTTTGCCACAGAACCAGGGTCAATACGATAACGGGTGGCGGAATCATTTGGTAACTGACCTTTAAAACAGTCGACAATCGCCTGAACGGATGCAGCCTGATAGATCTGGTGTTTAAACTTAAGCTTCATACCGCCCCCTAAATTGACTTCACGTCAGTGGTTGGCGACAGTTGCTTGAGCACCTGTTCAACGTTGATCTTCGTGCTGTCAGAAGCAAAACCAGCATCACGGAATACCAATCGCATAGGCTCAAACTCAGCCAGTTGTTTAACAAAAGATTCGGTGATGTTGCCGCTCTTGTCGAAACAAGCGACCAGTGCATTATCCGCGACAAAGAACACTTTGTTGCCATCGATAGTTTCACAGCGGATAGGCAGAGTCAGGTCTACGCCCCAGTCCAGCATCACCTGGAACAGTAAGTCTTCTTCGGTACGATCTTCTTTGACGTTATCTACCTGAGCAAAGAGGTCTGCTTGGGAAATAGCTTCTGGATTGTAATAAACCTCGGCCATATTTGAACTATCAACTCTAAGGGATCTAAAGCCAACATCAATAATACTTTTGCATGTCCCGTCCTCCAGAATTTTCTGTCCTGCTCGCTTAATACGTTCTTTTGCAATATCCGCAATATGAGAGAACTCTGAATTAAAAACTTCTGACTTCTCATTGAGCTTCTCTGGGAGCTGTACGGCAATCCATTTTATGTTTAGATTTTTTTCGTAATTAAAGTCCATGATTGCATGTGCACATGTACCTGAACCAGCAAAAAAATCTAATACAATGTCACCATTTTTTACTGCATGCTCTAGACAATACTTTATTAAACCTATCGGCTTAGGAGTATCAAATACTTTCTCGTTAAACAAACTCTTTAGTTCAAGAGTTCCTGCTTCGTTTGCAAACTCACTTCCCATCCAGATAGACTTTGGCTTAATTCGTTTTTCACCATCGATCCCCTCAGCATAATCGATTTGAAAAATGTCATACCTTCCTTCTGCCCCTACTTTTCTGCAAGTTAGCTCTCGGATGCGATCTTTTGAAGTTTCAATACCCCATCTCCATCGTCCTTCTTCACCATCAGAAAGGTATGGTAGGACTTTCTGTGAAAAAACTTCTGTTTCCTCTACTGAAACTTCTAGTGTCTCTGGGTTAACAAAAAATGGGTAAAACATATTTGGTCGATCGGAACGACGCGCACTGTTACCCCTTTTTCTGAGTCCTTGGAGTCTATATTTTTGACCTCGGCTATCAGTTTCTTTGTAATCTTTTAGGTATTCAGCAGGCAATGGAACTCCATAGCTAATGAAGTTTGTTTTCTTATAGACTACAAGATTGTTATGTGCTGTAGCATAATATTTATCGTCGCTTCGCCCTTTGAGGTTACTGACAATAGTTAGAATGCCGACTCTATTTGCAACTCCAAAAACTTCATCACACACAGATATAAGGTTAGATAGCTCGTTGTCATCTATGCTGATGAATATTACGCCATCATCGCGCAACATGTTTGCTGCTAGCTTCAACCTCGAATAGATCATGCTGAGCCAATCGGAATGAAAACGTCCATTAGATTCAGTATTAGAAATTAGTCGATTTCCTTCTTCGTCTTTCTGATTTGAGCGCTCTACATAAGAATCTACATCTTCGGCAAAGTCATCTTCATAGATAAAATCATTACCCGTGTTATATGGTGGGTCGATGTAGATCATCTTGACCTTACCCAAATACGTTTCCTGAAGTAGCTTTAACGCATCCAGGTTATCACCTTCGATGAATAGGTTCTCTGTGGTATCGAAATTCACGCTTTCTTCACGGCATGGGCGCAATGTTTTTGCGATAGGCGCATTGGCCGTTAACAGTGCTTCGCGCTTACCTGGCCAATTTAGTTGGTAGCGTTCTTGTGGACCCTCAACAATATTGCGTGATAGCTCTTGCTTTAGCTGGTCAAAATCAATGGCCTTGCGCAGTTTGCCATCTTCACCTTTGGCTTCAGTGATGCAGTTAGGAAAGAGCTGTGCCAACTTGTCGATGTTTTGATCGACTAAGTTAGAGCTGTGCATTTTCAGTTTGTCCATCGATAGATTCTCTGCTGTTTATTCGTTAATAATTCAATTCGACAAAAAGTCTTGAGTCACTCTATAGGCAGTGGTTGCCTATGCCTTAAATGTCTTGAAGTGATCGAATTTGTTGTTTCAACTGGTTGATCTGGCTGTTCATTTCAACCTTGCGATTAAATTGTTTCTCTTTACGTTGCTTGCCTTGTAACTGGGTCAGCTTTCCATTTAAGACGCTGAGCTCACTAATGCGGTTAAGTTGCTCATCTATTTTCTCTCTAGGCCTCGCTGGAACAGGCAGCAAGCTACGTAGCAACTCGGTATAGAGGCTGACCATATTCAGGACAACGGGTAGCTTTTGTGTTGCCTCAGTGCCGGATTCCTCCACCGGTACCGTCGTCCACTCAGAGCTGAAATAGTCCTGAACGACCATCATGTCTGTATCACGTTTATTGGCTCGTTTGTATGCCATTACACATCGCAGTTGTGGCCGCCTTTCATTGGCATTGAAAATGCGATAAAAAATATTGGACGGAATAGCTTTATCCAAGGTTTCCAGCACTTGCCTATCTAACGCATCACAATCAGCTTTAAGTTGAATGTCAAAGACCTGTATCTCAGGTACATCCCCATTTGCAGCGACGTTAAGCGTGTCGGCTGAGAGCTTGTAGCGCCAAGTGATGTGTTCCACCTGACTAACAAACAGCTGTCTAACCGCATGCGTAGGGCTGGCTTGTTGATAGATGGTCTCTTTAGGAATTTTTTGCCCCTGCTTTTTACCATACTGATCGGGTACGCCTAATGCTGCCGTTTCAGGAAACTGAAAAGGAATGAATGGCTGAACTTGTTCTGAATCTACCATAATGGCTTAAGCTTCCTTAACCACGATAAAGTTAATCAACTCGAAATCCTCTAAACCTGATATTTCAGCCGTCAACGCCGTAGTTGTGACACCACCAAACAAGCTGTTGATATCACTGGATTGTTTTACCTCCACCATAGAACTGATTGCTTGATCAAGCAGATTTGAATAAGTGTTCATATTACGACCATCCTGAGTGGCCTTGTTAAAGCTTTCACAAGTCTTTGCCGACGGTTCATGCTTACCTTTACAAGCCGCACGAACACGATCTAGCAATGGCTTAACTTGCATGTGATTAATTACCACCTCACCAGTTTCTGCCATATAGATTAGGTAATATGGGTGCAAACGGTTTTGTTGATTGATATTAACGCTGTGATTACGGTTTCGAAGCGCAAAGATGACACCGGGCACTAACCCTTTATCTGGTTCTGCCGCCACAACAGCATGCATACCATTTGGTGCTGTACGGATTTCACCGTTGACCTTGATATAGTTAAGCAAATCCATCCGGAATTCATTCAATCCCAAATCAGTAATCGACACACCGGTTTTGACATCCTCTAGATCAATCACCTCTTCCTGTAGACGCGCTAATTGCTCCTTACGGTAGGCGACATCATTTGCTTGCGCCGAGAGCACGTTGTCATCACCAGTAGCTGTGATGTCTGAAATCACCATACGATTTTCAACCCGCTCTTTGAGGTTGATGTATTCGTCCAAACTAATGTCAGGCCAATAGTTAACCAATTGGATAGCTTTGTTGTTTGAGCCTATGCGGTCAACCCGACCAAAGCGCTGAATAATCCTCACTGGGTTCCAGTGAATATCGTAGTTGATCAAGTAATCACAATCCTGAAGGTTCTGACCTTCCGAAATGCAGTCGGTACCAATGAGTACATCCAGTTCAGCGGGTTCGCTTGGCAATATTTGAGCTTTCTCTTTTGAGCGTGGCGAGAACAAAGTGAGCAGACTCTGGAAGTCGTAGCTTTTGCCAATCGTTGATTTAGGTGAACTGCTGCCAGTGACTTTACCTGTATGCACCTGGAACTGATGATGAAACTCAGAGGCTAGATTGTCATAAAGGTAATCAGCGGTATCAGCAAACGCGGTAAAAATCAGTACTTTTCTGTTACCTGGATTTAGTGGTGAATCCCATTTATTCAAAATGTGCTGCTTAAGATGTTGCAACTTGGCATCATGCTCAGGGGACAACTTTTGCATCTCAATAACTAAATCATTGATAAGCTCCAAATCGACTTTTAGATGGTGTTCCCAAGAAGGCAAATCCAGATCTGCGAGGTTAATTTTACTTTACCACCAGTAGAAAAAACCTCTTCAAAATCGACTACATCTTCATCCCAATCAGCACTAGCAAATTCGTCAGCACGATCTTCATAGCCAACATCCAGTCCGCTACTTTTGAATGCTGTAATATTGCTTAACGCGTTTTCTAGTGTAGATTGAAGCCCTTGTAAGGTTAATCGGAAAGCATGCACTGAACTTTCCAAACGTTTGAGCAAATTTATAGTCATCAACCGCTGTAATGCTTTTTCGCGATCGGCCTGACGCAAAGTGCCTTTACCACGTACATTGGTGTCGTACATCTCTTCATATTTCGCAAGGCGGCTAGGCAATATGTAACTAACTGGGGCGTATACAGCCATCTTCAACTTAGATAATTGCTCAAAGATCTGGTTGAAGTTTATGACATCCGTACGTGATGTTAATGGCGGATGAAATGATTTAGGTTTCATCCGTTCTGGGAAATGCCCAATGTCCGCTGTGTCGTAAAATGTTTGTATGTGTTTACGAGATCGTGCAATGGTGACGCTATCGAGCAGCTGGAAAAAATCAAAATCTAAAGTATCCAGCAGAGCCGCGGCTGTGCGATCTTCTGGCGATAAATCGACCCAAGCATTAAATGATTTTTGGGCGCGTTTAAAGATCTCTTCAATGCTGTACTGGGTTCCAACTTGCTCACGCAATACATGTGACTCACCTTCATAAGCTAATGCTAATTGGTTACGAAGATCGGCAAATTTATTGTTTACAGGTGTAGCTGACAACATAAGAACCTTAGTTTTCACGCCCGCACGAATCACCTTGTTCATCAGCGCCTGATAACGAGTTTCTTTGTCTTTGAAAACTTGATTATTGCGGAAGTTATGGGACTCATCGATGACGACAAGATCATAATTTCCCCAGTTAACCCGATCCATTGGTATACCAAAGGATTCACCACGGGTGCGCTGGAGATCGGTATGACAAAGAACATCGAAGTTAAAACGATCTTTGACAAACGGATTAGTCGTGAGATTGCGGTTGTAGTTTAGCCAGTTTTCGGCCAGCTTTTTCGGGCATAGCACTAACACTGATTTGTTTCGCAGCTCATAGTATTTCACAACGGCCAGCGCAGTGAATGTTTTACCTAGACCAACGCTATCAGCGAGGATGCAACCATTAAAGGTCTCCAGCTTGTTGATAATCCCCGTAGCGGCATCACGCTGATAGTTAAACAGCTTGTTCCAGATCAGGCTGTCTTGGTAACCCGTTTTGTCATTAGGCAAGACATCGTCACTAATATCTTCCAGAAACTCACTGAAAATGTTGTAAAGCAACTGGAAGTAGATGCGTTCTGGAGAATTTTCCTTGTAGACCGTTGAAATGTGATTGACCAACCGATCAGTAACATCTTGAACTTTTTCTCTGTCGTTCCAAAGTTGCTCGAACATACCAAGGAACACAGAAGAAGTTGCTGGCTCGTCCATGCAAGTAACAATGTTGGATACTGCATTACCCTTTTGATAGCCCAGATCGACAGCTGAAAAACCATGTAATGGCTGATAAACCGTTTGAGATTTAGGCGACTCTACGGCAGCCAGCTGCTGCATTGGTGCTCCCGTTGTGTTGGATCGAAACACGGCTTTACGTCGAATCCAATCGGCACACTCTCGAGCAATTGCTTTCTGAGTCAGCTTATTTTTAAGTTGGATCTCAAACTCCGTACCGTAGAAGCTACGCTCTCGTTGCTCTTTTGGAATATGGAACTCACGCTTTTCTTTTCTTAGCTTGTCCGATACTTCAGACTCTATAAAGGTTGGCGCGGTAAAGACAAACTCCAGCGACTCAATCTGCTCTAATTCTTCTTTGAGTGCTTCATAGGCGTAGATCGAGAAACAAGATGCCGCAATCTTAAGCTTCGCTCCTGAGTGCAAAGTGTGCTTAAGATCGTCGCCCAGTAGATCATTGATGTTGTCGATTATGCGCATTCGCTATCTCCAAAAGTTTGCTGCCAACGGACAAATGCTGGACGATGGCGATCTGTCCACTGGGAACAGATCACATAAGAGCAGCCATCACGCTGAGCTATTTTGGAGGTTGAATAGCGATTTCTGCCTTTTGCATCTTTAACGGCAAGTCTTACGTCTTCTGGGCGCGAAGACTTGGCTAGCTTGAGTACAGGGAATGAGAGACCGAACGTAGTTTGGCAATACGTCAGTTGAGTCAGGTTGTTGATCTCTGAAAATGGTAGTTTTTGCTCAACCAGATGCTGGATAGCTTCAGTTATTTCAGCGTTGGAGATCCGCGCTGCTTCCTGTGCTGTGTACCTAGAATCCCCTTCCAGAGCTACCGGAAATGGGAAACCTTGAGCCTGAATAGCCTTTGTCAGGAATACATTTATTGCGATCTCAATAGGCAGGCCGAGCTCGACGAAAATCTCAGACGCTTTTTCAAGTAGCTCAGGGTCTATCTGCGCTTTCATAAGTTTGCTATCCATACAATTTGTAATTTTTGTATATTAGCAAGTAATTACCCTAAGAACGATAAAAGTATGCACTGAATTGCGTCATTCTTTCATCAACGGATGCTTTTCGACCAGCCTTATGTGATTCAGATAATTTTTAGTAAGGAAAGTGCATATTAACTGTATATGAGTGAGTGTTTTCTCTGACTGATAAAGGGGCATAAACATGCCAGAACAGATCGACGGACACGAGTATGGACATTCGAGTCGCGTTCGAATATGAACTAACTTTTGTCACTCTAGAGTAGAGAATTTTTTGATTTTATCAGGGTTGCTTGTAGGCGATTGGACGATGGAACATATCAAGTGTCTGTCGCCCTCTCAGATGGCTGGGATGCTATGATAGAATGCCCAATTTAATAGCGCTAAAGCGTGAGCCTTTTATGACAGACTTCCCGATCATCAAAGTGCCGTGCTTTAGGAGAAAATCACGCGGAATTTCGCAACGGTCAATTACAATATTTAGGCATTGATTACAAGTAACTCGCCAGCGACTCAAAACTAGATTCTCATTGGACGCTATGATAGTTAGCAAAAACTCGGCTTTAAGCTCCTGTAGAGTAACGTTGTCGATAAGGAATTCATAAAGCCCATCCTTATCTAGTTGTGCTATTTCAGCAACTAAATTCCTCATAACTAATATATCCTCTAAATTCCGCAAACCCCGTAATGCATTTAGTTCAACAGTTCATCATGCTATACCTAGCCCAAGTCTCTCGCCACTCATTAGACAAGTTGGCCAATTCAATGAGCCAAAAAGTGATTGTTCATAAGAATCTAGAATGCTTTAGGGAAGATAGCTAGAACATATGATTGCTTTATCGAAATATACAATCATGTAGGGTCATACTGAACTTGAGCAAACAAACTTTGTAAAGGATGTGAATTGGACACTGCCCGTCTTTAACATGACGCGTGAAGCCCGAGGAGCGCGTTTATTTATGACTACTGCATGAAGTGGTGAATTGCAGATGGTTACATTAAGCTACACGCTTACTTGACTAGTAACTAGACTAGAAATCGCAGAAATAAAAAAGGGGTCAGCAAGTGCTTACCTGCTAACCCCCGGAATAAATGGCACGCCCTATAGGATTCGAACCTATGACCACATCCTTAGAAGGGACGTGCTCTATCCAGCTGAGCTAAGGGCGCGCTACAGGGACAGGATTATACGAGTTCAAACGCTGAAATCAATGGGTTTTCATAACATTCTGTTCTGAATGCCTAAAAAAAGGCCACCGAAGCGATGAATGTTCAAAAACACCACAAAGCAAACGTTTGCGTATGGATGTTAAATAGATTTTCTGCGACAATGCGCCGCAAATAATTTGCCTTCTCAATTTAAAAGGAAAGTCATGACTGCTCAAAATATAGATGGAACTCTTATTTCCCAAACTGTTCGATCAGAAGTGGCAGCACGCGTGAAAGCTCGCGTAGAGGCAGGCCTTCGTGCTCCTGGTCTTGCGGTTGTACTTGTTGGTGAAGATCCTGCTTCTCAAGTATACGTTGGCAGCAAGCGCCGCGCTTGTGAGGAAGTGGGCTTTATCTCTAAGTCTTTTGACCTTCCTGCTACAACATCAGAAGCAGAACTGTTATCTCTCATTGATGAATTAAACAATGATGCAGAAATTGATGGTATCTTAGTTCAATTACCTCTTCCTGCGGGTATCGATACCACGCATGTACTTGAACGTATTCATCCAGAGAAAGATGTGGATGGTTTCCACCCATACAACGTCGGCCGTTTAGCACAACGTATTCCTAAACTGCGCTCTTGCACACCAAAAGGCATCATTACGCTACTTGACCGTTATAACATTGACCTACGAGGTAAACACGCTGTCGTGGTTGGCGCCTCTAATATTGTTGGTCGCCCAATGACGCTTGAGTTACTGCTAGCAGGCTGCACAACGACAACGTGTCATCGCTTTACTAAAGACCTTGAAGGTCACGTTCGTCAGGCCGATCTAGTGGTGGTAGCCGTAGGAAAACCAAACTTTATTCCTGGCGAGTGGATTAAAAAAGGTGCCGTGGTTGTTGATGTGGGTATCAACCGTCTTGAATCTGGCAAACTTGTTGGTGACGTTGAGTATGATAAAGCACGCGAGAGCGCTAGCTTCATCACACCAGTACCAGGTGGCGTAGGCCCAATGACAGTCGCAAGCCTAATTGAGAACACCATGTTAGCGTGTGAACAATTCCACACAGACAAGTAATATTATCTAGATACTAAAAAGGCTCCTGACGGAGCCTTTATTATTTATCGGTCAATGACTAATTCACGCCATTACAAGCTTAGAATCACGCCCGCAATGGATGCACTCATCAGGTTTGCCATCACGCCTGCAGCAATTGCACGGAAACCGTATTTCGAGATAAATGCACGTTTCTCTGGTACCAGTGATCCTAAACCACCGATCAACATCGCCATGGTCGAAATGTTCGCAAAACCACACAGAGCGAATGTTACGATAGCTTGTGAGTGTGCACTTAGTTCAGACTTCACTTCCATTAATTGAATGAACGCGACAAACTCATTCACGACAACCTTGTTACCAATCAACGAACCCGCCACAACTGCTTCATTCCATGGAATACCTAATAACCATGCGATTGGCGCAAATAGGTAACCCAGTACAAGCTCGAAGCTCAGTTCCATGCCAAATAAGCCGCCAAACCAACCTAGCATGCCATTTAGCATCGCAATAACACTCACGAAAGCCAAAAGCGTTGCACCGACTGCCACTGCAATACGTAACCCAGACATTGCACCATCGGCCATGGCTTCAACAACGTTTGTCGCACGAGGCATTTCAATCTGATCTAAATCGATATCCGGTGTTGTCGTGTCCGTTTCTGGCATCATGATCTTAGCCATTAACAAGCCTGCTGGTGCAGCCATAAATGCCGCTGCAATTAGGTAGTTAAGATCCACACCTAGCGATGCGTAGCCCACAAGAGTACCACCTGCAACCGATGCTAATCCCCCTGTCATCACAGCAAAAAACTGTGAATCCGTCATGTGCTTTAGGTATGGTTTTACAACCAACGGGGCTTCGATCATACCTACAAAAATATTTGCGGTTGCAGAGAGAGATTCAGCACGACTAGTGCCAAGTAAACGCTGTAGACCACCACCAATCAAATTGATCACTTTTGGCATTAGGCCGATGTGGTACAAACCAGATATAAGAGCAGAGAAGAAGATGATGATGCCAAGAACGTTAATCGCAAACGTAAAGCCACCAGTTGCTAGGCCACCAAATAGGAATGCAATCCCCTCTTGGCCGTAGTTGATTAGGTTAGACACCGCACCAGTGACTGCGTTTAACGCATCTTTACCGGCAGGGACATACAGTACCAACAACGCGAAGATGATTTGCAAAGCAAATGCTAAAGATACCGTTCGAAAACGAATGTTTTTACGGTTAGTCGAAAGCAGCCATGCTACGAATAGAATGGCTACAATACCAAGAATTGAGTTCATAAAATGAATCCGACAAAAAGGGGGAACAGGAAAGGCGTCGGATTGTATAGAGTGGGAAAATTGGTGCACGTCGGGGATGTTAATAACCTGAAAATATAGGCTGTATATTATTTATACACTTAAATAACTTACTGAAATACTTTAAGATAAACGTTTGCATTCGTTTGTTATTTCCATATGGAAAATATGTTTCTGAAACAAGAAAAATTTTGTGACGCAAGTCACCTTGTAATTTTTCTATTTCGGCAATGAAATGTACGGTGCTAATCGCTGATCCCAATGACAAGGCGATCCTATCTTTTGCTTGATAAACTCAATAACAGCAGAAATTTTTCGGCATATGTTGACGGCTTGGGTACACCGCATAAAACGGCATAGTTTGGCTCGCTCGCCAATCTGGCAACAGTTGAATCAATTTCCCCGTTCGGAATTCATCACCCAATAAGTACGTCGCAAGATACGCGATTCCCCACCCCGCAATCGCCGCATCTCGCACCGCCTCAGCCAGATCTACCGAATAGTTACCTGACACTTTCACGTTGAGATCTTGCTCGTGATTGGTAAACGCCCAACTGGTGTAATCTCGCTCCCAGCTGCGGTAAATTAGGCAGTTATGTTGTGACAGGTCGTTAGGCTCGGTCGGTGTGTCATGCTTCATTAAGTAGTCCGGCGATGCCGCCACAACAAATTGACTATCAGCCAAGCGCTGCGCGATATACCCCTCTGGCAAATGCTCATTGTTGGTGATCCATAAGTCTAAGCCCTCTTCAAGCATGTCCACTTTGTAATCGAATAAATGCACTTCTACCTGTAACTGGGGATAACGTTCTCTGAGCTCTTGAATAGCAGGAATAATGTGCAAGGTTCCAAAAGACTGCGATAAACCAAGACGGACCAAACCAGCGACTTCATCACGCTGACTTTCCATCTCAAAGGTTGCACTACTCACCGCTTGTACCACTTGCTGACAATGATGATAAAACGTCTGCCCCGCTTCCGTAGGAGTGAAGCTACGAGTAGTACGCTGTACGAGCTTGATACCTAAAGAGGCTTCTAACTGGCTAAGCTGTTTACTGACGTGAGAAACAGACACACCTAGGCTCTTTGCCGCGGCGGTAAAGTTTTTATGTTTGATCAATGCAGAAAAGATCACCATTTGTGCAGCACGTTCAGATAACACGCAAACCTCATTAAAAAACAGAAAACAAAGGGCTCCGAAGAGCCCCTTTAAAATTCATAGATGCATCAACTTAGAATGTAATGCGGTCAGCTAAATGGCTTACCGCTAATGCGAAGTAGTAAGAGCGATTCCACTTCATCAACACATTGTAGTTGTTGTACACCAAGTAAGTACGACCATTTTCATCATCAGGCATGATCAGCCACGCTTTGATGTCTTCATCCAATTTAGGAAGTGGGCTGCCATCGTATCTCGTAATACCAAGCTTACTCCACTCTTGCAGATACTTACCTTTCTCAGCTTCGCGACCTTGAAGATTATGGTCGATTCCGTGTGGTACTTTTACCTGACGACCCCATGTAAAATTGTCGTCCCAACCTGACTCACTTAGATAGTTCGCTGTAGAGGCAAACACATCCGCTTCTGATTGCCAGATGTCTTTCTTGCCATCGCCGTTACCATCCGCAGCAAAGCGTAGGAATGAGCTTGGCATAAACTGGCATTGACCCATCGCGCCTGCCCAAGAACCTTTGAAGCTCTCAAGCTCAATATGCCCTTCATCTAGGATTTGTAGCGCCGCCATGGTTTCTTTACGGAAGAACTCTTCACGACGACCTTCAAATGCCATGGTCGACAACGCGTCGATCACGCGAAAGTTACCGGTGAACTTACCGAAGTTACTTTCCACGCCCCACAGTGCAACGATAAAGCGCGGCTGCACGCCATATTCGTCACCAATGCGTTTTAACTCAGCATAGTGTTCTTTATAAAGCGCTCGAGCCTGCTTTACTTTCCATTCAGGAACCGCTCTAGGAATGTATTCATCCAGAGTCAGTTTTTTCTCTGGTTGATTACGATCGGCTTTCACCGCGCGTGGCTTATATTCCACATTCGCAAAAGCGGCGCTGATCACCTGTTCTGAAATGCCTTTATCACGCGCCTCGGCACGCAATTTATTGAGGTAGTCATCGAAACCCTCGCTGCTTGCAAAGGCTGAAGTACACATACCAACGCTGAGCATGGCTGCCAGTATCTTTTTCATATCGCCCTCCTTGAGCGAGGCAGTATTCCCAGATGAGAAGCGCGAGTGGTTATTCGCCTTTCTGCTGGGCTTTTTGTTCTTTGTATTTTTCTAATAGATTTTCTGGTGGTGGTGGCAGTTGCAAGAAAAACCATCCGTTGTCAGCGAAGCTTTCACTTTTTCAATGTCAACTTGCGCTAAAGTACGACCTTCAAGTTTGATGGTCATGACTGGCATAGGCTTACCGAACATTTGCATCAGGGTGTCAGGAACTTGTGAAAAATCGTCCTTTTTCGGGATATAGAGATAAGTGCTTCTTTTGGAGCTTTTATAAATAGAACAAAGCATGACAAGCCTTTTGTGCTGATTTACCCACTTTCAGTGTGGATTAAGTTGAAAACGTAAAATTCTCGCAAACTTGTTAGCAAATTTGAGATTAATTCACTTATTTGCTCACTCGAGAACTTGCTGCGTCAAAGGATGAAATATAACATGACAGACCTAGTTTAAGGCAACGCTCTTTCAATAAAGGCAAGAAGTCCACGATGACCCATTCACCAGACCTTAAAGGTAGCAGTTTTACGTTGTCAGTTTTACACCTTCCTGATAGCGAGATCGCGAAAACTGTCGAATTTTTGCAAGAAAAGGTTTCTCAAGCACCCTCGTTCTTTGCATCTGCGCCTCTGGTTATCAATATAGCAAAAGTCGAAGGCGATATTGATTTCACAGAACTCAAGCAAGGCATCGCTGATGCAGGCTTTATTCCTGTCGGCGTCACAGGTTGCAAAGATAAACGGACTCAAAACCTCGCCTCTGAAGCAGGCTTTGCCATAATGTCTGCGAGCAAGTCTCCAGCGCAAGCCCCTGTAAAGATGGCTCCGACAAAAATCGTCCGTACACCTGTTCGTTCTGGTCAGCAAATTTATGCTAAAGATGGCGATTTGGTCGTGCTGGCTCATGTCAGTGCTGGGGCCGAAGTGATAGCCGATGGATCAATCCATATCCACGGCACTCTTCGTGGACGCGCTATTGCAGGAGCAAGCGGGCAACAAGAAGCTCGAATTATTTGTCACGATTTACAAGCTGAGCTGATTTCTATAGCAGGAGATTACTGGCTTAGCGATCAAATTGAGAGTGAGTATTGGCAAAAGAAAGTCATGATCAGTAAAGCCGAAGAATCATTACTTCTAGAAACACTCACGATTTAGTCTAAAAAGGAAATAAAATGGCACGCATTATTGTAGTAACGTCTGGCAAAGGTGGCGTTGGTAAAACCACTTCAAGCGCAGCCATCGCCTCAGGTCTGGCTCTGAAAGGGAAAAAGACTGCGGTGATCGATTTTGATATCGGCTTGCGTAACCTCGACTTGATCATGGGTTGTGAGCGTCGCGTCGTTTACGACTTTGTTAACGTCATCAACGGCGAAGCAACGCTAAATCAAGCGTTAATTAAAGACAAACGCACAGACAACTTGTTCATTCTTCCAGCTTCCCAAACACGTGATAAAGACGCACTAACGAAAGATGGTGTGCAACGTGTATTTAATGAGCTAGATACCATGGGCTTTGATTTTATCATCTGTGACTCTCCAGCAGGTATCGAGCAAGGTGCTCTGATGGCGTTGTACTATGCGGATGAAGCGATCGTAACGACCAACCCTGAAGTCTCTTCAGTACGTGACTCTGACCGTATTCTCGGTATTTTGGACTCAAAATCTTTGCGCGCAGAGCAAGGTCTAGAGCCAGTTAAACAGCATCTACTGCTAACACGCTACAACCCTGGTCGTGTTAACCAAGGTGAAATGCTAAGCGTACAAGACGTTGAAGAAATTCTGCATATTTCGTTACTGGGCGTCATTCCAGAAAGCCAAGCGGTGCTAAACGCATCAAACAAAGGTGTACCAGTGATCTTTGATGAGAACACTGACGCTGGTATGGCTTACTCTGATACAGTAGAGCGCTTGCTAGGGAATCAAGTAGAATTTCGTTTCCTTACCGAGGAGAAGAAAGGACTCTTTAAACGACTGTTCGGAGGCTAGACATGTCACTATTAGAATTTTTCCGCCCACAAAAGAAATCATCGGCAAACTTAGCAAAAGAACGTTTGCAGATCATTGTCGCGGAACGTCGTAGCCAGAATGATCCAGCCCCTTCTTATCTACCTCAGCTTAAAGAGGACATTTTGAAGGTGATCAGTAAATACGTAGCGATTGACCCAAATATGGTCGATTTAACGTTTGAGCACAAAGATGATGATATTTCAGTGCTTGAGTTGAACGTGAAACTGCCAGACGATGAGAAGTAATTACTTTTCGACTTTGCTATGAGCACTCCTCTTCGTCATTCTAGACAGCGAGGTACGGGCGTGTTTCAAAAAAAGGTTGGCTATTTAGCCAACCTTTTTTATTTTGTTATTTTAGAGCGTTATTCATTTTCTCGCCAAGAAGTTCAAGGCGCCAGCCTTGCATCACATCGGGTAAGCGCGCTGGATCTCGGTCTTTTTCCACACCCAACTAATAATTTGGTTTATCTGCTTTTAGACGCTAAAAACTCGGTCGCTAAACCTGATTTTTGCGATGCAGTTTTCACTACATCTTTCATGTTCTTGAAGACCTGCTTGTAACCTGGGTAATCCATCAAACGTTCAAGTTTGGCTGGGTATTCATCCGCTGGGATCTGCTTCGCTTGTTTCACGATGGCCGCAATTCTAGCCCCGTGGCGGTTAATCGCTCGCAAGTCGATACCCTCCGCTTCCATCTTCTTAAAACCCGTTAAACCTAAACGAGCAACCGTTAGCAAATCGCCTTCTTTAAAAATAAAGTTCAATGCTAAATCACGTTTGATGGCTTCACGGTAGCGCCACGTTGCTAGCGGCTTAAGAATCGCAAGTTCAGATGGTCTTAACTGCCAAGCTCCTTTGATATCAAGGTAGGCGTTTTCTTCATTGATGCTACGAATTCGTTTAGATACCAGTAAGTCACTTTCTTGCTGAACAGCATCCCACCAGCCTGCTTCCGTCACTTTATCAAGTAACGTCTCGTACAGGGGCATAAGGTAATGAACATCCGCCGCCGCGTAATCTAACTGCTTTTGTGTTAGCGGGCGTGCCATCCAATCGGTGCGAGATTCACTTTTGTCTAACTCAACACCTAAGTACTCATTCACCAAAGTCGCGAAGCCAGTAGAAAGACCGTGACCAAGGAATGCCGCCATCAATTGTGTGTCTACCATCGGGAATGGAGTACAACCAAAGGCATTTTGGAATACTTCCAAATCTTCGCCACAAGCGTGCAATACTTTCAATACTGACGTGTCTTTTAATAGTTCAATGAAAGCGGTCATGTCCGTCAGTTCTGTCGGATCAATCAAAGAAAGTTGTTTGCCATCGAAAAGCTGGATCAGACCTAATTGCGGGTAGTAAGTCCTGATGCGGACAAATTCCGTATCGAGCATAACCACGTCTGCTTCTCTGGCCAGAGCGCAAACTTCCTCTAGGTCTTTGTTTTTCGTAATGATCTGATAATTCACATGCTTCTCGCTATAAAAAAATGCCAGCAAAACGCTGGCATTCTAACACTATTTGGCAATAAATGATTGTTGCACAAAGAAATCCGCTTATGCGCTCTTCTTCGCAAGTTCTGCATCATTTTCTTCACGCAGTACACGGCGTAAAATCTTACCGACGTTAGTCTTTGGTAGATCTTCACGGAACTCAACCAACTTCGGCACTTTGTAGCCTGTTAGGTGTTGGCGACAGTGTGCAATCACTTCGTCTTTGGTCAAGCTTGGATCGCGTTTCACCACGTAAATCTTAACCAACTCACCAGATACTTCGTGAGGCTGACCGATTGCCGCCACTTCCAATACTTTACCGTGCAATGCAACCACGTCTTCGATTTCGTTCGGGTACACGTTAAAGCCTGACACAAGAATCATGTCTTTTTTACGGTCAACGATGTGCAAGAAGCCTTGGTCGTCAAATTTAACGATGTCACCCGTTGATAACCAACCGTCTTCGTTGATCACTTCTTTGGTCGCTTCAGGACGCTGCCAGTAACCTTGCATTACCTGCGGACCACGAACTTGTAGCTCGCCCGTCTCTGTGTTTGCTAATGGGTTGCCTTCTTCATCAACAATACGCACTTCTGTTGATGGTACAGGCAAACCGATAGAACCGTTGTATTCCACTAGGTCGTGCGGGTAAGCAGCAACAAGTGGAGAACACTCTGTCAAGCCGTAGCCCTCTAGTAAGTAGCAACCTGTTGTTTTTTGCCATTTTTCTGCAACAGCACGTTGCACGGCCATACCGCCACCAACAGCAAGACGAAGATTACTAAAATCGAGTTCATGGAAATCTTCATTGTTCACTAGTGCATTAAATAACGTATTTACACCCGTAATAGCTGTAAATGGGTATTTCTGTAGCTCTTTGACGAAACCAGGAATATCACGCGGGTTGGTGATCAGCAGGTTGCGGCCACCCATTTCAACAAACAGCAAACAGTTCACTGTCAGTGCAAATACGTGGTACAGCGGCAGCGCAGTAACAACAAGCTCACGACCTGGAGAAAGAACCGGGCCGTAGGCACCTTTTGCCTGCATCACGTTTGCAATCATATTACGGTGAGTCAGGATTGCGCCTTTCGCGACACCTGTTGTACCACCAGTGTACTGCAAGAATGCGATATCATCGCCAGACATAAACGGCTTCACGTACTGAAGACGACGCCCCTTGTGCAACGCTTTACGCATTGAGATTGCACCAGGAAGATCGTACTTAGGTACCATGCCTTTTACATACTTAACCACGAAGTCGACAAGCGTACCTTTTGCACGCGGTAGCATTTGACCAAGACTGGTTAACACCACGTGTTTCACTGGTGTATTTTCAACGATCTGCTCTAGTGTGTTCGCAAAATTAGAAACAATAACAATCGCCGTTGCACCTGCATCATTCAATTGATGTTCAAGCTCACGAGGCGTGTAAAGGGGGTTTACGTTCACCGCAATACAACCCGCGCGCAAAATACCAAATAGCGCAACTGGGTATTGGAGCAAGTTCGGCATCATAAGAGCAACACGGTCGCCCTTTTTCAGCTTCAGATCATTTTGCAGATAGGCAGCGAATGCTCGGCTACGCTCTTCCAATTTACGGAAGGTCATGACCGAACCCATGTTCATAAATGCTGGCTGGTCTGCGTATTTCTGCACAGACTGCTCGAACATTTCAACCAAAGATTCATATTGCTCTGGATTGATGGTTTCAGGTACGTCACTTGGATAACGTGAAAGCCATGGTTTATCCACGATGTTACTCCTCGTTTATAACTGGCTAAAAAATAGCGTCCTTTTTATTATGGGCACTATTACAGCACAGCAAACGTGCTTGAGCACGTATCTCTCAAACACTTGTTTAAATTTTGTTAACTACACCAAGAATTCGCTCTGCGACTTCGAGTGTTTGCTCTAAATGACAGTGATGCCCACCAGCAACGGAGGCCACTTCAGGAGGGTTGGCTCCCCAATCGACTTGATGAGACTGTAAATGCTGGAATCCTTTATTTCCCAATACGATAAGGTGAGGGCAACGTATTTGGCTAGTCACCGCACTCGCATGCTCTTGTGACATACGATAAAGCGATGCACATTTCAGCCTAACATCGTGTCGCCAATACCATTGGTTGTCGCGTAATACAGTCGCACGCTCAACAATAGGTAATAGCTGCTCAGCGGTAAGGTGGTTGGCTTGCATACGTAGCTTTACCGCTAACTCTAAGGAAGCGATAGCTCGCTCTGATTTACGGCGTTGTCGCGTTCTGCTCAGTACACCATCACGCAGACGTTGCACTGCATTCGATGGAGGCTCTGCCAATGGCCCTGCTCCCTCAATTTGCACCAATGCTTCAACTTGCTCAGGAAACGCTGCACTATAACAACTTGCGATTAAAGCACCAAGAGAATGCCCTACTAAGACCAATCTGTTTGGCGATAATTCAACCAATAACTGGTGCAAATCATCAATATAGTCATGAAATGGGTAATAGTTATCGAACGATTTATGGCTAGACTTACCATGACCAAACAGATCGAGTGCCAGTAAATGGAGTTTAGGGTTAAGTCGATGAATGTGAATCATTAACTCTTTAAAGCTACCAGCATTATCCATCCACCCATGAAGAAAAACGACTGAAGTATCAGTCGTTTTTTCATTTCCGATTTCAAGTGCAGCCATCGTCCCACTTGGTAACGTGAAATCGCGTTCATTCATCTCGGATTATTTCACCTGTTTGATCACCTTGCCATCTTGTGGAAAATCATTTCGCCACATACGGCAGTTAATGGAATAACATGGGTAGTAATAAGTTGGGGTATCGTACATTCGCACACGTTCTTCTATCTTCCATAAGCGATAACCATCACCTTGAATAATTGGAAAAACATAGCGATGCTCACCAATTCGACCTTGCTCTTCCCCTGCGCCTTTACCAACGACCGTAATAAGTCGTCCCTCACTAAAAGCAACGGGTTCCAAATAACCATCAAAATAAACCGCGAAACGACCTGTTGGCTCTTGATTGAGATCCGGCTTACCTGATTTGCTGATCGGAAGGTTAACGATCTCCAGACGAGTTTTGTTTTGTAGATTCTCAACATTCGCGATAACGCCACCAAGGCGAACATCCGTCGTTGTTTGACCTTGCTTCTGAGCGAACACTTCATAATCCGTCACAACCTGCTCAGTACTCGCATTTAATTCTTCAGGGAGTGAGCTGCAAGCAGATAACCAAAAAGCGGATACTATTACCAGTAAAATACGTCCAGAAAACTTCATAAAACCTCGCTATGTTACCCCACAATATTTATGGTGTTGGGGCGCTTCACACATAGATATCGACACCAAGCAATTGAGCAAGTTCCTCTTTTTTCGCTCGATTCATAACGTCCATATACTCTTCCATGGCTTTACGTGCTCGTCCCTCTGGTAAGTCATATTGGATTTGAGCACGGTGAATTTGCGATTCATCTACTTGTTTTATGGAATGCGCGACAGCGTTCGCCACTTTCGAGGGTTGACCAACACTCTGCTTCTCATGCGCTTTCTTTACCTGCCCCTTTTTACCGACTTTGTTGGTACGATTCGCACCCGGTATTAACGCAGGAGGTAAACCATTGATAGACGCCATAACACTCCATAAAAAGACAAGGCATTCACCCTGTCTTATTTATATGAAAACTAAGTTTTGATAAAAATAAAGTCTCAATAAAAAAGTAAAACTACTCGCGACCCGGAAGTTTTTTCCATGTCACGTTATCACGCAAGTAAACCGGACTCGATTCTTCAACTGGCACGGTATTACCTTTCTCGAGTTCCTGCTTGGCAAGAATCACGATATCTTGCGAATCAGGGTAAAGCACATCACTGCCCGTTAAATTGAATGGCAGTTTGCCAAGGTCTTCTTGATAGGCATCCCAACCAGTACCCGCTTTAGTCCACGTTTTGTCGTCCGCTTGCGCTTCTTCTGCTAGACGGGCTGGTGGAATCACGCATTCTGAATCTACACTTGTCCATTCACCGTTTTCTTGGCGAGTGTAACGTGCCCAGTAAACTTCACTCATACGCGCATCAATAGCGACAGCTACATCTGTCGCACCGTGCAGGCGGTAACTAGCTTGCGCCATCGCAGCCAATGTCGAAATACCAATCATTGGTAGGTCAGCACCAAATGCTAAACCTTGTGCGATACCAATGCCGATACGAACGCCAGTAAAGCTGCCTGGACCACGACCAAACGCCAATGCGTCTAGATCTTGTAGAGTCAGACCCGCTTCTTTCAGTACTTCGTCTACCATAGGCAGTACTTTTTTAGTGTGGTCACGAGGAGCAACCTCACTGCGTGAAATCACTTGGTCATTAACCAGTAGCGCAACTGAACAGTTTTCAGTTGCTGTATCGATAGCAAGAATTTTTGCGCTCATGTAACTCTCTACAATTCTTCTTTGATTTATTAATGCCACGGCACATTTAGTCTGTGACAGGTTGTTCTGTTTTCAGGAATGTCTTTATGCGCTCCAAATCCCGAGTTCTTGGAATTGGCGGTAAACTGCCGAGGAAGATGCCACCATAATCACGCGTCACCAAACGGTTATCACAAATGATTAACGCTCCACGGTCTTTTTGGTCTCGAATCAAACGTCCTACCCCCTGCTTTAACGTGATGACCGCATCAGGGATTTGTACTTCTGCAAATGGCTCTCCACCACGTAATCGACAATCTTCGATTCGGGCTTTGAGTAGCGGATCATCAGGGGCAGTAAACGGTAATTTATCAATGATAACACAGCTCAGCGCATCTCCTCTAACATCGATCCCTTCCCAGAATGCACCAGTCGCCACCAGCAGTGCATTACCCAGTTCCATAAACTCGGCAAGGGTCTTTTGTTTACTCATCTCACCTTGCATAAGCACGGGTAGATCGAGCACTTCTCGAAAACGCTCCCCGAGCTCACGCATCATGCTGTGCGAAGTACATAGGAAAAAACAACGACCATCATTTTCTTCAATGACCGGCGCAAGCATTCGCACCAGTTTATCAGCTAAACCCGGGCTATTGGGCTCTGGCAAATAACGCGGCACACACAGACGAGCTTGCTGCTCGTAATCAAAAGGAGACGGTAACGAGAACTGCTGCTTAGGTTTCAGGCCCAATCGCTCAGTAAAATGCTTAAAGTCACCTGATACCGCGAGAGTTGCCGAGGTGAATATCCACGCACCTTGCTTGATTTCGATTTGCTCATGAAATTTATCCGCCACTGAAAGCGGAGTAATGTGCAAAGCAAAGTGACGTGGGGAGGTATCATACCAATAGGAATAACCAGTAATATCCACATCACACACGCGATCAATACGCCCTTTGATCAGGTTCGCGCGTTCAAAAGCAGTATCTAGCAATTGACTTCGGCCCAAAGCCAACTTCAATACATCAATCGCCAAATCTAAGCTGTCGATTAAACGCACCAATTCCCGCTTAATAGACTCCGACTGCATGGCTTCTCGCCAGTTGCCCCGAAAACCTGGTTCACCGAGCACAATGCGCATATCCATCGCACTTTGCATCAGTTTGTCGCCCACTTTTTGCAGTTGACGCATGTCTTTTGCTTCGGTGCGATAGGCGATTTCGATGTCTTTCGCCAGTTCATGAACTTGACGACTCGACACGGTTTGACCAAAGTACTCGCTCGCAATATCTGGCAACTGATGCGCTTCATCAAAAATGAACACATCCGCTTCCGGGATCAATTCGCCAAAGCCCGTTTCTTTGATCGCCAGATCGGCCAAAAACAGATGATGGTTAACGACTACGATGTCGGAATCCATCGCGCGTTTACGTGCTTTCAGAACAAAGCAATCGGTGTAACTTGGACAGTCTTTGCCTAAGCAATTGTCGTTGGTTGATGTAATAGTAGGAATGATCAAACTGTCTTCAGGCAAATCCTCACAGTCGCCTAAGTCGCCGGTCTTAGTTTCCGATGACCAAGATCGTACTTTGACCAGTTGGGTCAATAATGTAGGGTCTGATTCATTGGTATGGCTTTCAACCATCTGTCGGCTTAGTCGATCCAAACACAAATAGTTGGAGCGCCCTTTTAACAACGCAACTTGTCCATAGAACCCAAGCGCACGCACCATTAACGGTAAATCGCGATGATACAACTGCTCTTGTAAGTTTTTTGACCCTGTACTGATGATGACTTTTTTGCCACTCAGTAGAGCAGGCACAAGGTAAGCAAAAGTTTTGCCTGTCCCCGTTCCGGCTTCAACCACCAGCTGAGTTTGTTCCTTGATCGCTTGACTGACCGCTTCTGCCATATCAATTTGCGGCTGGCGAGCTTGAAAGCCCGGAATTGCTTTGCCCAAAGCGCCTTCAGAAGAAAATGTTTTTGCGACCATGCCTGAGATCTATTGAGAAAAATTGCCGTGAGTATATCAGACGTTTAAGAGTGACATCAGCCTGCAAACGACCCGAAGATGCCTCAACACTGATAATTTGTTGAAACCATGGCAAGAATAGATTATTTATGAAGTCAGATTGCAGTACGATTTATACAACCAAACTGAGTATGTATGTCGTAAGCGAATATATTAATGCAAGGAAGTATCTGACTTATGGAAAAGAAAACACTGTTAACCCACTGCAGCGATGCTCCGGGTTTGATCTCAAAAATCACCAATATTTGTTATAAACATCAGCTAAATATCGTTCACAACAGCGAGTTTGTTGATAATACCAGTGGGCACTTTTTCATGAGAACGGAGTTGGAGGGCTACTTCAACGATCAAACATTTCTTGCTGATTTAGACCAAGCCTTACCCCAAGGTGCTAAACGTCGCCTATTGGGTTCTCGTCGTAAACGTATTGTTATTCTCGTGACAAAAGAAGCACATTGTCTAGGTGACATTCTGATGAAGACCTATGACGGTAGCCTCGATGTGGAAATTGCAGCCGTTGTCGGTAACTACGATAAACTTCAAGGTCTTACTGAGCGCTTTGACATCCCATACCACTACGTAACACACGAAGATCTTTCTCGTGAAGAGCATGAACAGAAAATGATGGAAGTCATCAGTCAATATGAAGCAGATTACTTGGTATTGGCCAAATACATGCGTGTTCTAACCCCAACGTTTGTGGAGAAATATCGTCATAAAATCATCAATATTCACCACAGTTTCTTACCGGCATTCATTGGTGCGAAACCATATCAACAAGCCTATGATCGCGGCGTAAAGATCATCGGTGCAACGGCGCATTTTGTCACTAACGACCTCGATGAGGGTCCGATCATTAAACAAGATGTGATTCCCGTTGATCACACGTTCAGCGCACAAGATATGGCACAAGCAGGCCGAGACGTAGAGAAGAATGTATTGAGTAAAGCATTAAACAAAGTGCTCAATGACCATGTTTTTGTTTACGGAAACAAGACGGTTATTCTCTAAACATCTCACTTTTAAATACAAAAGGGTTGCAGTGCTCAGCAACCCTTTGTTCTATCTAGTCGTTCAAGAACTATCTAGTCGATCAAAAGCTCGCTTATTAAACCTGCTCAGACTCCACAATACGTTTGAGTGAATGCGGGTGTAACTTGATGCAAATACCTTGATACTTAAATGCTACCGTAGGGTTGTTTAAGCGCTCGCCCTCTCCTTTCGGACTCGATAGTTTGATCTTTACGCCCATCTCTTCCAACTGTTCAAAGCGCTCACCAAATGCAGGGTAAGTGTGTTTCAGGTCAGCTAAAAAATCGTCTGCTGTTTCAGCATGGGATGGAATCACAAACTCCACATGTTCCCAACTCTCTGCTGGGTATGATTTACCCTCGGCAGGGTATGGAAGCTCTAAACACTCAATCTTCCAACCGCGAATTTCTAATGCTTGTTCAAATGCAATCACAACAATTGGACGCCCATTGATTTTAGCTTGAGAAATCACTTTTCCATGCTGGCTCCAAGCTTGATGCGCTGCTTTTGCAGTCTCTGCATCATTAATACGAAGTGCAATATGATCCGCTTGAGCAAAACTCAGATCCAACCTCAACATCGAAGCCAAATCTTCTATCTTTGCCATAAAAGCATCGAGATCTTGAATCATTAATTCTGGTGTTAAGCGTTTTTCAATAAGTTGAGTCGTCATCATGGCTCTCTTTTAGGGCTGCTGTTTCTTTACTTTGCGCGCCATAGTAAACCTAAAATGGCCGATACCCAAACGACTTAAAACGAGTAGATTTGACGTATAACCTTGGATTCTAGCGTGAACATTTCCATTCAATCGAAAAAGTCTAAAATTCCCCAATTCCTCTCTGTATGAAAAGCAAGAAAGTTGTTATCATTACCCCCATTTTTGTGAACTCCAACAGAACTCGGCACTTACTTTTCCGGGTTCTTCGTCCTTGACTTGAAGGAAACGCGTGTGAATATCCAAGCACTTATTAATGACAAAGTATCTCAGGCTCTTGAAGCCGCTGGCGCACCTGCAGGCAGCCCTGCAGCCGTTCGTCAATCAGCAAAGCCACAATTTGGTGACTACCAAGCAAACGGCGTAATGGGCGTTGCTAAAAAACTGGGTACTAACCCTCGAGAGTTTGCACAGAAAGTACTGGATGTTCTAGACCTAGATGGCATTGCGAGCAAAACAGAAATCGCAGGCCCTGGTTTCATCAACATTTTCCTAAGCGAAGAGTTCCTAGCAAAGCAAGCTGAAGCAGCACTTGCTGACTCGCGTCTTGGCGTAGCGGCAGAAGAAGCACAAACCATCGTAGCTGACTACTCTGCACCAAACGTTGCTAAAGAAATGCACGTTGGTCACCTACGCTCAACCATTATCGGTGATGCGGTGGTACGTACTCTTGAGTTCTTAGGTCACAAAGTGATCCGTGCGAACCACATCGGTGACTGGGGTACTCAGTTCGGTATGCTTATCGCGAACCTTGAACGTGTGCAACAAGAGTCTGGCGAAGTTTCTATGGAACTGGCTGATCTTGAAGGTTTCTACCGTGAATCGAAAAAGCTATACGACGAAGACGAAGAGTTTGCAGTAAAAGCTCGCGGCTACGTAGTGAAGCTGCAAAGCGGTGACGAGTTCTGCGCAGAGATGTGGAAGAAGCTGGTGGACGTAACCATGATCCAAAACCAGCGTAACTACGATCGTCTAGACGTGTCTCTTACGCGTGATGACGTAATGGGCGAAAGCATGTACAACGACATGCTACCTAAAATCGTAGCAGATCTTAAAGCACAAGGTCTTGCAGTTGAAGATGACGGCGCACAAGTTGTTTTCCTAGAAGAATTCAAGAACAAAGACGGCGAAGCGATGGGCGTTATCGTTCAAAAACGCGACGGCGGCTTCCTATACACCACAACAGACATTGCTTGTGCAAAATACCGTTATGAAGAACTCGGCGCAGATCGTGTGCTTTACTTCATCGACTCTCGTCAGCACCAGCACCTAATGCAAGCTTGGACTATCGTTCGTAAAGCAGGTTACATCCCAGAATCTGTTTCTCTTGAACACCACGCGTTCGGCATGATGCTAGGTAAAGATGGTAAGCCATTCAAGACTCGTGCGGGCGGTACGGTTCGTCTAGCAGATCTTCTTGATGAAGCAGAAGTTCGTGCAGCGCAGCTGATCGAATCTAAGAACCCAGAACTGGCTGAAGACGAGAAGAAAGCGATCGCAAATACTGTTGCAATGGCAGCGGTTAAATACGCAGACCTTTCTAAGCACCGTACAACTGACTACGTGTTCGATTGGGACAACATGCTAGCGTTCGAGGGTAACACTGCTCCGTACATGCAATACGCTTACACTCGCGTAGCATCTATCTTCGCAAAAGCTGGCGTGTCTATGGATGAGCTACAAGGTGAAATCAAGATCACTGACGAGAAAGAAAAAGCGCTTATCGCAAAACTTATGCAGTTCGAAGAAGCGGTTCAATCTGTCGCTCGTGAAGGTCAACCACACATCATGTGTAGCTACCTATTCGAACTAGCAGGTCAATTCTCTAGCTTCTACGAAGCATGCCCGATCCTAGTTGCTGAAGACGAAGCAGTAAAACAAAGCCGCCTGAAACTTGCAGCACTAACAGCGAAGACCATCAAGCAAGGTCTGTCTCTACTAGGTATCAATACTCTAGAGCGCATGTAAGAAACGAATCAGCATTCGATATAATTAGAAAGGTTGACGTGAAAGCGTCAACCTTTTGTTTTATCTGACGTATACTGATTTCATCCAATTCAAACCGGACAATAATAATGAGTTTTGAACTGCACCCTCAATTAGCAAAAGATACCACTGTCATTGGTCACTTCCCGCTTTGTGTGGCCCTTCTGCATAAAGACAATGCCGTACCGTGGGTTATCTTGGTACCGAAACGTGCAAACCTAAAAGAGCTGCACCACTTGCCAATGCAAGAGCAACAGCAGTTTTTGCTCGAATCTCAAGCGGTAAGCCAAGCACTGGAAGCGACATTTCTCCCTGACAAGATAAATCTTGGTGCTCTAGGCAACATGGTGCCACAACTGCACATTCACCACATTGCTCGCTTTAAAGATGACGTTGCATGGCCAGGGCCGGTTTGGGGCAACACCAAAGGTGAATTCCGCATAGAAAAAGAGCAAAATGAAATGCTTGGCCGTATTAAAAACGTGCTGTCACTGAGTTCTATTTTCCAAAAGGCCTGAGTTACACCAATAGTTTTGAACATCTGTTCATTAGTACTAAATAACTGATCATTTGTACCAAAAACTGATCTTTAAGAGTACATAGCTGGTCATTCTGACTTGTTATCACCAGAGCTCAAAAAACAGCCAAAGAAAAGCCGCATCGTTACAGATGCGGCTTTGTCGTTTTTACGTAATAACTTTTTATGACTACATGGTGACTGTCAGAGATAGACCATCTTGCTTGGTCACCGAGTAGCGTACTCGAGTCACGTCATGAGCTTTATTGGTGTCGACTAGACGGCTAATTTTACCCTTTTTAATCCATACACTTAACATTGCGTCGGCACCATCTTCACTCATCCCAAACTGCTTAGCCAGATCTGACTGGGAGACGGTTCCTTTGTCTGCAATGTATTGATAAAGCTCTTTTAAAATCATACGACTTGCACCTCTAGTGCGCCTTGTTGTTTCTTGCCAATTCGCTTAAATACGCGGTAAGTACCAAGGAAGATTGCCACGATCACCGCGATCCAAATACCACTGGTGATTGGACTATCTGCAAAATGCGTCAACTGGTTGTAAAACGTTGCACATAGGTAAGCGAGGCCCATTGTCCATACCGCAATAAAGCGTGCGAACTTATGACCGAATTCACGTACGTAAGCACCCATCGCCGCCACACATGGTGTGTACAATAGGATAAAGATCAAGTAAGCAAAGGCTGCATTGCCAGAAGCAAACTGAGATTTAATATTCCCGAAGATAGAAGCATCGACTTCTTGCTCTTCCGCGACTGCGTTTGAGTCGGTTAGGTCACCCACTTCAATGCCCAATGGATCAGAGTAGCTCAAACCAGCAAGGTTTTCAGGGATACTCATTACCGCCTCTTCTAGGCTAGCCATTAGATCAAATTCCGCTTCTTCGCCATCACTTGGTGTGGTGTATAAGCTATTCAGCGTGCCGACTACCGCTTCTTTTGCGAAGATACCAGTAATAATACCAACAGTCGCAGGCCAGTTGTCTTCTTGAACGCCGATTGGTGAGAATACAGGAGTCACGACTTGTGCTGCTCTTGAAAGCACAGAGTTTTCACTGTCTTCGTTGCCAAAGCTTCCATCCATACCAAGTGAGTTTAAGAAGCTTAGGATCGCCACTACAACGACGATTGTTTTACCTGCACCTAGTACAAAACGCTTCAGTTTTTGCCAAGTCTTGATCACAACGTTTTGCACTGTTGGTAGTTCGTAGTCTGGCATTTCCATCACTAGGGTATCACTGCTACCAGGGTAAAGCGTATGCTTAAGAAATAGACCAGTAAAGATCGCAGCGACGATGCCAAGCAAGTAAAGTGCAAATACGATGTTTTGACCAGATCCTGGGAAGAATGCCGCTGCGAACAGAGCGTATACAGGCAGACGTGCTCCACATGACATAAATGGCGCCATAGATGCTGCCAGTTTGCGTTCACGCTCTTGGTCTAGCGTTCGAGTCGCCATGATTGACGGCACGTTACAACCAAAACCAAGTACTAGCGGTACAAATGCTTTGCCCGGTAGGCCGATTTTCTGCATCACTTTATCAAGCACGAATGCTGCGCGAGCCATGTAACCTGAACTTTCAAGCACGGCTAGGAACAAGTACAAACATGCGATCACCGGAATAAAGGTAGCAACCGTCTGGATACCACCACCGATACCATCAGCGATAATCGTCACTAACCAAACAGGCAGATGACCGTCTAAAAGATGGTGACCACCATCAACCAATAGAGCACCAACGCCAATATCGAAGAAATCAATGAACGCACTACCAATATTGATAGAGAACATGAACATCAAGTACATCACAACAAAGAAAAATGGGATACCTACCCACTTATTCAAGATGAACTGGTCAAGTTTTTCAGTAACACTTCTGCTTAGCTTGCCTTCACTACGACGAACTTTTTTGCACTCTTCATGAAGATGCGTGTATTTAGTGTCAGCAACATGCAAATCGACATCAAGTTCAAGCCCAACAATCGCGTTTTCAACCACATTACGATCAGCATCGGACATACTATTTAGGACTAGAGCATCTTTTTCTAACGCACGAATCGCGAGAGCACGGTGAGAAACGGTTTGATCATTAAAAAGATTAGAAATGTTGTTGATCGCCGCTTCCATCTGTTCGCCGTAGTTCAATGAGATGTCTTTAAGCGCGACACCTTGAACCACAGCTTTATGTAGCTTCTCTTTGAACTCAGCAACTTGTGCTTTGTTAGTTGCAGACAAACTCACCACTGGGCAGCCCAATGTCTTTTCTAGTTCTGCAATGTTGATGACTTGGCGTTCACGCTTAAGCGCATCCATTTTGTTCAATACAACAATCATCGGACGACCAAGCTCGCGCAGTTGTAGCGTCATATATAAGCTACGCTCAAGACTCGTCGCATCGACAACGTTGATGATCAGATCTGCAGGATGAGTCAGGACCGCTCGTGATGCGATAGACTCGTCAATACTATTGCTATCATTACCGCTATCTAGAGAGTAAATACCTGGGAGGTCTGTCAGTAAAAAGTCATCACCTGCGTGCTTAAACTGACCCGTTTTCTTTTCTACCGTTACGCCAGCCCAGTTACCTACCTGCTGCTTAGCACCAGTCAGTCCATTGAATAATGTGGTTTTACCACTGTTTGGGTTACCAACTGTAAGAATTTGATATTGCATTATGCGCGCTCCACTTCGATGTTTTGGGCAATCGCTTCACGTAGCGCAACCGAAACACCACGCACTTCAACTTGAAGCGGGTCACCCATCGGTGCGCGTCGAATAACTTTCACTTCAGTATTAGGAAGTAAACCCATTACCATCAACTTTTTCCTAACATCGGAAGTCAAACCTTCCAAAAGTCTAATCGTTGCTGTTTCGCCAGGCTTAATCTCTGATAACTTCATAACGGCCTTCAATAGTAGTGAAAATGATAAATATTATTATTAAGAATAATATCCAATCTTACTCTTCCGTACATCATTATTCATTGTGTGAAATCAAAGATTCCACGAATGATTTAGTAAAATCACTCGTCAATTTCGTAAATAAAAACCTCGTCACTTTCGTCAAAATTAACATTAAATCAAACTTTAACATCGAAAATGCAAAGATTAATCAATCAAGGATAAAAATAAAGTCATTTAAAACAACGCCTTAAGGCAGCTTTGGCGTATTGTCGGATTAATCATATAATTATGTCGTTAATTTTATAAGAAAAATAAGTAAGTCCTCGTATAGTTAATCCATCGAGAGGGCGACCTCTCAATTGAATTCCAGAGGTGGCATGGAAACATGCCACTCCGGCAGCAAGCGAAGGTGTCATTGACACCCGTGGTATAGTCCCCCCGGCTATACCACGATATTTTTTTCTATCTCTTATCTCTTATCTCTTATCTCTTATCTCTTATCTCAAGAACTTTCCTAATATTTGCCATACTATTCAAGGCGCATTCAAGTACTCACTATTTAAACTTGCCCTACTTTCTCTCTAAACAAGCTAGCATCTAATATGCCCGTCAACGTAAAGCCCTCGCTAAAAGTCGCACACACATTTATATGGATTAATTTAAGATATGAATGCGGACCCGAAGCTGAGGGGCCTTTAACAGTCACACTCGATGATGCCTCTTACAAAAATAAAAAGCCCAGCGACTAGGCTGGGCTAAACAAGAAATCTATGGCGGCATCTACACACTCACTTGGCTATCTTGAGTCATTGCAAATTTTGATGGGGGCAAACCAAAGTGCAGTTTAAACTTCTGGCTAAAATACGATGGGTCATTAAAGCCGCAGTTGAATGCCACTTCGCTGATTTTCTCCCCCGCAAGCAATTGCTCACAAGCCGTTTCTAATCTTACCTCTGTCAGGTAATCTTTTAACGTTCTTGAAGAAGCCGATTTAAATCGTCTTTGAAGACTTCGTTCAGACATAAAGAGCATCTTGGCCGCTGATGCAGTTCCAAACTCGGCATCATGATAATGTTCATCGACTAACTGATAGACTTTTAACAGCCACTCTCTCTCCGCTGTCATGGTTTCTTCTTGCTGAGGTTCGTCAACAAATTCCGTTATGTTTTCCTCAACAGAAACCTGTTCTTGAGCTCGTGGCCAGAATATCTGAATCTTATTTTGCGCATCGGAGGTAAATATTGATAATTCACCGCCGCTAGCGTCGACTAAATCTTTCAGGTTATCAATGCTTAAATCACTGTTATTCATTAAGCGTGAATTCACCGCTTTATTCGACAATTGACTGCCATGGTCAATAAAACTCAGTGAAATGGTCTCATCGTTGTCTTCAATAATTACTTTAAGTGATTGCCCACGAAAAGAGCGCTTAATCACATTCGCGAATATACTGTTAAAAATGACATCAAGATTAAAGCTTACCAAGGCGATTCTGTGGGCTTTTTCTTCATCATGAAGATCGACACGAATGCCCACTTTATGGAAGTCTTCTTGCCATACATCAACAATAGATTGGGTAATTTGGCTCAAGTTATAGTTTTGGCTGTAGCCATTATTGCTCTCAGGTGCACGCTTCAATTCATTAAGCTGCCAATATGTCTTAGACAAATGGTCACTAGTGGCCGTATCAAGATCGTTGAGTCTATTTTTCGCAATATAGTCAATACTCGCTTTAATCGAGAGTGCGACGTGATCAACCAATAAGTTTCTTACTTGAATTTGTTTCCTGAGTTGTTGATTACTATTTAGTAGCACCCGGCTTTGATGCCTCAACTGATTTGTTTTTAACGTTACTTGCGCAGCCAGTTCTCGGTTTGCTTGTACAACATATCGAGAACGCCAATACACAACAACCACGACAAACAGCAATGAAGTTATCACAAACCCAATGATCGCTATCTTAGATAAATACCACGGTTTTAATACGGTAAACCGAGCTTCCAAGCCCACTTGATTATCTTTTCTCTGAGCATCATTACTCACTTGGAGGTGGTAATTCCCCGTATTCAAGTGTTCCAATGTCAACTGACGACCTTCGAGAACCTGCCAATTGTCTCCCTCATTCAATCGGTAATATATGTTTTGTCGGTCAGGATAAGGCATTACTCCGAATAAAAAACTCAACGACGATCCATAAGGCAATTCCATTCGCTCTAATTGTGCGCTTCCAACCTCTACAACGTTATCTTCAAATACGACCTGACTAACGATCAACTTTGACTCCGGAGTGTTTGAGACTAATAGCGTTGACGCGTCCGCCTTAACCAAACCATATTGAGAGCCAAAAAATAATGTTCTTTCACGTCCGTCTCCATGACGTATATCGCAGACTCCCATCAAAAATTCGTTATTAATCAAGCCTGATGATGACGGGTAATGCGTAAGCAATTGACCTGACAGTCGGTAATAACTCAAACCAACAGAAGATGATAACCAGACACCTTTTTCATCACTAACCATACAAGCAGGTCGAGAATTCGGCACACTAAGTTCAACCACTTGTTTTAGCCTGCTCCCCGGAACCGTTTTGAATACACCGTAAGAAGAGGCAAACCACTGAGCACCATCAGCCGCGGTTACCATATCGACTGATTCACCATACTGCTGAGAAAAATCATTGAAGCGAATCCTTTCACCATCATATTCATACACACCGTGGTCAGTACCAATAAGTAGCGAGGAATCATAAGCATATAGCTGGGTAAGCTTGGCTGGTAAGTATCGACTTACAATCCAATCACTCCCCAAACTGTGCACCTTTTGTTTTTCAATATTGAGATTGAATAAATGGTAGCCACTTGAAAGCCAGATCTGCTGGGCATCGTTAGAAACAATATGATCAATAGCTTTCTCTGAAAATTGGGATAAGAAAGGTAAGGTAACGAGGTTATAGTCCTCCATGCTCCTAAGTTCTAGGCCCTCAGATGTCGCTAACCAAAGATAGCCATCAAGCAAAGTAAACGCATTAATTCTCGATGGCACTTGAAGCACCTGATAGATCCCCGTAGGTGTCGAGCGGTACAACCTATGATCGTCTGAGAACCATAGAGAACCATCTGAACCGACTTCTGTTTGGCGAATTCGCCCTGAGAGTGACTGAGAGCCATGGCGACTAAAAACAATACGCTCAAACTGCTTACTGAACAGCGAATAATAACGAATGCCTTGATTGGTTGCGATCCACATCCCGCCCATGTTGTCATTGAGTAAGGCGTAAATCTTTGTATCGGCGAGTTCCAACTCTAAAAAACTTGCCGGTGCGACTTTAGTAATGTCACCGGTTAAAAACGAGTACAAATACAAGCCATGTTCCGTGCCGATCCAATATTCCTTATTGCTTTCAGCAAACGTCAGCACATGCGATTCACCAATTCGAACCACTGGCTGACTCGGATCGTAAATATTAAAACAAGTGCGCCTTTTAAGGTTCCGACTAATATTTCACGCCGAGCTGGTGAGTAATACACTTTTCGATGTAATTCTTACCAGAACTCGCAACATGGTTAAACCGGTCACCATCTGACAAGTAAACACCAGATGTTGTAGCAAGCACCCACTTAGTTTCTATAAAAATTGCGTCATTAATGTAAACATAGCTGTTGTTGCTGTGTTGATACAAGTGCAATAAAGAGGTCGATGTCAGCTCGTTAGTTGAAAGGTCATAAGTGTAGAAATTCGCGCCATCGCTCACCCAAATGTAATTCCCTGATGCACCAATTTTTCGAATTTGCGCACCTGGGTTCAAACTAAAAATTAGTTGTCGCTCTTGATTTGGATAAGCTTGATAAACTTCATTTTCAACGAATGTCCAAAAGGAGCCTTTGTGAAAGGTTAGCTGTTCAGCTTGGTGATGCAGAAAACTACCGGACTTCGGCAGTGTATTTTGACCATCGTAAAAGAGCACCCGGCCATGGACATCGTGAATCCACAATCCCCCTTGGGCCCCAAGAAATAGCTGTTTTGCTGCAACGAACGTACCCTCTGCCTGGCTTGGTAGAGGATAAAATATGGAATTTGAACCATTCAAAGCAAAAACTGGGAATGAAAGTAAGAGCCCCAGTAAAACTTGGGACAAATAACGCAGCAAGATGAATATCCTTTATTCAATAATGATGAGCCGCTCTAGTACTCGTTAGACTTAAATCTAAAGGCCTATGTAGTTATTTTGAGCGGCTAATTATGAATAATAATATCTTAAATACTGACGGATAAAAGTATCGCCTTAACTAAGGTTGCAATTCTTACTGTGAGGATCACGATAAATACAGATTCAATTTAAGATGTAAGACGTATTACTGCTTACTCTGCAAGCACTGACTAAAGTTATTTGACAGCGTTTTGAGAAACACGAAGTAACTGCCAGGCTGCACTTCAATCTCGCTACCCAAAGGATCAAGCACACCAGTTCCTACATCACTCCCACGCATAACACTCTCAATCACTGCCGGGGTAAATTGAGGCTCTGAGAAAACACAAGCAACCTCACCAGATGCAAGCGTTTTACGAATATGAATCAGTGTTTTGGCTCCTGGTTTACGGTCTGGAGATACGGTGAAGTGCCCCAATTGATTTAATTGGTAACGCTCCTCAAAATATCCATAAGCATCATGGAAGACAAAATAGCCATTATTTTGGACAGGCGTAAGCTGCTGCTTAATCTCTGCATCTGTCGCTTTAAGCTGTTCTTTGAATTTTTGCAAATTTTTAGCATAGACATTCGCATTGCGTGGATCCACTTCCGCAAGTTTGTTGGCAATAACATTTGCCACTTGCTCAACTGGCGCAATTCCTAACCAAAAATGCGGATCATGAGTACCGTGATGATGGCCATCATGGTCATGATCATGCTCACTACCAAACTCGCGTAACGACAAATCCGGGATTTGGCTCAATGTTAAAGTATTGTCTCTGTCAGTCACCACTTTTTCCAAAAACGGTTCAAGATCATGACCAAACCAAATAACGAGATCTGCTGATGCCACTTTCTTAACGTCGGACGGGCGCAGTGCATAATCGTGTGGCGAGGCATTATTCTGGAGTAAGACATCGGGAGTCGTAACACCATCCGTCAGCTCAGTTGTGATCATTTGAATCGGCTTAATACTGGTTAAAACCGTTACCGCATGAGCAGGCAAAGCTAACATTACTGAGACTGCAAGAATTATAGTTCTTTTCATAGTTTTACTTGGGGTATGGCGTTGAAAGTGCCATAATGTTACATTATAACACAATTGATTTGCAAATGAGTTTCATTCATGTCTTCACTAGTCCGTCTTGAACACCTGTGCGTCGAATTCGATGAGCGTAGAGTTCTCGACAATATCACCATGGAATTAGAAAAGGGCAAAATCACCACCCTAATTGGTCCCAACGGAGCGGGAAAATCGACATTAGTTAAAGTTATTTTAGGTCTACAAAAGCCAACCAGTGGCCAATTGACTAAAAAGCGCAAACTAAAAATTGGTTACGTTCCGCAGAAGCTGAAGCTTAATGACTCACTGCCGCTAAACGTTATCCGTTTTTAAATTTAGCAGGAAAATACAGTAAACAAGAATGTATTGAAGCACTTAAACTTGTCGGAGCCGATCATCTGATTGGCAGCAATATGCATCGACTTTCCGGCGGTGAAAACCAACGCGTATTGTTAGCTCGAGCTTTATTGCAACGGCCAGAGCTTCTTGTGCTTGACGAACCTGCTCAAGGTGTTGATGTTCAAGGTCAAATTGATTTATATGACCTCATTGAAAGCATTCGCCATCGTTTTGATTGTGGCGTATTTATGGTATCCCATGACTTGCATTTAGTGATGGCAAAAACCGATGACGTCATTTGCCTCCACCATCATGTATGCTGCTCAGGCTCTCCTGCGACGATTACACAACATCCGTCCTACATTGCGTTATTCGGCAATGCAACACGAGAATCTTTGGCATTTTATCACCACGATCACGAGCATCACCATCACGATTTATCCGGTTCACCAGTAAAAGGGGATGCGAACGCTTGCACTCACCATTCACATGGGCATCATCAACATGATTGAATTTCTATTACCCTCAATCCTGGCCGGTATTGGTATTGCAATTATCGCAGGTCCACTAGGTTCATTCGTGGTTTGGCGCAAAATGGCCTACTTTGGAGATACACTCGCACACGCTTCCTTAATGGGACTGGCGCTTGGTTTTCTGCTCAATGTAAACCTATATCTCGCTTTATTAGTCTGCTGTTTAGCACTCGCTGTACTATTGGTGACTCTGCAAAAACAACAGCTCGTTGCTACCGACACCCTACTCGGTATTTTGGCCCACAGTGCACTTTCGATCGGCTTAGTCTCAGTGAGTTTTTTAGATAATGTCCGTATTGATCTAATGAGCTACTTATTTGGTGATTTACTTGCAGTATCTCCTCAAGATTTGATGTTCATCTATGCTGGTGTTGTTGCCGTTAGTGCATGCTTGTACATATTCTGGCGTCCTTTACTATCAAGTACTGTTAGCGAAGAATTAGCCGCTGTCGAGGGCGTAAATACTGACTTGGTTCGTTTAGTTCTAATGCTAATGGTGGGTGTAGTAATCGCAGTCGGCATGAAGTTTGTTGGTGCACTGATTATGACTTCCCTATTAATCATCCCAGCAGCAACCGCTCGTAAAGTATCATCATCACCGGAGCAAATGGCCTTTTTCGCTTCAATCATTGGTTCGATCGCGGTGCTCATGGGCTTAAGCCTCTCGTGGCACTTTGATACACCTGCAGGCCCATCCGTTGTGATTAGTGCGACAAGTTTGTTTATGTTAAGCCAGCTAATCCGACGCAAAGCTTAGATTATTAGAAAAATTAAGTTGTTGAAAATAAGAACAAAAAGCCTGCAACATTGCAGGCTTTTGTGTCTTGCTATTTGGTTTATCTTACCAACCCGTCACTTCACGCAGACCTTGACCAATCTCAGCTAGAGATTTTACAGTCTTAACGCCAGCTGCTTCTAGTGCTGCGAACTTGTCTTCTGCCGTACCTTTACCACCAGAGATGATTGCACCGGCGTGCCCCATACGCTTACCAGGAGGAGCAGTAACACCCGCAATGTAAGAAACCACTGGCTTCGTTACGTTTTCTTTGATGTAAGCCGCTGCTTCTTCTTCCGCAGTACCACCGATTTCACCAATCATTACAATTGCTTCTGTTTCAGGGTCTTCTTGGAAAAGTTTCAGGATGTCGATGAAGTTTGAACCTGGAATTGGGTCACCACCGATACCAACACACGTAGATTGACCAAAGCCTTCGTCAGTCGTTTGCTTGACTGCTTCGTATGTTAGTGTGCCTGAGCGAGAAACGATGCCCACTTTACCTTTCTTGTGGATATGACCAGGCATGATACCAATCTTACACTCATCAGGCGTGATAACACCCGGACAGTTAGGGCCAATCATGCGAACGCCTGTTTCCTCTAACTTCACTTTCACATCGATCATATCAATAGTTGGAATGCCTTCCGTAATGGTTACGATGAGCTCAATTCCAGCATCAATTGCTTCTAGGATTGCATCTTTACAGAATGGTGCTGGGACGTAGATTACTGTAGCCGTTGCGCCAGTCACTTCTACCGCTTCACGTACTGTGTTAAATACTGGAAGACCAAGGTGAGTTTGACCACCTTTGCCTGGAGATACACCACCTACCATTTGTGTACCGTAAGCAATCGAGTGCTCTGAGTGGAACGTACCTTGCCCACCAGTGAAGCCCTGACAGATTACTTTAGTGTCTTTGTTAATTAGTACAGACATTATTTAGCCTCCGCAGCAGCAACAACTTTCTGAGCAGCATCTGTTAGCGACTCAGCAGCAATGATATCAACATCAGAATTAGCAAGAACTTCGCGACCTAGGTCAGCGTTAGTCCCTTCTAGACGAACAACAACAGGCACCGTTACACCGACTTCTTTCACGGCACCGATGATGCCTTCTGCGATCATGTCACAACGAACGATACCGCCGAAGATGTTTACTAGAACCGCTTTCACGTTGTCATCAGATAGGATGATTTTGAATGCTTCTGCTACACGCTCTTTTGTTGCGCCGCCACCTACGTCTAGGAAGTTAGCAGGCTTACCACCGTGTAGGTTTACGATGTCCATTGTACCCATCGCTAGACCCGCGCCGTTAACCATACAACCCACATTGCCATCGAGTGCTACGTAGTTCAGCTCCCACTGAGCTGCGTGCGCTTCACGCTCGTCTTCTTGTGAAGGATCGTGCATTTCACGAAGCTTAGGCTGACGATATAGTGCATTTGAGTCGATGTTGATCTTACCGTCAAGACACAGTAGGTTGCCTTCACCAGTAATCACCAGTGGGTTGATCTCTAGTAGCGCTAGGTCGTACTGAGAGAACATAGTGCCAAGACCCATAAAGATCTTAACGAATTGTTTAATTTGGTCACCTTCAAGACCAAGTTTGAACGCTAACTCACGACCTTGGTAAGCCTGAGGGCCTACTAATGGATCGATTGCTGCTTTGTGGATTAGCTCCGGCGTTTCTTCCGCAACTTTTTCGATTTCCACCCCACCTTCAGTCGAAGCCATGAAAACGATCTTACGAGTTGCACGGTCAACAACCGCACCAAGGTAAAGTTCGTTAGCGATGTTAGACGCTTCTTCTACAAGGATTTTAGTAACAGGCTGACCATTTGCGTCTGTTTGGTAAGTCACCAAGTTCTTACCTAGCCACTTTTGAGCGAATTCTTTTACGCCATCTTTGGTGTCGTGCAGCTCTACGCCACCCGCTTTACCGCGGCCACCAGCGTGAACCTGACATTTTACGACTTTCTTATCTGTTGTAATGCGACCCGCCGCTTCGAAAGCTTCTTGTGGCGTATCACATGCGTAGCCTTCCGGTACAGGCAAACCGAATTCTGCAAACAGCTGTTTGGCTTGGTATTCATGCAAATTCATTTTGATATTCCGTTTGTTTTTCCCTTAAGGGAATTATAATTTCCATAACACCGCTATGATTGCGGTACATCTGTAGGGTCTTCTCAAATCAACTGCTTATTGTATATCCGAGCAGTTCAAGTGAAGGCCAGACGCTGAGCCAGTCTAGCCTTAGCTACCGTAGACGTCGAGTCATCACAGACAACTCGACGTTTTAGCGATATTAAACGTCTAATAACAGACGTGCTGGATCTTCTAGTAACTCTTTAATCGTTACTAAGAAGCCCACTGATTCACGACCATCAATCAAACGGTGGTCGTAAGATAGAGCGAGATACATCATTGGCAAAATTTCCACTTTGCCATCCACCGCCATCGGACGATCTTGAATTTTGTGCATACCCAAAATTGCAGATTGTGGTGGGTTGATGATCGGTGTCGACATCAATGAGCCAAATACACCACCGTTAGTAATAGTGAAGTTACCGCCCATTAGCTCATCCACCGTTAGCTTGCCGTCACGGCCTTTGATTGCTAACTCTTTAATGCCTTTTTCAACATCAGCAAAACCTAGGGTATCGCAGTCTTTTAGAACTGGCGTCACTAGGCCGCGTGGCGTTGATACCGCCATGCTGATGTCGAAGTAGTTGTGGTAAACAATGTCATCACCGTCAATTGACGCGTTTACTTCTGGGTAACGCTTCAGCGCTTCAGTTACAGCTTTCACGTAGAAAGACATGAATCCTAGACGGATACCATGACGCTCTTCGAATTGATCTTTGTATTGCTTACGAAGGTCCATGATTGGCTTCATGTTCACTTCGTTAAACGTGGTCAGCATTGCCGTGTTGTTTTTCGCTTCTAGAAGACGGTTTGCCACTGTCTTACGTAGACGCGTCATTGGAACACGTTTTTGACTGCGAGCCGCTGCTGGCGCTTCAACCGCCGCAGGTGTTTCTGCTTTCGGTGCGGCTTTTGCGTTAGCAAGATGCGCGTCAATGTCTTCACGAGTGATTCGACCACCAACCCCAGAACCTTTCACCTGGCTTGCCTCTAAGCCGTGTTCAGCAAGAAGGCGACGAACTGCAGGGCTTAACGCGTCATTAGTTTCTTCAGTCAATGTTGCTTTGTGACGTTTATCAGGAGAAGCTTGCGTATCTTCTGTCGTGTCTGCTGTTGGTTCGCCCGCAACTGCGCCCGGCTTAAGTCTTGCAATTAGCTGTTTAGAAAGGACTGTTGCGCCCTCTTCTTCAATGATTGCTTCTAGAACACCGGCTTCCGGAGCAGGAACTTCAAGCACCACTTTATCCGTTTCGATATCAACCAGAACTTCATCACGCTCTACTGCGTCGCCTGGTTTTTTGTGCCATGTCGCTACGGTTGCATCTGCAACTGATTCAGGTAAGTCTGGAACCAGAATTTCAATTGTCATAACTGTTTCTTCCTTTAACTTCTAGTTCTTAATTCGAAGTTGTTGAGTTCACATTCAGAGCGTCTTCAACCAACGCTTTTTGTTGTTTCAAGTGCACCGACATGTAGCCTACTGCTGGCGAAGCAGAAGCTGGGCGACCTGCGTATTTAAGATCTGCGCCTGCTGGAATAGCAGCACGGAAGTTATGTTGGCTACAGTACCAAGCGCCTTGGTTTTGAGGCTCTTCCTGACACCATACGAAATCTTCAACGTTCGTGTATTGTGCAATCGCCGCTTGTACTTCTTCCATCGGGAATGGGTACAGTTGTTCAATACGCACAATAGCTACATCATCTTGTTCGTTGTTGCGACGTTGCTCTAGCAGGTCGAAATACACTTTGCCAGAACAGAACACAACACGTTTCACTTTGCTTGCTTCCAGATTATCGATTTCCGGAATTGCAGGTTGGAATGTGCCATCAGACAATTCTTCCAATGTTGATGTACAAAGTGGATGACGCAGTAACGACTTAGGTGACATAACTATCAGTGGGCGACGCATCGGACGCACCACCTGACGACGGATCATGTGGTAAACCTGTGCTGGCGTAGATGGCACTACAACTTGCATGTTTTGTTCCGCACACAATTGCAAGTAACGCTCAAGACGCGCTGAGGAGTGCTCAGGGCCTTGACCCTCATAGCCATGTGGAAGAAGCATCGTCAAGCCACACAGACGAGCCCATTTTTGCTCACCGGACGAGATGAATTGGTCAATCACAACCTGTGCGCCGTTTGCGAAGTCTCCGAACTGTGCTTCCCAAATTGTTAGACCACTTGGCTCTGCCGTTGCGTAACCGTATTCAAATGCCAATACCGCTTCTTCAGACAACACTGAGTCAAAGACTTGGAATGGACCTTGTTTGTCATGAATATTAGCAAGCGGAATGTAGGTACTTGCGTCATTTTGGTTATGCAGCACCGAGTGACGGTGGAAGAAAGTACCACGGCCTGAATCCTGACCAGAGATACGAATACGCTTACCATCATCGACGATCGTCGCATAAGCTAACGTTTCTGCCATACCCCAATCGATCGCTTTTTCACCGCTAATCATGGCAGCACGATCGTTGTAAAGCTTGTTTACACGGCTTTGTAGCTTATGGCTATCCGGGTATTGAATGAGACGCTGACCAAGTTCTTTTAGACGTGTTTCATCGAACTTGCTTTCCCAGGCAACATCCCAGTCATGACCTAGATACGGAGACCAGTCAACCGAATGCAATGCCATTGGACGCCACTCTTTTACCACAACTTCACCTTTATCCAGTGCGTCACGGTATTCATTAACAAGCTGTGTAGCGACTTCAATGTCTGATTCGTTTTTGTCGATCAATACATCTGCGTATAGCTTACGAGGCGTTGGATGCTTCTTGATTTTCTGGTACATCAACGGCTGAGTCGCATTCGGCTCATCCGCTTCGTTATGACCATGACGACGGTAACAAACCAAATCAATCACAACATCACGCTTAAACTCGTTGCGGTAATCCAATGCGATACGTGTTACGAAAGCGACCGCTTCTGGATCGTCAGCATTAACGTGGAAAATAGGCGCCTGCACCATCTTCGCGATGTCAGTACAGTACATGGTCGAGCGTGTATCACGAGGGTTAGAGGTTGTAAAACCAACTTGGTTGTTTACAACAATACGCACTGTACCACCGACACAGAAACCACGCGCAAGAGACATGTTGAATGTCTCTGCTACCACACCTTGACCAGCAATCGCTGAGTCACCATGAATAGTGATTGGCAGCACGCGACTGCCCTCAAAATCACCTAAGCGATCTTGGCGAGCTCGCACAGAACCGATAACGACTGGGTTTACAATCTCAAGGTGAGATGGGTTAAAGGCTAACGCAAGGTGAACATCGCCACCTGGTGTCGCAAAGTCAGCAGAAAAACCTTGGTGGTACTTAACATCACCCGTACCCCATGTATCATCGTGTTTACCTGCAAACTCATCGAACAAATCTTGTGGCTTCTTACCAAGAACGTTGACCAGCATATTCAAACGTCCACGGTGAGCCATACCGATAACCACTTCACGCATGCCACTCTTACCAGCATGACGAATCAGCTCTTTTGTCATCGGAATCAGTGCATCACCACCCTCTAGTGAAAAACGCTTTGCGCCTGGGAACTTAGCGCCCAAGTATCGCTCAAGACCTTCAGCAGCCGTTAGCTCCTCAAGGAATGTACGTTTTTCGTCTTTATCGAAAGATGGCTGACCTACGACAGACTCTAAACGTTGTTGAATCCAACGCTTTTGCTCTGTGTCAGTCATGTGCATGTATTCGGCACCGATAGAACCACAGTAAGTCTTCTTCAGTGCTGAGTAGATATCTTTCAACTGCATCGTCTCTTGGCCAACGGCAAAAGAACCTACGTTGAAAGTTTCTGCGAAGTCATCTTCGGTGAGATTGTGGAATGCAGGGTCCAGCTCCGCCACAGGTGGACGTTGCCATAGACCTAGAGGATCGAGCTCTGCAGCTTCATGACCGCGGAAGCGGTATGCGTTGATAAGCTGAAGAACTTTTACTTGCTTAGCGTCGACATCTGGATCACTAACTTGGACACTGTAATGCTTTGTTTCTTGAGCGAGTCGTCGGAAGTAGTCACGGACACGCGAATGTGGCTGTTCAACCACTTCTTCTGAGTTCTTAGGCAACTCATCAAATACGCGTTTCCACTCCTCACTTACCAGATCGGGATCACTTAGATACAGTTCGTAGAGGTCCTCTACATACGTTGCATTGGCGCCAGCCAAGTGTGAAGACTCGAGCCATGCCTTCATCACGCCGTTGTGCATATTTTCCCTTAACCAGTAGTTTTCACGTTTGCTTCGGTCTGCGCCGAGCTATTAAGAGCCGACCTAAGTAGGTCGGCAATTTTTGTTGTTAATTAAATCGAACGATTCACCAGCATCGACTTAATATGTCCGATAGCTTTCGTTGGATTTAGCCCCTTAGGACAAACACTTACACAATTCATGATGCCATGGCAACGAAAAACGCTAAATGCATCATCAAGATCGGACAAACGTTCATCAGTTGCCGTATCTCGGCTATCAATTAACCAACGATAGGCCGCGAGTAAACCAGCAGGGCCGATAAATTTGTCTGGATTCCACCAGAAAGATGGACAAGAAGTCGTACAACATGCACACATGATACATTCGTACAATCCATCTAAATGTGCACGTTCATCTGGTGACTGTAAGTTTTCTCTTGATGGTGGCAACGCGCCGTCATCAATCAAGAAAGGCTTAACTTTTGCATAGTTATCATAGAACTGTGTCATGTCAACGATAAGATCGCGCACTACTGGTAGCCCTGGTAGCGGTCTGATGACAATCTGTTCGCCAGATAAAGCAGAAAGTGGAGTAATACACGCTAAGCCATTTTTGCCGTTCATGTTGAGGCCATCTGAACCACATACACCCTCACGACAAGAGCGACGAAATGCAATCGTTGGATCTTGCTCTTTTAGCAGAATAAGTGCATCCAGAACCATCATGTCTGAACCTTCATCCACTTCAAGGACATAGTCTTTCATGTATGGTTTTGTATCAACATCTGGATTGTAGCGATACAAAGAGAAGTTAAGTTTCATCGTCATTTCCTCCTCTTAGTATGTACGTACTTTTGGTGGGAACGCCTCACGGTGGGTCGGCGTCATATTTACATCACGCTTGGTCATCGCTTCTGTTTCCGGGTTGTAAATTGAGTGGCATAGCCAGTTCTCATCATCACGCTCTGGGAAGTCGAATCGGGCATGTGCACCACGGCTTTCTATACGGTAGTTTGCTGCTACCGCTGTCGAGAAAGCCGTTTCCATCAAGTTATCCAATTCAAGACACTCAATACGCTGCGTGTTGAACTCTGAGGACTTATCAGCAAGATGTGCATTTTGTAGACGGTCTCGAATGACTTTCAATTCTTCTAAGCCGGTCGCCATTGCGTCCCCCTCTCGGAATACCGAGAAACTATTTTGCATACAAGATTGTAAATCTTTGCGGATTTGAACCGGGTCTTCGCCGCCTTTACTATTTTCCCAACGCATGGTACGTGCAAGAGATGCTTCAATATCAGACTCTGTTGCCGGGCGGGCCTCAGCTTGTGCTGCCAATGTTTCACCAAGGTGCAGGCCTGTTGCGCGGCCAAATACCACAAGGTCAAGCAGTGAGTTACCACCTAGACGGTTCGCACCATGTACCGATACTGATGCGATTTCACCACAAGCATACAAACCTTGAACTTCAACATCGCTGCCGTCAGCCATTTGTTTGATCGCTTGACCAGAAACCTGAGTCGGTACACCGCCCATCATGTAGTGACACGTAGGGATAACTGGAATTGGTTCTTTAACTGGGTCAACGTGAGCGAACGTGCGTGAAAGTTCACAGATGCCGGGTAGGCGTGACTCAAGAACATCTTTACCTAGGTGATCCAGTTTCAGCTTAATATGTGGTCCCCAAGGTCCATCACAACCACGACCTTCACGGATTTCAATCATCATTGAGCGCGCAACAACATCACGACCCGCAAGATCTTTCGCGTTTGGTGCGTAACGTTCCATAAAGCGTTCGCCGTCTTTGTTTAGAAGGTAACCACCTTCACCACGACAGCCCTCTGTTACTAGAACACCTGCGCCAGCAATGCCTGTTGGGTGGAACTGCCACATTTCCATGTCTTGCATCGGAACGCCAGCGCGCAGCGCCATACCAACGCCGTCACCGGTATTAATATGAGCATTGGTTGTAGACGCATAGATACGACCCGCACCACCTGTTGCTAGGATGGTTGCTTTCGATTTAAAGTAACAAATCTCGCCCGTTTCCATACAAATAGCCGTACAACCCATGATTGCGCCATCTTGGTTTTTCACCAAGTCTAGTGCGTACCATTCAGAGAAAATCGTGGTTTTGTGTTTTACGTTTTGCTGGTAGAGAGTATGAAGAAGCGCGTGACCAGTACGGTCCGCTGCCGCTGCCGTACGTGCAGCTTGCTCACCACCAAACTCTTTAGACTGGCCACCAAATGGACGTTGGTAAATAGAACCATCATCAAAGCGAGAAAATGGTAAGCCCATCTTCTCTAGCTCAATAACAGACTCAGGGCCATTCTTACACATGTACTCAATCGCATTCTGATCACCGATGTAATCTGAACCTTTTACTGTGTCGTACATATGCCATTGCCAATCATCCTTATGCGAGTTACCTAGCGCAACGGTAATACCACCTTGTGCCGAAACCGTATGAGAACGAGTTGGGAAAACTTTAGACAGCAAAGCACAAGATAGGCCTTGCTCTGAAATTTGCAGTGCAGCGCGCATGCCCGCACCACCAGCGCCGATTACTACGGCATCAAATTCACGAACTGGAATAGACACTTACGCACCCCACAAAATAAATAGACCAGAGAAGACATAACCGAATAGCACGGCAATTACACCAAGTTGTAGTGCGCCACGAAGTTTCGCGCACTTAATGTAATCCGTTAACACTTGCCACAGGCCAATCCATGCATGGATAAGAACGGAAACAAGGGCCAACATGGTGAAGACTTTAGTGAATGTACCACCAAAGAATTGGGTCCAAGATGCGTAAGAGATATCCGAGAAAGCACAAAAGCTCACCAGATAAATCGTATATAACGTCATAATGATGGCTGACGCACGAATAAGTAGGAAATCGTGTACACCATTACGACCAAATGAAGATACGTGTTTTACCATACCAAGATCCCCGCCAATAGTGATAACACTGCAGTTGCACCGAACGTAACTTTAGCGCTCATCGCGCCTGATTCGAGCTCTTCGAAATGGCCTAAGTCCATCAATAGATGACGAACGCCACCAGCAATATGGTAGGCAAGTGCAGTTAGGATGCCCCATAGAATCAGTTTCACGAAGAAGCCATCAACAATGTCTGCGGCTTCCATAAAACCTATCGGGGATGACAGAGATATGGACAGTAACCAAAGTAATATACCCACCGCAACAAACGTAATCACACCAGAGACACGGTGTAGGATTGACGCGATTGCTGTGATGGGAAAGCGGATGGTCTGTAAATCTAAATTAACAGGTCTTGACTTTCTTTCTTTCACGGGCTTGCTCACTCAGCTCCATTGAGCATTTATTGTTATAACCAATTTCAGCTTCCAAACGTGCAAAAGTTAACAATTGATTAACAAATAACCCCAACAATCCGAGAGATAATTGTAAATGAGTTGTTAACTGTCGAGCGCTATAAACAAACCTCACTTTTGTTTTTAGACCCGAACTTATAAGGATTTAACCAAAATTTTCTGAGCCAATATACGGCTAGCAACATTCTAATACAATTGATGTAACAAATTATGCTACATAGAACAGATTTTTAACGATTTTCATGAGAAAAATCATAACAAGTGCACACAAAGATGGAGAAAAATTGACTTTAAGCTTTAACAACAGTACAAAAATGGCACATAAACATCCTGGACGGATTAAATAATAAGCAAAGGAGATTGTTATGGCGGATAAGAAAGCGACCCTTCATGTTGAAGGTCATGCGCCAATCGAGCTACCAATTATGGATGGTACTATTGGTACGCCTGTAATTGACGTTCGTAAACTGGGAGCCAATGGTTACTTTACTTTTGACCCTGGTTTTCTTGCCACTGCATCTTGTGAATCATCAATCACTTATATCGATGGCGGCAAAGGTATTCTTTTGCACCGTGGTTATCCGATTGATCAATTAGCCAATAACGCAGACTACTTAGAAGTTTGTTATATCCTGCTATACGGTGAAGCCCCAACCCGTGACCAATATGAGCAATTCAAAACAACCGTAACTCGCCACACTATGGTGCATGAGCAAATCGCAAGCTTCTTCCATGGCTTCCGTCGTGATGCTCACCCAATGGCGGTGATGTGTGGTGTTGTTGGTGCACTAGCAGCGTTCTACCACGACTCACTAGACATCAATAATGATGAGCACCGTGAGATTGCTGCGTATCGACTCATCTCAAAAATGCCAACACTGGCGGCGATGTGTTACAAGTACTCTATCGGCCAACCATTTATCTACCCTCGTAATGATCTAAGTTACGCAGAAAACTACCTGCACATGATGTTTGCTAATCCATGTGAAGAGTACGAAGTGAACCCAGTTGTGGCTCGTGCGATGGATAAAATCTTTACGCTCCACGCAGACCACGAACAAAACGCTTCAACATCAACGGTTCGTCTATCAGGCTCATCTGGTGCAAACCCATTTGCCTGTATTGCCGCAGGTATTGCTTCTCTATGGGGCCCTGCTCACGGTGGTGCGAATGAAGCGTGTCTGAAGATGCTTGAAGAAATCGGCAGTGTCGATAACATTCCTGAATTTGTAGAGCGCGCAAAAGACAAAGACGATCCATTCCGTTTGATGGGCTTTGGTCACCGCGTATACAAAAACTACGACCCTCGTGCTACTGTGATGCGTGAAACCTGTCACGAAGTGCTAAAAGAACTAAACATTAAAGATCCACTACTAGACGTAGCGATGGAGCTTGAACGTATTGCACTTTCTGACGAATATTTCGTATCTAAGAAGCTATACCCGAACGTAGACTTCTACTCAGGTATTATCCTAAAAGCGATCGGTATTCCAGTCTCGATGTTTACGGTAATCTTCGCGATTTCTCGTACTATCGGTTGGATTGCTCACTGGAACGAAATGCACAGCGACCCGCTAAACCGTATTGGTCGCCCTCGTCAGCTATACATGGGTGAAAGTCAGCGCGATTTTTCTCCTCTGCATGAACGCGAATAAGCTCTAAGCTCTAAGCTCTAAGCTCTAAGCTCTAAGCTCTAAGCTCTAAGCTCTAATAAAGACAAAAAAGGGTTGCAACGTAAATCGCAACCCTTTCTTTTAATTTAAACGGGATTATCAATATTGATAAACTCTACATCCAGCCCATGTTCTTCTGCGAGCCACTCGCCTAACGCTTTGATGCCATAACGCTCAGTCGCATGATGCCCTGCCGAAAAATAGTGAATATCCAACTCTCGAGCTGCGTAAGTTGTTCGCTCTGAAATCTCACCGGAGATGAAAGCATCTAGACCGTGCTGTGCAGCCAGCTCAATGTAATCTTGTCCGCCCCCGGTACACCAACCTACCGTCTCAATCAATTTGTCGGCATTGTTAGGCTCGATATGCAGAGGCTCACGGTTTAATACTCGTTGGATTTTTTTTGCGAACTCAGCACCTGTCATCGCTTGCTTCAAACGACCAAACATTGCCACGGACTGTGGGTGACCTTCTAGCCCACCTTCCACGTTGATACTCAACAAGCGCGCAAGTTCAGCGTTATTGCCCAATTCTGGATGAATATCTAACGGTAAATGGTAGGCGTAAAGGTTAATATCATTTTTAATCAAACTACGAATGCGCTTCCCTTTCATTCCACGAATAGGCTCTGATTCGCCTTTCCAAAAGTACCCATGATGAACAAGCAATGCATCAGCCTTTACCTCGATGGCTTTATCAATCAATGCTTGTGAAGCGGTTACGCCAGTAACAATACGTTTGATTTCTGATTTACCCTCAACTTGCATACCGTTAGGTGCATAATCTTTAATGAGTTGAGGGGATAACTTCTCATTGAGGATTTTTTCCAGCTGTAAATTATTCATTGCTACTTCCCATTTTTTCGGCTCAATGGAAGTGTATATCGAACCATAATCAGGATGCTAGTTGTGTCACCCCCAACCTGACAAAATTTCTATACAATACATTCAAGTAACTCAAAGAGACAAGATTCAGCGCTCGTCACTTAGCTAAGCCTCTTAACGTCGCATAGGCAAATAAGTGCTTGGGTAAATAAGTGCTTTGGTGAATAAGTGCTTTCCTGGTAATTACAAGGACAATGGATGAACTCACTACAACGCTTTTATCAATGGATTGCTAACACGCCTCCACTCTTCAAAATCACTCCCCCTTTTATTACCGTTGATAATATCCCTACCTCCCCCCTATCAGGAGATGAAAACTATAATGGGAATCCTCGGCTCGGTTTCTTATACCAACACCTTTGCACCAAACTCCTGACTGATTCATCACGGTATGAGTTGATTGCCGAAGAAATTCAACTAAATGACTCAAAGGGTCGAACGATTGGGGCGGTTGATTTAATACTTAAAAATCTTGACGACGAAGAATTCGAACACTGGGAAGTTGCGATTAAGTTCTATTTGTTGCATCAGGGGATTTGGTATGGGCCGAACGCTCACGACCAATTGCACAAAAAGTTAGATCGTATGTTGACTCATCAGCTCAAAATGAGCCAAAGGCAAGAGTTTCATCAACAATTGGTATTGGATAAAAACCCAGCAGAACGCTTACTGCTCCAAGGGCGACTTTACATCAATCCTTTTAGTCAAGAAAACGTTCCTAAAGCATGCCTAGGCTACGACTTAGATCCTAATCAGGTCACTGGCTATTGGTGCTATCAAAGCCAATGGGAGCAAATCGGCGAACCACTCTACGCCCTTTCCAAGCCACAATGGGCAATTGGTACCAATGAGTACTTAACGCCAATCGACAAACCATCAAATCGATTTGTTCACGCTCAAACTCAAAACGGTCAATTTTGGTTCATCGTTGAAGATTCTTGGCCAAATCATGCCAATACAGAGAAATAAGTGACCAGTTCGTAGAGCAAAAAAAAGGGCTGACACATGGTCAGCCCTTAAAGAATATTGTCTCGATTACAGGCCTGCGGCTACAAACACTTGGTTAACAATTTCTTGTGCTTCTGCTTCAATTTGCTTGAGGTGCTCTTCACCTTTGAAACTTTCACAGTAAATTTTGTAAATGTCTTCTGTGCCTGATGGGCGAGCAGCGAACCAACCATTGGCTGTCGTTACTTTAAGACCACCAATTGCAGCACCATTACCTGGAGCGTGCGTTAGACGTGCAGTGATTGCATCACCCGCTAGTGTTTCCGCTGCAACCATTTCTGGTGACAACTTCTTCAATACGTCTTTTTGTGGGCCATTCGCTACAGCTTGAATACGGTTGTACTTAGACTCGCCATGCTTAGCAGCCAACTCTTCATAGTAGTCTTGTGGGTTCTTACCTGTTACTGCCGTGATCTCTGCTGCTAGAAGACATAGCAAGATACCATCTTTGTCTGTTGACCAAGGCGTGCCATCTTTACGAAGGAAAGACGCACCCGCACTTTCTTCACCGCCAAAACCAAACTTACCAGTGTATAGGCCATCAACAAACCATTTGAAACCAACAGGTACTTCGCAAAGCTCGCGACCTAGATCAGCCACAACACGGTCAATCAGAGCACTTGATACTAGCGTTTTACCAACAGCAACGTCTTTACCCCACGCATCACGATGACGGTATAGGTAATCGATACACACTGCTAGAAAGTGGTTCGGGTTCATCAAACCTTTTGGCGTTACGATACCATGACGGTCATAGTCAGGGTCGTTACCAAATGCCAAGTCGTATTCATCTTTAAGTGCCAATAAACCTGCCATTGCGTAAGGCGAAGAACAGTCCATACGCACTACGCCATCTTTGTCTAGAGACATGAATTGGAAAGATGGATCAATCGCTTCACTCACTAGTGTGAGGTCTAGGTTGTATACCTTGCCAATTTGACGCCAGTAATCGATACCGCTGCCACCTAGTGGATCAACACCAATCTTAATATTTGCTTTCTGAATGGCTTCCATATCGATAACGTTCACTAGATCATCGATGTATGGTTTCACCAAGTCCATCTCGACAAATAGATCCGATGCTTTCGCTTCTGCTAATGGTAGGCGTTTAACGCCTTGCAAACCTTCAGCAATCAGAGCGTTCGCACGATCTTCGATCGCTTGAGTTAGTTCAGCCTCTGCTGGGCCACCATGCGTCGGGTTGTATTTGATACCGCCATCTTGTGGTGGGTTGTGAGATGGTGTAATTACGATACCATCTGCTTTGTCATCGTGCGTGATGTTGTAAGTTAATATCGCATGGGAAATACCCGGCGTTGGTGTGTAGCCATTGTCTTCCTGCACAATCACTTTCACACCATTTGCAATCAGCACTTCAATCACACTAGAAAACGCAGGCTCCGACAACGCATGCGTGTCTTTACCCACAAACAGTGGACCCGTTGTACCTTGCTCAGCACGAACTTCCGCTACCGCTTGAGCAATCGCTAAAATGTGGTTTTCGTTAAAGGTGTGCTTATCTGCGGTGCCGCGGTGGCCAGAAGTGCCAAATTGAACTTTGTGTTCTGCATTCGCCGCATCTGGTTGAAGTAAGAAGTAGTTAGCAACGAGTGCTGGGATATTGTGAAGATCTTCCTGCTGCGCTTTTTGCCCAGCACGAGGGTGCATAGCCATGTTTGACATCCTTTCTAAAATATACTTACAAAATCAAAAGCCTCATAATATCCGCTAAACGCTACACATTATGAGGCTTCTATCAGGTTTCTTAAATTGAACCTGTCACTTTTTCTATTAAGTCCGGTTGGAATTCCATATTAGCCATCACTTGTTCAACCATTTGTCGTTTACGACTGGTATTGTTATTCGTGATTACCCAAAACGGTGTTCCTGGGATTGCTTTTGGTTTGGTAGTATTGCCATTCGCCAATAGCGTTTCTTCATTGTCAGCAAAGTAAACACGCTTGCGTCCTTTTACTTTGGTCGCCTGAGAGAAACCCTCTGGATTCAATTGATGTAAGGTTGATAGCACCAACATGAAGCGGTCAATCGCTTTCTTTAATCCGGCAAATTCATCAGAAATCAGCAGAGAACGCATCTCTTTCACTAAGTCTACAGAATCTGTTTTACCCGCATCTTTACTTACTACAATACCTTGAGGCTGCTCGATAACAGGAGCAAGTTCTGCTTCCTGCAACTGGCCATCAAGGTTTAAAAGGCGTCGCAAAATATCCGAGGCGCTTTCACCGATATGCATAGTTTGACTTGCAATAAAACGGTATAGATCCTCATCAACCTCAATTGTTTTCATTCGCTTTTCACATTCTCAATGTTTAAACTCTGGGGGATTATAACGAGATCCTCACGGATACTCCACGTTAAACCCATCACGAATAAGATAAAATGTCAGCATTGCTCAACTATAAACAAGAAGGCCAAGGCCAAACGGTTGTTTTGATTCATGGATTGTTTGGAAGTTTCAGTAATCTTGGCTTACTGGCACGCGATCTTTCACAAGATCATTCCGTGATCAGTATTGATCTGCGAAATCATGGTTTGTCATTTCATACCAATGTTCATGATTATCCTTCCATGGCGCAAGATGTCGTTGATTTACTTACCCATTTAAACGTCCAATCTGCACTCGTGATAGGACACTCTATGGGAGGCAAAGTCGCCATGAAAGTCGCTGATATTGCTCCACAACTGGTCAAACAGCTTATGGTCTTGGATATCGCTCCAGTGGCATACGATACGAATCGCCATGAGAATGTGTTTAGTGGACTTCAAGCGGTAATCGCAGAGCAACCGACTAACCGACAACAGGCGATGACGATTCTCGCTCAACATATCGAGATCGACGGCGTTAGGCAGTTTTATCTAAATCACTATTTAATAATGACGGCAAAATGGATTGGCGTTTTAATGTAGGTAGCTTACTTAGAAATTACACCAACATTATCGGATGGGAAGAGATTACTCCAACTGGTATCCCCACTCTGTTCATTAAAGGTGGCGATTCAGATTATCTCATGCCCGAGCATCAACCAGCAGTGAAGCGACAATTTAATAATGCAAAAGCGCACATTATCGCCAATACTGGGCACTGGTTACATGCAGAAAAACCAGCTGAAGTTCTACGCGTGATCAGGAAACACATTTCAAGTTAACAAATTAGAAAAACAACGCCAGAATATTGAAATAACCCCTCTCGTAGTCCATTAACTTTACGGATTAACAGTGGTATAGTGCGGCCAAGAATTTTTGGCATAAAGGATGACTATGCTATACGACTATATGGATATGCTCGAGTCTATTGGGCTTGATCTTCTTTTTGCTGCTATCTTCTTTTTCATTGGGATGGCAATAAAAGATGTTCTGAAAGAAGGTAATGTACCGGTTTTCGGTCGTCGTATTGTGTGGTTAGTTCTTTTCCTTGGCTGTGCTGGTTTCATTGCTAAAGGCATTATTCAACTCAGCTGGGAAGGTTCGGGGCTAGGCTAATTACCGCTCCGCCATCGCCAGTAACAAAACAATGTAAAGGTATAGACTCTATGGCAAGTGTAGGTATCTTCTTCGGTAGCGACACAGGTAATACTGAAGCCGTTGCAAAGATGATTCAAAAGCAACTAGGTAAACAACTAGTTCACGTTCAAGACATCGCAAAAAGCAGCAAAGAAGACATTGATAACTTTGATCTTCTTCTTTTAGGTATCCCTACTTGGTACTACGGTGAAGCGCAATGTGATTGGGATGATTTCTTCCCAGAACTTGAACAAATCGACTTCTCAACCAAGCTGGTTGCAATCTTTGGTTGTGGTGATCAAGAAGATTACGCAGAGTACTTCTGTGATGCTATGGGTACTGTACGCGACATCGTTGAAGCGAAAGGCGGCACTATCCTAGGCCACACTTCAACAGACAGTTACGAGTTCGAAGCATCGAAAGCGCTAGTTGAAGGCGACGACAGCCAATTTGTTGGTCTATGTATTGACGAAGATCGTCAACCAGAGCTAACAGAACAACGCGTTGAGAACTGGGTAAAACAAATCTACGAAGAAATGTGCCTAGCTGAACTCGAAGGTTAAGAATACATTCTGACATCAAAAGACCTCTATTTCGGAGGTCTTTTTTTTATGCAAAATATCGCAAGTATGGTAGTTATTTAGCCTCAACTTGATAGCTTTCGCAATTACTAGCAATTACGGTTAACAACTACTGCGCCTCTGTGGCGACCTCTTCTTCACGATACTGAGGCTTTTTCCTCACATACAACTTGCGCTGCACTTCAGAAACCACATTTCCGTTTTTATCTTTTACATGTGTGATGAACTCAGGGAAACACTTCTCACCATTTCGCGTCAATTGGTAGATTTCATCAAGCATACTGTCTGTGACTTCAAAATCGGCAAACAAGTCACTCTGCCCAGGCTTAATAAAATTGATGCTGGCTTCTTTATCCCATACGTAATATTCCTCACGTAAAATACCCATCAGCATTAATGAATAAATTGGGTCAGTCAGTGAAAAAATACTCCCCCCATACTGAGTCCGATTCGCATTTTTATTCCACCATCGAAGCTTCAGACGAACTTTAACCACTCTAAAATCATCAGAAATATGTAAGATTTTAATACCTGCCCCAAAATGGCGGCCAAATATTGAGCGAAAACTTTACTATCCCTGGCATATATTTTTTCAAGTCGCTTATTCATACCTATCCATAGTATTTTCGATTCAATGTTATCAATTTGTAACTGGTCTGATCTGTAATATAATCGACCCGTTTCCAATTTACAAAAAGAATCTATTAACCCTTTGAAGTTCGTGGTTTAATGTTCACGGTGCTTCGCCTATAATGGTAAGCATATTAAATTCTGTTAAATCGCTGCAGATGATCCAACGGGAAAGTATATGTCAGATAATAATCAGGCGCTGAAGGATGCGGGCTTAAAAGTAACCCTTCCAAGGCTAAAAATTCTAGAAGTACTTCAGCAGCCAGACTGCCAGCACATCAGTGCTGAAGATTTGTACAAAAAGTTGATTGATCTAGGTGAAGAGATAGGTCTTGCAACAGTTTATCGTGTACTCAACCAGTTTGATGATGCTGGTATTGTCACTCGTCACCACTTCGAAGGTGGTAAATCCGTATTTGAATTGTCAACTCAACATCACCATGACCACCTTGTGTGTCTTGATTGCGGTGAAGTTATTGAGTTTTCTGATGACGTGATTGAACAACGTCAACGCGAAATTGCGGCTAAATACAACGTGAAGCTAACAAACCACAGCCTTTACCTTTACGGTAAATGTGGTGACGGATCGTGTAAACAGAACCCTGACGCACACAAGCCAAACAAATAGAATCGAGAACGTTTCTAAAATAAATGTTTTAAACGCTGGCAATGGTCAGCGTTTTTTTTGATATAAAAAACGCCAGCGATTAAGCTGGCGTTTTTATAGCAATTATTTTTTCAGCAGTTAACTGAGATTATTGATTCTCAATTTTCGCCCAGGTGTCACGTAGACCAACCGTACGGTTGAACACTAACTTCTCTGCTGAAGAATCTTTTGAATCTGCACAGAAATAGCCCATACGTTCAAACTGGAAGCCTTGCTCAGCTTCTGCAGCCACCAAACTTGGCTCAACAAAACCGTTAAGAACCACAAGTGATTCTGGGTTAATTGTCGCAGCAAAGTCATTTGCAGCCGCTGGGTTAGCAACAGTAAACAAACGATCGTATAAACGAATTTCAGCTGGTAAGCCTTTATCCGCAGATACCCAGTGAATAACACCTTTTACTTTACGGCCATCTGCAGGGTTTTTACCTAGCGTGTCCGCATCATAAGTACAGTAAATCGTTGTAATGTTACCCTCTGCATCTTTCTCGATACGTTCCGCTTGGATAACGTATGCGCCACGCAGACGAACTTCTTTACCTAGAACTAAACGCTTGTACTTCTTATTCGCTTCTTCGCGGAAGTCTTCACGCTCAATCCAAACTTCGCGAGTAAATGGTACTTCACGCTCGCCCATTTCAGGCTTGTTTGGATGGTTAGCAACAGTCAGTGTTTCTACCGCACCTTCTTCGAAGTTTTCGATAACGATTTTTACTGGATCTAAAACCGCCATTGCACGTGGTGCATTTTCGTTTAGATCGTCACGAATACAAGATTCTAGTGAACCGAACTCAATCATGTTCTCTTGTTTCGTTACACCGATACGCTTACAGAATTCACGGATAGATGCAGGTGTGAAACCACGACGACGTAGACCAGAAACGGTTGGCATACGAGGGTCATCCCAACCATCAACTAATTTCTCAGTCACAAGTTGGTTTAGTTTACGTTTAGACATCACCGTGTATTCAAGGTTCAAACGGCTGAATTCGTACTGGTGTGGACGACAATCAATCGTAATGTTCTCAAGTACCCAATCGTACAAACGACGGTTGTCCATGAACTCTAGTGTACAAATAGAGTGCGTAATGCCCTCTAATGCGTCAGAGATACAGTGTGTGAAGTCGTACATTGGGTAAATGCACCACTTGTCACCCGTTTGGTGGTGAGTCGCAAAACGTACACGGTAGATCACTGGGTCACGCATTACCATGAATGACGAACCCATATCGATCTTCGCACGAAGACACGCTTTACCCTCTTCGAATTCACCTGCACGCATTTTTTCAAATAGCGCTAGGTTTTCTTCGATTGGGCGATCGCGGTAAGGGCTTGGTTTACCCGGCGCCGTTAGCGTACCACGGTATTCACGAATCTGCTCTGGACTTAGCTCATCAACATACGCTAAGCCTTTATTAATCAATTCAATTGCATATTCGTAAAGCTTATCGAAGTAGTTTGATGAGTAACATACTTCACCATCCCATTCGAAGCCCAACCAGTTTACATCTTTCTTGATAGACTCAACGTATTCGATGTCTTCTTTTTCAGGGTTTGTATCGTCGAAACGCAAGTTACATTGACCCTGGTAGTCCTGAGCAATACCGAAGTTCAAACAGATAGACTTAGCATGACCGATGTGCAGGTAGCCATTTGGCTCCGGCGGAAATCGAGTATGCACGCTAGTGTGTTTACCATCCGCTAGATCTTTATCAATGATCTGGCGAATAAAGTTTGATGGACGAGCATCAGTTTCACTCATCTATAGCACCTCAAAATATTAGTATTGTCAGAGAAAACGGAACTCTGCAGCCAAGGTTGGTTTTGCAGAGTGCATTGTTCCTAATGATCCACAATTCTTGTCGATTAGACAACAAGAACCGTCCTTAAAACGACAATATTTCTCTACTTAGCTAAGCAATAACGTGGATTTCATTCATATAGACAAAAAAAGACCTCCCGTGGGAGGTCTTTATAGAGAGTCGTTAAGATGTAATTAAGGAAGTTTTACATCTGATAGGTCTTCACCTGCACCGATTGCTTTCATTTCACCAGCAACGATTTCAGCAAGAGGACCAAGGATTACTTGTAGGTTATTTTCACCTAGTTTAACCACACCTTTCGCGCCTAATTTCTTAAGTACTGCTTCGTCAGCAACAGAGCGGTCTTTCAGCGTTAGACGTAGACGAGTGATACACGCGTCGATTGAAGTTAGGTTATCGTGACCACCTAGTGCTTTTAGGTATTGACGTGCTAGGTCACCTTTTTTCGCATCACCTGCAGCTGGTGCCGCTGGCGCTTCGTCGTCGTCTTCACGACCTGGAGATTTCAGGTTGAAAGCGCGGATTGCGAAGCTGAATGTGAAGAAGTATAGAGCACCGAAGCCTAGACCTACTGCGAACAATACTAGTGGCTTAGTTGCTAGGCCGTAGTTCAGTACGAAGTCGATTAGACCTGCAGAGAAACCAAAGCCGTGTAGCGTGCCAAGCATGTTTGCAATTACTAGAGATAGACCTGTAAATACTGCGTGGATTGCGTATAGAGCAGGCGCTAGGAATACGAACATGAACTCTAGAGGCTCAGTGATACCTGTTAGGAATGAACAGAATGCTACTGAGAATAGTGCACCACCAACTTGGCTACGTTTCTCAACTGGTGCAGCTAGGTACATAGCTAGCGCCGCACCTGGTAGACCGAACATCATTACAGGGAAGAAACCGTTCATGAATACACCAGCACTCTTATCACCACCGAAGAAGCGGTGTAGGTCACCAGATTTCAGAGTTTCAGTTACTTCTTTAACTGTTGCTGTGATTTCTGGAGTTACAGAGTTAGCGAATTCGAATGTGTGAGTTTGACCAGCAACAAGAGTCTTAGCTAGAGCTGGGTCAACACAAAGTTGTTGTAGAGCAGGAAGCGCTTGACCAGCAGCTGTTGCGCCAGAAACTAGCACTTCTTGACACGTACCCATACCGAACCAGAAGTAAGAGTTTAGTACGTGGTGTAGACCTACAGGGATAAGTGCACGGTTAAGCGTACCGTATACAAACTGACCAATAGCACCAGAAGTAGAAACTGCGTGTGCTAGCGCGTCAAGACCACCTTGGATTGTTGGCCATACAACACCAGCAATTGCACCAGCTACTAGCGAGAATAGACCCGCCATGATTGGTACTAGACGTTTGCCAGAGAAGAATGCCAACCACTCTGGAAGACGAGTAGCGTGGAAAGCGTTGTAAGAGTGACCAGCGATGATACCTGCAATGATACCGCCGAAGAATGACATATTAACGCTTGCATCGATTGTCGCTGCAGTAGCGGTTAGTACGAAGTAAGCAACTGCACCAGCAAGACCAGCTGCACCTTGACCATCTTTAGAAAGACCGATCGCGATACCTAAACCGAATAATAGTGGTAGTTGACTAAAGATTGCGTTACCAGCAGATGCCATAAACGCGATATCTAACAGGTCAGGTTGACCCAAACGTAGTAAAAGCGCTGCAACTGGAAGCGTTGCGATAGGAAGCATAAGAGCTTTACCTAACTTCTGCGCGTATCCAAGAATATTCACCTTAAGTTCCCCCTATAGGATTTTATGTTTTGTCGAATGACTTATTTCAGTCGTTCAATTTAGTCGCTATCAGTGTATGATATTAATTTTGCTCCGCAAATTAAAACCTCATTGTTTGTGATCATAATCACCAGATTTTGCCCTCACCAAAGGTTTTGCTAGCGGATCATAAAACTTATTTTATTATACAAAAATGGCGTTTTAAAGATAATATTCTCGCACTTTATGCAAGAAAGAATCAGTGTTACTTTATGTATATTAAAGCTCGATCACTGTAACTTCGCTCTGAGAAATAATCATAAATTCGAACTAAATTCCAACTTTTCAGATGGTTACAATGACAACAACATTGATAAAACGCGGCTTGCTGTATGTGGCCTGCTATCTAAATCAGTGATACAAACTAAGTAATCCATATGACTCACACAGTCATCACCTAGATAGCACGTCAGAAATTGAATTCTCATTTATAAGGATTAGCTGACTATGTACGCGCTAAGTAACTGTAAAATCTATACCGGTAGTGACGTTCTAACTAACCATGCGGTTATCATTGAAAACGGTCAAATCCAATCTGTGGTGCCAGAGGCCCAACTACCTAACGGTATTGAAGTTAAAGACCTGAACGGTGCGAATCTGAGCCCAGGTTTTATTGACCTTCAACTTAATGGCTGTGGCGGAGTGATGTTAAATGACGAAATCACACCAGAAACCATGCAGATTATGCACCAAGCTAACCTTAAGTCTGGCTGTACAAGCTTCCTTCCTACCCTAATCACTTCTTCCGATGAAGACATGCAGGCAGCTCTACGCGCTGCGCGTGAATACCATAATAAGTACCAAAACCAATCGTTAGGTTTGCACCTTGAAGGTCCTTACCTTAATGTCGCGAAAAAAGGCATTCACAGCGTTGATTTTATCCGTCCATCAGACGACGGCATGATCGACCTCATCTGTGCAAATGCGGATATCGTTGCAAAAGTTACACTTGCCCCAGAACAAAATGCCCCAGAACATATCGCCCGTCTAAAAGCGGCGGGTATCGTGGTGTCAATTGGTCACACTAACGCAACCTACGCAGAAGCACGCGAGGGTTTTGAAGCGGGTATTACGTTCGCAACTCACCTATTTAATGCGATGACACCAATGGTTGGTCGTGAACCTGGCGTAGTCGGTGCAATCTATGACACTCCTGAAGTTTACGCTGGCATTATTGCTGACGGCTTCCACGTTGATTATGCAAACATCCGAATTGCCCACAAAATCAAAGGTGAAAAGCTTGTTTTGGTGACCGACGCCACAGCTCCAGCAGGTGCGGACATGGATCACTTTATTTTTGTTGGTAAGAAAGTATATTACAAGGATGGTAAGTGTGTTGATGAAAACGGCACACTAGGCGGCTCAGCCCTAACAATGATCGAAGCAGTTCAAAATTCGGTTGAGCACGCAGGCATCGCTTTAGATGAAGCTCTACGAATGGCTACGTTGTACCCAGCTACCGCAATCGGTGTTGAGGATCGTCTTGGCCGAGTTCGAAAAGGAATGGTGGCAAACCTGACCATTTTCGATCGTGACTTCAATGTAAAAGCGACGGTTGTTAACGGACAATACGAGCAAAATTAAGCATGAATGGCGGACAGATTGGTAACGTAGATTTAGTAAAACAGTTAAACAGTGCTGCTGTTTATAGGTTGATTGACCAACAAGGTCCTATCTCCCGCATACAGGTAGCCGATGTAAGCCAACTTGCACCAGCAAGTGTTACCAAAATAACCCGTCAATTACTCGAGCGCGGCCTTATCAAAGAGGTCGCTCAACAAGCTTCAACCGGTGGTCGAAGAGCGATCTCTTTAACCACCGAAGACAAACCTTTCCACTCTATCGCCGTTCGACTCGGTCGCGACTATGTCCAATTCTGTTTATACGATCTAAGCGGCACCGCATTAGCGTCTGACCAACATGAGTTGCACTACACGAACCAAGCTGATCTTATCTCTGGTCTTATCGATTTACTTAAAGACTTCGAAAGTCGCTGCCAAGATAAGATCGAACAGCTGATTGCGATTGGTATTACCTTACCAGGCTTAGTAAACCCGACGACGGGTGTTGTTGAGTACATGCCAAATACGGATATCGACAATCTCGCACTGGGAGAAATCATCCGTGAGAAGTTCAATACGGCATGTTTTGTTGGTAACGACGTACGTGGCATGGCTCTCGCTGAACATTACTTCGGAGCAAGCCAAGATTGCCAAGACTCAATCTTAGTCAGCGTTCACCGTGGTACTGGTGCGGGCATCATCGTAAATGGACAAGTGTTCTTGGGCTTTAACCGCAACGTTGGTGAGATTGGTCATATTCAAATTGATCCACTTGGGGAACAGTGCCAGTGTGGCAACTTTGGTTGCCTTGAGACCGTGGCAGCAAACCCAGCGATTGTGCAGCGAGTAAGACAGCTCATCTCACAAGGCTACGAATCAAGCTTAACGGAACTTGAACACATTACTATCGAAGACGTGTGTAATCATGCCATTAACGGCGACGAACTGGCTAAACAAAGCTTAGTGCGTGTGGGTAATCAATTGGGTAAAGCCATTGCTATCACCATTAACTTATTTAACCCACAAAAAATCGTTATCGCCGGTGATATTACTGCGGCTGAAGAAATTGTTTTCCCTGCGATTAGACGCAACGTTGAAAATCAGTCTCTAAAACATTCCATAACGAACTTCCTATCGTCGCATCTCATATTGATAAGCAACCAACCATGGGTGCATTTGCAATGATAAAACGCGCAATGTTAAACGGAGTTTTGTTACAAAAGTTACTAGAAGACTAAGTTTATACAACTAATTGAGTTACAATTCGGGCTGTGGTTTCACAGCCCGTTTTTGTTTATAAGGACTATCACTCAATAGTATGGAAATAATTCTGATAACAACCGCATTCTTTGCGGGCTTCGTTGCGCTTAAATGCAACCTTCCTCCTTTAGTCGGTTTTTTACTCGCAGGCTTTGGCTTGCATACTTTCGGTTTTCAAAGTAACGATGTCATCATCACACTTGCTGACCTTGGTGTAACACTTCTTCTCTTTACCATTGGTTTAAAACTGGATGTCAAAACTCTACTCTCTAAAGAAATTTGGGGAGGAGCCACTGCACACAATATTCTTTCTACTCTCTTTTTTGCGCTGGTTCTGATCGGGTTGAAACTATTAGGTTTATCTTCATTAGCAAGCATGGAGAACACCCAAATCCTACTATTGGCATTTGCCCTTTCTTTTTCTAGTACCGTTTTTGCCGTTAAGACGCTGCAAGACAAAGGTGAAATGAACGCCACATACGGTACGCTAGCCATTGGTATCCTCGTTATGCAGGATATTTTTGCCGTCGTGTTCCTTACCGCTTCAACAGGCAAAATTCCAGAATGGTACGCGATTGGGTTGTTTGCACTGCCGCTTGCGCGCCCAATGTTCTTCAAGCTGCTAGACAAAGTCGGTCACGGCGAGTTGTTGGTATTGTTTGGCATCTTCTTTGCGCTAGTTGTTGGTGCTGGATTATTTGAACTCGTGGGAATGAAACCGGACTTAGGTGCGCTGATCCTTGGAATGTTGCTTGCCGGACACCGAAAAGCATCAGAGCTTTCCAAATCGCTGTTCAATATGAAAGAGCTGTTCTTGGTTTGCTTCTTCCTGAATATCGGTTTGTCCGCATCGCTCAGTTTTACTGGTGTTGGCTTAGCGCTATTATTTATCCTGCTTTTACCAATCAAAGGCCTACTCTACTTCCTCACCATTAATTACTTTAAGTTCCGTGTACGCACGTCTTTGCTGACGTCGCTATCGCTGTTCAATTACAGTGAGTTTGGCTTGATTGTTGGTGGTTTGGCTTACAAGATGGGGTGGATGCCTAACGATATGCTTGCCGCCATTGCGGTTGCGGTTTCTATTTCCTTTATTATCTCTGCGCCACTCAATCGACTAGGCCATCAGATTTACCAGCACTCAGGAAAGTGGTTGCAAGAAACCGCAGCAGAAAAACTCAATCAACGCGATCAGTTGATTAATCCAGGTCATGCACAAGTACTAATTTTAGGAATGGGACGAATTGGTACTGGTGCTTATGACGAACTACGCGCCCGCTATGGCAAGATTTCTCTTGGGGTCGAAGTTCGCGAAGATGCGGCGCACAAACATCGCTCGGAAGGTCGTAATGTTATTGCTGGCGATGCAACTGACCCTGATTTTTGGGAACGGATCTTAGACACCGGCAACGTGAAAATGGTGTTACTTGCAATGCCACACCATCAGGGTAACCAAACCGCCCTCGAACAATTGCACAGTCGGAATTACAAAGGCCAAATTGCCGCAATTGCCGAGTACCCCGACCAACTTGAGGGCTTACTCGAAAATGGCGTTGATGCCGCATTTAATATCTATAATGAGGCAGGTAGCGGTTTCGCTCGCCATGTTTGCGAACAACTCCAACCTCAATTTAGTCCGATGAAATAACGTTATTCGCTTGACCACTTATTGAGCCCTCTGACAATAAAGAGGGCTTTTTGTACGCTTTTATACCAAACTTTGATTTCATCCATTAAATAAGCCAATAAATTAAAAGCATCTAACCAACAAGCCTTTTATCATTTTTTAATCACAAAACGTTGCTTTTTACTCAGAATGGCAAATTGAATCTATACCGATTAAATATTGTTTAGTTTAAAAGGATGTTGTATGTGTTCAGTATTTGGCATTTTAGACATTAAAAGCGATGCCGCTGCATTGCGCCCTATCGCACTTGAGATGTCGAAAAAGCTTCGTCATCGTGGCCCAGACTGGTCTGGTATTTACTCATCAGATCGCGCAATTCTAGCGCATGAGCGTTTGGCGATCGTAGGTCTAAATAGTGGCGCTCAACCACTATACAGCCCTGATAAAAAACTCATCCTTGCTGTGAATGGTGAAATTTACAACCACAAAGAAATTCGCGCACGCTACGAGGGCAAATACGAATTCCAGACGGACTCCGACTGTGAGGTGATCTTGGCACTCTACCAAGACATGGGCGCTGACTTACTTGAAGAACTAAACGGTATTTTCGCATTCGTTCTGTACGATGAAGAAAAAGACGAATATCTAATCGGTCGTGACCATATTGGTATCATTCCTCTTTACCAAGGTTACGATGAACATGGTAACTACTACGTCGCATCGGAAATGAAAGCGCTTGTGCCAGTATGTAAAACCGTGAGTGAATTCCCTCCAGGTAGTCACTACAGTAGCTCAGATTCTGAACCACAACGTTACTACATTCGCGATTGGAATGAATACGCTGCGGTACAAGGCAATACCACAAGCAAAGAAGAACTGACTGAAGCATTAGAAGCGGCAGTAAAACGCCAGCTCATGACTGACGTGCCTTATGGTGTGCTTCTATCGGGCGGATTGGATTCCTCTATCACGTCTGCGGTAGCAAAACGATTCGCAGCAATGCGTATTGAAGATGATGAAAAATCTGAAGCATGGTGGCCTCAACTGCACTCATTTGCGATTGGTCTTGAGGGCGCACCAGATCTAAAAGCAGCACGTGAAGTTGCAGAGCAAATTGGTACCGTTCACCATGAAATGACTTACACCATTCAAGAGGGTTTGGATGCGATTCGTGATGTCATTTACCACATTGAAACTTATGATGTGACAACGATTCGAGCTTCGACGCCAATGTTCCTGCTTGGCCGTAAGATCAAAGCAATGGGTATTAAGATGGTGTTATCTGGTGAGGGGGCCGATGAAATCTTTGGTGGCTACCTCTATTTCCACAAAGCACCAAACGCGCAAGAATTCCATGAAGAAACCGTTCGTAAACTGCTTGCCTTGAACATGTTCGATTGTGCTCGGGCAAACAAATCTTTGGCTGCATGGGGCGTTGAAGGGCGAGTACCATTCCTAGATAAAGAATTTATTGATGTCGCAATGCGTCTAAACCCTGCAGACAAAATGTGTGGCAATGGCAAAATGGAGAAGCACATTCTGCGTGAGTGTTTTGAACACTATCTACCAGAAGCGATTGCATGGCGTCAGAAAGAACAGTTCTCTGATGGTGTCGGCTACAACTGGATCGATACACTGAAAGAAGTCGCTGCGCAAAAAGTGACAGACCAACAAATGGAAACCGCACAATACCGTTTCCCTTACAACACGCCAACCACAAAAGAAGGTTACGTATACCGTGAGATCTTTGAAGAGTTGTTCCCATTACCATCTGCGGCTGAATGTGTTCCTGGTGGGCCGTCTGTAGCGTGTTCTTCAGCAAAAGCGATTGAGTGGGATGAATCGTTCCAAAACTGCGTAGATCCATCTGGGCGTGCTGTGCAGACCGTTCACAACGATGCTTACTAATCTTAAGTAACATCAACAAGGGTTGGTTCCGTTCCACCAATCCTTGAAAAAAGACAAACAAAAAGACAGACAAAATAGATACGATCAAAAGAGGTGCTTTCGCACCTCTTTTTATGTGAATGAAACAATATCAATCTGCATATACACTATTTCAAATCTAAATCGCTGTTATCAATGCTCACTGGCACACGTTTCGTGATCATTTGAACAAGCATAATGGATCGTTTCTCACCATCTTGCTCTTGGAAGATCGCATCAATACCAGCAAATTGACCGCTCTTAACGCGAATCTCATCTCCTGGTTGGGGGATATTCTCTGAGCTTGCATGTTCATTGGTACACTTATCTAACAACCTCAGCTCATAGATCAGGTCACCTTGGATCTCTTTTGGTTGCGCACCAAATCGGACGAAATCCACCACACCGCGAGTGGAGCGTACCGTCGTAAAGCTCAGCCCTTGCTCGTAGTCAAATCGAGCAAATATATAACTCGGAAACAACGGCTCTTCAACTTTCTGACGCTTTCCACGCAAGATTTTTTCTACATCAACCGTTGGGTAGAAACACTCGACACCTTGATTTTCAAGGTGCTGTTTCGCTCTAATCTGCTCACCACGCTTACAATATAATAAATACCAACGTTTCATATTCTTCTAGCCAATTCCTTTTTATTCATCCTAGCATTAAGCCAAAGATGAGTCATGGGCATTAAAACAATCAATTACAAAACGATCAACTATTGAGCACTTAGATAATTTATCCCACATAGAAATTCATCAGCGCGTCTATAGGCAAAAATGGAATGTAAGTTTGTAACACACCAAAAGCACCGACAATTTATCCGCAAAAACAACCTAAAACAGCAACTTAACAACACTTTTGAATCGTCACGTGAAATTTTATTATTTGTCAGCAACAAATTTGCGATGTATACGTAGTTTCCGTTAAAAATGTAATAACTACTATTAGAAGAGCTTATGTCAAACCAACATCAATACTTTGGCCACCCACGTGGCTTGTTCTTACTGTTCGGTACTGAACTGTGGGAACGCTTTTCTTACTACGCAATGCGAGCCATCCTCGTTCTGTACCTCACTGATGCAACAATGAACGGTGGCCTTGGCTGGTCGACTAAAGATGCTCTAGACCTTTACGGCATCTATACTGGACTAGTCTACATCACGCCTCTTATTGGTGGTTACCTTGCGGATAACTACTTAGGCCAACGCCGCTCTATCTTAATTGGTGGGGCATTAATGGCGATCGGTCAGTTTACCCTCGCACTACCAGCAGATGCACTTGGACTGGGATCTCTACACTCATTTTACCTAGGTCTTGGGCTATTAATTGCAGGTAATGGTCTATTCAAGCCAAATATCTCTACTATGGTTGGTGACCTTTATAATGAGGGTGACAACCGTCGTGATGGCGCGTTCACTATCTTCTACATGGGTATTAATATTGGTGCGCTACTTGCTGGTGTGGTATCTGGTACAGTAACAAACGAATTCGGTTGGAAAGCAGGCTTTGTGGCAGCTGGTGTTGGTATGCTTATCAGCCTTGTAATGCAAATGACAATGGCTCAATCATGGCTTGGTGATATTGGCCGTGAACCAGCAGCTAAGCGCGATCTTGCGCTTAAAAAGTCAGCGAAAAAAGAACCGCTAACGAAAGAAGAAGTAGACCGCATTAAAGTTATCCTTGTAATGAGTTTATTCACTATCGTTTTCTGGGCTGGTTTTGAACAAGCCGGCGGTCTAATGAATATTTACACACAGCAGTACACTGACCGCATGATTGGTGGTTTCGAAGTACCTGCGGCGTGGTTCCAATCATTAAACCCATTTTTCATTATTACTCTTGCACCTGTATTAGCCGTTTTATGGGTGAAACTCGGTAAACGTGAGCCAAACTCACCTATGAAGTTTGCATTTGCAATGTTCTTCCTAGCACTAGGCTTCCTATGTATGGTTGGCGCTGTGATGGAACAGGGTGGCGACACTACTGCGAAAACATCAATGCTATGGCTAGTCGGTGCGTTCTTCTTCCATACTCTTGGTGAACTGTGCCTATCCCCAATTGGCTTGTCTCTAGTAACAAAGCTTGCTCCACTTCGTCTAGCTTCGTTGATGATGGGTGCGTGGTTTGGTTGTAATGCCATCGCAAACTACGTTGCTGGTTATGTTGGTTCACACGTTGGTGAACTTGGTGCCTTAGCTATCTTCAGTGGTATTGCAGTCACTGCGACCATTTCAGGTGTTATTCTACTGCTATTTGCCAATACGCTAGTGCGTTGGATGCACGGTGCAGAGAATACACATAGCACAGCAGAACAAATTGAAGAGCAACAAACTCAAGTTGCTTAATGTGATTGGTATAAAGTACACATAAAATAAAGGGTCGCGATTGCGGCCCTTTTTCGTTTCTGTCACCCCAACTACGTTGGAATTAATTCGAGATAGATTGATGTCAAACAAATTAGCGTCAAAGCTTAGAACGAACTAACTCGACCATCATCTCGATATGCTCATCGTTGTCATTCAAGCAAGGAATGTAGCTAAAGCTCTCACCACCAGCTTCTAAGTAGATCTCGCGGCACTCCTCCGAAATCTCCTCAAGCGTTTCAAGACAGTCTGCTGAAAAAGCCGGTGTAATCACGTTGAGCTTCTTATTACCTTGGTTTGGTAACACTTCTAACGTCTTATCCGTATAAGGCTGTAACCACTCTTCACGTCCAAAGCGTGATTGATAGGCCATCCCTATTTGATTTGCATTCAAACCTAGCGCTTCTCCCAACAAACGGGTCGTCTCTTCACAATGTTTAGGGTAAATATCACCATTGTCTGCATAGCGCTTCGGAATCCCGTGGTAGGAGCACAGCAAGTAATCACCCTGACCATTTGCATCCCAATGTTCACGCACTGACTGAGCTAATGCCGCAATGTACTTTGGATGGTTATGATAATCACGAATAAAGCTAAACTCAGGCATCACAGGCATTTTCTTGAATGCCTTAGTCATACCGTCGGATACTGCAGCGGTCGTTGTGCCCGAGTACTGTGGATACAATGGCAAGACAATCACATGCTCTACGCCTTGCGCTTGAAGTGCTTCAAAGCCCGACTGCAGACTTGGGTTACCGTAAGTCATACCAAGCTCAACTGGCATGTCTAAAGCCAATCGCAACTTCTCTGCTTGACGTTTTGAGTACACCATCAAAGGCGATCCCTCATCCATCCATACCGATTGATATAGCTTGGCCACTTTTGGGGCTCGAACAGGTAAAATGATACCGTGAAGGATTGGGCACCAAAGCCAACGCGTCATGTCTACAACGCGATGATCGTGGAGAAACTGGCTCAGAAAGTGTTTTATCGCAGGGGCTGTTGGCTCATCAGGCGTTCCAAGATTCACCAGTAACACGCCTTGTTTATTATTGTTTTTCATAACATCCTATTCATGGTAAACAGCGTTGTTTGTACGGAGCATTAAAGCAAATCGCTCACCACATCGACAAACAAAATAAAAAAGCGACCCTAAGGCCGCTTTCAAATATATCAAAATATCAAATTTTGCTGGTAGCAATTTATGCTAGTGCTTTCTCGATATCTGCACTTACTTCTGCAACTTGCTTAGTACCGTCAAATTTCAGGTACTTAGTGTTACCCGCTTCTGCTTCTTTACCGTAGTACTCGATAAGTGGTGCCGTTTGCTCGTGGTAAACACCTAGACGTGCACGAACTGTCTCTTCTTTGTCGTCATCACGAACAACAAGATCTTCACCAGTTACGTCATCTTTGCCTTCCACTTTAGGTGGGTTGTAAACAACGTGGTAAGTACGACCTGATGGAAGGTGAGCACGACGGCCAGCCATACGCTCAACGATCACGTTGTCAGCTACGTCAAACTCGATAACGTAATCTACGTCTACACCCATTTCTTTTAGGCCATCAGCCTGAGGGATAGTGCGTGGGAAACCATCTAGAAGGAAACCTTTAGCACAATCATCTTGAGCGATGCGCTCTTTGATTAGGCCAAGGATGATTTCATCAGAAACTAGCTGACCAGCGTCGATAACAGCTTTAGCTTGTTTACCAAGCTCTGTACCTGCTTTGATAGCAGCACGAAGCATATCACCAGTAGAGATTTGTGGAATACCGTATTTATCCATGATGAAGTTTGCTTGTGTGCCTTTACCTGCACCTGGAGCACCTAGAAGAATGATGCGCATGATTTATCCTCTTTAATATTTAAGATTTATACCGAAGCTCACAACAGCTGGGCTTCTGGGACATCTTGCCTTGGAAGCACTTGCGACGATAAGTTTCGGTATAACGTATTGGCGAACAAAATACACGCCTTATTAATCACATTCAAGTTTGTGATTCTAACACAGGTTTATTGAGCAATGAGCAGATTAAGACTAAAGAATGTTAGCGATGCCAGCTTTCCTATCGTATTGACTACTAACTCAACAAATTTAGCGTGAATCTATGTGTTTACAGACAAAAAGCCCGCAGATCGCGAGCTTTTTGCCGATGTTTTACTATTAAACCTTAGTCAAAAGCTTATTGATAGCACCAACAAATTGCGTTGGATCTTCCATCGAGCCTCGCTCAGCCAGCATTGCCTGACCTAGCAATACTTCGACCCAGCGACCAAACGCTTCTTCATCCGATTCATCTGCCATTCGTTTAACAAGAGCATGATCTGGGTTAATTTCAAAAATGTACTTCACTTCCGGTACTGCTTGACCTGCGGCTTCAAGAAGTTTCGCCATCTGCGTACCCATTTCAAAATCATCCGTCACAACAACCGCGGGTGTTGTAGCAAGTTTAAACGTAGTACGTACTTCTTTCACACGATCGCCTAAGTAAGACTTAGTGCGCTCAACCACAGATTTAAACTCTTCTTCTGTTTCTTTCTGTTTCTCTTTTTCTGCTTCGTCTTCAAACTTGCTGAGATCCAAGCCCGCTTTAGTGATGGATTGGAACTGCTTACCATCAAACTCCGTCAAGTAGTTCATCAACCACTCATCAATGCGGTCGAACATCAAAATCACTTCGATGCCTTTTGCTTTGAATTGCTCTAAATGAGGACTGTTTTTCGCTGCAGCGTAGCTGTCCGCGGTGAGGTAGTAAATCTTATCCTGGCCCTCTTTCATGCGTTCGATGTAAGAAGCAAGGCTAATGGTTTGTTCTGCGGAATCGACTTCTGTTGAAGCAAAACGCAATAGACCAGCCACTTTTTCTTTGTTGGCCATGTCTTCTGCCACGCCTTCTTTCATGACCAAGCCAAACTCTTTCCAGAATGACTGATACTTATCTTCATCATTCTTGGACATGCGTTCTAGCATTGTCAGCACGCGCTTAGTACATGCGTTACGCAGTGATTGTGTAACCTTGTTATCTTGTAAGATTTCACGCGAGACATTCAGAGGTAGATCATTTGAATCAATCAAGCCACGTACGAAGCGTAGGTAAGATGGCATGAACTGCTCTGCATCATCCATAATAAAGACGCGTTGAACATACAGTTTCAAACCTGATTTATGATCACGGTTCATCATATCCCATGGCGCTTTCGCAGGGATGTAAAGAAGACTTGTGTAGTCGTTCTTGCCCTCGACACGGTTATGACTCCACGTTAACGGATCAGCAAAGTCATGTGAAACGTGTTTGTAAAACTCTTGGTATTCTTCATCAGAAATGTCTGATTTGTTGCGCGTCCAAAGTGCCTGAGCTTTATTGATTTGCTCCCACTTTTTCTCACCCATTTCTTTACCTTCTTCGTCGCGAACCACCGTTTGAATAGAAACTGGGATACCGATATGGTCAGAGTATTTGCTGATCACATCACGTAGACGCCACTCATTGAGAAACTCTTTACCCTCTTCACGCATATGAAGCACGATGTCAGTGCCACGAGAATCTTTTGTAATGTTCTCAATGGTGTACTCACCCTCGCCAGCAGAATGCCACTGAACCGCTTGGTCAGCCGCAAGGCCTGCTGCACGAGTGCGAACAGTAACCGCATCCGCCACGATAAACGCCGAGTAGAAACCGACACCGAACTGACCAATTAACTGAGAGTCTTTACTCTGCTCATCAGAAAGTTTTGAGAAAAATTCTGCTGTTCCTGATTTAGCAATGGTACCAAGATGTTCAATGACATCTTCACGGCTCATACCAATACCATTGTCAGAGATGGTCAGCGTGTTTGCACTTTCATCAAACGCAAGCTTAACGCCGAGATCAGCGTTACCCGCATATAAATCTGGGTTTGATAGCGCTTGGAAACGAAGTTTATCTGATGCATCTGACGCGTTAGAAATCAATTCACGCAAGAAAATCTCTTTGTTTGAATAAAGAGAGTGAATCATCAGGTGAAGTAACTGTTTTACCTCTGACTGAAAGCCACGAGTTTCTTTGTTTTGAGATACGGTTTCGCTCATGTTTACTCCATAACACCTAAACTAAGGGGCTTAATTAACCTAGCCCGAACAGCAAAATTTAAATCAAATTGCTTAACTAAGATGTCATTAACATGCGGCTGACAAATGTAAATTCAAGGTCAATGTTAGCAAAAACAGTGTTTTTAGATATTTTGATTATCCTACGGACCTAAAAGTATCTAAAACGAAAAGAGAGCCCATTGCGCTCCCCACCTTTGTGATGAGAGTCACAATAAATCAAAATATCACCACCTAAGAAGAGCTAAATGACAAACATCGGCACCAAATTTCTACTTGCTCAAAGATTTGTCTTTGACCCAAATAGCAATTCGCTCGCAGATCAACAGAGTGGCGACGAAGTTGTACGACTAGGAAGTAACGAAAGCCGCATACTTCTCATGTTGACTGAGAGACCTAACGAAGTAATTAGCCGTAACGAACTACACGAGTTCGTGTGGCGTGAGCAAGGTTTTGAAGTGGACGACTCAAGCCTCACTCAAGCAATCTCGACGCTACGCAAGATGTTGAAAGATTCAACAAAATCACCTGAGTTTGTCAAAACGGTACCAAAGCGAGGCTACCAACTCATTTGTTCTGTCGAACGTTTAAATCTATTGTCTTCAGATACATCACTCTCCAACGATGACGAAGAAATTGAAAATGACACCGCTACTGCTGAGCTAGAGACATCAAACCCATCGGATGTTTCTCTCGACGTTCCGGAGAGTGCCGACACGGTGTCCGTTGAAGCAAAACCAGCCCCATCTGAAGTATCATCTAAAAAATGGGTAGCACACATTCTCGTACTGTTTGCTCTTTTGCTACCTCTGTGCGTCATCTTATTTACTAATCCTGTCGAATCTAAATTCCGTCAACTTGGCGAATATCACAATGTGCCAATTATGACCCCCGTCAACCACCCTCAACTTAACGCTTGGCTCCCATCAATTGAGCAATGCATAAAAAGTTATGTTGAACACCACGTTGAAGACTCCTCACCAACGAAAGTGATCGCAACTGGAGGACAGAACAACCAGTTGATCCTCAACTATATCCACGGTAGTGAGCACTCCTATGAGAATGTGACGCTGCGCATTTTTGCTAATCAAACTGACCCTGCAGACATCTGTAATTAGAGGAAGATGAGATGAAAATTAAAATTGCATCTGCGCTACTCGCAGTGTCCGTTCTTTTTAGCTGTTGGTTGTATTGGGGCAGCGACCTAAAACTGGAGCAAGTCCTAACATCCAATGAGTGGCAATCGAACATGGTGACATTGATTGTCGATGATGTTGCGTCTGATAGCGAAGTCGGCCCACTACGTCGTGTGAATGTAGAATCAAACGTTAAATACTTACCAAACGGTGATTATATCCGCGTGGCTAATATCAAATTGTTTGCTCAGGATGGCGATACCGCTGACTCAACCATCAACATATCCGAACGTGGCCGATGGGAAATCAGTGACAATTACTTGTTGGTATCACCATCTGAGTTTAAGGACGTTTCAGCCTCGCAATCCAAAGATTTCTCAGAAGCACAATTACGCTTGATCACTCAAATATTTAAATTGGATGCAGAGCAAAGCCGTCGTATCGATGTCGTTAACGAAAAAACACTCTTGCTGACTAGTTTGAACCACGGTTCTACGGTACTGTTTAGAAATTGATGATGATTCAATGAGAAAGGGGCATGACGCCCCTTTTATTTTGCACATGGATTGGCTAAATACACTGACACTCTTCTTTGGCTCTCTTATCGCCAACACACTCGCATCATTGTCTGGTGGTGGCGCTGGATTGTTGCAATTCCCACTTTTGATTTTTCTCGGGTTACCCTTTTCGGTCGCACTTGGTACGCACAAAGTTGCTTCCGTCGCGCTTGGATTAGGGGCCGCAAGTACGCACCTAAAAGCAGGCACCATAAAACTAAACACGGCACTTTATCTCATTTTCGTTGGCAGTATCGGCGTTATCATCGGCGCAAACATCATTGTTCAAATTTCAGATCATCTCGCTGAAAAAATGCTTGGTGCAATGATTCTTGCTCTTGGTATTTACTCCCGTTTCAAAAAAGAACTCGGACAAACTGAGCAGGCCACTCATCGCGATACTCTGGGTTATGTTTTGGGCGGTTTGGGCTTAATGATAATTGGAATAATCAACGGCTCCCTTACCGCAGGTTCGGGATTACTGGTCACCTTATTCCTTGTCCGTTGGTTCGGTTACGATTACAAACAAGCCGTCGCTTACACTATGATTTGTGTTGGTTTATTCTGGAATGGTATTGGTGGTATCGCTGTCGTACAAGCAGGTGCACCCATTCATTGGGCTTGGTTACCCGTATTGCTATTTAGTTCATTTTTAGGTGGTAGTTTAGGTGCTTGGGCAGCAATGAAATACAGCAATCGAACCATCAAGGTAGCATTTGAGATCCTTACCTTTGCGGTCGGCTTTAAATTGCTTCTTTAACGATTGGTAAACCGCTGCAAGACTCAGATTTAAAGAGCCACAGACTCTAAATAAAGGAAAGAAATCATGGATAAAGCCATCATCGACATGTATTACTGCCGGCAGTGCAATTGGATGCTTCGATCAACTTGGTTATCACAGGAGCTACTGCATACTTTTAGTGAAGAGATTGAAACCGTCAGTCTGCATCCAGACACAGGAGGACGTTTTGAGATTTTTTGTAATGGCAATCAAATCTGGGAACGCAAGAAAGACGGCGGCTTCCCTGAAGCAAAGGTACTCAAGCAACGCGTAAGAGACCTCATTGTTCCAGAACGTCATCTAGGACATTCAGATACAAAATAGGGAGCGCATTGCTCCCATTATTTTCGAACGATTATACGATTCTCAAATCATAGTCTGAGCCAAGACCTCACCATCCGGCGTTTTCACCGTGAGAGTATTTCCGTCTAGCAAGCCATAGCTTCGTGGTAAACCATTACGAGGAAACGTCATTGAGCCTGGATTGAAAATCACGGCTTCCTCTTGCATTTCAGCGACCGGAACATGGGTGTGCCCGTGAGCAATAATATCACCGCTACGCAATGGTGGACGCTTAGCACTGTTGTACAAGTGTCCATGCGTTAAAAACATACGTTGCCCTGATTCAAGTAAGAGCCAAGCGTAATCTGCCATCATTGGAAAGTTCAATAGCATCTGATCCACTTCACTATCACAGTTACCACGAACAGAAATAATGCGCTCACTATACTGATTGAGTAACTCCGCGACTTGAGTTGGATTGTAGCCCTCAGGGATCGGGTTTCTCGGGCCATGGTTTAATGTATCACCGAGCAAAATCAAGTGCTGCGCACCAGACGCTAAAAACAGCTGAATGGTTTCTTCTGTTGCTGGTAATGAACCATGCAAATCTGAGGCAAAAAAGAGTTTCACGACATCGTCTCCTCAAAAAGTTTGAGGGTATTCTACGGTATTCCTACAGAAGCTCAACTGGTCTCCCATACTACTTAGCCTCAACTCGGGACTACATTGCTTAACGGCTTATGGCGCTTAACGAATTATGTCGCTTAATTACTTGTACCACTTAATTACTTATGTCGAAGCATCTCCACCAGCATCGGTACAAGATAAAACCAGGCGATGTAAGCCGCTCCAACCAAAATAATGGTCCAAAAAACAAACGAAACAAACTTGGATTTCGCTAGATGATTAAGAGGGTCGGGTTCTCCGCAACCAGGGCAAGTATGAGCGCGTTTCGATATTTGCTTCTCACATACAGGGCACGCAACTAACGGCATGTTATGACATCCTTAATGATTCTTTGTTTATCAAAGAATAAGCCTCTGATTACGGATATGCAATGACACCTATAGCCAAATCACACGTACTCACAGTTAATTTCAATATCGTTTGTCCTTTGTCTCAAACAAAAGATCCCATCACTCTTTGAGCTAAGTGCTTACCCAAACACAATATGAGCAAACTAAAGACTACATAATACGTTGTTATCTTCACTCAAATGGGAGCTTAAGTCCGATAAGCCCTGCTTTACGCTAAACCTTACTTTGCACTACCCCTTGTTTTGCACCAAACAAGCAAGAATTAGTAATAAAATCAACATCACAAGTCATTGAATTGATCACTTTTGATAGACAACAGCTATACTGTGAGCATAGTTTTATGTTCAAAGGATAGATATGAAAATATTACTGACGGGAGGAACTGGCTTTATTGGGTCCGAATTATTAAAGCTTCTCACCACCCATAAAGTCATGTTGTTAACTCGTACCCCTGCACAAGCAAAACAACGTCTACAGCATGCTGATGTCGGCAATATTGAATATTTAGATTCTCTTGACGCGATAGAAGATTTAAATGATGTTGATGCGGTCATCAACCTTGCTGGGGAGCCCATCGCGGATAAACGTTGGACGCAAGAGCAAAAAGAAATCATTTGCAAGAGCCGTTGGAAAGTCACTGAGCGAATTGTTGAATTAATTCATGCCAGTACCGAGCCACCATCTGTTTTTATTAGCGGATCAGCTGTCGGTTATTATGGCGATCAACAAGACCACCCATTTGATGAATGCTTACACGTCAACAGCGATGCTTTTGCCCATTCCGTTTGTGCCCATTGGGAGCAAATAGCTAAACGTGCTGAATCAGATCAAACTCGCGTATGTATTCTCAGAACCGGTGTCGTACTTGGCTCCCATGGCGGCGCGCTAGCTAAAATGCTATTGCCCTACAAACTTGGATTAGGTGGACCTATCGGCAATGGCCAGCAATACATGCCTTGGATTCATATACTCGATATGGTTCGCGCCATTATGTACCTCCTCGAAACACCACATGCTCATGGAGAGTTCAATCTATGCGCACCTCACCCTGTTAGTAATCGTATTTTCAGTCGTACACTGGCAAAAACACTCAAACGCCCGCACATTCTGTTTACGCCAAAATGGGTAATGAGTATCGCAATGGGCGAATCTTCTTGTCTCTTGTTTGACAGCATACGCGCAAAACCCAAGAAACTGACCGAACTCGGATTTAAGTTCAGCTATTCGAGAGTTGAGCCTGCACTTAAACACTTGCTTCAAGACCGAAGCTGTTGAATGATAAGGCTCATTGACCCTCAATGAGTCTTATCACATGAAAAAAACAGTTCTTATCACCGGATGCTCAACTGGCATTGGTTATGTATGTGCCCATGCATTACACAAGCATGGCTTCCATGTGATTGCGTCTTGTCGAAATGAACAAGATGTCGAACGCTTAAGTCTTGAGGGATTAGCCTGTATTCAGCTTGATCTCAATGATCCGCAAAGCATTACCCATGGTGTCCGTCATGCGCTTGAACTGGCAAATGGTAACTTGTATGCGGTATTTAACAATGGTGCATACGGTCAACCGGGTGCACTCGAAGATCTTCCAACACAAGCATTGCAAGCGCAATTTCAAACCAATTTTTTTGGGTGGCACCAGCTTGTCAGAGAAGTTCTACCTCATATGCGAGCACAAGGGGAAGGTCGCATCATTCAGAACAGTTCTGTACTCGGCTTTGCCGCAATGAAATATCGAGGAGCTTACAATGCTTCTAAATTTGCCCTAGAGGGATGGACCGACACACTTCGCCTAGAACTCATGGATACCAACATTAAGGTTGCATTGATTGAACCCGGCCCAATTGAAACGCAATTCAGACAAAATGCATTAAAAGCCTTTGAGCAATGGATAGATGTGGAAAACAGCCCACATAAAGCGGCTTATGATGGCCAAAAACGACGGTTAGACAATGATAAGTCAAACAACAAATTCGTCCTCCCTCCCGAGTCTTGTATCAAACCCGTTCTGCATGCTTTAACCAGTGATAATCCTAAAATACGTTATCGTATCACCACCCCGACCAAAGTCTTTGCGGTACTAAAGCGACTGCTCCCGACTCGCATCCTTGATAAAATTTTGCGACAGACAGCATAAATATTTTTATCATTATGTAATTTTAACGTAACAATGTGATGCCATTCTAAGCATGTAGGTTAAAAAACCTCATCATTCGAATCAATTTCTAGTTAGTGTTTACATCTACCGTTGCCTGAACGTGATGTAGATACTCACTCTAGAGTTGGTATCGACACCCATTTCTGTTTTGTACATTTGCGAGACAACAATGACATTAAATCAGCTTAACTGGCTTAGTGTGGGTGTAGTGTTGACCATGTTCATCCTCTTTTGATACCACACTTAGCGAAAGGCAATAGTTTTTTCATTCCTTAGCATCTTCGCTTGCTATTAGGACAACGCTGCTTCGGCAGCGTTTTTCCTTTTTGCGTCTACTTTTTTGTGCCTAAATAACCTCTTTAACAGCGTGTGACGTTACGCGAAACATCTCACTTGAATTTCCCAAAGATCAACTCCATATCTACAATCAAAGATGAGAACAAAAGCAAGGATACTCTGATGCAATCCCCATTTATCGTTGAGTTAACAGAACAAAATTTCCGTGAAGTGCTCGAAGGATCAATGAACACTCCGGTAGTCGTTCACTTCTGGGCCAATGCTCAGCCTGAGAGCGCACAAGTGATACCAGATCTACAAATGCTAGCTCAGCAATACAACGGCGCTTTTACACTTGCTTTACTTAACTGTGAACAGCAACCAGCGCTCGCCTCTCAGTTCGGTGTTCAAGTACTGCCTACCGTTGCGATGTTCATTAATGGTCAGGCTGTAGATGGTTTAGGCGGAGCACAACCTATCGACGCGATTTCCGCCATGCTTGCCAAACATCTTCCAAGCCAAGATGAAATGCTGTTAAAACAAGCAAGCGAGTTATTGCAGCAGGGCGAACATGCTCAAGCACTAACGATTCTGCAGACACTTTCAGAAGAACTCCAAAACCGTGGTGATGTAAAGCTAGCTACCGCAGATTGTTTACTAGAAACCAAACAGTTCGACTTGGCGCAAAACCTATTAGCTGCCATCCCTCTTGAATACCAAGACAACTATTACAAAGGCTTAATTGCTAAATTAGATTTGCACCTTCAAGCGGCAGATAGCCCAGAGCTGCAACGACTTGAACAAGAGCATACCGCTGACCCTAGCAACCTTGAATTAGCCTGTGAACTCGCAGTGCAATACAACCAAGTAGGGCGAGATGAAGAAGCGCTTGAACTGCTTTGGAACATTCTAAAAGCCAACCTAGGCGCGCAAGATGGAGAAGTAAAGAAAACCTTTATGGATATCCTGAGTGCTCTTGGTCAAGGCAATGCTTTAGCAAGTAAATATCGCCGTCAACTCTACTCAATCCTTTACTGATGATCGGAATGGAAGAGAGTAAAAACAAGAAGTAACGTCATACTAAGGCTGGATTATTCCGGCCTTTATTCTGTCTGGAATAAGCGCCAGTTCGCATTTCTTCGATTGTTTAATGGTTCAATGTGCGCAAAAATAAACCAACTCATATGCATTAAAGGGAATAAATTATGCCAATTGACTCACTGATTACCATCGGTTTTCTCGTTGTCCTTGCCGTAATCATCCTTGCCTCTGCGGTAAAGACGGTTCCACAGGGTAATAATTGGACAGTAGAACGTTTTGGTCGTTATACCCACACCTTGAAACCAGGCCTCAACCTCATTATCCCTTTTATTGACCGAGTCGGACAAAAAATCAACATGATGGAGCGAGTGCTTGATATTCCGGCACAAGAAGTCATCTCAAAAGACAACGCGAATGTCGTTATTGATGCCGTCGGCTTTGTTCAAGTCATCGACGCTGCTAAAGCCGCTTATGAAGTCAATGATTTAGAACACGCTATCCGAAACCTAACGCTCACCAATATTCGTACCGTTCTCGGCTCTATGGAGCTCGATGAAATGCTGAGTCAACGTGACATGATCAATACCAAGCTGCTCACTATCGTAGACCAAGCAACTAACCCTTGGGGCGTCAAAGTGACTCGCATAGAAATCAAAGATGTGCAACCACCAGCGGACCTCACTGCTGCGATGAATGCCCAGATGAAAGCAGAACGTAATAAGCGTGCAGAAATCCTAGAGGCAGAAGGTGTGCGTCAAGCAGAGATCTTACGTGCTGAAGGTCAAAAACAATCAGAGATCTTAAAGGCGGAAGGTGAAAAGCAGTCGGCAATCTTACATGCCGAAGCACGAGAACGTGCAGCACAGGCAGAGGCAAAAGCAACACAAATGGTGTCTGATGCCATCGCACAAGGTGACATGCAAGCGGTTAACTACTTTATTGCGCAAGGCTATACCGAGGCATTAAAAAGTATAGGACAAGCAGAAAACGGGAAGATCATTATGCTGCCAATAGAAGCAACCGGCTTAATGGGCTCGATTGCAGGTGTCGCAGAAATGTTTAAACAAGGCAAAGAATAATGGATGTGTTTAGCATATTAGAAAGCATCAGTTATTGGCATTGGATTGCATTTGGTTTAGCCCTACTTGCGATGGAGTTACTAGGCACAGCTGGCTACTTTCTTTGGCTAGGGCTCTCCGCATTAGTTGTTGGGCTGATTCTTTCAATACTACCGATTGGTTGGCAGGTTCAGTGGTCTTCTTTTGCCGCTTTTAGCTTACTGACCACTTGGCTATGGTGGCGAAGACAATGGTCCAATGACAAAAAACACGACCAGCAAAGAAATCTTAATCAAAAACATAAGCAACTCATTGGTACTACCATCGTTCTCGAAGAAGATTTTCAAGCTGGCATTAATCGACTTAGAATTGGGGACAGTACGTGGTCTGCATACACCGAACATGCCATATCTGCAGGAACAAGAGTAGAAATCATCGACATTGACGGTATTTTTTATTAATTGAACCAAAATAACGATCGGTGTTGCTGGGTTAAAAATAGTTTATTCCAATTTATGCCAAAACATAGGGGTCAACAAAGTCCCTCAATACATCACCCATCTAATCCATATTTATTAAGATGTTATTTAATTACCAACAATAATTAAGTAATAGAAATATTAATACCTTTCTATCTCAGGTCGCATTTAAATTTCCTACCTCATTCAAACAATCAATAACCTACATAATTACCATACAAGACAATCATGACTAATTTAATTTAAAAAATTTATTATTGTTGAATTAATTTTTGATCTTTCCGGGTCTGAATACATACTTACAGCATGAGAACTCATTGGCACAACGTGCTTTAAGCGTGTACTCACGCTCCTTAGAAACACGCTTGCATCGCTCTTTTCTCACCAGAGTACACGTATCTCTGATACGACTTCAGCAAGTTCGATTAAGAGGAGTGTTAACGACAAATAATTCTTATGTTTACAGAAATGCAATTGTTGACGACGTTGATCTGCTAATGACTTAAAAATAATAGGAATGACATTTAGAATAAAAGGATGAATGGATAATTTTACAGAAGGTAGTGCTAGGCCAATTTCTATGAAAGAGGACTTATCATGAAAAGGTTATATCTTTAATCATCGCTTGTTTCATTTTTGCTGCTCCAATTTCGTTTGCTCAAAATAATTCCGGTCATGTTTTCGGAGCTGGGGTAGAGTGCACGTTCAGTGATGGTACTGTGAAACATCTTCCACGTGAGCTATGTACCATGTATGGTGGTACATTTAAATAATTTACGGATATTGCCAGTATGAAAGCTTATCTGATCGTGAGTTTTATCAGATAAGCTTCGTCAGTAGTAACATGTTCATTTATATCAATTAGAGCTTGTAAAAATCGGAACCGATAAACGCATCCCATCCTCTTTGCCACTCCGCTTTTATCATAACTTCCTGTGGTTGACCAACACATTGGTCCGTGTAACGAATACCTTGAATCCCTTTTTCAAACGCTTTAAATGGGTCACAGTATTCTGCTTTTCCAGACTCATAACCTTGCTTGTATGAGGCTTCATCAAAAGGTGTCTTTTCTTTTAAGTTTGCCAAAACACGATTGTCATATTGATACCCATTTGCACCAAACCGTTCACCTTGAGAAAACCAATATTCTGCGGGGGTTTGTGGGGTACTGCTGCATCCTTGGAGTGTGAATAATACAAAAGGAATAACTAGAAATTTCTTCATTGTATGGTCCCTAAGTCCAGATATAAAAAAAGCTGAGCTTACGCTCAGCTTTAATCATATCAACTTACTAGTTACTTAACACCAAATGGCATTGTAAGAATTAGTTTAAAGTCTGTTTCATCGTTAAATGCGTTAGAGTAAGGACCCCAATCAGACGCATCAGAATCATTGTAGAAGTTAGTGTAGTAGAAGCTAATGTTAGCGTCTTTCAATGCACCAGCTTGGATTGCGTAGTTCGCAAAGAAGCTGTATGCGTATTCTACTAGCTCATCGTAACCAGCAGCTTTTGCACCTGCACCGTATGCACCGCTTAGACCTGCGCTAAAGCCTGTACCACCGATGTCAGAGAAGTCACGAGTCGCAGATAGGAAGAATGCGTATTCACCATCGTGGTTAAAGTCTGAACGGTTGTTCCACCAAACCTCATACGCACCATTTGAACCACCGTATTGCTCAGTTAGACGGTAAGCCATGTTGCCCACTTGACCACGTTTTTTATCAGAGTCTGCTGATGTGTACGTTGCTTCAGCGCGGTATGAGTATTGACCTTGAGAGAAACTTGTCAATAACGCAGCTTGGAATGCTGTGCTATCGTATTGGTTATCATCATCTACTACGTAAAGTTGTGGAGACCAGTATAGACCGCCATCTGTTGTGCCTTTCACTTTTACGTGGAAGTTTTTACGATCACCGTCTGTTAGGCCACCGTAACCAGCGTCAAGAGAGATGCCGTTTTCGAATGCGTAACGTGCACCGAATGAGTATACGTCACCAACATCTTTACCAGCAGAACCCCAGAACGAACCATCTCGGAATTCATAAGTTTCTTTAAACCAAGGTGCTTTGTATTGGTCCGCGTAAACAAAACCTAGAGATAGCGCATCAAAGTTTGCACCTACCTCACCACCGCGGTATGTACCAGGAGCGAATGACCAGTTAACGCCCAATGTGCTAGGAACCGATGGTTGGAAGTAACCCAACTTAGCGTTAAAGTCTTCACCGAACTTAAATTTAAGAGCAGCAGTAGCGTATGATACGCCGTTATCTGTTTGGAAAGAATCACATGATGTTGTAGCACCGTATGGAGAGCTACAATCAAAGAAGTTCATTTCATGTTCGAATGAACCACCTGTTTCTTCACCTGCCCACATATCAAATGTCGAGTAAATTACAGCATCAAAACCAACGGTATCTGCTACATAACCAGAGTGGAAACCTAGGTTGGCAAAAATTGAGCCATGGTCTAGGTTGGTGCCCTTTGATGTATCGTTACCGTTACCATCTTTGCCAGCACGGTCACGAGCACGCATGAAAAAGTTAACATTACCGCTGATCGTAGACTCAGAGAAAAACTCTGACACTTCTGCAGCATAAGCAGGACCCATTGGGTCTTCATTCGCCATTGCTGGAGCTGTTGCTACTGCGCCCATCATTGCAGCAGTAATAGCAGATACTTTAAAAATTTGTCCATGGAAAAACTCCTAAAATGGATATAGCTGTATTTTTCTTTCTCACCTTTAGTTGGCCGCCGAAGGGAGAAGTAAATTCCTATCTGAACCTCATCATTTCTAAATCAGTTCTTTTTTTAGTTCCTGCATACACACCGTGTATCCATGTGTCTAAGACTAACTTCGCAACTAAAAACATCCAAATGGAACTTATTTTTTTTCTAAAAAAATATGAGCCACGCCAAAGTTCCATATAACTTGTTGATCTAGATCTTATTTTTAATATTTGATTTACACAAAAGTTAAACACTTAAAATTCAACAACTTAAAGCTGATATCACACCTTAAGTTTGAAGTTGGTCGCAGAGTGATATTTCAAAAAACAATAATTGATTGAGAGATCCTGATCACTGAAAAGAAATTAGCAAATCTTTTGGCGTAAAAGTGGGGACTTTTTAATCGCAAATAAAAAGCCCCAAGTGACTAGCACGTGGGGCTTTAATGACGATTTAGAAATCGAATTTATGGGTTATTTCATCAAATTGAGCAAGTCTTGCTCCGTTTGAATCTCAATACCCAACTCCTGAGCTTTTGTCAGCTTCGAACCTGCATTCTCACCAGCAAACAGAATATCGGTTTTTTTCGAGACGCTACCTGTCACTTTCGCGCCTAAGTTTTGCAATGCCTCTTTTGCTTCGCTACGGCCAAGCTGAGAAAGCGTGCCCGTTAACACTACCGTTTTGCCCTCCAATGGCAGCTCAATCCCCGCTTGAGGTGCCGAGATTTCTGGCCAATGGATGCCTTGAGATAATAGGTCACTCACCACTGCTTGGTTTTTCTCTTCACCGAAGAAAGTCGTAATGTGCTTTGCCACAACCATACCGATGTCTTGCACTTCAATAAGCTGTTCTTCTGTTGCTTGTTGAATGACATCGAGCTTCTTAAAATGCTGAGCTAAATTCGCCGCCGTTGCTTCCCCTACTTCACGAATACCTAGTGAGTATAAAAAGCGTGGCAGAGTCGTCAGCTTTGACTTTTCAAGCGCATTGACGATGTTGGTCGCAGACTTTGGCCCCATTCGCTCTAAAACCGTTAGTACGCCCGCAGACAGTTTAAACAGGTCTGCAGGTGTTTCCACCATTTCGCGATCGACTAACTGCTCTATGACTTTCTCACCTAAGCCATCTACGTCTAAAGCCTTACGAGACACAAAGTGTTTTAACGCTTCTTTACGTTGAGCCTGACACACCAAGCCACCGGTACAACGTGTTACTGCTTCACCCTCGATACGCTCTACATGCGAACCACACACCGGACAAGCATTCGGGAAAATAATTTCGCGGGCGTTGTCAGGTCGGCGTTCTCTGATCACTGACACCACTTGTGGAATCACATCACCAGCTCGACGGATCACCACTTGGTCCCCCACCATCACTTGCAAGCGCTCAATTTCATCAGCATTGTGTAGCGTGGCATTGCTGACGGTTACGCCACCGACAAATACGGGTTCCAGTTTCGCCACAGGCGTGATTGCACCAGTACGCCCAACCTGAAATTCAACTTCATTCAGTGTTGTGATTTCTTCTTGAGCTGGGAATTTGTAAGCAATAGCCCAACGTGGAGCACGGGCAACAAAGCCAAGACGCTCTTGAATGGCAATATCATCAACTTTGATCACTACCCCATCAATTTCATAGGCCAGCGCTTCACGACACGCAAGAATGTCTTGATAGTACGCTTTTACTTCTTCCAAGCTATCTACGCGCTTGGTTTCTGGGCACATCGGTAAGCCCCAAGACTTGATTTGTAGAAAACGCTCATAGTGGCTAGTTGCAAGCGTCGCGCCCTCTACCACACCTACGCTGTATGCATAAAAGCTCAGTGGACGCGAAGCGGTAATCCGCGAATCTAATTGACGTAGACTGCCTGCTGCTGCATTACGAGGGTTAACAAAGACTTTTTCGCCTTTCTTACGGGCCATCTCGTTAAGCTTTTCAAACCCCGCTTTTGGCATGAATACTTCACCACGGACTTCCAAACGCGTTGGCCAATCATTACCTTGCAGTTTTAACGGAATAGCACTGATGGTCCGAACGTTTTCCGTGATGTTTTCCCCCGTTGTGCCATCACCACGTGTTGCAGCTTGAACAAGTACACCGTTTTCATACAGCAAGCTAACAGCAAGACCATCCAACTTGGGTTCGCAGCAATATTGCTTAATAGTTTGTCCAACGACTCGATCTTGCGCTCGCTTTTGAAAACCATTCAACTCTTCATCATCAAAGGCATTGTCCAACGACAGCATTGGCACTTCGTGGGTCACTTGACTGAACTCAGACAACGGCTTTCCGCCGACACGCTGGCTAGGAGAATCCACGCTAATCAACTCTGGATGTTCAGCTTCAATATCCAATAGTTCGCGCATCATACGATCGTATTCAGCATCTGGGATCTCTGGGTTATCTTCCACGTAATAACGAACTGCGTGGTAGTGCAGCGACTCTTTTAGCTCTTCTAGTCGCTGAAGTACGGATTCAGACATATTAAAGCCCTGTGTATGGTCATCAATGAGGATGTTAATCTAAGAAAAAGGGCCCCTAACGGAGCCCTATCATTATTTGGTGTTAAGGTTATGCCTTAGCGGCGTTAAACTCAACAATTTGACGACGATATAATGCTAATCGATCTGGTGTCATCAAGTTTCGCTGATCATCAAGCACGTTACCGCCCATATCATCAGCTATCTGCTGGGCAATGCGCAGCATGAGGTTAAAATTCTGCTCTGCTTGACCGTAACATGGCAGAGTCATAAAGAATGAAATGCCTTTTGTAGAAAAATCTGCAGGATCATCGTGTTCCAATGTACCTGGGTGCATCATATTCGCCACACTAAAGAGAACTTTACCATTCCCCTCCCAATCTTCATGGCGATGGAAAATGTTCATTTCACCATAGATCAGTCCATTTTGCTGCATACTCTCAAAAAGCTTCGTGCCGACAAATGCTTCCTCACCGGCACAATGAACGTTCAGTACAATCACTTGCATTTCCGGCTCCGGCTTAGGCTCTTCAACCGCTTCAACTGATGCTACAGCAGCTGGCGTTTCGATACTTCCCGGTGACTCTTTAATCTCCGGCACCTCTACCGTTTCGCGCGTGGCAAACACCGGCTCAACTTTTTCATCTTCGACAAAAGGTTTAACAGGCTCGGTCATCAATGGTTCTGAAGCTAACGGTTCTGCAATTAACGGCTCTACATCATCAACCGATTTTGTTGCGATGAATGCTGGAATGGCTTCTTCTTCTCGAGGTTTCTCTTTTGCCTCAAGAACATCGTCAATAAGCGGGTCAGCAACGAACTTATTGTCGAATACATTGTCGTTATCAACACCAAAATCTGGTTCTTTACGGTCTTTGCGAATGATTTCAAAATCGTCTTCTGAACCACGAGCAAAATCACGCTCTTGCTCTTCCTTATCAATCTGGTCAACGTCCAACTTGCCTAATGGCTTGTTACCAAATTTTGCTTTGCCTTCTTTCTTGCTTGTCCACAAGCCATGAAATAGCAATGCGGCGATGGCTAGTGCGCCAACAACAATGAGTACGAATCGCAATTCCTGCATTATTTACTCTCAATCTACTTGTTCTAACCACTTATACATCCTCAAGTGGTCACTCAAGTGTAATAAATCCGAATGATGCTTTACTTTACCAAAACTATATGTAGGTTTAGAACAACTTAATGCAAGAAGTTCCATTTTTGTTGTGATTCTTGCCACGATTCCACTTTACAAGGCATCTTTTGTTAGAGCATTGAAAGAATTACTGGCTTAAGTACAATGAATTTTCACTTACAAAGAACAAAACCAATATGACTCTAAACAATCAATCAAGAACCGGATTCGGTTATTTTCTGTATGGGATACAGATTGCACTCTCACCAGAGATCCGACGCTTTGTCATGTTGCCACTATTGGCTAATATTTTGCTCGTGGGTGGTGCGATCTTCTACCTATTCTCGCATCTCGACGTGTGGATTGATGGTTGGATCGGACAACTACCAGAATTCTTATCTTGGTTGACTTATCTCTTGTGGCCGATTTTAGTACTGACTATCCTTGCCACTTTCTCGTATTTTTTCAGTACATTAGCAAACTTTATTGCCGCGCCTTTTAATGGGTTGTTGGCAGAGAAAGTAGAAGAGTCCCTCACAGGACAAAAAGTCAATGACGACGGTTTTGCGGCACTCATCAAAGATGTACCTCGCGTGATGGCCCGTGAATGGCGCAAACTACTTTATGTATTACCAAAAGCAATTGGTCTGTTTTTGCTATTACTGATCCCTGCACTAGGTCAGACAGTCGGCCCATTCTTGTGGTTTATTTTCACGGCTTGGATGTTAGCCATTCAATACTGCGATTACCCATTCGATAATCACAAAGTTTCATTTAATGATATGCGTTACAAATTGAAACAGAAACAAGGCAAAGCCTATGGATTCGGTGTATTGGTCTCGGTATTTACCACCATTCCTATTCTTAACCTCATTGTTATGCCTGTGGCTGTCTGTGGTGCAACAGCGATGTGGGTGGCTGAGTTTAAACATCAGCGATAGACAGTTTTCTAAAATACGGGGAGTGATAATGCACTCCCCGTTATTTTGTATGTTTCTCGACCAACCTCATAAGATATAACTTTTAATCCTTTTCCCATGTTTTCATACGGCATATTCTTCTAATCATATTCACAAATCGTGTAATGAAGGAACATCACTATGAGCAAGATCTACGAAGACAACTCTCTTACTATTGGTAATACCCCTCTCGTTCGCTTAAACAAAGTGAGCAAAGGTAAAGTTCTCGCAAAAATCGAAGCACGTAACCCTAGCTTCAGCGTTAAGTGCCGTATCGGTGCGAACATGATTTGGGAAGCAGAAAAAGCTGGCACCCTTAAGCCAGGTGTAGAGCTCGTTGAGCCGACCAGTGGTAACACAGGTGTTGCGCTTGCATTCGTAGCAGCAGCTCGCGGTTATAAACTAACACTGACGATGCCTGAGTCCATGAGCCTTGAGCGTCGTAAACTTCTTAAAGCACTAGGTGCAAACCTTGAACTTACTGAAGCCGCGAAAGGTATGAAAGGTGCGATTGCAAAAGCGGAAGAAATTGTCGCAAGCAACCCTGAAAAATATCTGCTTCTTCAGCAATTCAACAACCCAGCGAACCCAGAAATTCATGAAAAAACGACTGGTCCTGAAATTTGGGAAGCAACCGATGGTGAAATCGACGTATTCGTCGCGGGTGTAGGTACAGGCGGTACTATCACTGGTACAAGCCGTTACATCAAAGGCGAAAAAGGCAAAGCGATTACCTCTGTTGCAGTAGAACCAGCAGAATCTCCAGTTATTGCGCAAGCACTAGCAGGTGAAGAAATCCAACCAGCACCACATAAAATCCAAGGTATCGGTGCCGGCTTCATCCCTGGTAACTTAGATTTAGAGCTTATCGACCGCGTAGAGCAAGTGACTTCAGAAGAAGCCATTGAGATGGCTCGACGTCTAATGGAAGAAGAAGGTATCCTTGCAGGCATCTCCTCTGGTGCAGCTGTCGTTGCCGCAAATCGTCTCGCGGAACTACCTGAATTTGCAGGAAAAACAATTGTTACCGTGCTTCCAAGCTCTGGTGAACGTTACCTAAGTACCGCGCTTTTTGCAGGCATATTTACTGAGAAAGAGAACCAACAGTAATATGTGGTCAAATCAATTTTTCGTTTAAAAAAGCCCCGGTCAGGGGCTTTTTTGTTGATCCTTGCCTCACCTTTGGTAATATCGGGGTGTTTTATTTTAAGGTTCAAAATAAAGAATCTAACAAAAGGTTTCAGTGTGATTACGCACGCAAACAGTTGCGTAACCACCAAACTTTGACTAGTATCAGTTCTGAAACGCTTTGAACTCTCCCGTGCTAGCGCACAAGATATAAAGCGGTTAAGCTAAAACTTAGTCACAACTAACAAAAATACATTTATTGGGGTATATCACATGTACGAGAAGCAAGTAGAAATCACAGCAGAAAACGGTCTTCACACTCGTCCAGCTGCACAGTTCGTTAAAGAAGCTAAAGCATTCGACGCGGACATCACTGTGACTTCTAACGGTAAAAGCGCTAGCGCTAAGAGCCTATTCAAGCTACAAACACTAGGCCTAGTAAAAGGTACTCTAGTTACTATTTCAGCTGAAGGCCCTCAAGCTCAACAAGCTGTTGACCACCTAGTTGCTCTAATGGATGAGCTACACTAATACGGTCTCCTATTTTCAGAAGCCATTTTGTGAAAGCAAAATGGCTTTGTTGGAAATAGACTCAAAATTAAGCTAAAACTATTCGTTAGCGCACCATTATTCTCCCGTTTTATAAAGTTGACCAAACTTAAGGTAAAGCTATGATTTCAGGCATCCTAGCATCTCCTGGTATTGCAATCGGTAAAGCACTACTACTTCAAGAAGATGAAATTGTCCTAAACACAAACACTATTTCTGACGACCAAGTAGAAGCTGAAGTTGCGCGTTTCTTCGACGCTCGTAACAAATCTTCTGCTCAACTAGAAACCATCAAGCAAAAAGCGCTTGAAACGTTCGGTGAAGAAAAAGAAGCGATCTTTGAAGGTCATATCATGCTTCTTGAAGACGAAGAGCTAGAAGAGGAAATCCTAGCACTTATCAAAAATGACAAGATGACTGCGGATCACGCTATCCATACAGTTATCGAAGAGCAAGCTTGTGCTCTTGAGTCTCTTGATGACGAATACCTAAAAGAACGCGCAACTGACATCCGTGATATCGGTTCTCGTTTTGTTAAAAATGCACTAGGTATCAACATCGTTTCGCTAAGCGATATCGATCAAGAAGTTATCTTAGTAGCTTACGATCTAACGCCATCAGAAACAGCACAAATCAACCTAGATTACGTGCTTGGTTTTGCTTGTGACATCGGCGGTCGTACTTCTCACACTTCAATCATGGCTCGTTCACTAGAACTTCCAGCGATCGTTGGTACTAACGACATCACTAAGCAAGTTAAGAACGGCGACATGCTGATTCTTGATGCGATGAACAACAAGATTGTTGTAAACCCATCAGAAGCTGAAGTAGAAGAAGCAAAAGCCGTTAAAGCTGCATTCCTTGCTGAAAAAGAAGAGCTAGCGAAGCTAAAAGACCTACACGCAGAAACAACTGACGGTCACCGCGTAGAAGTTTGCGGTAACATCGGTACTGTTAAAGACTGTGACGGCATCATCCGTAACGGCGGTGAAGGCGTTGGTCTGTACCGTACAGAATTCCTGTTTATGGACCGTGATGCACTTCCGACTGAAGAAGAGCAATACCACGCTTACAAAGAAGTTGCAGAAGCAATGAACGGTCAAGCTGTGATCATCCGTACTATGGATATCGGCGGCGACAAAGATCTACCATACATGGATCTTCCAAAAGAGATGAACCCGTTCCTAGGCTGGCGTGCAGTGCGTATCAGCTTGGATCGTCGTGAAATCCTACGTGATCAACTACGTGGTATCCTACGTGCATCTGCACACGGTAAGCTACGCATCATGTTCCCAATGATCATCTCTGTTGAAGAAATTCGTGAGCTTAAGAAAGCGATCGAAGAGTACAAGGCAGAACTACGTGCTGAAGGCCACGCATTCGACGAAGAAATCGAAATCGGTGTTATGGTTGAAACGCCAGCAGCAGCAGCGATCGCGCACCACCTAGCGAAAGAAGTTGCGTTCTTCTCTATCGGTACAAACGACCTAACTCAATACACACTAGCGGTTGACCGTGGTAACGAGATGATCTCTCACCTATACAACCCACTATCACCAGCTGTACTTACAGTGATCAAGCAAGTTATCGACGCTTCTCACGCTGAAGGTAAGTGGACTGGTATGTGTGGTGAGCTTGCAGGTGATGAGCGTGCAACGCTTCTACTTCTAGGTATGGGCCTAGATGAGTTCTCTATGAGCGGTATCTCTATCCCTGCAGTGAAGAAAGTTATCCGTAACTCTAACTTTGCAGAAGTGAAAGCAATGGCTGAAGAAGCACTTGCACTACCTACAGCGGCGGAAATCGAAGCAGTAGTAGAGAAGTTCATCGCAGAGAAAACTCAATAATCAACGAATTCCAATGAGATAGGCGGTTAAAAAAAGTCGTCTATCTCGTAAGATTGGTATACTATAATTCGACAGAATTAAATAAAACGTTAGGAGCATGACACAATGGGTCTGTTTGACAAACTTAAGAAGCTAGTATCTGACGACAGCGCTGACGCAGGTGCAATCGAAATCATCGCACCACTGTCTGGTGAGATCGTGAATATCGAAGATGTGCCAGATGTTGTTTTCGCTGAGAAAATCGTTGGTGACGGTATTGCTATCAAACCTGCTGGTAACAAAATGGTAGCTCCTGTAAACGGTACTATCGGTAAGATCTTCGAAACGAACCACGCGTTCTCTATCGAGTCTGACGACGGTGTTGAGCTTTTCGTTCACTTCGGTATCGATACTGTTGAACTAAAAGGCGAAGGCTTCAAGCGTATCGCTGAAGAAGGTCAAACTGTTAAAGCTGGCGACACTGTAATTGAATTCGATCTTGCTCTTCTAGAAGAGAAAGCGAAGTCAACGCTAACTCCAGTTGTTATCTCTAACATGGACGAAATCAAAGAGCTGAACAAGCTTTCTGGTTCTGTAACTGTTGGTGAAACTCCAGTTCTACGTGTAACTAAGTAATTTTTTACTTCGTCGAACACGAAAAACGCTGCCATTGGCAGCGTTTTTTTATGAGTGAAAAAAATGCCACCCTGCCTGATTATGAAAACATCGTTTCAATTCAGATAACATACTCAAGTGTTTTCAAGGTGCAGGATTCAGAGCATAAAAAAGCCAAGCATTGTGCTTGGCTTCGCTTTATATCGTCGATGATCTTTAAGGCTTAACCTAACAAACTTAGCGCTGAGTTTGGCGCTTGTTTCGCTTGCGCAAGGATAGAGCTGGACGCTTGCGATAGAATTTGTGACTTGGTCATTTGAGTCGTTTCTTTCGCGAAGTCGGTATCTTTAATACGGCTCTTCGACGCGTTCACGTTCTCATTGATGTTGTCTAGATTGTTGATTGCGTGATCGAAACGGTTTTGGAAAGCACCTAGCTCTGCGCGGTGGCTGTCTACGTATTTTAGTGCCGCATCAATGATAGCCACAGATTCCTGCGCACCACCTACTGAGGTTACGTCAATCGTATCTACCGTTACGTTCTTCGCTTCACCGAAGCCCAACTCACCAGATAGACCGCCAGAGAAAGACACTTCGCCGTCAACTTTGTTGTTACCCGCAAAGATTTGCAGTTTACCATCTTGGTCTACCGATGCTTTTACTAGGTCCGTTTGACCGTTGATGTAAGTTGCTAGCTCTTCGATGTCATCGCCTGCTTTCGCATTGATGCTGATTTCTTGCTCTTGACCAAAACTGTCTTTTAGGCTGATTGTTAGGTCGTTTTTACCCGCAGCGACATTCCAGTTTTTGTCTTTGCCGTTTTCTGCTTGGTAGCTCAAACCACCCATCATTTTGTTGTCTGAGCGCATGTCTTTTAGCTCAAGCATCACAGCTTCGCCGTTGTCCGCACCGATTTGGAAAGATTTAGAGCCGTGCGTGCCGTTTAGTAGCTTGTTGCCACCAAAAGAAGTGGTTTCTGCGATACGGTTTAGTTCATCGTTTAGCGCCGTTACTTCTTCTTGAATCGCAACACGCTCTGCTTTTGAGTTTGAGCCGTTTGCCGATTGTAGAGAAAGATCACGCATGCGTTGCAGAATGTTGGTTGTCTCGTTCATCGCACCTTCCGCCGTTTGTGCAATAGAGATACCATCGTTCGCGTTACGAACTGCCACATCAAGACCACGACTTTGCACGTTCAAACGGTTCGAAATTTGAAGACCCGCAGCATCATCTTTTGCGCTGTTGATTTTTGAACCTGAAGACAAACGTTCCATTGACGTTTGTTGTGCTGAGTTTGCGCTATTTAGGTAACGCTGAGCGGTCATTGCTGATACGTTTGTGTTTACATTCACTGCCATGGTGATTTCTCCAATTGATTTTCCGATGTAGCGGTTTCCGACGTCTCGGAAAACCAAGTAGTTCTCTCAAAGTTACTTTTATTAACGACTCGTATACCAGAAGCTTTAGGAAAAATCGAAAAAGTGAATTAGTGAGATTTAGCTAGAAAAATGGAAGAAAAGTAGAAAAAATCGCTCAAGTTTCTCAGATGTACGCCAAGCGCGAGTTTGTATAAAAACAAACAAAACAAACAACAACAGTTAGTTAGGGAATATCATTAATGAAATTTGCAGGTTAGATCGTTAGGTAGGGTGATAGGAAAGAAAAAGCCCCTTTTCCTTTGAGAGAACTGGGGCTAGGTTGGTCGCCAGAGCCTATGTGGAGATCAAGAGAAATAAACACATTTCCGGCACACCGAGTGCAACCTTACATTGAAAATGATTGGCAGGTGAGAGATGAGAGAGCCGCACATTCTATTATAACGTTGCTTGCCATAAGCCTGTATTCTTAACCACGTCTGGAAAAATTGAATGCAGGCTAGGTAAACTACTGCAATAGTGACATCGCAGAGTTTGGCAATTGTTTTGCTTGAGCAAGAATCGATGTTCCTGCTTGTTGCAATATTTGAGCTTTGGTCATTTGCGTTGTTTCTTTCGCAAAATCAGTATCTTTAATTCGGCTATTTGATGCATCAACGTTCTCTTGGATATTTGCCAAGTTATTGATGCTATGACTCAGACGGTTTTGTTTCGCACCCAGATCCGCACGTTGCGAATCCACATACTTCAGCGCAGAATCCAAAACCGCAACCGCATTTTGCGAACCTTGAACGGTGGTCATATCGATATCTTGAACGGTGGTATCAATAGGTACACCTTTGAAACCTAGCTCAGATGCAAGACCACCAGAGATGTCAATTGCGCCTTTGACATTCGGCTCTGCAACAAAAATCTGCAGCTTACCATCACCACTTACTGAGGCATTGATCAAATCACTTTGACCATTAATGTAAGTCGCCAGTTCTTCAATATCATCACCCGCTTTCGCGTTAATGTTGATGGTCAAATCCTGAACGTTGCCGTCTTCATCTTCGCCCATATCTGGCAAAGTAATCGTAAGATCTGACTTATCTGCAGGCACACCCCAATCTTTACCCTTGCCTAGGTCACTTAGGAATGTTGTGCCACCCATGCGTGAGTCATCAGCACGGATGCTGGTCAATCCCATGATCATGGCTTCACCCGAATTAGAGCCAATTTGGAATGCGGCTTCACCAAATGAGCCATTTAACAGGCGACGGCCACCAAATGATGTCGTTTCTGCAATACGGTTGAGTTCATCAATCAGAGCCGTTGACTCTTCATTGATCGCTTGGCGTTCTGCAGGAGAGTTAGTACCGTTCGCAGATTGTAGCGCCAAGTCACGCATACGCTGCATCACTGAGGTTGCTTCGTTCATCGCACCTTCAGCGGTTTGTGCAATTGAGATGCCGTCGTTCGCGTTACGCATTGCTACATCAAGACCACGAGATTGTGCGGTTAGACGATTAGAAATCTGCAAACCTGCCGCATCGTCTTTCGCGCTGTTTATTTTGTGACCTGATGATAGACGTTCCATTGAGGTATTGAGCTCATTGGTCGCCTTATTTAAGTAACGCTGCGCGGTCATCGCGGAGACGTTGGTACTAACTGTTACAGCCATTTTACTCTCCTGTTGAGTTCGCAAGCTTATGCGAAGCGGCCAGCCTTGCTTTTACTTTATTTGATAAGCGCTAGCCGTAAATTTCTTACTAACAATCTGCGTAAATGCAGGAATTAGAATCTAGTAAATCGGTTCTTACATGTTAAATACAATTAGCGTGCCAATTTAAAAAAAACATCAAACAAAAACACAAAAACCATTTAAAACATCAACTTAGATTAAGACCTATACGTTAAGTACGATGTCAACCTTGCTATAAAGACCCAAATAGTCGCGCCCAATTCCCATTTATATCTTGCCGTTGAACTTGCCACTTTTACGATTGCCGCTTTCGGTAAAAACATGCCGCTTCATAATGTAACGATTGATGATGAATCGTTACTCCGCACTTAAGGCATTGCACATAAGGCATGGAATAAAAACTCGACATCATCAACGTTGCTCACTCAATGAGCGCAACCCTTTACTTGGGTATATATGTCTTTGAATTTATAACAATTGAATTTGGAAATAATTAAGCTTAGATATAATTAAACTTAGATATAGTTAAACAAAGTAAGATCTTTCGTTTTACCAAATGCTTGCTGAGACGCCTGTAACGCTCTAGAGTTTTCACTAAATTCAATCACGGCTTTTGAGTAATCCAAATCTTCAAAGTTACTTTTGGCTTTCGCTAAAGATAGATTGAAGTCTTCATGGTTTTGCTCTTGGATATCTAACGTGCTCAACTTTGCGCCAATATCCGTGCGAACTTTGTTCATATGAATGAATGCCGCTTGAAATTCATCCGTCATTTGATGCAATTTTGCTGTCGCCGACGCATCCGAAACGGAGCTGTCTGACCATGTCATGGCTTCTTTAAACGAATCAAAAACGCTGAATGTTTTTCTTGGCTCAAGCGCAATACTATCTCCAGCCGTCACTTGGCCTTTAAGCTGAATATTAACGCCCTCATATTGAATACCATCAATAGGTGAATAATCACCCACTTGAACCACGTCGCCGTTTTTCTCTAGCTGGTAACCAAACTTACCATTACTCATATCAACGAACGTGACCTTATAATTAGCTTCATCACGTGAACGCGTGTTCGCTTGAGCAAGTAGCAACTCTGAGCCATCTTTCAAATCATACTGAGGTTCAAAATCCCCAAATGGGTTTGGTATTTCAGTAAACAAATGATTGCCCGGGTAGTTAATTCCCAGCTCTATGTTACTCGCAACTTTCATTTTCCGTTGATAGTCATCGCCGGTGTAAACTACGGTGCCGTCATAATCACGGAAGAATGGCTGACTTTTTGGTTTAGTACCAGCAAACACGTAATTTCCAGTTTCGTCCTGTGTATTCACCAGCGCCAAAAAGTTATTCGCTAACTCTTCAAGTTCACGCTTTTTCGCCGCGCGATCTTCAGCAGAGTACGCACCGTTAATCATTTCCATCGAAATACGCTTAGATTCATCGGTAAATTGCTCAGCATTAGCAATGACGACTTCTTGGTTTTCTAAACGGTTACGGACTAATACAATCGCATCTAGGTACTGTTTTAACTGTTCTTCTTGTTGCCCAATGCTTTGGATGTAGTGAGTCGCTAAAGGATCATCACTTGGCTTGGTCAGCTGTTTACCCGAGGCAAGTTGCGCTTGGTTATGATGAACCTTATTTTCTTGACGACGCAGGTCATTTTGAACCGACTGGTAATTATGGAAGCTAGAAATTCGCGTTAACATCTACAGCCTCCTTTATCGCAACTGCAAAATGGTATTAAAGGTGTCGTTTGCAGCTTGCATCACTCGTGATGACGCCATATATGCTTGCTGAAACTTCATCATATTTGCCGCTTCCTCATCCAGGTTTACCCCTGAAATCGACGCAACACGCTCTTGCGCGGCTTCATTCTCAAGTCGAGCAACATCAGACAAACGTGTCGCCGTAGACGCTTTCAAACCAACATCCGTGTTGAGGTTAAAGTACACGCTCAGCATTGTTGACTCGTTGCCGTTCATCTTTTTATCTGTTTGAATGTTTAGCATTTTTCGCAAGTTACCGTTATCACCCTCCGATGGGACTAAGTTGGCGGTAAACTTATCGTTTGCCAATGCACCACCCGTCAATTCAAATACGGTTGCAGCACCACTTTTATAATTTGGGTGTGAGCTTGGTAGTGACACGGAAACTGGCTCCGTCGGTGGGTATGGTTGGGGCGCCAACACCACATTCCCTTGAGTATCCGTAACGGCAAATTGATCGCCCGTTGGCGACACAACAACTTCAAATTCACGTAAGTCACCGGCATCTATGATCTCAAACTTGGCCTTACCTTGAGCAAACGTGGTGGACGCTTCGTAACTTTGTGCGGCAATCGCCTTTGGATCTGTCGTTTCTATTTTCATTTGCGCGGCACCGCTTCGCGTAGGGCGAAGAAGCACTTGCTCACCCACTTTAGGCTCATTGCGCACTTCTACACGCATCCCATCGAGATAAAAAGCATTCCCCGATGAATCAGTATCCACTTTGACTGTTTCACCATTTGGCTTGGTCACGCTATAACGATCACCATCGTAACGTAATGAATATTCGCCGCCTTTCAGCGCGCTAATATCATCAATATAAACCGCCATATCTGCTGTCGATTGTGGTCCAGTAATCACGCGTGAGGTTGCGAGTTGCTCTGAGTTTACGTCGGTAAACAATGGATCCCCAACATTGCCGTAGTGATCTAAACCTTGCGATTGCAAATGATTCACTTCACTAGAGAATGCTGTCGCTAGGCGTCCTAGTTCATCCATAATCTGAGGAATGTGCTCATCTCGCATTCTTAGAGTGGCACCAATCTTGCCATCAATGTCATCCGCTTTGATCGCCTTAATACCGCCACCCTCAACCATCGCAAGACGACGCTGATGAACGTCTGGTGAGCCATCAATCATTTTTAACTGACTGGCTTCCGTACCAGAAACCAACGTATGGCCATTACCAATGTGCACATTGAACCCTTCCGCATTCTTGCGTGGCGTTACAGTGACCTTGGTGTATTCAGACAGCTCTTTGATCAGCTTTTCATGTTGGTCCATTAAGTCATTATGTGGACCAGGATTACGCATCATCAAACGATGCATATCACGAATTTCAATCGCCAGTTGGTTGACTCGTTCAATCCCCATATCTAAGGACTTGTTGGCAATGTCTGATTGCTGACGAACGGTTTCATGAAACTCATTAAGTGTGTCACTAAGCAGACCCGCTTTTTCCAACACCACTTTTCTTGCACCCATATCATTTGGCGTGTCAGCCATGGTTTTGACTGCATTGAACCATTCGTTTAAGTTTTCTGGGATTTTCTTTGATGATACGGATGACAACATACCCGACAACAAATCAAGGTTCTTTTCGTTATCAAGTTTATTGGCGTACTCTGTGGTAGAAAGATTCAATTCTTTAACGGCAAACTCATCCCAAGAGCGGCGAACATTTTCCACATGCACGCCCATACCGTAAGTCGAACCACCAAACTGGCGCGGATCATTAGAAGCTTGAATAACAGACTGACGGCTGTAACCCTCTGTATTAGCATTAGAAATGTTATGACCAGTTGTATTCAACTGTCGCTGAGCAGTAAGCACACTTTGTGTACCCACATTCAACAAATCTGACGCCATACATGCCTCCAAAAACGAAATAAAATCGGTATTGACCGATCACCTAGTTAGCAATTAGCAAAAGGTGTGCCAGTTTAAGAGGGGGCGAGAAAGCGCACAAAAAGAAAGGCTTGCACTGCAGCAAGCCTTCTCAAAAAGTATCTCAGCATCCAAGATCGGATTGAATTACATACTCTCAATTTTCTGCTTCACTTGCAGTACTTTATTTGAGTAATCAGGATCCGTTGCGTATCCCGCATGATGGATACCACGGATGAAAGACTCTGAATTACCACGTTGCTGGAGAGCCGTTTCGTAACGCGGGTTCTCATTCAAAAAGCGAACATAGTCGTTAAAGCTGTCTTGGTAATTCGAGTAAGAACGGAACGCAGCGGTCTCTTTTACAGGTGTATTGTCGTGGAACTCAAGTGTTTGAGTGGTCACTTTATCACCTTGCCAGCTGCGATCTGCTTTGATGTTAAACAGGTTGTTACTGCTGCCACGCGCGTTCTTCACCACTTTTTGTCCCCAACCGGTTTCTAGCGCGGCTTGAGCAAGCAATAGTGAAGGTTCGACACCCAAAGCTTTAGCTGCACGTTCTGCGTATGGCTTCATTGAATGAACAAAAGATTCTGGTGTGTCAAATCGTGAGGGTTCAGATCCTGCTCGAGTTGTTTCTGACGTTGAGCGATTTAACTGACCTGATTCAATCAAGCGTTGCTCTATCTCACGCGCTTTCTTCGGATCCACACGACGGTATTCCACAGCATTATTTGCTGCATCGCGCATCGCCGTCTCACTTTTGTCGTCGCCTTGACCAACAGATAGCTGCTTAACAATCATGTCAGCTAAGCCCATCGAGCCAGAAGCACTCAAATTACTCGCCATTTGGTCATCTAACATCTGACGGTAAAATTTTTCGTTTTGGCTACTCATGAAGTTTGATTCAAAACCTTCATTTGCCTCACGCATCGATTTCAACATCATCGAGGTAAAAATGGATTCAAACTGACGCGCCGCCGCACGTAGCGCTTCTTGTTCTCCCTCTTTGCCCTCTTTCACCGCCTTTTGGCGCAAGGTATCCAGAGAGCTGATATCATGAATAAAACCGATATCGTTAGGATTGTTAACCATAGTTTGCCTCCTAATCGATTAGATGATGATCAACTGGCCTTCAATGGCACCTGCTTGTTTTAACGCTTGCAGGATAGCCATCAAATCCGACGGTGCTGCGCCAACTTCATTGACGGCACGAACCAAATCATCAAGCGTCAAGCCCGGTTCGAACTTGAACATTTTGCCTTTCTCTTCATTCACTTCGATATCTGAGTCAGGCACAACAACCGTTTGACCACCCGAGAAGCCATTTGGTTGGCTCACATTAAGGTTTTCTTTGATTGCCACTGTCATACCACCGTGCGTCACCGCAGCAGGCTTGAGGCGAACGTGCTTGCCGACCACAATCGTACCAGTGCGCGAGTTCACGATGATTTTCGCCGCACCATCAGCAGGGTCAAATTCTAGGTTTTCGATAGCCGACAAGAAAGCCACACGTTGGCTAACGTCACGCGGAGCTCGCACACGCACAGAAGTGGCATCAACGGCACTTGCCATTTGTGGGCCAAGGAAATTGTTTACCGCATCCGCCAATCGCTGCGCGGTGGTGAAATCAGAATCTAGTAAGTTAAAGGTGATGTAATCACCTCGACCGAATGGGTTGGGAATTTCACGCTCTACCGTTGCCCCACTAGAAATAAGACCGACGGTTGGGTTGTTGCCAACGATCTTAGAACCGTCCGCGCCCTCTGCACTGAAACCGCTTACCACCAAGTTGCCTTGTGCGACCGCATAGACTTGACCGTCGAGACCTTTTAGAAAAGTTTGTAGTAAGGTGCCACCACGCAGGCTTTTTGCACTGCCGATAGAAGAAACCGTCACATCGACTTGCTGACCTGGTTTCGAAAACGGAGGCAACTCAGCCGTGACCATAACTGCGGCAACGTTCTTGATTTTCGGTTTTGTGCCCGGCGGCATTTGAATGCCGAAATTTTGCAGCATTGCCGCAAAGCTTTGCTCTGTAAACGGGTTAGATTCCCCCGTTCCCGGTAAGCCAGAAACCAAGCCATAGCCCACAAGTTGGTTGCTACGCACACCTGCCACTTGCGCGACGTCTTTAATACGTGCGGCTTGGGCTGTGGTTGCAAATAGCACAACGCTCAACAGTGCTAATAGGATTCTCTTCATGCTTACTTAATCTCTTGCTGTCAAATTGCCGTCGATGCGGCGTCTTACAAGGCTACATTAAAGAATCGTGCCAAAAATCCCGGCTCTTGCATATCTTGTGGTAGACCAGTGCCAGAGTATTGAATTCTTGCATTAGAGACGCGATTTGACGCTATCGTATTATCAAAGCTGATGTCATCTGGGCGAATGGTGCCACTTAGGCGAATGTACTCATCGCCAGTATTCAGTGTCATCCACTTCTCACCACGGATCACAAGGTTGCCATTTGCCAACACTTCAATGACTTCTACTGTGATGTAGCCACTAATGCTGTTGCTCTGTTTCGCAGAAGAGTCGCCCGCAAAGGTGTTGGTGTTGTTCAGATCGTATGAAAAGTTGTATTTGCCACCAATTTGCAGCTCTTGCCCACCCACCGACAAAGGCTCCATTTTGGCATCGTTGGTTTTAGAAAGATCAGCATTCGCACTTTTCGTCGCACGCGTGGTTTCATCTAACGTGACGGTAATAATGTCACCAACACCGCGTGGCTTGGAGTCATCATAAAGATCGGTGATATGCTCAGCGCTAAATAGTGAGCCTGTCGCAGCAGCATAGTGCTCTGGTTTTTCTTTTGGGTGAATTGGTGCCCAAGCAGGATCGCCAGCCAACGGATCGGTCCTACCGCGCAAAGTGTCAATGATGCCACTGCTCTCTTCTTTCGACTTATCACCCTCAACGGCATCCACCACTGTGGTCGCTTGAGTCACTTCATCGGTTTCAATCGGTTCTAGCATCGCACAACCCGACATTGTGACAATAAGTGCAAGTAGAGAAAAACGCTTCATCATTGGCTCCTTAAATCCCAATCCTAGTCATTACAATTGCTGGTTTACGAAGCTCATCATCTTGTCAACAGATGAGATCACTTTTGAGTTCATTTCGTAAACGCGCTGCGCTTCGATCATGTTGACCAATTCTTCAGTAACGTTCACGTTTGAAGCTTCAAGCATGGATTGGCGAATCTCACCCAAACCATCTAGGCCAGGAACGCCCTCTTGCGGATCACCACTCGCGCCAGTTGGTAAGTAAAGGTTTTGACCAATGGGTTCAAGACCACCAGGGTTCACAAAATCTGTAATCGTTAACTGACCAACTACCACGTTGTTTTGTTCACCACGGATGCGAACAGATACTTCACCATCGGTACCAACCGTAATAGAAATCGCATCTTCAGGGATCACTATCTCAGGCTCAACTGCGTAGCCAGAGCCTGCGGTTACCAATATACCCTCACCATTTAGCGTGAACTGACCATTACGGGTATAACCAATATTGCCGTCTGGCAACGTCACTTGGAAGAAACCATCGCCTTCCACCATCATGTCTAAAGCGTTAGTGGTGGTTTGTGCATTACCATGTGTGTGCACTTTTTGCGTCGCGACCACTTTAGAGCCCGCACCCAGCATCAAACCACTTGGAAGCTCAGTATTCTGAGAAGACTGGCCGCCTGGTTGGTTGATGTTCTGATAAAACAAATCTTCAAATACCGCTCGGCTCTTTTTGTAACCGACGGTTGAGGCGTTCGCTAAGTTATTTGAAATCGTTGCGATATTAGTTTGCTGGGCATCTAAACCCGTTTTACTTACCCATAGTGCTGGATGCATTGTGAACCTCTAACTCTGTTAACTCATACGAAGCAATGAATCTGAAGATTTATCCATCTCTTCAGCGGTGCTCATCATTTTGACCTGCATTTCAAACTGACGTTGTAGGTCAATCAGAGCGGTCATTTCACCTACAGCATTGACGTTACTGCCCTCAATCGCACCCGTTTGGATACCGATAGAGCCATCTGCTTCGTAAGGCTGGTTTGGAGTTTTATGGCGGAATAAGCCATTGGTATCTTTAAACAAGTTTTGATCGTCTGTGCGTACAAGCTTAATACGATCAACCACTTCCAGTTCTTCAGCCGGCGCACCTTGAGGCAGTACAGAGATGGTACCGTCACGACCGATTTCGATTTTGGATACAGGGATTGGCAGGGTGATTGGCGCATCATTTTCGCCCAAAATCACATGACCGCTCGCGTTAGTTAGCAAGCCATTTTGATCGACTTTTAGGTTGCCGTTACGCGTCAAACCCTCTTTGCCGGTTTGGTCCATAACAGAAATCCAACCATTGCCCTCAACCGTAATATCAAGATCGCGACCAGTTGTGATCACACTGCCTTGAGCAAAGTTGTGCCCCGGACGTTCTGTCATGCTAAATACGCGTGACGGTAAGCCATCACCATAAGCTTGCATGGAACGAGCTTGTGCTAAATCAGCACGAAAGCCAGTTGTACTCACGTTTGCCAAGTTATTGGCACGCAATTGTAGGGCCTGCATATTTTGCTTGGCGCCACTCATTGCGAGAAATAGTGCGCGATCCATAAATTACTCCAAAATTCTCTGTACAAGGAGTAAAAGCAAGAGTTATGCCAATATTAAAATAGCTTTATTAATCAAAACTTGAGTATAAGAAGATACGTTTAAGAAAAATAAAGAGGGATAAATCGCAGGAGAGGCAAAACTTTGATCCACAAAGCGGCAATTGCGGCAAGTGAGAGATCAAAACATGCTCAACCCGAAGTGAGGTTTGTTCAGGTTGAGCATCAGATGAATGTCATGATGTTATCAAGCAATAACGGCAACAACTCGTCTCGCTTGATCAAACAGATTATCGGACTAGCGTACTAGCGAATCTGTAGGATATTTTGTTGCAGCTGATTATGAACTTCTAACGCACGTGAGTTTGCTTGGAAGTTACGCTGAGCAGAGATCAGGTCCACCAGCTCTTGAGTCATATCAATGTTTGACTGCTCTAACATACCGTTGTTGATCGTACCGAAAGAACCTTTGTTTGATTCACCCCAGATCTTATCACCTGAGAACTGCGTTGAATCCCACTGAGTGCCGCCTTTCTTATCTAGACCTTGCTCATTAGGAACACGTACTAGTGCTACACGACCTAATGTTACGTTTTCGCCGTTTGAGTACGTACCCAATACGCTGCCGTTTTCATCAAAGTCGATCTTAGTTAAGAAGCCTGTTGTTGCACCGTCTTCATCAAATTTAGTCAGTTCGAATGGCGCTGCAAATTGCGTTGCCGAATCCAAACCTAAGTTCAATGTTTGCATTGCGTCTGCACCATTTAAATCAATTGGCGCAGGGTTACTTGCAGGATCGCCCAATGCTACCGAAGTAATCGGTTGGCCATTATTCAAGCTTGACAACGTACCATCGTTGTTAAACTTCATCGTGTGACCAACATGACCCGTTGGTGTTGCTGCGTCACCGTTAGCAATATTGAGTGGCTTTTCACCCGCTTTATCTGTCACGGTGTAGTACGTTTGCCATGTATTTGGCTGAGTTTGGTCTTTCAAGTAGTAGGTTGTTAACTTGTAAGACTGACCCATCGAGTCATAAATGGTCGAAGAAGTCGAACGGTTGTACGTATTTGGGTCTGAAAAATCAAACTGAGTTGGATCTTTCAGTTCGCCATTTGCTGGTAAGTTAACGCCCACCTCAATATTCGCCGTCTGCTTTGGCTTACCAAATTCAGCTGGAATTTTTAATGGCTGAGGCTCATAAGATGAAACTTCGCCAGTATCTTTATTTACTTGATAACCTAGCAAAAATTCATCATTTGCGGTCACCATGTAGTTGTCTTTGTTTAAATGGAATGCACCGTTACGCGTCATTTCATTTTGTTGTGGCACCATACGATCTTTCGCGACGGCAAAGAAGCCAGAACCCGCAACACGCAAGTCCATTGGGTTGTTCGTATAGATGCTCGAGCCCTCATGGAACTGCTGCGCAACTTGGTTCGCTTGCGCACCACCACCTGGAGTAGTTTTTGCGTTGGTAAACAAAGAGTTTGAATACACATCGCTAAACTCTGCACGTGACTCTTTAAAGCCGTATGTGTTAGCGTTCGCAATGTTGTTACTGGTGGTGTTCAAATCCAATTGAGCGGAGGACAACCCGCTTAAAGATACATATGACATTCTAAATTCTCCTAATCTGGGCGGCTATCGATTACGCTTTGCCAACTTCCAAAACTTCTGCAAGTCGAACTGGCGATTCAAAACCAGCCAAATTGAGTAATACGTTTCCGTCGCCTTTCCCTAGCAATACACTATTTACATTGGCGTAAGTAGAAACAGGGAACTCTTGCGATGCGCCCTCTACCAATCCCGATGCTTTCACATTGTATTTACCAGCAGGCATTGGATTTCCGCTTTCATCTTTTCCGTCCCAAAGCACTCGAGTGTCACCAGCGGGTTTCGCACCTACCTCAAAAGTACGAACCAATTGGCCAGCTTCGTTTTCTACACGAACAAACAAGTTGTCGATAGGTTGCGTTAGCTTAACCATTGCCGCCATCGTGGCGTTATCTTGCTTCACACCCGCCGCGCCAGGAACCAATACGTCACGTCCTACCAAAGAAGAAGCTTGCAACGCTTGGTTTGATGTCATTGATGAGTTCAAACTCTCAAACTGAGAATTCATCTTGCCAATGCCATCAACGGTCGCAAATGATGCCATTTGGGCAATCATTTGGTCGTTACTTACCGGCTTAAAAGGGTCCTGTTGAGACAATTGCTTGGTGAGCAAAGATAGGAAGTCTTCCTGTTTTAGGTCCTGCTTACCTGTGCTCTCTTCAGTTTTCTTGTTCTCTTGTAAACTTTTAAGCTGGTCGAGATAGGACAAGCCGCTTTGACCAACGTTATTAATTCCGGCCATACGCTACCCCCTTATCCTTATTGACCCATCTGCAGCGTACGCAGCAGCATTTGTTTACTTGAATCGGCCACTTGCACATTGGTTTGGTATGCACGAGAAGCTGAAATCATGTTTGCCATTTCTTCCATCACATTAACGTTAGGTTTATAAATGTAACCCTCTTCGTTCGCGAGTGGGTGATCTGGGTTGTACTCCGCACTTAGCGGTTTATCGCTTTCCACAATACCTAACACTTTCACTGGCACCGTATCACCGCCACGCATGGCGTTACTTAACTCAGCACCAAAGACAGCATGGCGTGCTTTGTACGTGTCTTTCGCAGAGCTGCTGACACTATCCGCATTCGCCAAGTTGCTTGAGGTCGTATTCAGACGAACAGACTCAGCGCTCATTGCAGAACCAGTCACATTAAAAACGTTAAATAAGCTCATCTAAATTATTGCCCCTTGATTGCCTTGGTTAAGTTCTTGAATTTGCCACCTAAAAAGTCGAGTGATGCTTGGTGTCTAATTTGGTTCTGCATAAACAAATTACGCTCTAAATCCAAATCAACGGTGTTGCCATCACCCGTATCAGGTTGTGTTGGAAGGCGATATAACTTATCCCCAGTCAACGTTGCAGTGGCAGGAATATGCCGACCATCCGTACGGCTAAGACCAATGCTTGCCCCAGATGTTGCCGCCTGTAATTCCTTAGCAAAGTCTAAACCTCTTGATTTATAACCCGGAGTGTTCGCTTGTGCGATGTTGGTGGAAATCACCTCCGCATTACGCTCACGTACACCCACTGTGTGTTGATGGATGCCCAGTGCATTGTCAAAAGATATAGCCATTTGCGCCTCTACATTAAGAACTGACCGTTACTAATAATTAAATAGCAAGTAGCGTGCCAAAACTGAAGCTAAAGCTAAAGTTAAAGTTAAAACACCCCCCCTGCAGCTGGCCCATTACTTCAACTCGCTTTGCTTATAAGTCGTTACTTATCAAGTAAAAACCAAGCAAGTAAAACCAAGCAAGTAAAAGCCAGACTGATTAATAGAATGTCATATCAAATCGAGTAATCAGCTCAATCCTTTCAAAATATACACCCTATTGCTTGAATTGGGTAAAACGTGTTGAATGATGGGACAAGGAAATTAAGAAGCGAAGTAATAAAAAGAAAACAAAAAGCCTGACGCAAGGTCAGGCTTTGTGAGCAAAATGAATAATCCGCTATTTAGGGGTGGTTATTTTAACTTATAAATAATGCCTGGATTACAGCGCACCATTTCAAATCGGTCCGTCAAACCTGTCAGTGATTCTGATGCCCCAAGTAGTAAGTAACCACCCGGATTGAGGCTGTTTGCCATTTGGTTAAGCACTTTTGACTTCATCTCTGGTGAGAAGTAAATCAGTACATTTCGGCAAAAAATAATATCGAACTTGCCCAATAGAGCATAGCTGTCCATTAGGTTTTGCGGGCGGAAGTTAACCAATCGTTTCACATTGTCTTTCACTTTCATGCGGCCATCGCCAGCATCTTCAAAGAACGTACGGCGACGCTCAGGCGAAAGACCGCGTCCTAATGCGAGGTTGTCGTATACACCCGCGCGACACATATCTAACATGCTTGCAGAAATATCCGTTGCCGTGATCGACACGCTTGGCAATAACCCTGGCTTACGTTGCTGCGTTTCCAGAATCGTCATTGCCATCGAATATGGCTCTTGCCCGGAAGAGCTAGCGGCAGACCAAATTTTGATTGGACGTTTACTTGCCGCCACTTCAGGTAAAAGTTTGTCAGCTAAAACCGTGAACGGATAAGTATCTCGGAACCACAGTGTTTCGTTCGTCGTCATGGCATCCACCGCAGCAATGCGTAACTCTCGATTGCGTCCGGTGACAACATCGCGCAGTAAGTCAGATAAAGAACCTAAATTGAACTTTGATACTAACGGGCTCAGACGACTGCGTACAAGGTATTGCTTGCTGTCGCCAAGCACGATGCCACACTGTGATTCCAGAAAACGACTAAAGTCACGATACTCTTGATCACTGATTGTAATAGCAGTCATTAATGTCTCTTTTATTGTGTTAATGCAGATTTAACCGCGTTACCCAATTCATCTGGGTTAAATTTTGCAATGAAGCTGTTAGCTCCTACGCGTTCAACCATTGCTTGGTTGAAAACACCACTCAATGAGGAGTGGAGAATAACATAAAGATCTTTCAACTCCGCATTTCTGCGAATTTCGGCCGTCAATGTATATCCATCCATTTCAGGCATTTCTATGTCAGAAATAACCAATGAAATTTGATCGTAAATACTGCCTTGTTGAGCCATTTCAAGCAGCTTATTGTACGCTTCTTTGCCGTCTTTCACAGAGACAACTTCAAAACCAATTGAAGTAATAGCACGTTCAACTTGCTTACGAGCAACGGTGGAGTCATCCGCAATTAAAATGCGTCTTACGATTGGCTTCGCTTGTTCTGCTACGGCGATCTCTTCACCAATGCTCGAATCCATGGTTTCATCAACTGGTGCAATTTCAGCTAAGATTTTTTCTACATCGAGAATCTCAACCAATTCATTGTCGATATTCGTCACTGCCGTTAGGTAATGAGCTTTGCCTGCACCATCTGGTGGTGGCAAAATTGCTTCCCAATGCATATTAATAATACGCTCTACCGAAGACACTAAAAATGCTTGAATAGTGCGGTTGAACTCCGCAATCACAACAAAACACTTGTCAATGTCTGTCGTTGGGCGACCGCCGATAGCCAAGCTCAAGTCAATAACAGATACGGTATGGCCACGAATATGAGCAACACCTTTCACCAATCGATGAAGATTTGGCATCATTGTCAACTTAGGGCACTGCAACACTTCTTTTACTTTGAATACGTTGATACCGTAGCGCTGTCGTCCCATCAGCCGAAAAGTCAATAGCTCCAATCGGTTCTGACCGACGAGTTGCGTACGCTGATTCACCGAATCAAGAATCCCCGTCATATGCTCAACTCCATCTCAAACTTTTTGTTTTTAAATGATACTCTACCACTGGCAGGCATAATACCAAGGAAACAGTATGGCGCACCATAATATAATGTCGACACCATTAACCATGACAATATGTAGAGCGGTCTTTATAAAGTACGCTAAGTCTATCGGCATTATGCTCAGTATGTTTAGCTTTTTTGTTCATTCAGCAACGGAAAACCAACTTGATCAAATTAGAACCGCGGCAGAACAGCACATTCTTAGCACGCTAGAGCAACCAGCGGGAGGAGAATTATCAGCCAATGCGGCAAATATTGATCCACGTATCAAAGCCACCGATTGCCCTGAACCACTTGAAACTTCGGCATCATCAACCAGTAGCACAAGAAGTAACATTAATGTTCTCGTTGAGTGTGTTGCCGATAATTGGAAAGTGTATGTCCCTGTCAGGATCTCAGCATCCGTACCCATGATCGTTTCTACTCGACAACTTGGTCGAGGCGAGATCATCAGCGCCTCCGATGTCACTACCTCCATGATAGAACTGCAACGTTTTCGTAAAGACGGCTTTACCAACTACGAACAAGTCGTGGGCTCAAAACTTAAGCGCAACGTGCGCTTGGGTGATGTCGTCGAACGTAATGACGTCTGTGTCGTGTGCCGCAATGAAAAAGTGACGATAAAAGCCATAAAATCAGGCATGACGATCACAACACAAGGCACAGCCCTTCAAGACGGATCATCCGGTGACCAAGTAAGAGTGAAAAATGACAAGTCTCAACGTATAATAGAGGGGATAGTGACTGGTATTGCGGAAATTACCGTGACATTCTAAATGCTTTAATTCGAATGGCTCAGCTTCTCTCATCAAAGTGTAAAAACCGATAAAAATGCAAAAAAACACTAAAGTTCTTTTGCTCACCGTCGATAATCTGGATACCACTAGTACGATTCAAGTATAAGGTTGAAATATGGCAGGTATAGACAACATACGCTCAGGACAAATGATGACGACGACCAGTCGTGCGCCTGCGCGTAACGATTCTTCGGCATCTAGCGCGACAGAATCAAAAAGAGCGCCAGCTCAACAAGATGCAGTATCACTAAGCCAGCAAGGTAAAGCCGTCAGTAAACTCCAACAGGATATGGCAGCGTCACCAGCGTATGACACCGCTAAGGTGGCAGCAATAAAAGAAGCCATTGCGAACGGTTCTTACAAAGTTGATCCCGAGAAACTGGCTGACAACATCATCAAGTTTGAAAACGAACTGCACAGCAACAGCTAACTGACTTAGGCTCAAGGTAAGTATTTATGGCAGCATTAGTCGATCTGGTGAACTTTCAATTAGAAAATGCTAAGGCACTTTCTGATGTTTTGCGCCAAGAAACACAAGCGATCACCGCACGTGTCTCTGCTGAGATTGAAAAGCTGGCTAAAGAAAAAATGACGCTCATTGATCAACTGCGAACCACTGATCAGCGAATCGCCTCTCACCCGCACGTCAATCAACTTACCGAAGATGAAAACCTAAGTCAGGTTGTCGCAAAGATTCAATCGATCGTTTTGGATTGCCAACAAGTCAATCAATCAAATGGTGAATCGCTTAATCGCGCGCAATTGAGTTTCAATAAGCTTAACAACATGCTTCAACACACTCATGGCAAAATCGGCATGACGTACAACGCTGGTGGAAAAACACACACCATCTCTACTTTAGGCACCAACATCAAAGCGTAATGCTTTCCGTTAACCCCACGACTTAACGATCTATCAAAACCTATCGAAACCACCTTTCAGCCAGTAAACGCTAATCTCTAGCCAATAACCTATAACCAAAAAGCCAAAAGCATCGAACATGCACAAAATGCACCGAGCACAAAAAAAAGTACCGCGCATAAAAAAGCGACCGATTGTTGCCAACCTGCCGCTCAAATAGATTATCTGTTTGTGAAGTAGTAGTAGAACGAAGCAGTACTAGAACGAAATTGTTGTAGAACGAAATAGTACTAGAACAAAGTCTGCTGACGCTTCTCTGGCACTTGTTGCACTTCTCCATAGTCGCGAAGTTTATCCATTTTACGGATATCTAAGCGCAGTTCTGTAACATAACTGTCTTCGACTAAGTAACTGCGCACCACTTCCGCGCCACGAATCACACCATCCACGGCACCAGTCGTACTTTCTTCACCCAAACGCTGATCGGCAAGTTCCGCACGGCCACTGACTCGCATACCATACACCTGCTCAGCAAGTTCTCGGTAAGCATCGATCTTTGATGCACGCATTGCGCGAACACGTTTTTCTTCAACCGTACGGCCCGTTTGTTCGCTGACGCTTGCGTAGCCCACCGCCACTAAAATTTCATCTTGTCGCATCTGTTGCAGCGGCTGACAACCCACTAGCACCAATGTCGCTACTATAAATAATAACTTTTTCATGTTGTTTTCCTACGGGCGGAGAATCACGGTATACGGTTGACGGATCGTTGGATCAGAGCGAATAAGTACGCCATCTTGAGTGCGAATACTGTTGAGCGTATCTAAATCACGGCCAATACGATCGGCCGGCAGGAAGCCCTGTGCTGTTGCCACCACGATCCGGCTTTGCATACCCACAACTCGTGCATTAACCAAAACCCCGCCCTCTTGGCGCAGCATTGTGCCTGTCAGAACGTATTGAACTTGCTGTTCTTGAGCAAGATCTTGCCAATCACGACTTAAGGCAAAGTCACCTTGTTGTGTCACTTGGATTGAACCCGTCGTTTTAAAATCAACCACCTTAAAACCACGGCGTTGAAACTGGTGAATAAATCCCTCGGACACCGAATTACCTAACCAGTTGGTGGCATCCATATTTTGCAGATCAACAAAAGAAGTGATCGCAATCGGCGTGCGCGATGAAACAGCAACATTCGATACCATCAGTTCTTCGGTCATGCTTTCAATAAAGAAGTCCATCGTATGGCGAGGACTGTCCATCAGCATAAATTGGCTGCCAGAATACGGTTCTTTACCATTGTAAATCGGTGAGTACGCACACGATGTTAATAGCGTCATCATCGATGCGGCAACAAGCCATCTTTTCATGGTTTGATTCTCCAGATAATCTTAGGTGTGACTGCTATTTCATTGCATCTCTACTGAAGAAACGTAATCTTGGAACAGTCTTTGCTTTTCTTCTTGTAATCAAACAGACAACAAGCCACCAAACTTCATTGAAATTGGTAAAGCAATATCTATACCCAAACGGTCATAAACCATGAAAAAATTATTTTTGAGCACCATTTCAATTGCTTTGATACTTCTTCTGCCCATTCGTGCGGCTGCCTCTTGGTATGAAGTGACCGGCGTTGCCACAATTGTATCTTCTGATGAGGCGGCAAGATTACACGCTTTAGAAGATGCACTATTTAAAGCGGTTAACTTTTCAGGTGCGGATATTGGCAGTATCAGTAACTTAATGCCCTTACTTGAAGAGAACCGCAAAGAATACTTATTTACCAACCATGAAGTCCGCTACATTCTTGTCGAATCAGAACGAAAACGCAGCGGCAAAATGGAGTTAAGGATTCGTGTGGACATTTACCCATCGGCAACGGGTTGCCACGTGAATCAGTACAAGAAAACGGTTCTCGTTGGAAACATCGATGTCATTTCGCCTCAGCAGGCCGTGATGGGACAAATCTATCGTGTAGGTGATGATTTCAGTAAAGTCATCAATCGTCAGCTAGACCAAACATCGCGAAGCTTTGTATCCGTCGGTACCACCGATTACTCGATCAATAGTCGCTATCCAGAACGCACGACTATGATCGCACAAGATAATGGGGCCCAGTACATTATTGGTGGTGAAGTCACCGACCTGACGGCAACCATTGATGCAAAATTACTGAAAGACGATGTGATCAATCGCCAATTTGCTTTGGAAATGAAAGTCTACGATGGCAAGACTGGTCATGAGGTGTACCACAAAAATTACCGCGAAGTTGCACGCTGGCCATTTGCAAAAACCAGTCAAGTTGATACTAGCAGTGCTCGCTTTTGGGCATCCACCTATGGTGAAATGATGCTTCGAGTGAGCCGTAACATTATGTTGGACTTAGAATCTGAACTTTCTTGCAAAATCACACTTCCTGAGGTGATTGCAGTATTTGGTAACACGGTGACTATCGATCTTGGCCGCATGCATGGCGTAAAAGACGGTGATAAACTACAACTTTGGCACACTGCATCGTTTATCGACCAAAGTGGACTACCACGCAACAAAGTCTCTCAAAGTGAGATTACAATGACGGTTTCACGCGTCTATGAACACGAAGCGGAGCTCACTATTGATCAACCAAATCTCGCATCAAGTGTTCAAATTGGCGATGTGTTGAATAAGATTATTGAGTAAAACGCATCGCTCGTTGTCTTGGGCCTGTTTTTTTACCGGTTAATGGTCTAGTGACTTAAGTTTTATTAACCTCGGATTTTAGCAACTCTGTTTTTTACTGCGATGTTTTTAACTGCGTAGTTTTTAATAACATGGCTTTTTAATAAGATAGATTTTTAATATCATAGACATTAAATTTCGCGCCCCCATGGCACAGCTGGATAGCGCAGTCCCCTCCTAAGGGACAGGTCGTAGGTTCGAATCCTACTGGGGGCGCCACTCACATATTAGCAAAATTAATATTTTTCTATCTCCAAATAGTCTTACGGGCGTACCACTGAACCCTGTACCTTGACGCCACTTGAGTATATAACTTGAAGACCCCTTTTCTTTGTAAGTGAAAGGGCTTTGTAAGTGCGGTTTTCTTTAGAAGTACGGTTTTCTCTGCAAGTGAGCTTTTTCACTTTCACACCTCAAAAAGAATTCGCGCCCACACTGTTTACAGTTTTATGTTTTATTACTTTAATTATCTATGAGTTTTGCTTACCCTTTCAGCTATTAATAGAAGTATTAGTTAGCATTATGTCTAAGAGCAATTTAATTACAAATACGGGTCACCGTTTTATATCTAAAGGCAAGACTGCCTATAAGATTCATATTCACACACCTGAAGATACCGTCTTGCATCGTTCAGTCGGCTTTGTGCGTATTGGTGAAAAAAAAGGACTCAAAAAAGCCATCAAACTGCGCAATGAATTAGGCAGCGAAATGTGGGGAAAATTTTGGCGTCGACTATTAAAAGATCCATACTTAATGACTCGCCTACCGCACAGCGTTGAACCAAAGATCGTCCATAAGCCCAATCCTACGCTCGAAAACCCAGACAACCGTGACACGTGTTATATCGCGAAATGGCGTGAGTTTGATGAAGCTGGCGAATACAAATACAAAACGGTTGTTCGTTCCATCAACAAGTACGGAAAATTAGCGGCATACATGCAGACGAAGAAAGCGCTGCTTGATGCACACAAAGATAACTTAGAAATATTAACCTTTATGGGACGCCTGAGCAGCATCGACCTAAAGTAATTCCATAATCTTACCGGCCTACAACCACCTACCTCTCTTAAACTGATAGGTAGGTGAGTTGGTAAGGCTATCTGCAATAAAAAACCCCAAAGTGCGAACACTTTGGGGCGAGAATATGTTTGTTTATTATTCGCTAATAAATACGTTTATTGCGATAACCATATTCTTACTGTTGAACTTGGTAATCAAACTCAGGTACTACGATTTCAACACGACGGTTTTGCTCACGACCTTCACGAGTATCGTTAGAAGCGATTGGGTTGTTTTCACCCTCACCACGAGCGTGGATACGTGAAGCATCAATGCCTTTCGCTACTAGAGCATGTGCCACTGACTCAGCACGCTTCTCAGATACTTTTTGGTTGTAAGCCGCTGAACCAGACGTATCTGTGTAACCAATCACATCAACATTTGCTTGTGGGTATTCATTTAGGAATGCAACAAGATCGTTCAACTTATCAGCGCTGTTTGCGCTAAGCTCTGTACTGTTTAAAGCAAAGCTATCAGTGCCAACAGTTTGAGTTTCGAAAGTTTTAGTTACAACAACTGGTGCAACAACCACTTCTTCAACGACTTCTGCTACTACTGGCTCTTCTTCAACGACAACTTCATCGTTACCGCCGAACTTGAATGATACGCCTAGTGTTGCTGTGTTGCCCGCTGCTTTAACCACATCGTTGTTGATGTCTGTGATTGTTTGGTATTCCGCACGAGCTGTTACGTTATGGCTAACGTTAAATTCAACACCTGCTGCACCTAGGTAAGAGTAATCGTTTTTACCCTCAGTCATTAGGTAGGCACCACCAACTTTACCGTAAAGTGCGATATCTTCAGTAATTGGTAGGCTGAATTTTGGTGCAAGTGTAATCGCTTCAACATGGCCACCAAAACCAGTTTGGTCAAAATCACCTAAGTTTTCGAAACCAGTTTCTACAGAGAAGTAGTCATTCATTTCGTAACCAACAAAAGCGCCTAGCGTAGAACCATCTTTGTCACATGCATGACCAGCAACACAAGCGTCGTCCATCCATGATTTACCCATTTTACCACCCACGTACACCTCTGCGTGTGCTGCAGATGCCATAAGTAGTGTCGCTGAAATTACCGCTGCTAGTTTTTCATTATTGATTCCTCTAAAGAAGTTCTTTTGTTCGTTAACGAAATGCGTCGCCTAACTGACGTTGTATTTCTATTTTTATTCAGTTCCTTTGAGTTTGATACCGAAGTAACTTCTGTTGATATTCATAAAAGTCACTTGGGTATGTCTCACTGACGGCGAGCACTATAACTCCAGGAAAACCCAAGACAAATCCCATTTCTGTCAATTTAATGTCATCGAAAAGCTTACTTTTATGTGATCTGGAACACTCTAACCCTAGCAATTACAAGCAAGCAAACGTTTGCCTAAAAGATCGAAATAGATTACGTAAAGCAAATTTATTTCTCATTAATGAGACGATAATAATGGAACTTTTAGAATTATTTTTATTTCAGAGAGATAGCATGAATATAAATAACGTGGAGATATTTGGTTGGATTATGTATTAATTAGAAAAACTAATTCAATTTTGTTTAATGTTAGTTAAACAGGCATAAAAAAACCGCGGAAGTTGCCGCGGTTTTTCATAATAGATGGGTAATTATGCGTTTGCTTCACGCTCAGCAATGAATGCAAGTGCCATCTTAATACGAGCGATACAACGCTCTTGACCAACAAGCTGCATTACTGCATCAACCGATGGAGATTGACCACCACCTGTTACCGCTACACGTAGTGGCATACCGATTTTACCCATACCAATTTCAAGCTCAGCGCATACGTCTGCAATCATTTGGTGTAGGTTTTCTGTTGTCCACTCAGTGATAGCTTCAACTTTCGCTAGTGCTGCTTCTAGAGGCTCTTTTGCAACACCACGTAGGTGTTTCTTCGCTGCACCCGCTTCAAACTCAGAGAAATCTTCGTAGAAGTAACGGATTTGCTCAGCAAGTTCTACTAGTGTGTTACAACGCTCACCCACAAGCTTGATCACTTCTGTGATAGCAGGACCATTAGCCACATCCAGTTTTTGCTCATCTAGGTGCCATTGCAGATGTTCTGCAACGTACGCTGGGTCAGAGTTTTTAATGTAGTGGTTGTTCAACCATAGTAGTTTATCAGTGTTAAATGCAGACGCAGATTTAGAGATTGCATTTAGGCTGAAGAATTCAATCATCTCTTCTTGAGAGAAGATCTCTTGGTCACCATGAGACCAACCAAGACGCACTAGGTAGTTATTCAATGCCGCTGGTAGGTAACCCATATCACGGTATTGCATAACTGATACCGCACCATGACGCTTAGACAATTTTGCACCATCATCACCTAGGATCATTGCACAGTGAGCAAATGTTGGTACTGGTGCACCAAGCGCTTCATAGATGTTGATCTGACGAGGTGTATTGTTGATATGGTCTTCACCACGAATAACGTGAGTAATACCCATATCCCAGTCATCAACCACTACACAGAAGTTGTACGTTGGTGAGCCATCAGTACGACGGATGATCAGATCATCCATTTGCGTGTTGCTGATCTCAATACGACCACGGATTTGATCATCAAATACCACACTGCCGTCTTTTGGATTGCGGAAACGAATTACGCATGGATCACCATCTTTCGCTGCATCATTTGCCGCTTTGATCTTTGGATGGTTAGCATCGTAGCGAGCCATCTCTTTGTTTGCTTCTTGCTCAGCACGTACTTCATCTAGTAATTCTTTAGATGCGTAACATTTGTAGGCTTTATCTTCAGCAAGTAGCTTATCAACCATCTCGTTGTAACGGTCAAAACGTTGAGTTTGGAAGTAAGGACCTTCGTTCCACTCAAGACCTAGCCATTCCATACCCTCAATGATCGCGTCAACCGCTTCTTGAGAGTTACGCTCTAAGTCCGTGTCTTCAATACGTAGTACGAATTCACCGCCATTGTTTTTAGCGAATAGCCAAGAGTATAGTGCTGTGCGAGCACCACCAACGTGAAGGTAGCCAGTTGGGCTAGGAGCAAAACGAGTTTTAACCGTCATTTGAGTTCCTTAGGATTATGATCAACAAGCCTGCGCTCGTTGTTATGTCAAGGATAAAAGTGGCGACATTTTACCACCGTAAGTCAATTCTACAATCATTCAGTGCCGATTGGCGGTAGAAATACCAATAAGTCTGAGCCTTTGTCCCCCTCCCTGATAACAATCATAGGTTTGCAGCGATGGATGAACCTTAAACAAACAGCATTGCACTCCCAACATGGCACTTGACCTTACCCTTGAGGTAAGGTTTATGCTCACCACATTCATATTAATGAGGACAAATTATGTATCAGTTCGTTGTACCTATGTCAGGGCTCAACTGCATGGGTTGTGCAAGAAAAGTGGAGAATGCTTTACATGCCAACCATAGTGTGGAGATCATTAATTTGTCCCCAACAATGGTTGAACTAAAAACCGACGCGGCACTTTCTTCCATTGTTGAATCGATCGAATCTCTGGGTTATCACGCTGGACATCAATACCAAATGCACCTCAGTGGATTGAGTTGCGGCGGCTGTGTAAAAACTGTCTTCTTTATTAGAAGAAAATCAAAATGTTATTAGCTTTGAGGCATCCACCACACAGCTCAACATCTCGACGCTATTATCAGAACAACAAGTTATCGCTCTTGTCGCGTCACTGGGTTACACCGCTAGCCTTGATCCGATAGAAGAAAAAACAGAAGCCTTATTAGAATCTGCAACAGAAATAAAAGACAACCACACAGATGCTTCCCATCAAGCCCCATCCAGCATTCAACTGCAAATGCTTATCCAAGGCATGACATGTGCAAGCTGCGTCTCTTCCGTAGAGAAAGCACTCACTAACGTCACAGGCATTGAAAAAGCGCAAGTGAACCTTGCAGAGCAAAGCGCACTCGTCTTTGCCGTTGAAGATTCAGAGGCGCTTCAACAAACGATTATGGCTGCTGTAAAACAAGCAGGTTACCAAGCAGAAATTCTACAAGACGCTGCAACTCAACAAGAAAAGCAAACGGCTCAACAACTTGCGCAGCAAAAACGCTTTAAGCTTGATGCGATTGCTGGCTTGGTAGTAGGTGCACCACTGATGTTGTGGGGGCTATTCGGCGGTAATATGATGATTCGTAATACCAATGATCAACTGACATGGGGCGTCATTGGTGTGCTATGTCTATTGTTACTCGCGACAGCAGGTAAACACTTTTTTACTAACGCATGGTTAGCGGCCACTCACAAACGCGCCACTATGGACACACTCGTGGCTTTAGGTACGGGTGCGGCATGGTTTTATTCTATGCTCGTCGTCGTTTTTCCTGACTGGTTCCCACTTGCTTCACGCCATGTGTACTTTGAAGCCAGTGCCATGATCATTGGTTTGATTTCACTTGGCCACTATATAGAAGCCAAAGCAAAGGCAAATACAACACGCTCACTGCAGGCACTGATTAACCTGCAACCTCAACAAGCTACCGTGATTACCGAAAGTGGCGATCAACAAATCACGGTTGAACAAATCACATTAGGCATGAAACTTCGCATAAAACCGGGGGAAAAAGTGCCCGTTGATGGTGTAGTGATTCAGGGTGAATCGTACATTGATGAGTCGATGCTCACCGGTGAACCTGTCCCTGTTTTAAAAGTGCAAGATACCCCAGTTTCTGCAGGCACATTAAATACTGACGGCGCACTAATCATTGAGGCGACAGGCATTGGAGCTAATACCATGCTGGCTCGCATCATTCGCATGGTTCGCACAGCACAAAGCAGTAAGCCAGCCATTGCCAAACTAGCAGACCAGATCTCAGCGGTGTTTGTTCCTGTCGTAGTCGGCATCGCGATTCTTGCCGCTTTGGTTTGGTTCGCTGTAGGTCCAGAGCCTAAAGCCAGCTACATGCTTGTGGTAACGACTACCGTGCTGATTATCGCCTGCCCTTGTGCGCTAGGCTTGGCAACACCGCTTTCAGTCACCGTTGGTGTCGGCAAAGCCGCAGAGCTTGGCATTTTGATTAAAGACGCCGACGCACTACAGTTGGCGAGCAAAATCAACACGGTCGTATTCGATAAAACGGGGACGCTGACTCAAGGTAAACCGAGTGTGCAGCAAGTGTTTACTCACGCCACCAGCCAAGAGCACTTACTGGCTCTGGCATACGCAGCAGAGCGTCAATCGGAACACCCTTTGGCAAAAGCTGTGTGTGATTACGCTAAGCAACACAATACAGAAAGTGTTGAGTTAAGCGCATTCGAGAACATTCGTGGCCGTGGCATCACTGCTCATTATCAAGCACAACCGCTATTCATTGGCTCATTGCAATTTATGCAGGCACAACAGATTGATACCACTCTAATGGAACAAGCGATTGAAGATTGTGCTAATAACGCGTGGACACCTGTAGCTGTCGCGCTTAATAACGAATTGATTGGTTTAATAGCCATCGCTGATCCGATTAAACCTGACGCTAAACAAGCGGTGTCTGCATTAAAATCGCAGGGCATTAAAACCGTCATGCTCACAGGCGACAACCAACACGTTGCCAATGCCATCGGCAAGGAGCTCGGTATTGATGAAGTCATCGCTCAAGTGATGCCCGACGAGAAAGCACAACACATCAAATTGTTGCAATCTCAAGGCCGTACGGTTGCAATGATCGGTGATGGTATCAATGACGCTCCAGCCCTTGCGTTGGCTGATCTTGGTGTCGCAATGGGAAGCGGCAGTGATGTAGCAATCGAAAGCTCACAAATGACCATTCTCAATACATCACCAATGGCCGTCGTGCATGCGATTGAACTCTCTCGCGCTACACTTAAGAACATGAAGCAAAATTTGTTCGGCGCCTTTGTTTATAACTCGTTGGGTATCCCTATCGCTGCAGGCGTACTTTACCCAGCGTTTGGATTTTTGCTCAGTCCTGTCGTTGCCGGCGCAGCGATGGCACTGTCTTCAATCACGGTCGTCAGTAACGCAAATCGACTACGACTGTTTACCATTAAGTAAGCGACACTTCTTCTCGAGGATACTATGAAGTTGAAACTATTGACCTTTACAATGCTTGCTGTCACATCGGCGAACGTATTAGCTGCTGATGTCATCAACCACAAATCGCCATACTGTGGCTGCTGTGGCGAATGGACAAAACACATGGAAGAGAACGGCTTTACTGTAGAAGAAAAGCTGCATGATGATATGAACGCGATCAAACGCGATTTAGGCATCAAGAACGAACAGCTTTACTCTTGCCACACCGCAGAAATCGATGGCTATGTATTTGAAGGTCATATTCCTGCCGACGATATTAAAGCGTTTTTGGAAAACCCACCTAAAAATGCGAAAGGCCTTGCGGTTCCAGGAATGCCAATGGGATCTCCTGGCATGGAGTATGGTGACAAAAAAGACAGCTACGCTGTTTACGCCTACAACGAGAAAGGTCAGGTTTACGAATACCGCTACCACAAAGGTAACGACCAGTAATTTACATACCCAAGTAACCTCAAGTTGTTTGGGTATAGTGATATCACGATTATTGTGAAAGTTTCTTACAGCAAGGTGTGGTTGTGTGACTGACTCTCCTGATTTATTGCGCATAACACCATAAAATGGATATGCACCCCGTGCAATAAAAAGGAAAATTTATGAAAGCACTTATTTATGACACGCTTGTTAGCCTTGCTAATCAGGAACCAGAACAACATGCCAAGATTCGACAAAATTTATATGATCAACTGAATTTGCCTTTTGACAAACAGTTGGCGTTATTTGCTTGTGCTCTTGGCCCTGCGGGTTCTGGAAAGCTAGACAGCAATGAAGTGATCAATAACGCGGTAGACAGAGCCATTCAGTTGCTAGAAACACCAATGCGTTAACGCGCCTATTTTAGATTATGGCTCGCAACTCCCCTTAGCGGGCCATTTTCCCTAACTGCGTTGATCTAATCTAGTTAAGCCTTTCCATCAACAAGTTGTTAAATTATCGAGTTAATGAATCACCACTCCGCTGCATCCCCAAGCCAGTAAATCATTAAGGCGATCCTTTCTTCATTTCACAAAATGAAAAAAGCGACCTCTATCGTATCAAGGTCGCTCGTAAAGCTAATAGCATTTGCTCAGCTTATAATGTGTTCATTAACTATGAACAACTAGGACTCATTAGAAACCGTAAGACGCACCAAATACGAACGCGTTGTTAGTGAAGTCCGTACCATTACCTTGGTTGCGGTACTCGAAGTAAGGTTGAACACCGCTGCGTGTCCACGTTGCACGTAGCTCGTGGTCCATCGAGTTGTCAGCGTTGTCTGTACGTACATAAACGTTGTTGTAGCTTAATGCTAGCTCTTCATTCACTGCGTAACCAATACGGTTATCAAAACGTAGTTGATCATTGCCATCTTTTACGTCGTGGTAACGAGTGCGGTTGCTGATAGCAATACCGTTATCGAAGTTATAGCCAATTTTAACCAGCGGACGGTATTGTACAGTCTCGCCATTGTTTAGTAAGTGGTGGTAACCAACAGCAACCCATAGGTTGTCATTAAAAGAGTAGCTCTGCTCGATACCTAATGTGATGTATGGTGAGTTGCCAAGGCCTTTGTCTTGAATTGACTTATCGTCGTACTTACCAAGAGAAATACCATCAAATTCAGTTAGGATTGTTGTGCCTGTATCGAAAGTGTGGCCAGCTTCCAAAGTAGATGTCGCATTAGGTTGCAGATCAGAGTGGAACTGAACATTACCCGTTACGTAAGAAGAACCAGCGAAAGCGCTAGAAGCGAAAACAAGAGATAGTGCACTTAGTGCGAAAACGTTTTTCATAATTACTGCCTTTATTTGTTCACGTTATGCGGTTGTATAATGGGGTATCACTTCCCTCCCACCGCAAACTTTGGGATGTGCCTCCTGACGCCGGCAATACTGCTAGAATTAATTTGCATTGAAAAATAAATCACTTGGAACAGTGATCTGTTTCAAATTCATATTTTTATTCAAAATAAACCCTTTATATACAGCAACTTATGTATTTACCTAAAATGCATCAAAAATAAAAGTGTGATAATGATCGGGATAAGTTGTTTATTTGCACGTTAAATCAAAACCAAGATCACAATAAATATCAGGTTCTAAACGAGTAACTTATTTATTGATGAAAAATAACAAGACATTGATCACACTTATTTTCCTACTCAAAATAAATAAAGCCCCCAACATAAGTTGAGGGCTTTGAGTAAAGAACAATGAATTTAGTGAATGATTAAGGTCTGTTGACCTTAACAACATTACTTCACGCTAGTCACGCGGCTTGTTTTCTCACCTGTCGCAGATACCGAGCGGATGAAGACTTCGCCAGTCACATTTGGACGAGCATTGTCTGCATAAGTTAGCCAGTTCTCACCATCCAGAGAGTATTGAAGTGTTACGCCTGGGAATTGAACGTTCATTGCTAGCTTACCATCTTCCACTTTCGCACCTGGTACAGGTAGGCGGTAGTCAATACCAGATTTTTCTAGCTTAGCCAGTTCACGTTGACCAAGTACGTTCGCAAAGCGGTTGTAATCTTGGTTTAGCGCTGCTTTGTCTACAAGGTTAGAGTTTTGCGAGTATTCAACACCCACTTTGTAGTCGTTTTCCCAATCAGCACGGTGCCATGCACGCTCAGCCGCTGCGAGTACGCGAGGGAATACCATGTACTCGTATTGCTCGTCGTTACGTACTGTCTCAGACCAAAGCTGTGCTGATAGACCGTAGAAAGGTTTCGCTTCGATTTCACCTTTGCCCGTAAAGCCGTTGCCATCGCGATCTAAAGACGTTTCTGCGTTCTGAGGCATGTTCTCTGGTGCAAAACCAAACATCTTACGAGTGTCTGTTGCACGCGTTGCCCAGTAGTAACCACGCTCTTTCGGGTCCACTTCGTACGGCATGTCCATGTACACGTAGTCTGGGTTAGAAACGATCACGTCGTAACCTTTCTTAGACCACTCGTACACTGATGAAGTACCGCCCCAGTAGAGAACGTCCCAGAAGTTAACTCGTGTATTTTCTGTTGCGAACGCTTTCTCACCTTCGCTGTACTTAAGGCCATCTTGCCAAGCTTGGAAGTTTGGAATGCCCTTCTCTGCCACAATCTTAGACACTTCTTCTGCGAAGTGGCTTGGTAGGTGAGCAAAGTCACTGACTGTGCCATCTGTGATTAACGTCTGACATTGCGGAGACTGCGCGAATGGCTTGTCTTGCTTAGATAGGTCAATTGTGCCTTTCCAGCTTACTTTATCTTCTGCGTTAGCATCTTGGAAGCCCGCACCTAGCTTGATGTTCTTCGCTTCATCACCACCAAAGTGCCACGTCGTTAACGGCGCGCCCGCTTCTTGGTGCATTGCTGCTACTTCTGAAATCACTTTATCAACAAAGCGAGTTGAAGATTCCATACATGGGTTAATAAAGCTTTGCTTGTTGTAGAACTGAACCGTCGTTACATTCGATGTATCTTGAGGATCCATCAGGCGGTATTCGTTCGCTTCTGCTTCTTTACCCTCTTCCATGAGACGGTCGTAACGTGCTTCCATTGATACTACTGCTGCACGAGCGTGCGCTGGCATATCGATTTCTGGAATCACTTCGATGTTACGTGCTTTCGCATATTTTAGGATGTCCACGTAGTCTGCTTTGCTGAAGTAGCCAGAGCCAAAGTTATCTGATGTTGAACCAGAGCCTAGCTGAGGCAGTAAACAGCTTTTCTCTTCCAAATCGAAACAACGGTTAGCACCCACTTCAGTCAGCTCAGGCAGACCCGGGATTTCCAAACGCCAGCCTTCATCATCCGTTAGGTGAAGGTGAAGTTTGTTCATCTTGTACGCCGCCATTTGGTCAAGCGTTGCAAGAATTGCATCTTTAGAGTGGAAGTTACGAGCGACATCCACCATCACACCACGGTAATCAAAACGAGGTGCATCTTGAATCGACAGTAGTGGTAGAGAATCAGCATTTTGGCTATCTATCAGGCCAAAGATAGATTGTACTGCGTAAAACGCACCCGCTTGGTCAAACGCCTTAATCACAATACCATTGCCGTTGATGCTCATATCATAAGCACCAGATTTTGCTAATTCACCGGTGAAGTCTGCAGGAACTAGCGTGATGCTAACAGGAACATCACCACGAACATCCACACCTACCACTTCTGCACGATCTTGAATTGCTGCATATTGAGCCGCATCGAATGCGTCTTTAGGCAGCGCAATACCACCTGCGATGTCTACTGTGCCTTGGCCCGCTTTCACGTGCATTGGCGTTGGTAGTAACGTCGTAGATACATCTTGTTTTGCTAGATCTTCGTTCTTCTCAAAACGAGAGACAGCATTTGCCATGATGTTGTTGTCATCCGGTGTACGTTTTAGGTTGTTACCGTCAAGACCAGTCACGAAAGATGCCACATCTTCTGTGTTAAGTGACGCAATCATCTTAGGTTCAGCGTTTGGCGCTGCAACAAATGCACCCGGCATAAAATCAGTTTCAAATAACTGCCAGTATTCAGCGACAAGAGGAAGAACCACTTCTTCACCAGCAGCGAAACCATCAAACTTGTCTGTTGGTTCTAGCTTGTGTAGATCGCCCGTTACACGAGAGATTTTAAATTGTTCGTTATCAACATCCAGAATCAGACGGATGCTGTGGAAGTAGATAGCCCAATCTTTAGACTCAACCGCTTCGCCTTGGTTAACCAATGTCATGTTTACTTTATTGCAAGACGCCCACTCTGCACCCATGTCTTGACATGCAAGACCTTCGTTAGCACCGTGGTTAGTTAATACTTCATATTGAATATCAAGGTTGTCAGCCAGAGAGTTTACAACTTGTTGCTCAGAATTCTGTAGTGAAGAGCAACCTGCCAATGTAGCAATAACAGAAGCAGCAATCAGACTATGTTTCAACATCTTACTTTCCCCAAAAAGTCAGTGGTTCAAAACGACATTTATCAAAATTTATGTGCACCCAAATACGAGGTGCTTAAGAGTTGTATTCAACATACAAGCAGTTATTTCTAAGCGTAAAATTAATAAAATTAAGAAGTGATCCAGGTCAAACTTGACTAATGGCATAAAACATAAAACAAATAAATTCAACAACTTAACAAAACGTCAAAACGAATATATTTTTGACGAGTTTGTTATGAGAAATGTCACAAATTTCTTTGTGTGAACATGTGTTTTATAAGATTTTGATCACGAACTGCCACTTGGTGCTTCATTTACAACAAACTCAATTGGAGCGCTTTTGTGAATTGACTCTCATTTCCTTATCGTCAAAACTCGTCAATATTTTTAAAAATGACGTTTTTGCCGAAGCATGATATAGATAAGATGCATATTGAATTCGAGGAGCAAAATATGTTTCGACTCTTGTCAGTTATCTCATCTCTCTTTGTATTTTTGTCATCTCATGGCGCTCATGCAGAACCTCAGCATTGGTTAGCAAAAAAAGGGGGGATTGAATACATGATCATTGGGTCGGTTCATGTGGGCGATAGCAGCATGTACCCACTGCCAAAAGCCGTAACGCAGTTTCTTGATAACAGTGATGGCTTGATTATCGAAGCGAATATCCATGATGCAAAAAATGTCATTTATCCAGCACCGACCATTTATGCTAAAGACGTACTAAGCAAAAAAGAGCGAATGCATTTAGCGGCAATTGCAACCGAGCTCGGTTTTCAAGAAAAACAATTGCTTGATGCACCACCCTGGGCTTCCGCCCTCACCATTCAAATGTCACTGATGAATCAGCTTGGCTATAAGCCAGATCAAGGGGTCGATATGCACCTCATAGGCCTTACGGAAACCAAACATATCGACGTTATTCCTTTAGAATCATTGCAATTTCAAATCGACCTCTTAACCGGCCAACCAGATGGTGGGAAAGAGTTACTACTGGCGTCGATTGATGAGTTCGACGGTGGTGAAAAACTTGTGCAATGTTTAATTGATAGTTGGAAAAACGGGGATGGACAGTCCCTTGAACAAGTCGCGATGAGTGAGGAATCAAGTGACGCGTTTAACGAAGCATTTCTGTATGCACGTAACCGCGATTGGGCAGAAAAGTTAACCACAGGATCCGTACTGCCTAAAAAAATGGGGCGCTATACGATTGTAGTCGGGAGTTTACACTTGCTAGGAAAGACAATTTGATCGAACTGCTCGAAAAGCAAGGTTTTGATATCGAGCCATTAGGAAAAACTCACAAAATTCATTGTGATATATAATAGTGATTGAGTCATAGCATGGACGTGAACTAAAGGTTCAACGCGCTTTGGCTTTCAGAGGACTAAGCTTCCATCGGACTGGCACACCAGACCTCGACTCTCTGCTCCCAAACAAATATCACCAAATACGAAAAAGGCTCTACATTTCTGTAGAGCCTTTTTCTCAATATGTGTCGGTAAAGAGCCATATTCTAACTTCAGGTGAACCCCATTTGGTTCGATACTATCAAAGTCAAATTTGCTACCGCTGAAACGACGAAAGCCTGCTCATTGAGCAGGCTTTCTAAAAGTGGTCGGTGAAGAGGGATTCGAACCCCCGACCCTCTGGTCCCAAACCAGATGCGCTACCAAGCTGCGCTATTCACCGAGATGTTTAACTGAGGACTTATCCCCGTCAACGGATGCGTATATTACGGATTATCCGGAGAGACGCAAGTGCTTTTACAAAAATTAACTCACTGGTGCGTTTGATTAATTACTAAACACTAGCACGTAAAATGTGACTAAGAACTCACAATAAAACACAGTTTATTAACCTTGGCAACATTATTGATCCAGATCAGTGTATAAAAAAGCACCAACAATTACCTTGAGTCTTGTCGGAACAATCTTGGAGGAAACACATGGACTTTTGGCTCGATCTCCTATTTGGTAATGCGGTTGGACTGTCATCAATGGTAGTCATCTTTGGGGCATTTAGTCTGATGTTGTTTTACGGCGGTTTCTTCATATACAAGGTTATGAACGACAAATCTCCTCACTAGATCTCGCTTAGCTCTAGATACGCTTTGCACCGGAGTGGGTCACTTGCCTACTCCGGTTTTTTATTGATCCAATCACACTCGTCCTTGATATAATTACCTCTACTTATCCTAATCTTTATGAGATTGCCGTTATGTCTCAAGACGACGATTTTGATCTGTTTCAACAGATGATGGGCGACGTAAAGCCAATCAGCCACGATACCGCTGAACATAAAAAAGTGCACCAAGTCACCGATGCTCACCTTGCAAAGCGTGAAGCTGCAATTTGGTTGACAGAAGACGACCCCGAATACCTGTCTATCGATCATGCTGAAATGCTCAAACCCGATGACTTCATCGAGTTCAAGCGTGATGGTGTACAAGATGGTGTGTACCGCAAACTACGCCTTGGTAAGTACCCAATTCAAGCTCGCCTTGATCTGCACCGTAAGACATTAAAAGAAGCACGCGATGAAGTTGTAAAATTCCTCAAGCAATGCATTGAAATGGATATTCGCACCGTAACAATAGTACATGGCCGCGGTGAGCGCTCTAATCCACCAGCATTAATGAAAAGCTTTGTAAGTAGTTGGTTGCAACAGATACGAGAAGTACAATGTGTGCATACTGCACAAAAGTTTCATGGTGGTAGTGGTGCCGTTTACGTGCTTTTAAGAAAAAGTGCTGAGAAGAAGATGGAAACCCGAGAGCGCCATCAAAAACGGTTAGGTTAACCAGATGCTCAATGCTAGAATGCCCGACCTTATTCTGCTTGACCTGCATAACACAGCAAGCAACTTCGATTAACCGCCGTTGTGAAACGTTAGGAGTACAACATGTCCCAAGACAACGCAAAACGCTTAAATAAATACATCAGTGAAACCGGGTTCTGCTCACGTCGCGAAGCGGACCGTTTGATCGAGCAGGGCCGAGTGACTATTAATGGTCAGCAACCTGAAATGGGAACAAAAGTTCTGCCAGGTGATGATGTTTGTGTCGATGGCAAACCAGTGGCGACAAAAGAGAAGCCTATTTACATTGCATTGAACAAACCAACGGGCATAACTTGTACCACTGAGCGTGATATTCCCGGAAACATCGTGGACTTTATCGGCCACAAAAAACGCATTTTCCCTATTGGTCGCTTAGATAAACCATCAGACGGTTTGATTTTTCTGACCAACGATGGCGATATCGTCAATAAAATCCTTCGCGCAGGGAATAACCACGAAAAAGAATATGTGGTTCGTGTCGACAAACCGATTACTGGCGAATTCCTCAAGCAGATGTCCAGTGGCGTTAATATTCTTGATACCATCACTTTGCCATGTAAGGTCACAAAAGAGACAAAATTCTCTTTCCGTATTGTCTTAACGCAAGGATTGAATCGTCAGATTCGTCGAATGTGTGAAGCGCTGGGTTATGAAGTATTCAAGCTACGCCGCGTGCGTATCATGAATATCTCAATTGATGGCATTCCAAATGGTAAATGGCGTTACCTAACTGATGACGAAGTCTCTGAGATTCTCGCAATGTGCGAGGGATCTGTTGGTACAGAAGAAGCCTCAAAAAATGATGCTAAGGGTCGTCACATACGCAAAGCGACAGATGCAAAGCTGTTTGATAGCCGTGAAGAAAACCAAAGCTCTACAGCACGTCGTAACCAAAAAACACGGACATTCCGTGGCAACAATGCTGATGAGTTCCGTCACGCACCTAGCTCGAAAAAAGGCCAGCAGCGTCGTCAGCATGGTAATGAAAGTGGACGCCCAGCAAGAGAGCATTACTCTCCGAAACCTCAAGACGAACATCGCAAAGCGAAAGACGATCACGGCAAACCACACACACCGAGTAAGCCTAAGCAGCATTACATGAACCCAAATTCAACTAAGCCAAGTAAGCCGACAAAACGCTCAGGCGGAACATTGAGTTTGAAAAAATAACTCAGACGCTCAAAAATCCAAAAGGACGCTAGATCGCGTCCTTTTTCTTTATCTTGCCGTCAATTACAAACACAAAGGGGCAAATTGACCTCGAGTTAAAAACAGCAAATCTTTAGGCGCTAATTCAATTTCTAACCCGCGTTTACCCGCACTCACACAAATCGTATCTTGCTCTATTGCGCTTTCATGTAGAAATGTTGGCAGGGCTTTCTTTTGTCCCAATGGGCTGATCCCACCAACCACATATCCTGTGGTCTTTTGCGCGATTTCCGGATCGGCCATATCGGCCTTTTTGCCCTTCGCCGCTTTCGCTGCCAATTTTAGGTTTAGCTTTTGATCAACCGGGATAATCGCAACCGCAAGGTTCTTTGGCTCACCGTTCAAACAGAACAACAAGGTTTTAAATACTTTCTTCGGATCTTGTCCCAACACCTCTGCCGCTTCTAATCCATAGCTGTCTGCTCTTGGATCGTGCTCGTATTGGTGAATGGTGTGTGACACTTTTTTCTTTTTCGCAAGATTAATGGCCGGAGTCATCAAGATTCTCCTCATAAAACAAAAAACGCTGCTCCTCGTTGGAAACAGCGCTTTAAGTTAATGGTATCAACAAGTTTGAGTCAATCGCTTTTTACATCAACTCTTTCGATTACTTATATACCATTTCACCGGACGGTGCGTATTTGCTCACGTCAATTGGGCTGTGTGACTCTAAGTACTCTTTCAATACCTCTGCATCGGTAAAGCCCGTGTTTACGTAACCTGGATGAGTATTAATTTTCGGATAACCATCACCGCCAGAAGCATTATAACTTGGTACCGTAAAGCGATACTCGCCATCGAGACGAAGTGGCTTACCACCGATCAATACGTTCGATACTTTGCCATTCTCTACTGTCATTGAAATACCCGCAAACTGAACATACGCACCAGAGTCGGCCGGTTTCGTTGCGACAACATTCAGATAATCACGCACTTCTTTACCCGTCATGTCGACATAAGAAACCATATTGCCAAATGGCTGAACCGTCAGCACGTCTTTGTAGGTGATATCCCCCGCTTCAATCGAATCACGGACACCGCCTGAGTTCATTACCGCAAAGTCCGCTTTAGCGCGCTCCATATGAGCTGTTGCAATCAAACGACCAAGATTGGTTTGTTGGAAACGAACGACGTTGCGGTCACCTTCCAGCTTGCCGTTAGATTCAGCAATCTTTACGTTTAGTTGGCCTTGACCTTTTTCTTGGTAAGGACGAAGAAAATCCATCATTGCTGAATCTTGTACGATCTCACCTTGAACCAACACGCGTTGAGATTCGCCGTTCACTTTGATTTTCTTCTTCAAGTTCACGGGAATCAGGTCGTAGCTCACCATCGACAACTCGCCGTTACGGAATTCGTAATCCGCACGGCCAACATACTTGCCCCACTCGTACGCTTGCACAATGTAAGTGCCATTTTGCTCGTCCGGCTTACACTCGTCGCCTGGTTGGAAATTCTTCTTGATGACGTTTGGCCTTTCCATACATACAGGCTCTTGTGAGTGGCCACCCACAATCATGTCCAAATCGCCTTCATTCAGGTAACGCGCCAAGGCCACGTCACCGGGAGCATTTACACCACGGTTGCCGTTTTCGTAGTGACCCATGTGTGTCACTGCAAAGATAAGATCTGGCTTTTCAGTTTGCTTCAGTTCAACAATCAACTTTTTCGCTTCTTCTTTAGGATCACGGAAGTCAACCTCGCCGATATACTCTGGGTTACCCAGTTTTGCCGTGTCTTCTGTCGTAAGGCCAATCACCGCAATCTTAATGCCTTGCTTATTGAACATGGCATAAGGTTGGAACAATCGCTCGCCGGTTTCTTTGTCGTAAATATTGGCAGACAGCATTGGGAAGTTTGCCCACTCTTGCTGTTTGAACAGTACTTCCAGTGGGTTATCGAATTCGTGGTTACCAAGCGCCATCGCATCGTAGCCAATTTTACTCATACCTTTAAAATCTGGTTCTGCATCTTGCAAGTCAGATTCTGGAACGCCTGTGTTTATGTCGCCGCCTGATAATAGAAGTACACTGCCGCCTTCGGCTTGAATCTCTGCTCGCAGTTCATCAATCAGCGTCTTACGTGCCGCCATACCATACTCACCGTGCTTGTTTTGCCAAAAACGGCCATGGTGGTCATTAGTGTGCAGTACGGTCAGTTTGTAAGTTGTGTCTTCATTCCATTCATGTGCGGGTTGTGTGGCACATCCTGCAAGGCTCGCCAAGATAGCGGCACTTAAAGCGGTTGTTACAATCAGGCGTTGCTTCATTGTTTTACCTTTTTATTGTCTGGGGTTTACTGCGTTACGTAGTCAACTAACGAACAGAGCTCTGTTTTATCCGTTGCAATACAAAAATGGTCAGCACACAGGCTGACCATTTCAATCAAACATTCACAACAATCGATTATTTGATATCGATGTCTGCAAAGCTCTTGATTAGATCGTCTAGCGATTTCATTTGCGCTAGGAACGGTTCTAGTTTGTCTAGAGGCAGTGCTGATGGACCATCACAACGTGCTTGATCTGGGTTCGGGTGCGCTTCAATAAATAGACCTGCAATACCAGTTGCTAGACCTGCTTTCGCAAGTTCAACTGTTTGCTCACGACGACCGCCAGATGCAGCGCCCGATGGGTCACGCATTTGTAGTGAGTGCGTTACGTCAAAGATGATTGGGCTACCTTTCGATGCGTTTTTCATCACACCAAAGCCAAGCATGTCTACAACTAGGTTGTCGTAACCCATACAAGAACCGCGCTCACAAAGGATGATGTTTTCGTTACCACACTCTGCAAACTTCTCAACGATGTTACCCACTTGACCAGGGCTCATGAATTGAGGTTTCTTAACGTTGATCACTGCGCCTGTTTTTGCCATTGCTTCAACAAGATCAGTTTGACGAGCAAGGAAAGCTGGAAGCTGGATAACGTCAACCACGTCAGCGACTGGTTGAGCTTGTGCTTCAGTGTGAACGTCTGTGATGATCTTCACACCGAACGTGTCTTTCAACTCTTGGAAGATTTTCATACCTTCTTCTAGGCCAGGACCACGGTATGAATGAACAGAACTGCGGTTTGCTTTATCAAACGACGCTTTAAATACGTATGGGATACCTAGCTTATCCGTCACTTTTACGTAGTGCTCACAGATCTGCATAGCAAGATCGCGTGATTCAAGCACGTTCATACCTGCAAATAGGGTAAACGGCTTATCGTTAGCAACTTGAATGTCACCAATATTAACGATTTTCTGTTCCATTTTGATTCTCTTTGTTCTGTCCTCGACACGCTGATACTTAGCACATCGATAAAATTAGTGAAGTGTGACTGCCTTTTCGCTCATCACATTAACTTGTGATTTTAGTAGCTCTGAAGACGGGTCGTCTGGGCATTGGTCAATAAAGTACTGAAAATCAGAAACCGCAATTTGGTGGCACTCGAGTTGCTGAAAAATAAAGCCACGGTCTCGAATTTCGTACGGGTCATCAGGTACAAACGTCAATGCCAAATTCGTACAGCGCAGAGCCAGCGTATATCGCTCTTCTCTGAGTAAAGCACTTTTAATCAACGCCAACCAGCGACCAATAACCGTCGGGTTATCCGCTTCTTCGAAGTGCTCCGGTTTTAAAATTGCAAGAGGTCCTTCTTGACCAATCAACCAAGCTTGAAGAATTCGTTCTCCGACATATTCACCGTTAAACGGGTTAATGTAGTCCGGAGATTTGTGCATCCAATCGACTTTCAATAAGAACTGGGTAGGAAACGTCACACCCTTAACTGGAAAGCCCAAGCGATTACCCAAGTATAGTAAGATAGCCCCTAAACTAACCGGAATGCCTTTTTTGCGCTCTAGCACTTTATCGATAAAGCTATTATCAGAGATGAAGTATTCCTGTTCATCCCCTTTAAAGCCCCACTCATAGAAGAACAGACGTAAGAAAGAATCAAAACGTTGTTCTTCATCACTTTCATGAACGAGGATAGCTTCTGCTTCTTGGTAAAGGCGTTCCAATTCTAGTTTCGCCCAGTGCACATTGGTATCTGGGTTAATGGAACGGTTTAGTTCCAACGCTCCCTCAACCAGTGCCATGTTGTCAAAATCTTCGTCAAAAAACTCAAGCATGAAGATTACCCAAATAAGTTTGGATTTTTAGATACTGCAATATTAGCAGCCATCACTAGCCAACCTAGCGCACCGAAAAAGGCAAAAATTCTTAATAATTTGTTTTTAGCCATCTTAAGTGCAAAGAACCCAAGAGCAATGTACGCAAGCACACACGTGATTTTATTGGTTAGCCAAGGCGCGGCATCCGTAAACGGAATAAACCCTGTCACCATGATCAAGCCAATACCAGACAGCAATAATGCCGTATCCACGATGTGTGGAAAAACTTTCAGGAAGCGATTATTGCGTTTTGGAGAGTCCATCATCAACAACGCGAATCGGATCGATAGCAACGTCGCACTCAATGCGATCGTGACTAGGTGAATGTGTTTTAGAGCTACGTACATTTCATTTCTCTTTTATAAGTGACTGCTGACTTGCTCGTTATGATTTTGGCTGATAGCAACCAAGTGTCACTCGATCATTGTCGCCATAGTCTTTTTCTGTCACGACTTGGTCAAAGCCGAAATCAACCATAATCTCACGAACGGCTTCACCTTGATCATAACCATGTTCAAATGCGAGCCACCCACCCTCTTCCAAATATTGACGAGCAAGATCAGAGATATGACGAATATCCGCTAAGCCATTTTCATCCGCAATTAATGCCGATTTTGGCTCAAAACGAACATCACCTTGAGACAAATGCGGATCTTGTTCATCGATGTACGGTGGGTTGGAGACAATTAAAGCAAACTTTGTTCCAGAGGCAATAGGTTCAAACCAACTACCTTGAGCAAACGTCACATTTTTAATATTCAGTTGCGCTGCATTTAACTGGGCAAGCTCTTTCGCTTCTTGCTTTAGGTCTACCCCCATCACTTGACGATCCGGTAACTCTGAAGCTAACGCTAAAGCAATCGCCCCTGTACCCGTGCCTAGATCTAAGATAGGCCCAGATTGTTGGTACGTTTTGTCCAGTGCCAGCTCAACCAAACGTTCGGTATCTGGCCTTGGGATTAACGTCGATGGTGACACTTTTAACGGGAGAGACCAGAATTCACGTTCGCCAATGATGTAAGCCACAGGCTCACCAGCAATACGTCTTTCTAGCAAAGCATCAAATTGAGCTTGTTGCTCTGATTCCAATAATTTTTCTGGCCAAGTCATGAGATACGATCGTGGCTTAGCCAGAACATGACAAAGAAGTACAGCAGCATCAAGAGAAGGCGACTCTTTGCCGCCTTCTGTCAACGTTGCCGTCGCACTTTTCAGTGCTTGCTCAATAGATTGAACTGGACTCATCGATTAGCCGTGCTCTGCTAGCGCCGCTAACTGATCCGCTTGGTGCTCTTGAATTACAGGTTCAATCAAGCTAGCAAGATCCCCTTCCATCACTTCATTCAAACGGTATACCGTTAAGTTGATACGGTGATCAGAAACGCGACCTTGTGGGTAGTTGTATGTGCGGATACGGTCACTGCGGTCACCAGAACCAAGTAGATTGCGTCGAGTATCCGATACTTCCGCTGCGCGACGAGCTTCTTCAGCTTGTACGATACGAGCGGCGAGCACCTGCATCGCTTTCGCTTTGTTTTTATGCTGTGAACGTTCGTCTTGACACTCTACAACGGTACCCGTTGGTAAGTGGGTAATACGGATTGCAGAATCCGTGGTGTTAACGTGCTGACCACCCGCGCCTGAAGCACGGAATGTATCGATTTTCAGATCAGCCGCTTTAATTTCTGGTAACTCAGCTTCTGGGATTTCAGCCATCACAGCAACGGTACAAGCGGACGTATGCACACGACCTTGAGATTCCGTTTCAGGTACACGTTGTACACGGTGACCACCCGATTCAAACTTCAACACGCCGTATGCGCCATCACCGGTCACTTTCGCGATCATCTCTTTGTAGCCGCCTTGCTCAGACTCGTTGCAGCTCATGACTTCAACGCGCCAGCCTTTTTTCTCCGCAAATTTTGAGTACATACGGAATAGGTTGCCCGCAAAAATACCTGCTTCATCACCACCCGCACCTGCGCGAATTTCTAAGAAACAGTTACGATCATCGTTTGGATCTTTAGGAAGAAGTAGAATTTGCAGCTCATCAGTCAGACGTTCAATCGCCGCTTTCGCGTCTTTGATCTCTTCTTGCGCCATTTCACGCATTTCTTCGTCGTCTTCTTTTGCCATCTCTTCAGCGGCTAGAAGGTCATCTTGAGCTTGTTGGTAAGCTTGGAAGCATTTGGTGACTTCCTCAAGTTGAGAGTACTCTTTTGATAGAGCTCGGAATTTGTTCTGATCACCAATTACATCAGGATCACCAAGAAGGTGTTGAACTTCTTCGTAGCGTTCTACTAGCGATTCTAGCTTAGTTAGAATAGAGGCTTTCATAGTGTCGTTTTCTTAATAAAAAGCGTGAGTTATAGATCATCTAAGCCAAGAGTTTGGCGGATAACCGTTAATTTTGCTGGCTCGCCCTGCTCTGCCGCACTTTGCAATGCGCGAGTTGGAGCATGAATCAGTTTATTTGTGAGTTTATTGCTAAGTTCGCGCAGCACTTTTTCTGGATCGGTGCCAATTGCTAATGATTGCATACTCTTACTTAGCAATTCTTCTCTAATTTCGTTGGCTGACTTGCGATAGTCTCGAATACTATCGACCGCTTGCAGTGAACGCACCCAAGTCATAAATGCGGCACTTTCTTCACTTACGATCGCTTCAGCTTGAATTGCTTCAACTTTACGCTGTTCGATATTGCTATCAATGATTGATTGCAAATCATCCACCGAATATAAGTAAGCATCGCTCAATTCGCCAACTTGTGCCTCCACATCTCGTGGCACGGCGATATCCACTAACAAGATTGGCTGATGACGACGCTTTTTCAAGGCCGTTTCAACCATCCCCTTGCCAATAATAGGCAATGGACTCGCTGTCGAGCTGATAACAATGTCCGCTCTTGGTAAATGGTCTGGAATTTCAGTCAAACTAATGACTTCAGCTCCAAACTGTTCAGCCAAACCTAACGCGCGTTCTCTGGTTCGGTTAGCGACGATCATTTTGGTACAGCCGTTCGACGCTAAATGTTTCGCCACCAACTCGATGGTTTCACCCGCGCCAACGAGCAAAACGGTTGAATCAGCCAAAGATTCAAAAATATGCTTAGCCAAAGTACAGGCTGCATAAGCGACAGAGACCGCATTACCGCCAATATCCGTTTCGGTTCGAACACGTTTGGCGACTGAAAATGTTTTTTGGAACAACTTATCGATCGATGCATCCACCGCTTGGTGGTTACGTGCATCTGAAAACGCCTGTTTTACCTGGCCCAAAATCTGAGGTTCACCCAGTACCAGCGAATCAAGGCCGCAAGAAACACGCATCAAGTGCTTAATCGCCGCTTGCTCTTCATGGACATAAAGGCTCGGCATCAAGTCCTCTTGATTAACTTGATGAAACTGGACAAGCCAGTCGATAAGCTTAGTTCGCGCTCCTTGCTTAACGTCGCAGTACACTTCGGTACGGTTACAGGTTGAAACAATCACACTGCCGTTTACGGCTTCGTGGTCTCTGAGTTGCTCAAGTGCTGTCCCCAATTTATCGGGTCCGAACGCCACTTTCTCTCGCAAGTCAACAGACGCTGTATTGTGATTGATTCCAATAGCAAGCAAGGACATCTAACGTGGTATCTCTGAGATCGGTTATAAAATAGGTTCAGAATTTTACTGTAAGCACGCATTTATTGAAAGGGTAACCCGGATTTGTTTTCCTTCGCTCCGCTTTTCAATGCTATAGTTGTGAGCGATTACCGATGAAACTGACTAATAAGCCATCAAACATGACCTTACGCTCCTTTCTCATTATGCTCTGGTCGAGCATTGTACTCGCGGGCTGTAGTTCCGTTCCTGAAAGCGTCACCAGTGTAGAGTGGCAAGCGCACGAACAACGCCTAGAAGCCATCAATCACTTTCAAGCTACCGGCAAACTTGGCTACATTGGGCCAGACCAAAGACAAAGTTTAAACTTTTTTTGGCAGCATTCTTCTACGTTAAGTCAATTACGCTTAACCACCCTACTTGGCCAAACGGCATTAAAACTCACGATTACCCCGCAAGGTGCAACCGTTGAAACTTATGACGACCAAGTGCTCACGGCCCGTGACGCAAACCAACTGATTTATCGTTTAACAGGATTAATGATTCCTGTCGATCATATGCCGAATTGGTTACTCGGCTTGCCAACAGACGCAGACTCGTTCCAATTGTCTTCAACCAACACTCTACAAGCGCTAGATAAACAAATTGGTTTGAATGATTGGAACATCAATTACCAACGTTATGCTGATGTCGAATGGCATCAACAAACACTTCCCCTGCCAAATAGGCTAAAACTGACCACCTCAGACGTAAAAATTAATCTAGTGATCACAAAATGGAACATCACCCAATGATCGATCTTTCAACCCGCTGGCCATCACCTGCGAAATTGAATCTCTTCCTTTATATCAATGGCCGCACTGAAAACGGCTACCACGAATTACAAACTCTATTCCAATTCCTCGATCACGGCGATGAACTGACGATACAAGCGAACGATTCTGGTGAGATCACCATCTCTCCTGAAATAGAAGGCGTTCCTCTGCAGGACAACTTGATTTGGAAAGCAGCAACAGCACTTCAACGTTTCGCAAATTGCTCATACGGTGCACATATCGATCTAAACAAGATCCTACCGATGGGCGGCGGAATTGGTGGAGGTTCTTCCAATGCAGCAACGGCGTTGGTTGCACTTAATTACCTATGGCAAATCAATCTGAGTAATGATGAATTAGCCGAAATTGGCCTTGCGCTTGGTGCGGATGTGCCAGTATTTGTACGTGGTTTTGCCGCATTTGCAGAAGGTGTTGGCGAGAAACTTTCCCCCGCGGATCCCAAAGAAAAGTGGTATTTAGTCGTACGACCTAACGTTTCTATTGCAACTGCGGACATATTTCGTCACCCAGACTTGATTAGAAACACACCAAAACGTGATTTAAAGACGCTTTTGGACGCTCCAAGCGTAAACGATTGCGAAAAAATTGTACGAATGCTCTACCCAGAGGTTGATAAGCAACTTTCATGGCTGCTACAATACGCGCCGTCAAGATTGACGGGGACCGGGTCTTGCGTTTTTGCAGAATTTTCGAGCAAATCCGAAGCAGAAACCATCCTTGCACAACTCTCTGATAATGTCTCGGCATTCGTCGCCCAAGGGCGCAATGTTTCGCCACTAAAAGAGACTTTGGCTGAATACCAATCAGCCCAAAACCGACCTAATTAAAACTGGACGCAAACCTGAGGTTTCCACCGTGCCTGATATGAAGCTATTTGCTGGTAACGCAACACCTGAACTAGCCCAACGTATTGCTGATCGTCTTTACATTTCTCTTGGTGATGCATCTGTTTCTCGCTTTTCTGATGGCGAAGTAGCAGTTCAAATCAATGAAAATGTTCGTGGTAGCGATGTTTTCATCATTCAATCCACTTGTGCACCGACTAACGACAACCTAATGGAACTGGTTGTTATGATTGATGCAATGCGCCGTGCTTCAGCAGGCCGTATCACTGCAGTAATTCCTTACTTCGGTTACGCTCGCCAAGATCGTCGTGTACGTTCTGCTCGTGTGCCAATCACTGCAAAAGTTGTTGCTGATTTCCTATCTAACGTTGGTGTTGACCGCGTTCTAACCATCGACCTACACGCAGAGCAAATCCAAGGCTTCTTCGATGTACCTGTTGATAACATCTTCGGTACGCCAGTACTTCTAGAAGATATGCAATCTCGTGGTCTAGAAAACCCTGTTGTGGTTTCTCCTGACCTAGGTGGCGTTGTTCGTGCTCGTGCAACAGCAAAAGCACTAGGCGACATCGACATTGCTATCGTTGATAAGCGCCGTCCACGCGCAAACGTATCAGAAGTAATGAACCTAATCGGTGACGTTGAAGGTCGTGACTGTGTGATCGTCGATGACATGATCGATACAGGTGGTACTCTATGTAAAGCAGCTGAAGCACTAAAAGAGCGCGGTGCTAAGCGTGTATTCGCTTACGCAACTCACGCTGTATTCTCTGGTAACGCTGCGGACAACATCAAGAACTCTGTTCTTGACCAAGTTATCGTAACGGACTCTATCTCTCTATCTAAAGAGATGGCTGCAACAGGTAAAGTGACAACACTAAGCCTATCTCGCATGCTAGCTGAAGCGATTCGTCGTATCAGCAACGAAGAGTCAATCTCTGCAATGTTCAACTAATTCGAACATTTCAGATGACCTGATTTAAAAAACACCCCTCTTTGGGGTGTTTTTTATTTCTATGTATACCTAAGTCACTTCTAGAGGTAGGTTAACCTCCCCTAGAGATGACTTTGGTATATTTACAAACAGAAAATCACTTGGTCGCACCCTGCGACTTTTCTGTGCTATCATACTGCGCTTTTTTGAGATTCCAGAGAGATCCTAACCTTGACTCAACAAATTAAACTTCTCGTCGGTCTTGCTAACCCAGGGCCTGAATACGCCAAAACTCGCCATAATGCGGGCGCATGGGTTGTAGAAGAATTAGCACGTGTCCACAATGTTACCCTGAAGAACGAACCAAAATTCTTTGGCCTAACTGGACGCATTATGGTCAATGGCGAGGATCTCCGTTTGCTGATCCCTACGACTTTTATGAACCTTTCGGGCAAAGCGATCGCTGCATTAGCGAAGTTTTATCAAATTAACCCTGAAGAGATCATGGTCGCGCATGACGAACTAGACTTACCACCAGGTGTGGCTAAGTTTAAGAAAGGCGGCGGTCACGGGGGCCACAATGGTCTGCGTGATACGATTAGCAAATTGGGCAATAACAAAGATTTTTATCGTCTTCGTATCGGCATTGGCCATCCGGGACACAAAGATAAAGTGGCAGGTTTTGTACTAGGCAAAGCTCCAGCAAAAGAGCAAGAGCTACTAGATGCCGCAGCTGATGAATCAGTGCGCTGTCTGGATATCCTAATTAAGGATGGCCTATCTAAAGCACAAAATCGCCTACACACGTTCAAAGCTGAATAAGGTTACTATCATGGGTTTTAAATGTGGCATCGTTGGTCTACCTAACGTTGGTAAATCAACTCTGTTTAACGCACTAACTAAAGCGGGCATTGAAGCAGCAAACTTCCCGTTCTGTACCATCGAACCAAACACAGGCGTGGTACCTGTGCCAGATCTACGTCTAGATGCACTGTCGAAGATCGTTAACCCACAAAGAGTACTACCTACCACAATGGAATTCGTTGACATTGCTGGTCTAGTAGCTGGTGCATCTCGTGGTGAAGGTCTAGGTAACAAATTCCTAGCTAACATCCGTGAAACTGATGCGATCGGTCACGTTGTACGCTGTTTTGAAAACGACAACATTGTTCACGTTGCAGGTAAAGTATCTCCAATCGAAGATATTGAAGTTATCAACCTAGAGCTAGCAATGGCTGACCTTGATTCTTGTGAACGCGCAATTCAGCGTAACGCAAAGAAAGCAAAAGGCGGCGACAAAGACGCAAAATTTGAGCTAGCAACACTAGAAAAACTACTGCCTGTATTAACAGAAGGTGGTATGGCACGTACTGTTGAGCTATCAAAAGAAGAACTAGCAGCTGTTGGCTACCTAAACTTCCTGACACTTAAGCCTACCATGTACATCGCTAACGTGAACGAAGATGGCTTTGAAAACAATCCATACCTTGACGCTGTTCGTGAGTTCGCAGAAAAAGAAAACAATGTTGTTGTTCCTGTTTGTGCTGCAATTGAGTCAGAAATGGCTGAACTTGAAGACGACGAGCGTGAAGAGTTCCTAGCTGATCTAGGCATTGAAGAACCTGGTCTGAACCGCGTTATCCGTGCAGGTTACGAACTACTATGCCTACACACTTACTTTACAGCTGGTGTTAAAGAAGTTCGTGCTTGGACGATCCCTGTAGGTGCAACAGCACCAAAAGCAGCAGGTAAGATCCATACTGACTTCGAAAAAGGCTTTATCCGTGCAGAAGTTGTTGGTTACGACGATTTCATCCAATACAACGGTGAAAGTGGTGCGAAAGACGCAGGTAAATGGCGTCTGGAAGGTAAAGAATACATCGTTAAAGATGGCGATGTTGTTCACTTCCGCTTCAACGTATAATTAAGTGGATATAATTCAACCGCTTTATTAATCCAAAAAGTCAGCCTCAGTGCTGGCTTTTTTATTGCCTCATGAAATGACGATATATTAAGTCTCCGGCTACAAGCTACTTTGCTTCCAGTTTTAGATCATAAACGCGCCTCTTTGTTTAAAAAGGAAGCGAACGATGAATTTTAAGAGATTTATTAAAAAACTGTTGACGGTTCTCACTCAAATTCGCATAATGCGCGCCGTTCCCGACGACAAGGCAACAAGGCGACGAGAACGAAAAACATGGTTATGGCTACGTAGCTCAGCTGGTTAGAGCACATCACTCATAATGATGGGGTCACAGGTTCGAATCCCGTCGTAGCCACCATTCCTAAAGATTCTTTTTATAAGAATGGTTAGGAATAGATGCGGTCGTGGCGGAATTGGTAGACGCACCAGATTTAGGTTCTGGCGCCGTAAGGTGTGAGAGTTCAAGTCTCTCCGACCGCACCATGTTTTAAGTAGTAGTAATACTACGATCTGCAGGTCTATCGCCAAGCGGTAAGGCAGCGGCTTTTGATGCCGCCATTCCCTGGTTCGAATCCAGGTAGACCTGCCACTATTTCAAAGTGAGATTCCTTAAATAAAGGGTTGTCACTTAGAGCGCGAAGGTTTATATTGTCTCGCTCAAAAAGATGGCTACGTAGCTCAGCTGGTTAGAGCACATCACTCATAATGATGGGGTCACAGGTTCGAATCCCGTCGTAGCCACCATTCTTTTATAAGAATACAAAATTGTTAGTTTTACCAATTAACTAATGATTATAAAATTCAAGATGCGGTCGTGGCGGAATTGGTAGACGCACCAGATTTAGGTTCTGGCGCCGTAAGGTGTGAGAGTTCAAGTCTCTCCGACCGCACCATCTTGAAACAGTTTAAATAAATATATGCGGTCGTGGCGGAATTGGTAGACGCACCAGATTTAGGTTCTGGCGCCGCAAGGTGTGAGAGTTCAAGTCTCTCCGACCGCACCATATATTTATTGCCTGCAGGTCTATCGCCAAGCGGTAAGGCAGCGGCTTTTGATGCCGCCATTCCCTGGTTCGAATCCAGGTAGACCTGCCACTATTTTGATTATTGAGTCTACTCAGTAATTATGCGGTCGTGGCGGAATTGGTAGACGCACCAGATTTAGGTTCTGGCGCCGTAAGGTGTGAGAGTTCAAGTCTCTCCGACCGCACCATGATTAAAGTCTCTTTATTAGAGCGCTGTAGGTCTATCGCCAAGCGGTAAGGCAGCGGCTTTGATGCCGCCATTCCTGGTTCGAATCCAGGTAGACCTGCCATTATTTCCTTGAAAAGGACGTTGTTGAGGTTTTACCAATTCTCTCAGCAATAAACATTAAGATGCGGTCGTGGCGGAATTGGTAGACGCACCAGATTTAGGTTCTGGCGCCGCAAGGTGTGAGAGTTCAAGTCTCTCCGACCGCACCATCTTAATAAACAGTACAAAATTTGGCTACGTAGCTCAGCTGGTTAGAGCACATCACTCATAATGATGGGGTCACAGGTTCGAATCCCGTCGTAGCCACCATTTACAACAATATTTAGATCTCACCAATTGATCTAAACATTGAAAGAAAAGTCGCGGTCGTGGCGGAATTGGTAGACGCACCAGATTTAGGTTCTGGCGCCGCAAGGTGTGAGAGTTCAAGTCTCTCCGACCGCACCATACTTTTCTAAAGTGATATGTCTTTTGACTATCGCCTGTAGGTCTATCGCCAAGCGGTAAGGCAGCGGCTTTTGATGCCGCCATTCCCTGGTTCGAATCCAGGTAGACCTGCCACTATTTTGATTATTGAGTTTACTCAATAATTATGCGGTCGTGGCGGAATTGGTAGACGCACCAGATTTAGGTTCTGGCGCCGTAAGGTGTGAGAGTTCAAGTCTCTCCGACCGCACCATGATTAAAGTCTCTTTTATTAGAGCGCTGTAGGTCTATCGCCAAGCGGTAAGGCAGCGGCTTTTGATGCCGCCATTCCCTGGTTCGAATCCAGGTAGACCTGCCATTATTTCCTTGAAAAAGGACGTTGTTGAGGTTTTACCAATTCTCTCAGCAATAAACATTAAGATGCGGTCGTGGCGGAATTGGTAGACGCACCAGATTTAGGTTCTGGCGCCGCAAGGTGTGAGAGTTCAAGTCTCTCCGACCGCACCATCTTAATAAACAGTACAAAATTTGGCTACGTAGCTCAGCTGGTTAGAGCACATCACTCATAATGATGGGGTCACAGGTTCGAATCCCGTCGTAGCCACCATTTACTCGAAGAAATAGTTTATACTATTAATTATTGATTCCGTAAATTCAAAACGCGGTCGTGGCGGAATTGGTAGACGCACCAGATTTAGGTTCTGGCGCCGTAAGGTGTGAGAGTTCAAGTCTCTCCGACCGCACCATTACTTTCCTTAATTGGAAAGCACTTAGCTGAAAGGCTAAGACCTGTAGGGCTATCGCCAAGCGGTAAGGCAGCGGCTTTTGATGCCGCCATTCCCTGGTTCGAATCCAGGTAGCCCTGCCATTACAAAACGTTGTTAAGGTTATACCAATTGCCTTAGTAACTAAAAAATACGATGCGGTCGTGGCGGAATTGGTAGACGCACCAGATTTAGGTTCTGGCGCCGCAAGGTGTGAGAGTTCAAGTCTCTCCGACCGCACCATGATTAAGAAACCCAGCATTAATTTGCTGGGTTTTTTTTCCGATTCTGGACTCGGAGTTCTTTGATCTCTCGAATTAAAAAAGCGAGCTCATGGCTCGCTTTTTTTCTATCTGTTACTTTTATCTATCTAGCACTTACATACCCAGCGCGTACTTCAATACCTGTGCTTTGATCGGCCCGGAGTTTTCAGCCAGCTTTAGGGCTGCATTACGAACAAACTTCAATGGCCCTAGATCGTTGCTAAAACCTTTGTAAAAAACGTCCATACCCGTTTGCATTAATAAGTTATCTGGACGGCGAGCACGTTCATACTGGGCTAACAACACATCGTTGAGTTGCTCTTGCTGATCCGTAACCGCAAGCAATACATCAACATCTTTAAAGCCAAGGTTGACGCCTTGTCCGGCTAGTGGATTAATCGTATGAGCTGAATCCCCCACTAACACGCAATTCTTGTTTGAATAGCTTTGGGCATGGCGACGAGTGAGTGGGAATGAGCCAAACTGTAAAACTTCAATATCGCCTAACTCAGCAGGGAAATGACGGAGGATCTCTTCTCTAAGTTGAGATTTCGTTATTGAACACAATTGCCTAATACGCTTTGGAGAGTCATACCACACCAGCGACCCCTGCCCTAATTCTTTTCCATCGACATGAACAGAGCACAAAGGCAAGAAAGAGCGAGGACCCGATGGGGTAAATTGTTGCCAAGTGATGTCTTGTTGTGGGGATTCAGTTTTCACATTGATCAACATACAGTGCTGACGGTAATCCCATGCTGTTACACCAATACCTGCCAATTGACGCACTTTCGAGTTCGCACCATCGGCACCGATCACCCAATGCGCTTCGAACTGCTGACCGCCTTCTAACGTCACGAGGTTTACGTCATTAAATTCAATACTTTGCAATCTTTCTGGACACATTACCGTTAAGTTGTCGTATTGTGCGAACGCTTGCCAAAGACCGAGTTGGATTAAGCGATTTTCAACAATGTAACCCAGCTGCTCTAATGAAAGCTCATCAGAATGAAAACGCGTACGACACTCTGGATGTTCCCATGTTTCTAAACGACGATAAGGGCATACGCGCATGCTTTCTATCACAGACCATACGCCCAATGAATCAAGTAGCTTCACAGATTGATGAGAGATCGCCGACACTCGAATATCTAACGGTTGGGAAACATTAAATGCTTGTGGCGCCATGCTTTCCACCACCACAACGCTTCTGCCTTGCTTGGCAAATCCAAGGGCAACGGCTGCCCCAACCATACCGCCACCGATTACGGCGATGTCATACTTGTTCATTTTCTTGCTCTTCATCGTATTGATTAACTGGCGTTTTTTAATTGTACGTTCCAGTGCAGTTTTTACAAAATTCTTTATCCCTGCGTGAACTGAATTGCCCAGCTTACAAAGAATCAGTTAGTTAGCCGCATTCAATGTAAAACTCACCCGTATATCTATGCTAATTCACCCAAAAACCCTGCTTTGTATAAGGCAAAAGCCTAGATTTCATCAGGGCTTGCAGAGAATTTGTTAGATCACTAGTCAGGTGCTTTTTAAAGCAGTACAATACGCCGCTTACCGCCGAGATGGCGGCTATTATTTGAGCAAAAGCTCTCCGATTTAAGTACAACTGAACGAGCGAAAGTGAGATGAGTAAGAAACTGCTAATTAAAACCTGGGGCTGCCAGATGAACGAATACGATTCATCAAAAATGGCCGACCTGCTTAATGCTGCAAACGGCTATGAGCTGACTGAAGAGCCAGAGGAAGCAGACGTACTTCTACTCAACACCTGTTCGATCCGTGAAAAGGCGCAAGAGAAAGTTTTCCACCAGCTAGGCCGCTGGAAAACACTAAAAGATAAAAAACCTGGCGTAGTTATCGGTGTAGGTGGTTGTGTAGCAACTCAAGAGGGTGACCATATCCGTGAACGTGCACCATACGTTGATGTGATCTTTGGCCCACAAACGCTTCACCGTCTACCTGAGATGATCAAACAATCTCTGTCGGATGAAGCCCCTGTTATGGATATTTCATTCCCTGAGATCGAAAAGTTCGATAGCCTACCAGAGCCTCGCGCTGAAGGTGCAACTGCATTCGTATCTATCATGGAAGGCTGTTCTAAATACTGCACTTACTGTGTAGTACCATACACTCGTGGCGAAGAAGTTAGCCGCCCAATGGATGACGTTCTTTACGAAATCGCGCAGCTTGCAGAGCAAGGCGTTCGTGAAGTAAACCTACTAGGCCAGAACGTAAACGCCTACCGTGGCCCAATGCACGACGGTGAAATTTGTTCATTTGCAGAACTGCTTCGTCTGGTTGCGTCTATCGATGGTATTGATCGTATTCGCTTCACAACAAGCCACCCACTTGAGTTTACAGATGATATCATCGCAGTATACGAAGACACGCCAGAGCTAGTAAGCTTCCTGCACCTTCCTGTACAAAGTGGTAGTGATCGCGTTCTTACCATGATGAAACGCCCTCACACTGCGATTGAGTACAAGTCAATCATCCGTAAACTACGTAAAGCTCGTCCTGATATTCAAATCAGTTCTGACTTTATCGTTGGTTTCCCTGGTGAGACAGACAAAGATTTCCAAGACACAATGAAGCTAATCAAAGATGTAGACTTTGACATGAGCTTTAGCTTTATTTTCTCTCCTCGTCCAGGTACACCAGCGGCAGATTACCCTTGTGACCTTGCTGAAGAAGTGAAAAAAGAGCGTTTATACGAACTGCAACAAACCATCAATACACAAGCAATGCGCTACTCTCGCCTAATGCTAGGTACTGAGCAACGCGTTTTGGTTGAAGGTCCTTCTAAGAAGAATCTAATGGAGCTTCGTGCTCGTACAGAAAACAACCGTGTAGTAAACTTTGAAGGTAACGCAGACCTAATTGGTCAGTTCGTTGACGTGAAAATTACCGATGTATTTGCTAACTCACTACGTGGTGAGCTCGTACGTACAGAAAAAGACATGGACCTTCGTAGTGTGATTTCACCAATGCAAATGATGGCGAAAACACGTCGCGAAGATGAGCTAGGTGTAGCGACTTTTACGCCATAAGCTCGTAATATACCAATATGATTGATGGTATTGGTATCAAAGCCATTGAGAGCCTGGTCGTTATCAGGCTCTCGTAAAATGGCAAAAAATGAGAGGCAACATTGAGCAATAAAATCGTAACTCTAGAAATTAACCTAGAACCTTCTGATAACCGCCGTTTAGCAAGTCTGTGCGGTCCATTCGACGACAATATCAAGCACTTAGAACGTCGTTTAGGCGTCGAAATTAACCATCGTAGCGACCTTTTCACTATCGTCGGTAAACCTCATACCGCCACCGCTGCATTAGATATCCTTAAAAGCCTTTACGTAGACACTGCCCCTGTTCGCGGTAACACTCCTGACATTGAACCAGAGCAAATCCATCTGGCAATCAAAGAGTCTGGCGTTCTTGAACAAAATACCGAATCAAATATCGAGCACGGTAAAGAAGTCTTCGTCAAAACCAAAAAAGGCGTGATCAAGCCACGAACTCCAAACCAGGCTCAATACCTGGTCAATATGGTGACGCACGACATCACTTTTGGTATTGGTCCCGCAGGTACTGGTAAAACTTACCTCGCGGTTGCGGCAGCAGTCGACGCACTAGAGCGCCAAGAGATCCGTCGAATTCTATTAACTCGTCCAGCAGTTGAAGCTGGTGAGAAATTGGGCTTCCTACCTGGTGATTTGAGCCAGAAAGTCGATCCATACCTGCGCCCTCTCTACGACGCCCTATTTGAAATGCTGGGCTTTGAGCGCGTAGAAAAACTGATTGAACGTAACGTCATTGAGGTAGCCCCTCTTGCTTACATGCGCGGTCGCACATTGAACGATGCATTCATCATTCTTGATGAGAGCCAAAACACGACCGTTGAGCAGATGAAGATGTTCTTGACACGTATCGGCTTCAACTCTCGTGCCGTTATCACAGGTGACGTGACGCAGATTGACTTACCTCGAGGCGCAAAATCAGGTCTTCGTCACGCGATTGAAGTACTAAGCGAAGTCGATGACATCAGCTTTAACTTCTTCCTCGCCGACGATGTGGTTCGCCACCCAGTCGTTGCCCGTATCGTTAACGCGTACGAGAAATGGGAAGCGCAAGACCAGAAAGAACGCAAAGAGTTCGAAAAACGCCGTCGTGAAGAACGTGATGCACAACTGCTCGAAGCCGCTAAAGCAGAACTGAGCGCTCAAATAACGGCAACTAAGGAATAACCATGGCAGTTGAACTTGATCTGCAACTGGCAGTCGAAAATGAAGAGGGGTTACCTTCTGAGCAAGACTTCCAATTGTGGCTAGATAAAACCATTCCACTTTTTCAACCACAAGCAGAATTAACGATCCGAATTGTTGATGAAAAGAAAGTCACGAGCTAAACTACGAATATCGTGGTAAAGATAAACCAACCAATGTGCTTTCATTCCCGTTCGAAGTGCCACCAGGTATGGAAATGGACTTATTAGGCGATTTAATCATCTGCCGCCAAGTTGTTGAAAAAGAGGCAGTTGAGCAAAATAAGCCTCTACTAGCACATTGGGCTCATATGGTTGTACACGGCAGCCTGCATCTGCTAGGTTATGACCATATCGAGGATGACGAAGCTGAAGAGATGGAGTCCCTCGAAACAGAAATCATGCAAGGTATGGGATACGAAGATCCATACATTGCTGAAAAAGAGTAACTTTACGTTGCTCTGCTGTGAAAGATGCTCACCCAGGTGAAAACCTCGTGTTCGTCTTTCTATGTGAGCTATCACACTTTTGGTAGCGTTACTTAATTGAGAAACAATGAACGAAGATAATTCTCCCTCTTCTAAAGAAGGTAAGAAAGAAAAGGCAGAAGGTCCGAGTAGAAAGTCCTTCTTTGAACGTCTAGGTCAACTATTTCAAGGCGAACCTAAAGATCGCCAAGAGCTTGTGGATGTTATCCGTGACTCAGAAATCAATGACCTAATTGACCATGATACCCGCGACATGCTTGAGGGTGTGATGGAAATCTCCGAAATGCGTGTGCGTGACATTATGATCCCGCGTTCGCAAATGGTTACGGTTGAGCGCACAGACGATCTTGATACTTTGATTGCTCTGATTACGGATGCTCAGCACTCTCGCTACCCAGTTATTAGCGAAGATAAAGACCATGTGGAGGGCATTCTATTAGCGAAGGACTTACTCAAATACTTGGGCTCAGGCAGTAACCCATTTGATATCGAAGAAGTAATTCGACCTGCAGTTGTCGTACCGGAAAGTAAACGCGTCGACCGCCTGCTTAAAGAATTCCGTGAAGAACGCTATCACATGGCGATTGTTGTCGACGAATTCGGAGGCGTATCTGGCCTTGTCACCATTGAAGATATCCTTGAAGAAATCGTTGGGGATATTGAAGATGAATTCGATGACGAAGAAGAATCCGATATTCGCAAGCTAAGCAAACATACGTTTGCTGTCCGAGCTCTGACAACCATTGAAGAGTTTAATGAGACATTTGGTACCGACTTCAGTGATGAAGAAGTGGATACCGTAGGCGGCATGGTTATGACGGCCTTTGGCCACTTACCAACTCGTGGCGAATTGGTTGAAATTGAAGGTTACAACTTCAAAGTCACCGCAGCCGATAACCGTCGTGTCATTCAACTTCAAGTGACGATTCCAGACGAAGAAACTCTGGTTGAAGCCACTCAAGAGTAACGCGATACCCTCTCGGGAATATCAGAAAAAACAATAATGATGAATGTACTCTTTCATCGCCTCAAGCGGCCCTTAGTGGCCGCTTTTGTTGGCGCTTTAACAACCCTAGCTTTTGCTCCATATCAATTGTGGCCTATTGCCATATTGAGCCCAGCTATCCTTCTTATCCTTCTTGCAAACCAATCGCCTAAACATGCGTTATGGATTGGTTACGCATGGGGCCTTGGTCAATTCTCGACCGGTGTAAGTTGGGTTTACGTCAGCATTGCCGGCTTTGGCGGTATGCCGCTGATCGCCAACCTATTCCTCATGGGCCTACTTATCGCTTACCTATCGGTATACACCGGTTTGTTTGCTTGGCTCAGCAACAAATTCTTCCCTGAATTTACCCTAAGCAAAGCGTTACTTGCCGTACCTGCATTGTGGCTAGTGACAGACTGGCTACGTGGTTGGGTAATGACTGGCTTTCCTTGGTTATGGCTTGGTTACAGTCAAATTGACGCGCCATTTGCCAGTTTCGCGCCTATTGGTGGCGTAGAGCTATTAACCCTGTTCATCATGATCAGTGCTGGTGCATTGGCTTACGCGTGGATTCACAAGCAGTGGTTAATGATCATCATCCCTGCCGTGTTATTAAGTGCTGGTTTTGGTATTCGCCAATACGATTGGGTTACCCCTCGCACAGAAGACCTCACCAAAGTTGCGCTGATCCAAGGTAATGTGGACCAGAATTTAAAATGGCTACCGAGCCAACGTTGGCCAACCATTATGAAATATGCGGATCTCACGCGTGAAAACTGGGATGCCGACATCATCGTCTGGCCAGAGGCTGCTATTCCTGCATTTGAAATCGAAGTGCCATCTTTCTTAAGAAATATTGATGCTGCCGCTAAGATGAATAACAGCGCGATCATCACTGGTATCGTCAATCAAGGCAAAGACGGCCAGTTCTATAACAGCATTCTGTCACTGGGTGTCACGCCATATGGTGACTACAGCTTTGATATGAGCCAGCGCTACCACAAGCATCACTTACTGCCATTTGGTGAGTTTGTCCCATTTGAAGCAATTTTACGACCATTGGCTCCGTTCTTTAATTTGCCTATGTCATCATTCAGTCGTGGCGATTTCATTCAGCCAAATATTGTTGCGAATGGTAAGCACATGGACCCGGCGCTATGCTATGAGATAATCTTTAGCGACCAGGTGCGTCAAAACGTCACTGCAGACACTGACTTTATTCTTACCTTATCTAACGATGCATGGTTTGGTCATTCTATTGGCCCACTGCAGCATATGGAAATCGCACGTATGCGTGCACTTGAGTTGGGTAAGCCGTTGATCCGTTCAACTAACAATGGACTTACGGCAGTCACCGATCATAAAGGTAAAATCATTGAGCAAATCCCTCAATTTGAAACCGCCGTACTGCGTGCAGAGTTAACACCAACAGATGGGCAAACCCCTTACCGTATCGTTGGTACTTGGCCACTGTATGCTTGGACAGCCCTGAGTTTATTGCTGGCTTGGTGGTTACCTAGAAAAAGATCATAAATAAAATGAAAAAGAGGCGACAAACGCCTCTTTTTATGTGCATTTTGTTCATTGATGGTTAACGTACGTTACGGCTTTAATGATTGACGACTAAAGCCCGTATGATTGCACTTAATACATGGAATGATTACCGTCGGGTGATTATACGTGGTTTTATGGCCACACTCATCGCACACCAAAGTACCGAGGCCAATCACCTCTCCCGCTTCATATAACCCTTGATGCTCTAAATCATCAAACAACTCGACCCACTCAATCTTGGTTCGGTCAGTAATATCAAGCAACCCCTGCCAGATTGAATCGGCAATCGTGAGATAGAAAGGCCCACTTTTCCCCTCTTCATAACTGTCCGAAAACTCTTTCAAATCGGCTTTTACATAAGCGGATATGAGTGAGAGCTCATCTTTGGTCATATCATTGGCAGCATCAACGACTTTACCCGACGTTTCGAATACTTTGTTAACTTCATCCGGACTATGTTTCAAGGTTTCAATGACATCCTCAAACATTTCCTCATAACCTGCTTTACGTTTAGGCATAACTGACCTCCATCTTTCTACTGCCAGCACCAATTCAAGGTACATGGGTATAGATTGGCTATTGTTGTGATCCCTAGCTTTAGGTATTCTATGATGATCTATTAAAGTCTGTTCTAACCGAACTCACAAATTCCAAGATAACCGGATACCATCGATGCAAGAACAATATAATCCACAAGACCTTGAGCAAAAAGTTCAAAAGCACTGGGATGACAACAAGACCTTTGTTGTAAGTGAAGACCCAAATAAAGAAAAATTCTACTGTCTATCCATGTTCCCATACCCAAGTGGTCGACTGCACATGGGTCACGTGCGCAACTACACCATCGGTGACGTAGTATCTCGTTTCCAACGCCTACAAGGCAAAAACGTGATGCAGCCTATCGGTTGGGATGCGTTTGGTCTACCTGCAGAAAACGCAGCAGTAAAAAACAACACTGCGCCTGCTCCTTGGACTTATGAAAACATCGAATACATGAAGAACCAGCTTAAGCTACTTGGCTTTGGTTACGACTGGAATCGTGAATTCGCAACGTGTACTCCAGAGTACTACCGTTGGGAACAAGAGTTTTTCACTAAGCTGTACGAAAAAGGTCTGGTTTACAAGAAAACGTCTTCTGTTAACTGGTGTCCAAACGACCAAACAGTTCTTGCAAACGAACAGGTTGAAGACGGCTGTTGCTGGCGTTGTGACACGCCTGTAGAGCAAAAAGAAATCCCACAGTGGTTCATTAAAATCACTGAATACGCACAAGAGCTTCTTGATGATCTAGATAAGCTTGATGGGTGGCCAGAAATGGTTAAAACCATGCAGCGCAACTGGATTGGTCGCTCTGAAGGTGTAGAACTGAAGTTTGCAGTAAATGGTCAGCAAGACCTAGAAGTCTACACAACGCGTCCTGATACCCTAATGGGTGTAACGTACGTGGGTATTGCAGCAGGCCACCCTCTTGCAACTATTGCAGCAGCGAACAACCCAGAGCTGGCTAAATTCATCGACGAGTGTAAAAACACCAAAGTAGCGGAAGCGGAACTGGCGACAATGGAGAAGAAAGGTATGGCGACTGGCCTTACTGCTATTCACCCATTGAACGGCCGTGAAGTTCCTGTTTACGTCGCAAACTTCGTACTGATGGATTACGGTACAGGCGCGGTAATGGCTGTACCTGCACACGACCAACGCGATTACGAATTCGCAACCAAGTACGGCCTAGACATCGTGCCTGTCATCAAACCTGTTGATGGTAGCGAACTAGACGTATCTGAAGCGGCATACACTGAAAAGGGTGTACTGTTTGATTCAGGCGAATTCGATGGCCTAGACTTCCAAGCGGCGTTCGACGCAATCGCAGCGAAACTAGAAGCTGAGGGTAAAGGCACTAAGACCGTTAACTTCCGTCTACGTGACTGGGGTGTATCTCGTCAACGTTACTGGGGTGCTCCAATCCCAATGGTAACGACTGAAGATGGTGAAGTTCACCCAGTACCTGCTGACCAACTGCCAGTGATTCTTCCAGAAGACGTGGTAATGGACGGCGTAACTAGCCCAATCAAAGCTGACAAAGAGTGGGCGAAGACAACATTTAACGGTGAACCAGCTCTACGTGAGACTGACACGTTCGATACGTTCATGGAATCTTCTTGGTACTACGCACGTTACTGTTCACCACAGGCTGACGACATCCTAGACCCAGAAAAAGCAAACTACTGGCTACCAGTAGACCAGTACATCGGTGGTATCGAGCACGCTTGTATGCACCTACTGTACTCTCGCTTCTTCCACAAACTGCTACGTGATGCAGGCTACGTGACCTCTGACGAACCGTTCAAGCAACTACTGTGTCAAGGCATGGTACTAGCAGACGCGTTCTACTTCGAGAACGAGAAAGGCGGTAAAGAATGGGTTGCTCCAACAGATGTTGCAGTTGAGCGTGACGGTAAAGGTCGCATCACTTCTGCTAAAGACACAGAAGGCCGTGATGTAACACACTCTGGCATGATCAAAATGTCTAAGTCGAAAAACAACGGTATCGACCCTCAAGAAATGGTAGACAAGTACGGCGCTGACACCGTGCGTCTATTCATGATGTTTGCGTCTCCAGCAGACATGACGCTTGAATGGCAAGAATCTGGCGTAGAAGGTGCGAACCGCTTCCTGAAACGTGTTTGGAAACTGGTTCATGCGCACTCTTCAAAAGGTGCAGCAGAAGCAGTAGATGCAAGCGCACTTTCTGGCGACCAAAAAGCACTTCGTCGTGACGTTCATAAAACTATCGCGAAAGTAACGGACGATATCGCTCGTCGTCAAACGTTCAACACGGCAATCGCTGCGATCATGGAACTGATGAACAAGCTTGCGAAAGCACCTCAAGAATCTGTGCAAGACCGTGCAATCCTTGATGAAGCACTGAAAGCCGTTGTTCGTATGCTTTACCCAATCACTCCACACATCTCTTACGAAATGTGGGTAGCACTGGGTGAGTCTGATGTTGATTCAACAACTTGGCCAACATTTGACGAAAAAGCACTGGTTGAAGACGAGAAAACTATCGTTGTTATGATCAACGGTAAACTACGTGCGAAACTAACGGTTGCAGCTGACGCAACAGAAGAGCAAGTTCGCGAGCTTGGTCTAAACGATGAAAATGCGAAGAAGTTCCTAGATGGCCTAACGATCCGCAAAGTCATTTACGTTCCTGGCAAACTTCTGAACATCGTTGCAAACTAGCCAATCGCGATAAGCGAAATGTAGCTTGCAATTACTCAAGAACGAACTAACTCGTTCGGTATGAGTCTATTAACAGGGTGAGTCATCACCCTGTTTATTTGCCTCAATCCATTCATAGTGAATGGTTTAGGTGAATATACCCAAGTGACTTCAACAATATTGAGCTCTGCGCTAAGAACCAGAGGTTGCTTTGGTATATAACCCCTTCAATTTAGGATGAATACAATCAATGCGCTTTTTCTCTTTGATTAAACTACCAGTAGTATTGGTATTATCGGGGCTTCTTTCTGCCTGTGGTTTTCACCTTCGTGGCGAGTATTCCGTTCCGGAAGAGCTGCACACCATGTCATTCAACAGCTACGATGAGTACAGCCCACTCACCCGCTCGGTACATGCGCAGTTAGAGTTAAATAAAGTAGACTTAGTCGCACCATCCAAAAATATTCCAAATCTTTATTTGGTCAGCGCGGAATTAGAAGAGCGTACACTTTCACTTTACCAAAACAGCCGCGCTGCCGAGAAAGAGCTGACCTACGTCGTTAAATATCGAGTCACCATCCCAGAGCTTGGTGCAAAGAATTTTATGACTGTGGTCACCCGTAATTACCTTGATAACCCGCTAACCGCCTTGGCTAAATCCGTAGAGCGTGACGTTATTGAAGACGAAATGCGTCAACAAGCTGCGGCACAAATTATGCGTCAGCTTGGTCGAGTACGCGCAGAATACGAAGCAGACACGGCTGTTAATGCCTCAAAAAAGACAACTTTGTAAGATAACATGCGAATTTTTGCCGACAAGCTGGCTGAACAACTAGCGAAACACCTAAAACCGGTTTACCTCATTTTGGCAGCGAGCCTCTGCTTATTCAAGAGAGTCGCCAAGCAATCCAAGAGACGGCGAAGCAGCAAGGGTTCGAGGAAAAGCACCGTTTTGCGGTAGATGCGAGCCTAGATTGGAACCAAGTGTATGACTGCTTCCAAGCGTTGAGCCTATTTTCTAGTCGCCAAATCATTGAGCTTGAGTTACCTGAAAGTGGTGTTACCACAACCGTAAGCAAAGAACTGCAAGTCCTATGTGAAATGTTACACGATGACATCATGTTGGTGCTCATCGGCAGCAAGCTAACAAAAGCACAAGAGAATGCAAAATGGTTTAAAGCACTGAGTGCGAAAGGGGATTGGATCAGTTGTTTAACGCCCGATCTTCAACGTCTACCGATGTTCATTCAAGCTCGTTGCCGCACTTTGGGGCTAAGAGCAGACCAACAATCACTGCAAATGTTGGCGCAATGGCACGAGGGGAACCTGTTTGCGCTTGCCCAAAGTTTAGAAAAACTGGCTCTACTCTATCCAGATGGCGAATTAACGGTTGTTCGTTTAGAAGAAGCGTTAAGTCGACACAACCATTTTACGACTTTCCATTGGATCGATGCCCTGCTTGCAGGTAAAGCAAATCGTGCACAGAGAATCTTGCATCAGTTGGAAGCTGAGGGTGTCGAAACGATTATTTTGATCCGAAGCGTACAAAAAGAGTTTAACCAACTGCTGACGATGCACCAAGATCTGACTCAAATGAGCATGATTCAAGTGTTCGAAAAACATCGCGTTTGGCAAAATAAGCGCCCATTTTACAATGCCGCACTGACCCGCCTTTCTGCAAACCGAATTTACGCGTTACTGTCGCTACTGACCAATGCTGAAATCAAAGCGAAGACGCAGTATGAGATTTCGGTGTGGCCAACGATCCATCAATTGAGTTTAGAAACCTGCTCTCCTGATATTAAGCTGGCAATTTAGATTTCAAAGCATGGTATAGTGCGCACCCGTTTTAACTTGAATGATTAAAACGATGACAGATTTAAGAGAATAACCCGAGGAAAATTGAGTGCTTCGCGAAGAACTTAAAGACTTTTTAGCTGATAAAGCTGACGACATGAAAGCTGAAGATATTGTCATTCTAGACGTGAAAGACAAGTCAAGTGTGACTGATTTCATGGTGATCTGCACTGGTACGTCTAAACGCCACGTTTCATCAATTGCCGGTCATGTCGCATCTGAAGTAAAAAAGGTAGGCCTTGATCCTCTTGGCATGGAAGGCGAAAGTGACGGTGAATGGGTCGTCCTAGATATGGGCGACGCTATGCTACACGTCCTACAAGAAGAACATCGCTCACTCTACCAACTAGAAAAACTTTGGGGTTAATCTTTGAAAATCCAACTCATTGCCGTTGGCACGAAAATGCCTAAGTGGGTCGAGGAAGGTTTCCAGGAATACCGTCGTCGCTTCCCACATGATATGCCACTTGAGCTGATTGAAATTTCAGCAGGTAAGCGTGGCAAGAATGCAGACATTGCTCGTATCTTACAAAAAGAAGGCGAGGCGATGCTTGCTGCTGTGCCTAAAGGAAACCGCATCGTAACCCTCGATATTCCAGGCAAAAAATGGGATACCCCACAACTTGCTGAACAGCTAGAGGCTTGGAAGCTAGATGGTCGCGATGTTTCCATCTTGATTGGTGGCCCTGAGGGACTGGCACCTGCATGTAAAGCCGCAGCTGATCAAAGCTGGTCTTTGTCTGCATTGACGCTACCACATCCGCTTGTTCGCATCGTCATGGCGGAAAGTTTATACCGAGCGTGGAGCATCACTGCCAACCACCCTTACCACCGAGAATAATCGTTGCCTAGCTTTAGAGACTTGCGTTAATGATCCGTAAACGCCGCAGTCAGATCCGAGATTATCAAGCCGAAGCGCGCCTGTTTGCCAGCCGCGCTATTGTTGCATTTCTTGGTATCGTGGTTTTAATGGGACTGCTGGTTGCCAACATGTACAACATCCAGGTCAACCAATTCCAAGATTACAAAACCCGTTCAAATGACAATCGCATTAAAGTGGTGCCTATTGCCCCAAACCGTGGTCTTATCTATGACCGTAACGGGGTTCTGCTGGCTGAAAACCGCCCTGTCTTCAATTTGGAATTAACCCCAGAAAAAATCAAAGATATTGATGGGACGATCAAGGAGCTTCAAACTATCCTTGATATTACACCAGACCAGATTGAACGATTCCAACGTGAGCGTAAACGCACTCGTCGCTTCAAATCGGTACCTCTACTTACTCAGCTAGATGAAAAGCAAGTCGCTATCTTCTCTGTTAATCAATACCGTTTTCCCGGGGTAGAAATCAGCGCCACACTAAAACGCTACTATCCATTTAGTGAAGTACTCACTCACGTGATTGGCTATGTATCTCGAATCAATGATCGCGATATGCAGCGTCTTATTCGAGAAGATAAAGACGCAAACTACCAAGCCACACGTGACATTGGTAAATTAGGTATCGAAAAGTATTACGAAGACTTGTTGCATGGTACTGCGGGCTACCAAGAAGTAGAAGTTAACAGCCGTGGTCGCGTCATTCGTACCTTAAAATACGTTCCGCCGGTCCCGGGAAAAGACATTGTCTTGAACCTTGATATTAACTTGCAACTTTACGTGCATCAGCTACTTGATGGGCGACGAGGCAGTGCGGTAGTTCTCGATCCGAGAGACAATGGCGTTCTCGCGATGGTTTCAAGCCCATCTTACGATCCAAATGCATTCGTGCATGGCATTTCAGGTAAAGCCTACCGTGCCCTATTGAACAATAAGAATCGTCCACTGGTAAACCGAACTACGCTGGGTATTTACCCGCCAGCTTCGACGATTAAACCGTTTATGGCGGTCGCTGCTTTGGAAGAGGGGGTAGTCACGCCTAAAACAACACGAAACGACCCTGGCTACTGGCGCATTCCTAACTCCGACACGCGTCCATTCCGAGACTGGCTTCGCTGGGGACACGGCCGCGTTGATATCATCAAGTCCATTGAAGAGTCCGTCGATACGTTCTTCTATCAAATCGCTTATGATATGGGCATCGACCGCATATCGAACTGGATGATGATGTTCGGCTTTGGCGACTACACAGGTATTGATATTTACGAAGAAAGTAAAGCCAATATGCCGACCCGTGATTGGAAAATGGCACGTCATAAAACACCTTGGTATAAAGGTGACACCATTCCAGTCGGTATCGGGCAAGGCTATTGGACTGCAACACCAATGCAGCTGGCTAAAGCGACTTCTGTACTTGTCAATGACGGTGCCGTTACTGCACCGCACTTATTAAAAGCGACCATTGATAACGGCAGTGACTTTGAGCATCAAAAAAACTCGGAATACGTGACTTACCCTCCGATTCAAAATGTTCCTGAAAAATACTGGGACATGGCGAAAGAAGGGATGCGTTTGGTTAACCATGGTCCAAAAGGTACCGCACGACGCTCGTTCTACAACATGAACTACCAAACTGGTGGTAAGTCCGGTACCGCGCAAGTCTTTGGCTTGGGCGAAGACGAAGAGTACAACGCAGATGAGGTCGCTGAACATCTGCGAGATCACGCGCTCTTTATCGGTTTTGCTCCCTTTGATGATCCTCAAGTCGTGGTTTCGGTTGTCCTTGAAAATGCCGGTGGTGGTTCAAGTAACGGTGCGCCAGTAGTAAGAAAAATATTTGACCGTGTCATTCTTGGACCAGAAGAGATCAAGCCAGATAAAGAGCAAGCAAATACAAAACAGGAGGCAAGGCAATAATGAAGATGGATCCCTCTACAGGCAAGAACCGCGCCCTGTTTGAACGCTTCCATATCGATTTGCCCCTCCTACTCGGCATACTTGCGCTGATGGCATTTGGCTTAGTCATCATGTACAGCGCAAGTGGCCAAAGCTTGGCGATGATGGATCGCCAAGCTATGCGTATGGTCCTTTCTTTAGTCGTTATGTTGGTTTTAGCCCAACTGTCCCCCAGAACCTACGAGAACCTTGCGCCTCTCATGTTCATTGGCGGTGTCGTTTTACTATTTGGTGTGCTCTTCTTTGGAGAAGCATCCAAAGGCGCTCAGCGTTGGCTCAATCTCGGTTTTGTGCGATTCCAACCCTCCGAATTACTCAAACTTGCAGTCCCTTTGATGGTGGCACGTTACATTGGTCGCCAACCGCTTCCCCCAACATTCAAAACCTTGATCGTTGCACTGATCATGGTCTGCTTACCCACTATCCTTATCGCAAAACAACCCGATTTAGGCACGTCGATTCTTATTGCCGCATCGGGCATCTTTGTTATATTTCTTGCCGGGATTAGTTGGAAAATTATCGCCGCAGCCGCAATAGGGCTAGGTGGTTTTATTCCAATTCTTTGGTTCTTCCTGATGCGTGAATATCAAAAAGTTCGCGTTCGCACGCTGTTCAACCCTGAATCGGACCCTCTAGGCGCGGGTTACCACATCATCCAAAGTAAAATCGCGATCGGTTCTGGTGGTATTTCCGGCAAAGGCTGGTTACATGGCACTCAATCCCAACTAGAGTTTCTTCCAGAGCGTCATACTGACTTTATCTTTGCTGTAATTGCTGAAGAATGGGGTATGATTGGCTTCCTTTGCCTGTTAGCCATCTATCTATTTATCATTGGACGAGGTCTTTATCTCGCAAGCCAAGCGCAAACCGCGTTTGGTCGAATGATGGCAGGCAGTATTGTACTTAGCTTCTTCGTGTATATTTTTGTGAATATCGGCATGGTAAGTGGCATCCTACCGGTTGTAGGCGTACCTTTACCACTCATCAGCTACGGCGGCACCTCAATGGTGACGTTAATGGCTGGCTTTGGCATTCTAATGTCTATTCACACTCACCGAAAAGCATTCTCTAAGGCGACCTAGACCATGCAAAAACGCGCTCTATATTCCTTGGTTTTTTCTGCTGTGATTTTGGCAGGGTGCTCTTCCACCGACCAAAAAACACAGGATGGCCGTTATGAACTTGAATCCGATGTTGCTCCAGATAAGCCACTATCGGTCGAGCACATTGAGGATGCACACCCAAAATACGAACCTTACAGCTTAGGGGGTAACAGCGATTACAATCTAAGAGGTCAGGATTACAAAATCGTCCGTGACGCAAAAGGTTTCAAGGAAAAAGGCCGTGCATCCTGGTATGGCAAAAAATTCCAAGGCCATCTCACGTCAAACGGCGAAATCTACGATATGTATTCGATGACGGCAGCGCATAAAACCTTGCCTTTACCGAGCTTTGTCAAAGTCACCAACACCGACAACGGCAAGTCAACAATCGTACGCGTTAATGATCGCGGCCCTTTCCATGAAGGTCGTATTATTGATTTAAGCTACGCAGCAGCGCATAAACTTGACGTAGTCAAAACCGGGACAGCAAACGTTGAAATTGAAGTCATCACGGTTGATAAACCGACCGATGAAAAATCTCTGGCCGCTCATCCTAAATACGTCATTCAAGTCGCTTCATCAAAATATGAAGATCGCGCACGAACTTTAGGGTCAGAGCTTGGTCAAAAGCTCGATACTGATACGTTCTTAGAGAGCACTCAAGAGACCCATCGCCTACTGTTAGGTCCATATACTGACTACTCTCTGACGCAAGCCACGCTAGATAAAGTAAAGTTGCTCGGTTATGCGTCCGCGTTTATCAAAAAATACCACGCCAAATAATGGTGTCATGAATTTCTATATAGAGCCTCTCTTACATAAGAGCGGTTTCTGTTAAGATGTCGGCAGTTAACCCAAAAATTTGAATTACCATGAATAAAAATAAGCTTGTGAGAACTATTCTCGTATCTTCGGTTGCCCTATCTGCAACCATCGCGCAATCTGCATTTGCATCACCAATTGTGGTACCAGACGCGCCTCAAATCGCAGCAAAAGGCTACGTACTGATGGATTACCATTCAGGTAAAGTACTTGCTGAGAAAGAGATGAACACAAAATTGTCTCCAGCTAGTTTAACCAAAATGATGACCAGCTACGTCATTGGACAAGAACTGGCTCGTGGCAACATTTCAGAAGACGACGACGTTACCATCAGCCAAAATGCATGGGCGAAAAACTTCCCTGACTCTTCAAAAATGTTCATCGAAGTGGGTACAACTGTTAAAGTTCATGACCTTAACCGCGGTATCATCATTCAATCTGGTAATGATGCATGCGTTGCAATGGCTGAGCACATTGCTGGTTCTGAAGATGCATTCGTTGATCTGATGAACGCTTGGGCAAACACCATCGGCATGAAGAATACGCATTTTGCTAACGTTCATGGCCTCGATAATCCGAATCTGTACTCAACACCATACGACATGGCGCTATTAGGCAAAGCTCTGATCCGTGATGTTCCAGATGAGTACCGTATTTACTCTGATAAAAAGTTCACATACAACGGCATCACACAGTACAACCGTAATGGCCTACTGTGGGATAAAAGCATGAACGTTGACGGCATCAAAACCGGTCATACAAGCAATGCAGGATACAGCCTAGTAAGTTCAGCAACTGAGGGCCAAATGCGTCTAGTTGCGGTTGTGATGGGCACAAAAGATGCGAATGCTCGCAAAGCAGAAAGTAAAAAACTGTTGAGCTACGGTTTCCGCTTCTTTGAAACGGTTGCACCACATAAAGCAGGTGAAACGTTCGTAGAAGAAAAAGTATGGATGGGCAACAAAGATACTGTTGCACTAGGTCTTGATGAAGATACTTACGTAACGCTACCTCGTGGCCAAGCAAAGAATCTAAAAGCAAGTTTCGTACTTGAAAAAGAGCTAGAAGCCCCAATTAACAAGGGTGATGTAGTTGGTAAGCTATACTACCAAATTGATGGTGAAGATATTGCTGAGTACCCACTAATGGCACTAGAAACTGTCGACCAAGGCAGCCTATTTAGCCGCATGTGGGACTACATCGTATTGTTGTTTAAGAGCTTCTTCTAAGCGTCGCTTCTGAGCAACAAACAAGTCAGCAAAGCCGCCAACGAGGGCGGCTTTGTTATCTGTACTCAAGCGACGTATAGATGCTTGGGTATGATCTTGAGTTCCCCCTAATTTGACTGTACTATTTCGCACCGCAACGAATACCAACTGGAGTTACCGATATGCTAACCATCAACTCTGATGCAAAATTGAAAGACCTGCTTGAGTTCCCTTGTTCATTTACTTACAAGGTAATGGGTCATGCAAAGCCTGAGCTTCCAGAACTTGTTCTTGAAGTGATCCAGCGCCATGCTCCAGGTGATTACAGCCCAGCAGTAAAACCAAGTGCTAAGGGCAACTACCACTCGGTGTCGATCAATATCACTGCGACATCTATCGAGCAGGTTGAAACCCTTTACAAAGAACTGGGTGAGATTGACATCGTACGTATGGTTCTATAATTTTTGATAAATTAAATTTTTGAAAGCAGCTTCGGCTGCTTTCTTTTATTATCATACAGATAATTAAAAGCACCTCACCTTTCAGTTAAAAATCTGTTACTCAAGTGTAGAGCATCAGAGGCATCCGGTTTATAATCCAAAAACTTTATATATTAGCGACAGGAATTCCCATGCAACACCAACTTGTTGTGAAACGACTTGGACGCCAAGATTATGAGCCTGTATGGAAGGCGATGCATGAATTTACCGATCAACGCACAGACGACACGCCAGATGAAGTTTGGTTGGTAGAGCACAACCCAGTATTTACTCAAGGACAAGCTGGTAAAGCCGAACACCTGCTTAACACTGGAGATATTCCTGTTGTACAAAGCGATAGAGGCGGTCAAGTAACCTATCATGGACCAGGCCAATTGGTTGCATACTTCTTGATTAACCTGCGCCGCAAAAAATTAAGCGTGCGAGATCTCGTTACTCACATTGAGAACCTCGTGATCAACACCCTAAAGGCATACAATATTGAGTCTGCCGCACGACCAGACGCTCCAGGCGTCTACGTCGACAATAAAAAAATATGTTCTCTCGGTCTTCGTATTCGAAAAGGGTGCTCATTCCACGGTCTGGCATTGAACGTAAATATGGATTTGACGCCATTTCTACGTATTAATCCATGTGGCTATGAGGGAATGGAGATGGTTCAGGTCAGTCAAATTGGCGGACCAGAAAACATCGAAACCGTAGAGAAACAATTAATAGAAGAACTCGTTACTTTGCTTGATTATGAGCAAGTAAAATTCAGCACAGAAGCACCTTCTCAAGGTAATAAAGCATGAGCAAACCAATCCAGATGGAAAAGGGCGTTAAATACCGCGACGCCGACAAGATGGCATTGATTCCCGTAAAGAACATGCCGACAGAGCAGAAAGAAGTGCTACGTAAGCCTGATTGGATGAGAATCAAGCTACCAGCCGACAGCCAACGTATTCAAGACATCAAATCAGCGATGCGTAAGAACAAACTTCACTCTGTATGTGAAGAAGCCTCTTGCCCTAACCTAGCTGAATGTTTTAACCACGGTACGGCCACTTTCATGATCCTAGGTGCGATCTGTACTCGCCGCTGTCCATTCTGTGACGTTGCCCATGGTCGTCCGCTTCCTGTTGAAGCTGAAGAACCGAAAAAGCTAGCAAAAACCATCGCAGATATGAAGCTGAAGTACGTTGTTATTACTTCAGTAGACCGTGATGACTTGCGTGATGGTGGTGCAGAGCACTTTGCAAACTGTAACCGTGAAATCCGCGAACTCAACCCACACATCAAGATTGAAACTCTGGTTCCTGACTTCCGTGGTCGCATGGACGTGGCGCTTGATCTCATGAAAGACAACCCGCCAGATGTCTTCAACCACAACCTAGAAACGGCACCTCGTCTGTACCGTAAAGCTCGCCCAGGTGCGAACTACAAGTGGTCACTACAATTGCTGCAAAAATTCAAAGAGCAGCATCCAAATGTACCGACTAAATCAGGTCTGATGATGGGTCTTGGTGAAACAAAAGAAGAGATCGTAGAAGTACTAAAAGACCTTCGCGCACACGGTGTCACCATGCTGACTCTGGGTCAGTACCTTGCGCCAAGCCGTCACCACCTTCCGGTAGAGCGCTACGTTCCACCAGCAGAGTTTGACGAGCTAAAAGAGATCGCACTAGAACTTGGCTTCACCCACGCAGCATGTGGCCCATTCGTTCGCTCTTCTTACCATGCCGACATGCAAGCACAAGGCATTGAAGTGAAATAAGCTCACGTTCGTTTACGAATACCAAAGGTTGGCTCAGTGCCAACCTTTTTTGTACATGGCTAGTAGACACAGTCTAAAACACCTCACCAAGCCTCCCCTATTCCTCAGAAACCAAAACACGTCATTCCGAAGAGCCTAGGCGATATCAGGAGCCTGCTTTCAGTGCACTCTAAGCTGATATTTCCATACGCTAGAAAAACAAAAAGGCCCTCAAATGAGGACCTTTAAATTGAGTGAACTTTAGAAATAGATGAGTCGAGTTCTAGGAGAACACGCGGAGTTTGCTTCTAGCAAATGAGTATGTTCAACAACGAAATCGGCTCACTCTATGAAGAAAGTTACGCATAAACTGGTAGACGCTTACAGATCTCCAAAACTTTCTGTTTCGTTGCTTCGATAACTTCTTCGTTGCCGATGTTATCTAGTACGTCACACATCCAGTTTGCTAGCTCTTTCGCGTCATCTTCAGTGAAGCCGCGACGAGTGATTGCTGGTGTACCTACGCGGATACCAGACGTTACGAATGGGCTACGTGGATCGTTTGGTACAGAGTTCTTATTTACTGTGATGTTTGCTGCACCTAGTGCTGCATCTGCATCTTTACCTGTAATATCCTTGTCGATTAGGTCAACTAGAAATAGGTGGTTTTCTGTGCCGTTAGATACGATCTTGTAGCCACGCTCTTGGAATTGGCCAACCATTGCTTTTGCGTTTTTCACTACGCGAGCTTGGTAAGCTTTGAACTCAGGTTCCATTGCTTCTTTAAACGCTACTGCTTTACCAGCGATAACGTGCATTAGAGGGCCACCTTGACCACCAGGGAATACTGCTGAGTTCAGCTTTTTGTACATGTCTTCGCCCGCATTCGACAGGATCAGACCACCACGAGGGCCTGCTAGCGTTTTATGCGTCGTCGTTGTTACTACGTGAGCATGTGGAACTGGTGTTGGGTATTCGCCTGCAGCGATCAAACCTGCAACGTGCGCCATGTCTACGAATAAGTAAGCATCAACTTTGTCTGCGATTTCACGCATGCGCTTCCAATCAACGATTTGCGAGTAAGCAGAGAAACCACCGATGATCATCTTAGGCTTGTGCTCAAATGCTAACTGTTCCATCTCGTCGTAGTTGATTTGACCCGCTTCGTCGATACCGTAAGGAATCACATTGTAGTGCTTACCAGAGAAGTTAACAGGAGAGCCGTGAGTTAGGTGGCCACCGTGTGCTAGGCTCATACCTAGAACGGTATCGCCTGGGTTCAGAAGCGCCATGTAAACTGCGCTGTTTGCTTGAGAACCTGAGTGAGGCTGTACGTTCGCGTACTCACAACCGAACAGTTGGCATGCACGATCGATAGCGAGTGCTTCAGCTTTATCTACGTACTCACAACCGCCGTAGTAACGCTTGCCTGGGTAGCCTTCCGCGTATTTATTCGTTAGCTGTGAACCTTGCGCTTCCATTACACGTGGACTTGTGTAGTTTTCAGAAGCGATAAGTTCAATGTGTTCTTCCTGGCGAAGGGTTTCTTCCTGGATAGCTGCGAACAGTTCCGCATCGTAATCTGCGATGTTCATATCACGCTTAAGCATCTGTATCTCCTGACTCAGATTAGTACTGAAAGTTGCAAAAAAACTGAATAATGACCTAACGCAAACGTTTTCGTCACTCTAATAGCGCGCATTCTACAGAATTTGATCTAGGTCATAAAGAGAAATTTACCATTTTCTCATGCAGTTTTTTCATGATGACAAGTAAAAATATCATGCCGATATGGCAAGCACTTCGCCATGTTTTATTAAGTGTCAATTTTGCGCTTTACACCCTGTAAAACAACAATTACATAGGTTTACCGCAAATTTTACCCTCTAGCTACCGAAAAGGTCACCTTTTTACTACTATGCATGCCCAATTTATCTCCAATGACTGCACATTAGATGGAAAAACACTCAAGAAAAGAAGACTGGATAGCAATTCTTACGGGGACCTTTTTGGTTGCTCAAGGCGTTTTTTTTCTCCAATCCGCCAACCTCTTAACAGGGGGCACGACTGGCTTGGCTTTGCTTATTAGCCAATTTACACCTTTTACCTTTGGTGTGCTGTACTTTTTAGCCAACTGCCCTTTTTACTTATTGGCTTGGAAACGTTTTGGCCGTCATTTTGCGATTAACAGTGCCATTTCTGGTGCTTTGGTTTCTGTCTTTGCCGATAATCTGTATTTACTGATTTCACTGGAATCTATCAATGAGATTTACTGCGCTGTAGCTGGTGGGCTCTTGATGGGCTTGGGAATGCTGATCCTATTCCGCCACCGCTCTAGTTTGGGTGGCTTCAACGTACTGTGCTTATTCATTCAGGACAAGTTTGGAATCTCGGTAGGCAAATCTCAGATGGCGATAGATGCTTGTATCTTGTTTGCGTCTTTCTTCTTCGTCACTCCGTGGGTTATCGGCTTGTCGATTCTTGGTGCCTTTGCGCTAAACCTTGTCCTTGCGATGAACCACAAACCGCATCGTTATTCTGTAAGCTACGGTTCATAAGACTTAAAGACAAAAAGGCTTTGGGGAGCACTCCAAAGCCTTTTGTTTAGGATCGAAATCCTTAGGGGTATTTTTATATTTACCTTTAAGACTCAATCAGCAAGATGCGAGTTTCGTAAGGACGCAATACTTGGTGATTAGAAGCAATCGCGCTGGTCGCATTTTGATAGTTGGAAAGCAGATTTTTGGCTTTACTCATATCAAAGCGCTCTGGTAATACGCACTCCACTTCTTCACCGTAGTAGTTGTTGATACATAGCAGCGTTTGTTTATCGTTCTGACGTGCGTAAGCAAAAATACGTTTGTGCTCAGGCAGCAGGTCCTCGTAACGGCCATCAGTGATCACTTGAACCTGTTTACGCAGCTCAATCAAGCGCTTGTAGAAGTAGAACACCGAGTTCAAATCGGCAATCGCAGCTTCTGCGTTGATCTCAGAATAGTTCTGAGCCACCTCTAGCCACGGCGTACCTTCAGTAAAGCCCGCGTGTTTCGCGCTGTTCCATTGCATTGGCGTACGTGAGTTATCACGCGACTTCTGTGCCAAAATCGCCATCATGTCGTCGTGAGATACGCCATCGCGATTGACCATGATGTCGTACATATTCGTACTTTCAACATCGCGATATTGGCTGATTTCGGTGTAACCTGGGTTGGTCATGCCGATCTCTTCGCCTTGGTAAACATAAGGTGTGCCTTGCATCATGTGTACTGATGCCGCTAGCATCTTGGCAGATTCAACACGGTATTGTTCGTCGTTACCTAATCGGCTCACAACGCGTGGCTGGTCGTGGTTACACCAAAATAGCGCGCCCCACCCTTTGCCATTTAAGCCGGTTTGCCAGTGGTTGAAGATCTGTTTCAGTTGGATGAAATCAAACGGCGCCTTCGTCCACTTATCACCATTTGGGTAATCAACTTTTAGGTGGTGGAAGTTGAACACCATCGACAGCTCTTTGCCATCTTGCGCTGAATACTGCTGACAATGCTCTAGCGTGGTGGAAGACATTTCACCTACCGTCACGCTGCCGTACTTTTGAAATACGGCTTCGCTGATCTCTTGAAGATATTCGTGCACACGTGGGCCGTCGGTGTAGAAACGGCGACCATCACCAAACTCATCACTTGGAAAATCTTGCTGTTTGGAAATCAGGTTGATAACGTCAAGACGGAAACCATCCACACCTTTCTCCGCCCAAAAACTGATGACTTCTTTGACTTCTTCACGCACTACCGGGTTTTCCCAGTTTAGGTCGGCTTGCTCTTTAGCAAAAAGGTGCAAATAGTACTGACCTGTTTTTTCATCCAACGCCCAAGCATTGCCACCAAACTTAGATTGCCAATTGTTTGGCTCTGCGCCATCAACCGGATCTTTCCAGATGTAGTAATCACGGTAAGGGCTGTTTTTGTCACCTAATGCCGATTGGAACCACTTGTGCTCTGTTGAAGTATGGTTAACCACGATGTCCATGATGATTCGAATACCCAGTTGATGAGCCTCTGCCAAAAGGGTATCGAAATCTTGCATGGTGCCGAAATCAGGGTTGATCGCGCAGTAATCGGAAATGTCATAACCGTTGTCGATCATTGGCGATTGATAAACCGGCGTCAGCCAAATCGCATCCACACCAAGGTGTTTTAGATAATCCAGTTTAGAAATGATCCCTTTAATATCGCCCGTGCCTTTACTTCCACTGTCACAAAAGCTTTTTGGGTAAATTTGGTAGATGGTTGCGGTTTTCCACCAGCTCTCATCATGCTTGGTCATTGCCATTTCTAACACTCACTTACCAATAAACGGAAACTTAAAATATTGAAAATAGAAGAGATAAACGAGGCAGCCAAATCACTGCCTCGGTTTGAATTACGCGTTAGCAGTTTCTAACTCACCTTTCATTTGCGCACGCTTATACAACACAAGCGTCAGTGCCACTGGGACCACAATCGCCACCAACATCGCCAGAGCAAAGACACCCCAGAACTGTGGTTGGATAGACAAGATGCCCGGCAAACCGCCCACACCGATACCGTTCGCCATCACACCTGCGCTGCCACAGATAGCAGCAGCAATCGCACTGCCGATCATTGCACTCAGCATTGGGAATTTGTATTTCAAGTTGATGCCGTACATCGCTGGTTCCGTCACACCAAGGTAAGCAGAGATAGCCGCAGGCACTGAGATATCGCGCTCGCCATGTTTTTTACTGATAATAATGATGCCGACTACCGCTGAAGCTTGAGCAATATTTGAAAGTGCAATCAAAGGCCAAATTGGCGTTCCGCCTAGCTCTTGCATCAGTTGAAGATCAACCGCGTTGGTGGTGTGGTGAATACCGGTAATCACCAATGGCGCGTATAGGAAGCCAAAGATGGTTGAGCCAATCATTGCGAAGTCACCCGTCATGGCTGCTTTTGCTGCGAAAGCAACGCCGTCACCCAACATACGACCGAATGGACCAATGATAGAGTGCGCAAGAATCACAGACACAATGATAGAAACAAACGGTACGACCACTAGGTAAAGGTAAGACGGAATGATGCGTTTTAAGTTGGTTTCAATGAACGCCAAGGCGACACCCGCTAACATGGCCGGAATCACTTGCGCTTGATACCCTACTTTCTCGATGGCGAATAAGCCAAAGTCCCACACTTCTGGCACCTGCTTACCAATCAGATAGGCGTTCATTAACTGTGGCGAAACCAGCGTGACACCCAATGTGATACCCAGAATCGGAGTACCGCCGAGTTTTTTCACTGTCGACCAACACACACCAACCGGTAGGAAGAAGAAGATCGCCTCCCCAATGAGCCATAAGAAAGAGTGTACTGTTGCCCAAAACTGGCTGATTTCCGTGAGCGTTTGACCATCAAACATCTTGATGTCGCCAATCACGTTACGGAAACCAAGAATCAGACCACCGGTGATGATCGCTGGTAGCAGTGGTACAAAGATTTCAGCAAGGTGGGAAATACCACGCTCAACGATGTTCATGTTTTGACGAGCGGCGTTCTTAGATTCATCTTTGCTCGCTTCACTTTTACCGCTTAGCTCGATCAGTACCTTGTATACCTCATCGACTTCCGTGCCGATCACCACTTGGAACTGACCTGCGTTGGTAAAGCAGCCTTTAACCATAGGTAGTGCATCTAACTGTTTGGTATCGGCTTTGTCAGTGTCATTCAACACGAAACGCAAGCGAGTTAAACAGTGGCTTACACTGGCAATATTGTCCGATCCCCCGACCAACTCAATAAGACGCTGTACATCTTGACGCGCAATCTTACTCATAACTTTGTCCACCCTGTATTGGATACATTCAATTCATCGTTTTATTTTTATAATGGGAACATTCCCATTTGATGATTTTAATAGTGCCATTTCGCATTCAAAACAAAATGGGAACAGTCCCATTAGTTGAGAATGATCACAGTATAATTTTAGAGCAGATCATCGAAAGGAGGATTAACGACAGATAGGCTGCTGGGTGAAGTGCACCACAGAATCATCGCCATTCAATTGATTAATCAGCATGTTAGCGGCTTTTTCACCGGCATGAGAGTAGCCAGGATCCACACTAAAGACATTCGGAAAGAGAAAAGAAAGTAATTCATTGCCACCCACACCAGTGACCACCACATCTTCACGCCCCATTTCTTGCAGACGTTTAATCACACCGAGAGCGATGGTGTCACTGGCACAAGCGATGGCTTGCGTATCGGATTGAAGGACTTGATCCACCAGCTGATAAGCACTTTCGTGGTTGAGCTTGCCGGTTTGAAAACAAGGTTCGATGCGCTTTTGCTCACACCAAGATTGGTAAGCATTAAGGCGAGCAAGACCTGTCGTACGGTCTTCTGGATCAACACCAATATAAGCAATGCGAGAAATAGACTGTTGTTCCAGATGGGAAAGCGCCATGTCAATAACGCCTTGGTTATCGTAGTTGATCGAGGAAACCATTTGCGTGTCCATCGCGATCACGACAATGCGATTGCCCCACTCTGCCAAGGCTTTTTCGTCACATCCGGTAAAACCAAAAACAATCACCCCGTCAACATTGCGACGTTTAAGCACATTTAAGTGTTCATTGGTTTTATCACGATCGAATTGGCTTTCCATGATCACCACGTCATACCCTGCCGAGTACAAGGCATTCAACATGGTACCGACCGCGCGGTTTTCTGATGGAGAGTCCAAACGAGAGATGATCACACCGACCACCTTTTGACTACCGCCACGCATTGACTGTGCCGATTTTGATGGCATATAACCGGACTCATGAATAATTCGTTCCACTTTCTCACGCGTTTGTGGTTTTACCTTGGGATCATTGGTAAGCACACGGCTGACCGTCGATTTTCCTACGCCAGCCAGTTTCGCGATATCAAGAATAGTGAGTTTTTTGCTCATAAGTGATCAAACTAAAAGAGGGAGTCAAACAAAAGGGAAGCACTGGCCTCCCTTATCTCAATGAATAGTAAAAATTACTTGTTTAGGTACGCAGGAACATCTGCAATGCTATCAAGTACAACCGTAGCTAACGCTTCACCTTGTTCTGTAACAGGCTTTCCTGTACGTACCAAAATCTTGGTGCCAACGCCTGCCGCTTCAGCTGCCATCATATCTTCAGCTTTATCACCAATCATCACTGATTTCGCCATATCGATTTTCAAGAAATCGCGTGCAGAAATGAACATCCCTGGTTTTGGCTTGCGACAATCACAATCTTGTTTGTATTCGCCAACGCCATGTTCTGGATGATGTGGACAATAATAAAAACCATCGAACTCGACGCCATTGTCAACGAAGTTCCAGTCCATCCATTGAGTTAATGATAAGAAACGATCTTCACTGTATTTACCGCGTCCGATACCTGATTGGTTCGTCACTAGTACTAGTAGGTAGCCTTGATCTTTTAGCGCTTTTGTCGCCTCAAACACACCGTCAATGTACTCAAAATCATGTTCATCATGAACGTAGCCATGATCAACGTTAATTACGCCATCACGATCGATAAAAACAGCTGGTTTTGCCAAAACGTATTTCTCTATTTACTCGGTTTGATTAGATTATTACATACCTTATACGCTTCAACACTATCTAATTCATGTTAAAGCAGGACAAAACTATTGATTTATTGCTTGAGAATCTGTAAATCTGAAAAGCAACACTTCCCTCTTACATCTTCTCCCCTTAGTAACATCCCTTACAAAATAGTAACCAGAAGTTTTAGACGTCTAGACGTAAAAATATCTATTGACTTCATTTCGCTTACCCCATAGCATCAACTGAGAATTGAGATAAAGTTCAAAATTTACTCCTGTTAAAAGCCGTTTTTAACAGTGAAGTTCCCAGTATCTCTGTGCAGGTTGAAACATGATAGAAATAAAAAACGTCAATAAAGTGTTCTTCCAAGGCAGTAAGGAAATTCTTGCCCTTAAGGACATAAATTTAGATATCGCTAAAGGGACTATCTTTGGTGTTATCGGCGCATCAGGCGCGGGTAAAAGTACCTTGATCCGCTGTGTCAATATGCTGGAAGCCCCGACCTCAGGCTCCATTATCGTTGATGGCGTTGACCTAACTAAACTCGGTAAAAAGCAACTGAGTGCAACCCGCCGCAACATTGGGATGATCTTCCAACACTTTAACCTGCTGTCATCTCGTACCGTTTTCGACAATGTGGCTCTCCCTCTTGAGCTAGCAGGCAAAGAGAAATCGCAAATCACAACAAAAGTGACGGAGCTACTTAAACTGGTTGGCCTTTCGGACAAGCACGAGAGCTACCCTGCAAACCTAAGTGGCGGTCAAAAGCAGCGTGTGGCAATTGCACGTGCTCTGTCTTCTGATCCAAGTGTTTTGTTGTGTGACGAAGCGACCAGCGCACTGGACCCAGCGACAACGCAATCCATTCTAGAACTACTAAAAGAAATCAACCGCAAACTTGAGATCACCATTCTTTTGATCACCCACGAAATGGAAGTGGTGAAAAGCATCTGTCATGAAGTGGCGATCATCGGTGATGGCGAATTAGTTGAAAAAGGCACGGTCGGCGATATCTTTGCACATCCTAAAACGGAACTCGCACATCAGTTCATCCGCTCAACGTTGGATCTTTCAATTCCAGAAGACTATCAAGTTCGCTTACAGGCGACACGCGTAGAAAACAGCTACCCTCTCGTTCGCCTTGAATTTACAGGTGCTACAGTGGATGCACCTCTCATGACGCAAATTGCTCGTAAATTTAATATTGATGTCAGCATTCTAAGCTCTGACCTCGATTACGCCGGTGGTGTGAAATTCGGCATGATGGTCGCGGAGCTATTCGGTAATGAAGAGGACGATAACGCAGCGATTGAATTCCTACGTGAACACAACGTGAAAGTAGAGGTACTTGGCTATGTCCTTTAATACGATTTCTGAATGGCTGAGCCTAAACAGCAACCTACTTTTGGGCGCAACTTGGGAAACCATCTACATGGTTGCCGTCGCGGGTATCGTCGGTTTTGCAGTGGGGATTCCACTCGGTGTCATTCTGCACACCACTAAAAAAGGTGGCTTACTCGAAAACACCAAACTGAACCGCGTACTTGGCGCGATCGTTAACATCGGTCGTTCGGTACCTTTCCTCGTATTAATGGTGGCAATTATCCCGGTCACCAAGTTGTTAGTTGGAACGTTTATCGGTACAACCGCAGCCATTGTTCCATTGACTATTGGCGCCATTCCATTTGTGGCGCGATTGATTGAAGGTGCCTTATTAGAAGTACCGTCAGGCTTAGTAGAAGCAGCACAATCGATGGGCGCGACACCTGTACAAATCATCACAAAAGTTCTGCTTCCCGAAGCGATGCCGACTATTGTTAACTCAGTAACGATTACCCTAGTCACTTTAGTAAGCTACTCCGCAATGGCAGGAACCGTTGGCGGCGGTGGTTTAGGTGACGTTGCGATCCGTTATGGATTCCACCGCTACGACATAGTGATCATGGCCGTAACCGTAGTAATGCTTATCGTGCTCGTGCAAATTATTCAGTCTATTGGTGATGCCATCGTACGCCGCGTAGACCATAGATAAGAATTGAAAATACCAATTATAAGGAGATAAACATGAAATTTAGCCTTAAGAGTCTTTTGACTGTCGCAACTGCCGCTTCTGCACTGGTTCTTGCTGGTTGTGGTGAAAAGCAATCTGATGACAACAGCGTAAAAGTTGGCGTAATGGCTGGCGCAGAAGCTCAGGTTGCAGAAGTTGCTGCAAAAGTTGCTAAAGAAAGATACAACCTGGATGTCGAACTTGTCACTTTCACGGATTACGTGACACCAAACGCCGCATTGGATGATGGTTCTATTGATATTAACGCTTTCCAACATAAGCCATACCTTGATCAACAAGTCGAAGATCGTGGCTACAAGCTCGTGACCGCCGGCAACTCTTTTGTTTACCCTATTGCAGGTTATTCGAAAAAAGTGAAGTCGGTTGACGAAGTTCAAGAAGGGGCAAGAATCGCGGTACCAAATGATCCAACTAACCTAGGCCGCTCTCTATTACTTCTAGAGCAACAAGGTTTGATTGAGCTGCGTGATGGCGTCGACCTACTAGCCACAGTACGCGACATTGTAGGCAACCCGAAAAACATCACTATCGTAGAGCTAGATGCTGCACAACTTCCTCGCTCTCTTGATGATGTTGCAATTTCTATCATCAACACAACTTACGCCAGTTCTATCGATCTAACGCCTGAGCGTGATGGCATATTCGTTGAAGACAAAGAGTCTCCATACGTAAACCTAATCGTAGCTCGTGAAGATAACGTTCAAGCCGCTAACGTACAAAACTTCGTGAAATCGTACCAAACAGATGAAGTTTACGAAGCAGCGAAAGACATCTTCAAAGGTGGTGTCGTTAAAGGTTGGTAATCCAACTCGAAAACACCTTTCAGAACGAGACCAAATAAAACAAAAGGGCTGATGTGGAAACATCAGCCCTTTTACTTTTCTTATTAATGTTAGGATCTGCGCTATTTTAAGCTACTTAATGTGGTCCCAAGAGATGTTAGAAACAATTCGGCAGTCATCACACTTGAAGTAAAAAATGTCATGCAAAGGCTCATCAAGTAACCACTCACCACCACATTTTGGACACTTGCGCGCCTTTTCTGTTTCAAGCGACTCACCACCGACTCGATATTGGTAATAATAGGTCGGGATCTTCGTGAGGTATTCAATACGACCACGTAAATCCCAGCCTCGGCGGAACAACACACTGTCAGCATCACAAATTTCATGCAGCGCGGCGTGTTCTGCTCGGCATCCACCCGCCATTTGAATTTCATCACACGCTTGCCACTCGGTTTGCCACTTCACCACCGCTTTATGGTCACCGTTGAGTGTCGCACCATTACGATAGAGCGGAATTGGCAACAACGTCTCACCACTGCGCAGCGGGGAACACGTATGAACGTAAGTAGTGTAAAGCACTTGCCAGCTCGGCGTTTCATCTTCTGCAGCTTCTTCTGAGTTCAAGTCACGACCTAACATGCGCATTTTCGGCGCAAGCAAAGACGCTTCTGACAAACGGTTTAAGCAGACTTTGACGAAATCAGAATGGTAACGAGGGTGCAAGCTGTCTTGCTCTGGGCACACTACGCGCACATAAAACTCGCCATCTCCCATTACGATAGGAAACTCACGACCAAGGACCTGCCCGTTGTAACGCAGAGCATCCATCAAACCATTAATCGCTTTATCAACTGCGCTTACTGTGGTGTTATCAAAACATTCAAACTGCAACTCAACAACGTACATATTTACACCGCAGCCTCGAGTTTGTTTAGAAACTCAATCACATTGTCTGCAAGTACATCACGATTACTGGTGCCTAGACGCTCAAGAATCACATTCCCCGTCAAGTTACAGATAGAAATGACGTCCAATTCTGCGTCTGTCACTGCGATGAATACGGTTGGCTTCAGTTTTAGACGGCGCTGAGTCACTAGATGACCAAGGATGTTCTCTTGCAAACGAGTAAAATCATCATCACTCCATACTTGCAATAGTGTTAGACCATTACCTTGCCATGTGGCATCCATATCAGCACTGTATTGGGAACCATAAAAAAGTTTGATGTCTTCATGCAGCGTGAGCTCAATACCATTCTCAACGTTAGTAAAATCCGCCACGTCTTCACGAGGACACACTTTCCATAATACGGCCTCATCACGTTTCTCTTCTACACATGGAGAAACAAGATCAGCAAGCTCTTCACTGCGTGGCAGTTCATTGTGCTCGTCTTGCCAAGCTTGTTGATAGCGCAGGCTAAACTCCAGTAGAGCCTGAGTAACGGTCTGGGTCATGAAGGTCTCCTCATTCCTTATTTATCAGATAGCGGTGTCTGCCAGATGGCAATTGTTCAGCGGATTAAGTAAAATTCTCGTCATTCTAATCGAAAATGACCACAAAGTATGAGCAAATATTCTGACGCTAAAGAGCTTGCTGGCCTGACTCTGGGTAAAAAGACCGAGTACGCAAACCAATACGATGCGAGCTTGCTGCAACCCGTTCCTCGCAGTCTAAACCGTGATGACTTAGAGCTAGGCGATAGCCTACCGTTTTTGGGCCATGACATCTGGACACTCTACGAGCTTTCTTGGTTAAACGGTAAAGGCTTACCTCAAGTTGCGGTAGGTGAAGTGTACATTCCTGCAACCAGCGCAAACTTGATTGAGTCAAAGTCGTTCAAACTGTATCTAAACAGCTACAACCAAACGCGTTTCACAAGCTGGGAAGAAGTCACTGAGCGTCTCATTCAAGATTTGTCAGCATGCGCAGGCGAGCGAGTACTTGTGGAAGTAAACCCGGTGAACCACTACACCAACCAACCTATCGTCACGATGGAAGGGGAATGTATTGACGATCAAGACATCGAAATCACTGACTACGATTTTGATGCCACATTGCTTGAGGGGGCTGCGGGTGAAGAGCAGGTCGAAGAAATTCTTCACAGCCACCTATTAAAATCAAACTGCCTAATCACCAACCAACCTGATTGGGGTAGCGTTGAAATTCGTTACCAAGGTGCGAAATTAAACCGTGAAAAGCTGCTGCGTTACCTTGTGTCTTTCCGCGAGCATAACGAATTCCACGAGCAGTGTGTTGAACGTATTTTCACTGACCTAATGAAATACGGCCAACCGAATAAACTGACGGTTTTTGCACGTTACACTCGCCGTGGAGGCTTGGATATCAACCCTTACCGCTCAACTGAACAAGATAAGCCCACACACAACAATCGCATGGCTCGTCAATAATGTTCTAAAACACCCAGCAATCAGTTGGATTGCTGGGTGTTTTTCTCTAATATTGCACATTCAAAAACGACACAGTTCGAGGGAACGAAAAGGATGTTTGGGGACAGTTCGCGTCTTTTCATCAGGCTGATTGGCTTTCTTTGCTTATTATTAGCACAGCCACTTCACGCGACCATTTTATCTTCCGCTTTACTCAATGAAGCTCAACAACTGGCAGAGATTGATCCGTCACAAGCCAAGCAAGTCGCCAAAAACTACTTATTGCAACGCGAATTAACGGAACGTCAAGAGAATGGAAGTCCATCTGCGATGTCTCGCGAAGAGACCGATCGCAGTATTCGCACACCCAACAGTACGATTGAAGCACATAAGATCATAGCTCAAGCTGACTTTACAATGGGTGATATTCGAGGTGCGATTGAAAACCTCAATGAAGCAGAAAGGTTGGCAACGGAGTATCAACTTCCGTATATGCGCCTAGACATACAGCTAATGCGAAATCAAATGTTATGGTTAAGCAATAAAGACTATGCGACGGGCGAACAAAATCTTAATCACATTGAACAGCAAATCGAAAGCAATAATGTCACTCTTTTGCGCACTGACAGCATACGCTATCGATTGATCATGCAACGTGCACTTCTTGCCTCACACAATGGTGATATGTTCAATGCAGAACGCTACTACACTGAAGCAAAAACGATTCTCAGCAATATTCGTTCCGAACTGACACTGATCGATTATCACACTGCGGTCGGTGAGTTTTATCTCAACTGCAAAAAGTACAACCTTGCGCTCTCAGAACTGCTATACGCCTATTGGCAATCCATTGAAAGTGACAACGGCGGTAAGTTAGCAAAAGTAAACCGATTGTTGGCGAGATTATTTAAAGAACGCCGAGTGTACGACAAAGCTATTGAATATTTATCTCAAGCGGCCGATTTTTATGACACTTATCCTAGTTCGCCAATATTGGCTCACGTACTAGAAAAAATGGGCGATGTTTACTTCTACCAAGGTAAATATAACTTAGCACTTGTCCACTATTTCAACGTCATGGACCACCCAAGCACCGATAAAGACATCGCCCGCAGTATCAATCTCCGCTTGAGCCTCGCGGCAACATACTTACAGCTATATAACTACCCTTTGGCAGACCAGTATCTTAATCGCGCGACAGAATTGTTAGAATACACAGACTTCCCTGACTTAAAAGCCAAGGCAGCATTATTGCATTCAGGACTCGCCTACCATCAAAATGATGGTAGGTTGGTGATTGAAAATGCGAATAAAGCGCTCGATATTTTAGAAAAACTGCCCAACGCAGATGGTTTCATTAAACAACAATCTTACCGATTACTTGGGTTAGGTTACGAACAAGTCGGAGAATATCGCACCTCTTTACAAGCATTTAAGAAGTACATCAATCTTGTTCGCCTGGAGCAAAAGCAGCTTAACCAAATTAGTGAAGATGCGTTTCGTCAGCAAAAAGAGTTTGCAGAACAGAGTATTCACTATGTTAGTCAAACCGATAAGCTGTCTTTGGTCGAAATGGAACACCGCAAGTTTCAGAAGATCTCATTTGCGTTATTTATTACCGTGCTGGTGATGTTCCTGTTTATCATGCGCCGTGGTGTGATCATGCAAAAGCAAATGGCAGAAATAGGCAAATTACGTAATGACCTCTTTACACATTCACGTTCTCGCTTGCGTAATCTCCGCATGCTCAATGTGAAACTGTCTCATTCATTAAAGAAATCCAGCGACACGTTCGAACAATGGCAAATGGGGGAATTAATTCACGAGCCGCTAAACGACCGCCTTCGTTTTGTGATGATTGATTTGCCGTTTTTACGCAGTATGTACGTACAACACGGATACAAAGCGGGCCTAGAACTAGAGCGAGCCTTCGGTGAATTTTTAGCAGAAAGAGTGACAAAACCAACTCGCTTATACCATTTCTCGGATGCGAACTTACTTTATATTGAACCCAATGCTGACCGAAATACGTCTGGTGAAGCAACGTTTGAGAAATTCCAAAGTTGGGTTGATGAATTTGCACAGCTACATAATGTCAATAGAACCATTCGTATGGGGATCAGTGACTACCCATTCTTACCTCGAGCTTACACAGCAATTAACGATGAAGAACTGTTGGATCTCTTGCTGCTTGCCACACACGTTGCCCGTGAAGTGAGCTTGAAAGATAAACAGAGCCATTGGGTCTTCTTAAAAGCGATCGATAACGCACCAGCGGCAAGTTTTGCAACCGATGATATTAGAACGGCGTGCAAACATGCGATTAATCAAGGTCTAATAAAGGTTCATTCTTCGTACAAGAATGAGGACGATATCAAAAATATTAAAAATGGATAATTACCCGCCCGTTAAGCATAAACAAATGATGACGCTATTACGTTTTTGTTATCATCACTTAATTGTCAGTAGTACATGGACTTAACTGCATTCGTTTCATGGGAATCTTGGAATCCGATATTCAATCACAGCTTCATCAGCTGAGTTGTCAACTTGACCAACTCCGCCTGACTCATCGTGATAGTTCGCTCAAATTTAAACGTGAGCAACAAGTTCTCAAACGCGTTGTGGCGTCCTTGGCTTCTGCGTGCCATGGTTCAAATTCGCACGTCACTGATTATTTGCTCGAGATTCAGCAAGAACTCGAGCATCAAAAAGACATCAGTTCGCTTATCCCTCGCCTCGCGGTCCTAGAAAGGATGCTTAAGCAGCATTCACAAACCGTTAGCAAGCAAAACCAGTACCTGACCGATCAAGTCAAACACAGTGGCGCGACCTTACAACGCATCACAGGTTTGCCTGCGCAACTCAAGCGAGAACTGCGTAACTTGATGAGTTTCTCCGATGTAAATAGCGATAAAAATGTTGATCAAGCCATCAAGCTACTCAGCATTTATGAACGCGCGCTAAAGATCATCACAACCAACTCTCGTCTGAATCTATCCGATCTAGAAAATGGTCCAGATAAACCTCAACTTGAGTGTTTGGCAAGCGACTTACAACACACCATTACTGAGCTGGATTTTGATGGTGATGCCGGAGATCAATTGCTAGAAATTCGCTCAAAGTTGCTTCTAGGTACCAATGCAGAATCGTTGATCGATTTAACCTTAAATACGCTTAAGCTCGTCATCGATGCAACCAAAGCAGAACGAAAAGCATCAGAACAATTTTTAGACCAGCTCAATGCTTCTCTTGCTAACCATCTAAAAACCGCGCACCAAAATGTCGATCAGCATCAAAACTATTTTGAGCACCGACAAGAACTGAATGCAGAGATGACAAATTTGGTCAACCTTAGCCAGAAGTCATTAACACAAGCGAATGACATCGCAGAGCTCAAGCAAGAAATGACGCCACTGCTCGCTCAAATGGCCTCGTTAACGGAACGCCTTAAAATGGCGGAAGCGCGAGAACAAGCGCTTCAAGATCGTTTGAATTACAATAAGAACCAACTCGAATCCGTATTTGAAACAACGCAAGACTACCGCCGCCGATTAGAAGACCAAGCGCAGCGTATGTTGCAAGATCCACTCACAAAAGTGTACAACCGAGCCGCTTTTGCCGATCGCATGGAACTGGAATATCGCCGTTGGATTCGCTCACAGAAAAATTTGCGCACCGTATTGTTTGATATCGATAACTTTAAAGCCATCAACGACAGTTACGGCTATACCGCTGGTGACAAAGCATTGAAAATAATTGCGCGAACCATTTTAAAACGAACAGAGAAAACAGATACTGTGGCTCGTTTTGGAGGTGAAGAATTCATTCTGCTTATCCCAGAACAATCTGAAGAATATACCCTTGAGTTAATGAAGAATATCCAAAAGGATATCAGCAAATTACCATTTAAGTTCCGTGAGCAAAACATCATGATCACGCTCACTGCTGTTTCAACGTCATTTAAAGAATCTGACACACCAGAATATGTATTGGATCGCTTAGGAGTGATGCAAAGAAACGCAAAACAGCGCGGTCCAAACCAAGTTGACTGGAACTAAGGCTGTTCAAAAAATCAACAAACAAGCCGTATTCTTAGCATTTACTCTACAATAGCCTCAAATTTTCAATGAGTTATCACATTTCTCTTCTGTTAGTCTGCTAAGCTAATTAGACGCCATAAGACAATGTCTACTATAGATCGCTGTCTACCATAAAATAATGTCCACCAGTCGACACACTCTAACCATACGAATAAATTAGTCAGAGCACTGGTGTTTTTCCTCTACAGATTGCAATAGCAAGGAGGCCTTATGATTACTCATATCAGCCCTGCTGGTAGCATGGATTTGCTATCTCAACTCGAAGTCGAACGCCTAAAGAAAACGGCATCGAGTGATCTTTATCAACTGTACCGCAACTGCACACTCGCGGTACTCAACTCTGGCAGCCATACCGATAACTCTAAAGAGCTGCTCGATAAACACCAATCCTTTGATGTGAACGTTGTGCGTCGGGAGCGCGGCATTAAGCTGGAACTGGCGAATCCCCCAGAGCACGCGTTTGTCGATGGTGAAATCATCAAAGGCATTCAAGAGCATCTTTTCTCTGTTTTGCGTGACATTGTTTACGTCAACATGCACCTTGCAGACAACCAGCGACTGAATCTCACCAACGCCACCCACATTACGAACCTTGTGTTTGGTATTTTGCGTAATGCTGGTGCGCTAACCCCCGGTATTGAGCCTAATCTTGTGGTGTGTTGGGGGGGGCACTCGATCAATGCGACCGAATACCAATACACTCGCGAAGTAGGTAACGAGCTAGGCTTGCGTGAACTTAATATCTGTACAGGTTGTGGGCCGGGTGCAATGGAAGGCCCAATGAAAGGAGCCGCAATTGGTCATGCTAAACAGCGTTACACCGAGCAGCGCTACCTAGGTTTAACCGAGCCTTCAATCATTGCCGCTGAGCCACCAAACCCAATCGTGAATGAGCTGGTGATCATGCCAGACATCGAGAAACGTCTCGAAGCTTTTGTTCGTATGGCACATGGCATTGTCATTTTCCCTGGTGGCCCAGGAACAGCAGAAGAACTGCTGTACATTTTGGGCATCATGATGCATCCAGAAAACGCTGATCAGCCAATGCCAATCGTACTGACAGGTCCAAAAGAGAGTGAGGCCTACTTCCGCTCCATTGACGCCTTTATTGCCGATACACTGGGTGAAGAGGGACAGAAACACTACCAGATCGTTATTGATGATCCCGCGGAAGTGGCTCGCATTATGAAGCGTTCAATGGAAGACGTTCGACTGCACCGAAAAGAGAAAGGTGACGCGTACAGCTTTAACTGGTCACTCAAAATAGAACCTGAGTTCCAACTGCCGTTTGAGCCAAACCATGAATCGATGGAAAGCTTAAACCTAAACTTAAACCAGAAACCTCAAGTATTGGCGGCCACATTGCGTCAAGCTTTCTCTGGTATCGTAGCGGGTAACGTAAAAGCAGAGGGAATACGTGAGATCGAGCAAAAAGGCCCATTTGTTATCAATGGTGAATCTTCATTGATGCACAAGCTGGATATCTTGCTCCAAGACTTCGTCGAACAACATCGAATGAAACTTCCAGGCGGTACCGCTTACGAACCTTGCTACCGAATCGCTCATCCAGAAAAAGCGACTCGATAGAACAGCATAGTTTCGTTACACTAGGGGCATTACGCCCCTTTTTTGTTGCTAAGTCATTATGTCTATTCATCTTGTTATCATCGATGCTCTAAATTTGATCCGCCGCGTGCACTCTGCACAGCCCGATCCAACCGACATAGCAAGAACCATCACAACAACAGGTCGAACACTGTCGCGTATCCTTTCAGAGGCTCAACCAACCCATATCATTGCGGTGTTTGATCACCATGAACAAGACCGTGGTTGGCGCGCAACCATTCTTCCTGAATATAAACAAAACCGTAAACCAATGCCCGAACCGCTAATGCAAGGTTTAGATGCCATCCAACAAGCATGGTGGGAGCAAGGGATAGACTCTTTGTTGTCCGAGGGGGATGAAGCCGATGATTTAGTGGCGACACTGGCAACCAAGGTAGCAAGCCACGGCGAAAAGGTCACAATTGTCTCGACAGACAAGGGATATTGCCAACTGCTCTCCCCGACGCTTCAAATTCGCGATTACTTTCAGCATCGTTGGTTGGATGAGCCTTTTATTGAAAAAGAATTTGGTGTGAAACCAAGCCAACTGACCGATTACTGGGGATTAACGGGGATCAGCTCAAGCCAAGTGCCTGGTATTCCTGGGGTTGGACCAAAAGCAGCAAAAGACATCTTGACGCAATATGAAGATATTGAAGCGGCTTATGCCAGTGACGATCTTGCGCCTAAGTATCGTAAGAAGTTTGATGAACATATTGAGTCAGCACGTTTATGTAAACGCGTTGCGGCACTTAAATGCGATATTGAGCTTGGCTTCAACCTGCAAGATATTCGTTTCACTGGCCCAAATAAAACGGAATAAACTCGGATTAACCATCAGGCTCTTTGACCAATCACTGACGTCAGACAAATAAAAAGCGCCGACAAAAATGGCGCTTTTTTAAATCTGAAATCTCTACAGCATCATTTCGCTAAAATTAATGCGGAGAAATGTTCGATAGGCACTGGATGTGAATCGTGATTTCCTCACGGTCATGGTACAGGTGCTTAGCTTGCAGCTTAAACTTCACTTTATTCTCGATCAGGAACATTTTTAAGTTCTCAAGATCTTGAAGTACCTCATCGTAACGACCTTTCATTGGTAACTTCAAGTTAAAGATCGCTTCTTTAGCCCAGCCTTTCAGCAGCCATTGTCCCATCAAGTGCGCCACGCGTGCTGGTTTCTCAACCATATCGCACACAATCCAGGTTACGTTCTTGCGGTCAGGTTCAAACTTAAAGCCGTCCACCATGTGGTGCTTGATTTGACCCGTTTCCATAAGGCTGTCTGCCATCATACCGTTATCAACACAATGAACGAACATCGAACGCTTCACCAATTGGTAAGTCCAACCACCTGGACACGCACCTAGGTCAACGCCCCACATACCCGGTGCTAGACGCTCATCCCACTCTTCACGAGGAATAAAGACGTGAAAAGCTTCTTCCAGTTTCAGTGTTGAACGGCTTGGCGCGTCTGCTGGAAACTTAAGGCGAGGAATACCCATGAAGAACTGCGAGTTGTTACCCGGGTATGAGTAACCCACGTAGCAGTGACCTGGCGCTACAAAACAGATGTGCAGCACTGGTTTTTTCGCGTTGTCTTTGTTCCACATCAGACCTTTACCGCGCATTGCTTGGCGCATCGGTACGGTAAACTTGCGACAGAACTTCAACAGCTCTTTCGCTTCATTCGTATCTGGAGTTTCAATACGTAAATCACCACAACGAGGAAATGATGCCACTTCAGACAACTCAGCAAGAATTGGGCTAATGCGGTCTTCACTTGGTAACGATTCAAACTCAGCAGCAACGGCAAACATTTGACGAGCAAAAATCAGCGCACTGAAATCTAAGCTTTTTGCTAGTTTATCGGCGTCTCCATCCTGGTAACACTCAAAGACAACATAACCTGAGTTTTTCTTCACACGAGAGAAGCCATACACTTCCAACTGTGTTGCTTTGTCCTGAATTTCACCAGCACACTCTTTCTCAAAGCCAGCACGGCAATAGAGCATTAGTTGTTTCACTTGGAGACCTCTTTGATATTAAACGCAGCAATAAAGAACAGACACCAGCCGATCATGAACATGAATCCCCCCATTGGAGTGATTGGTCCGAACCACTTAATGCCCGTCAGCGCCAGCGCGTAAAGACTGCCGCTAAAACAAAAGATGCCGATGATAAAGCAAATCGCGGCAATGAAAAAATATTTTTGTGCTTTTTGTCCCAAATTGACCAGCACCAAAACCGCACAAAACGCGATCGCCAAGGTGTGGATGAATTGGTATAAAACGCCGGTTTCAAAAACACCAAGCAAATAAGGCGACAATTTCGCTTTCAAACCATGCGCAGCAAAAGCACCTAATACCACAGATATTAGACCTGAAATGCCTGTAAATGAGAGTAACCACTTACTTTTCACTGTACACCTCTTTAATAAAAGCGGCTAGCTGCTCAACAGCGAGTGCAATATTACCCGCATCTGTATAGCCTGAACGCTTACGAGGCTTAAAGCTATGGTCACCATCAGGCATAAAACTCACCGCAACTTTCTCAGAAAACGTAAAGCTTTCGAATTCTTCTCGCTTACCAAAGGTATCTCGCTCACCTTGTAAAATAAGGGTCGGTTTGTTGATTGTCGCTAGGTGCTCACCTTTGTATTTTTCAGGCTTACCTGGCGGATGGAATGGAAACCCCAAGCATGCAACACCAGCCACCAACGCATTGTCAGCGAGCAAACTCGACATTCTACCGCCCATCGATTTACCGCCAATAACGATAGGCTGGGAAGTAAAGTGAGTGATCACTTCTTCATAAGCCTCTAACAGTTTGGGAGCTCGATCTGGCGGGCGCTTTTTACCATCTTCACCGCGCTTAACCATATAAGGGAAATTAAAACGTACCACTCGTACCCCTTGCTCAACTAACCCTTTGGCAACGGCGCTCATGAAATCATTATCCATGTCTGCACCTGCGCCATGAGCAAAAATAAACAGTGGTCCGTTTTTAGGCCCCTCAACTATCCAATGGCTCATCCAGTACTTCCTCTTGTTCTTTTCTCGCCGTTGCAAGCATCCAGTCTCTAAAGGTGGCGATACGCCCCATATCCGCTTGCTGTTCATGGCAGACAACGTAGAAAGAGTTCTTCGATAGCAACACTTCATCAAATGGTGCAATCAAACGGCCCGCTTCCATTTCTGGCTTAGCAAGCACGTTGTTACCCAGTGCGACCCCTTGTCCGTGAGCAGCAGCTTGTAGCACCATCGTCGAGTGACTAAAGATAGGACCATGGTTCACATTGACACCATCCACATTGTGCTGGCGTGCGAACTGTTTCCAATCTTTACGTGAGGTATCGTGCAACAAAGTATGTAACTTGAGATCACTTAAAGATTCTAATGGTTTGTTACCTAAAAGTAACGAAGGTGAACAAAGTGGGATCAAAAACTCTTGATAGAGCTTATCCGCACGCAGACCTGGCCAATTACCTCGACCATAATAGATAGCGACATCAACATCGTCTGTCAGTGAGCCCTCATCCATATCTACCGCTTTGATACGAACATCAATATCTGGCTCTTGAGCATTGAAATGCGCTAAACGAGGAACAAGCCACTGAATGGCAAAGCTTGGTGGTAAACTGATCGTCAATGCACCTTTTTCGCTGCGTTCCAATACCTTATCAGTTGCTTCAGCAATCGAAGTAAAGATATCTTTTATGTCTAAGAAGTAACTTTGTCCCTCTTCCGTCAACAATAACGAACGGTTACGACGACGAAAAGTTTCAAAGACAAGAACTCTTCCAAAGCTTTAATTTGGTGACTCACGGCCGCTTGAGTCACAAACAACTCCTCGGCAGCTCGAGTAAAGCTAAGATGGCGGGCAGCCGCTTCAAACACTCGAAGTGAATTTAGTGGAGGCAATCTGCGAGACATATAGGACCTCAGTAGGATTAGTTTTTATCTGAAACATTATAAAATGTCCGTTGTCGAACAGCCAGATAAATTCTATATTTCACCCCGCAAAACGAGCCTGAACGGCTTGATTCTATTTGTGAATCAATTGGTTCGTTGTTGCGATGTTGTGTTTGCAAACTCGTATTTCGAGTTAGGTAGATTTCTACCATGATGTTTTGTGCATGACTCTTGTGACAAAACATATACTTCCTGTATTTATTTTGACCTGTCTGTCAAATTTGTTACACCGCCTTTTTTTGGCGGTGTTTTTTTATCTGCACAATTCTCCCCACCCGTAACAAAACATTGGCACTAAGATCACTTTTTCATCTCGATTTCGGATTAATTATCGTTATATCAATACTAATTCCAAAAGATACGATTGCGTTCAATATTACCACCTCATTACGACCCGTTTTCAGATTATGAAACGAAAAGCGCAAACTGATTTCTCAGTTTGCGCTTTTTCTATTGTTTTCAACAAGCTTACGGGCGGTAAACTTTTACGTTGTTAAACCCTTGCTCTTGCAAGTACAGCGCTTGTAAACGGCTCATCACCCCACGCTCACAGTACAATAGGTAAGTCTTAGACTGATCTAAATCACCAAATTGAGTACTTAGCTTATAGAATGGGATGTGCTTAACATCAACACCATCAATTTCCAGTGGGTTATCGTCTTCCTCGTCAGGACTACGGATATCCAACACAATAGCGTGATCTTCTACCGCTTGAACTTGTTCTACTTCAGGTGCTGCTTGCTCAGACTCTTTCGCGATATCACGAATGTCCATAACACGCGCTTCTTGTACCACTTGATCAAGAATGCTGAAGTCGAATTTCTCTTCTTCTGCGAGCAGTTTTCCTTTGATCGCTTTTACCGTAGGCTTCTTAGAAATAACGCCACAGTATTCTGGCATTGTCTTAGCGAAGTCTTCTGTACCGATATCACGCGCTAGGTTAATGATGTCTTCTTTATCCCAGTTAATAAGCGGACGCAGAATCAGCGTATCAGTGACGTTATCGATGTGGCGAAGGTTAGTTAGCGTTTGGCTTGAAACTTGGCCTAGAGCCTCACCCGTCACCAATGCTTCAATCTTAAACTTCTCTGCAACCTTACCAGCCGCACGCATGAACATACGCTTTAAGATAACGCCCATTTGGCCATCATCAACTTTCTCAAGGATCTCAGCCACGACAGGCTCAAAATCCACTGAGATAAAACGTACTTTTGCTGAAGAACCGTATTTGTTCCATAGGTAATGAGAAACCTGCTTAACGCCGATTTCGTGAGCAGGACCACCTAAGTTAAAGAAACAGTAGTGAACTTTAGAACCACGTTTGATGTGAAGGTAGCTTGATACGCCAGAGTCGAAACCGCCAGAAATCAGGCTTAATACATCTTCTTGCGTTCCTAGAGGGAAGCCACCTAGACCTTTATGACGCGCCAATACTTGATTTAGTTTGTCATTATTCACTTCAACGTTGATCGTTACGTCTGGTTTATGCAGCTTCACGCGTGCACTTTCAACCGCTTGGTTAAGACCGCCGCCAACATAACGTTCTAGCTCGATAGACGTAAAGTCATGCTTACCACGACGTTTCGCACGTACCACAAACGTTTTGTTTTCAATCGTTTCACGGCTTAGCTCTAACACTTGCTCATAGATGTTGTGCAGATCGGTAAAATCAGACTGCTTTACTTCTAGAACATGGTGAATGCCTGGCGTGTGTGTCAGGATTTCCAAGACTTCCGCGTGGAAATCATCTTTCTCTGACGTCACTTCAATGTGATCACGACGGTTGAATACCGCAACAGATTCGGTACGGTTCTTCACGATGTTACGAATGTTACACTCTAAAATCTTTGTGAAGCGCTTGCGCACCGATTCACTTTTAACAAAAATTTCTGGATGGGGCTTTACAATAAATTTCATAGTTTTGTTCGCAGGTTAGTTTCGCAATCAACAATGAGTGACACTCTGCATAAAGCATTTATACGCAGCAAAGCGCGTGTTGTTCACACGTACTTTCATGTGCTCACTTTAAAGGCGCAAGATTATACACCTAAGCGAAATGGAATGACAAAAAAAGCGAGCTCACGCTCGCTTTTAGTATATACGTTGGAAGCAACTGATGACTCTAGTCTGTGGTATTCCACAAACGGCTATCCGTCGTTACGCTCTGAACCCAGCATCGTGAGGTCAGTTCCGCGCAGTAACCAATGTTCGACTATTGAATGACGGGCACTTCTTCACTATAGAGTGGTTCTCCTTGCATGATGCTAATTTCAACACGGCGATTGAGCGCACGGTTGGCATCAGAATCATTCGGGACCAGTGGTTCAGTATCCGCCATGCCACGAACACGCAAACGTTGATGGGAGAAACCTCTGACTTTCTCCATCTCTTGCGCAACAGACACCGCACGTTGGGAAGATAAGTCCCAGTTTGAACGATACAACTCCGAGTCAATCTTCTGGTTATCCGTGTGACCCGAAATACGCACTATGCCCGGCACGTCTTTCACCAATTCCGCGATTTGACGCACTAAAGGACGGAACTTAGGTTGTAAAAATGCAGAACCTTCAGGAAATGCTCCTTTTTCTCGCATCCGAATAACGATCTGCTGACCAAGGTTTTCAACGTCGATCGCCCCTTGCTCGATTTCACGCTCTAACGCTTTCTTGATGCTTTCCATCAAGGTTTCCATCTCTTGCGAGGTGGATTCAGACTGCTGCTGTTGCATGTCTGTTTCTGCTGATTGATTATTCTGTGTTGACGTTTCTGGCGATTGTCCCCCAGTCAGCTTACCTTGATCACGCTTTGTACCACCCGCGCGATCGGATTCTCCCTCATGGAACTCGAGGGTTTGCTGCGTTACGTCCATCGTCTGTTGCATGATGACATCAATCGGAGTTGGCTCCGGACGGCCCGGACGAAACTCTTGAGCAATGATGCTGGTTCCCTTGGGAATGTCTTTCACTTCCAGTTGATTTTGCACACCAAACGCAAACTTCATCGAACCTGCGATCTGTTTGAACTTCAGTACATCCATCTCTGAGAATGAAAGTAGCAACACGAAGAAACACATCAAAAGAGACATCAAGTCAGCAAACGTCCCCATCCATGCCGGAGAGCCAGGCGGGGGACATTTACATTTATTATCTTCATCCATTATCAGGCCCCTGACTAATCATCAATTTCAAGAGCACGTTTACCCTCATTGAGGTAATTCTTTAAGTAGTTATCGATAACTCTTGGATTCTGGCCATCTTGTATCGCCAACACGCCATCCATAATAAGACGACGATTTAACGTTTCTTGATCTCGACGAAGTGACAGTTTGTCCGCTATCGGGAAAAACAGCATATTAGAGAGTACCGCACCGTATAGCGTCGTCAAAAGTGCAACGGCCATTGCAGGCCCGATCGATTTTGGATCGTCCATGTTTGAAAGCATCGCCACCAAGCCGACCAGCGTACCAATCATCCCCATCGCAGGAGCAACGTCACCAAATGCCCGAAATACCCCCGTCCCTTGTGTATGACGCTCGTCCGTCAATGCAATGTCTTTTTGCAAAGCGGCACGAACAACATCAGCGTCATGACCGTCGACCAATAGATCAATGCCCTTTTGCATAAAGCTGTTGTTGATTTCCATCTCTTCCAGCGCAAGGAATCCGCCTTTACGGGCCGCATCTGCCATCTCAACGATCTTAGCAATCAAGTCTTCTGGATCGTCGGCTTTGAACATAAACGCCTTGCCAGCAATTTTTGTCGCTCCAAAGAATTGCCCTACGGTGAATTTCATCAACACCACAAATGCAGAGCCGCCAACAACAATAAGGATTGAGGTCACATCGACAAACATACCGATGCTACCACCAAGTACCATCGCCATGATGACAAACGCAAAACCACCAATCAGACCTATTAAGGTTGCTAAATCCACAAAGCACTCCTCACGCAATATTCAAAAGTTGCCTACACGGGCGAATTATTACTTGTATCGACAGATAAAACAGAATTTTTAGAAAAATCTTGGTTAACAGGTCACAAAAAGATCATTTGGGTTGTTTTCTATTGTTATCCGATGGTCACCAAGCCTTATCTAGCGCTAAATTTGTGACAATTATACGAGGTTAAATTTGACCAAGTTACTAGGCTAAGGTAACTTGCGTGCATTCGATTAGAGGCTTGATTAAGGCAGATAAAAGATGGCGGTCAAAAAACCAGAAAACATGACCTTTGAAGCAACCATTGAAGAGCTAGACAGCTTGGTTGAACAACTAGAAAGTGGCGATCTTGCCTTAGACGATGCTCTACGCAAATTTGAACGTGGTATTGCATTGGCTCGTGCAGGCCAAACGAAGCTGAGCGATGCAGAACAGCGCGTCAGCATTCTTCTTAGTGAAGATGACGAAGCACCACTGAGTGACTTCACCCCTGAGTCGGATTAATTATCAGTAGTGAGCAATGTGATGCAAGAGACATTGACGTCTTATCAACAACGAAATAATCAACAACTGAATCTATGGCTAGAGCACTTGCCTCACCAACAACAGCCACTGATCCAAGCAATGAAATACGGCCTTTTACTTGGTGGTAAACGCGTTCGTCCATTTCTTGTGTACATTACAGGCCAAATGCTTGGCTGCAAGCCAGAGGATCTGGATACCTCTGCCTCTGCGATCGAGTGCATTCATGCCTACTCTCTCATTCATGATGATCTGCCTGCTATGGATGATGATGAGTTACGCCGCGGTCAGCCTACATGCCACATCAAATTTGATGAAGCGACGGCAATACTAACCGGTGATGCGTTGCAAACTCTTGCTTTTACGATCCTAGCTGAGGGTAATCTGAACCCAAATGCCGAGCAATACCGTATAAAGATGGTGCAAGTCCTTGCTCAAGCATCAGGTGCTCGCGGGATGTGTTTAGGCCAAGCGCTTGACCTAGGTGCCGAAAACCGTCAGGTCTCTCTCGCAGAATTGGAAGAAATTCATCGCAACAAAACCGGAGCTCTGATTAACTGTGCTGTGAAACTCGGTGCGTTGTCAGCTGGCGAGAAAGGATTGGAAGTGTTACCACACCTTGAACGCTATTCAAATGCAATCGGTTTGGCGTTTCAGGTTCAAGACGATATTCTTGACATCATCAGTGATACTGAAACGCTGGGAAAACCTCAAGGTTCAGACCAAGAGCTGAATAAGAGCACTTACCCATCTTTATTAGGATTAGAGGGAGCAATGGAGAAAGCTCACACTCTTTTACAGGAAGCACTTCAAGCATTAGAAGCGATTCCATACAATACTCAGTTACTAGAAGAGTTCGCCCGATATGTCATCGAGCGCAAGAACTAACACTATAAGCGCGCATTTATATGACTCTTGATATTTCAAAATACCCGACACTGGCGTTAGCAAATACACCGGAAGAGTTGCGTCTTCTTCCAAAAGAAACATTGCCAACATTGTGCAATGAACTACGAACGTATCTGCTAAACTCAGTGAGCCAATCCAGTGGCCACCTTGCTTCTGGTTTAGGAACGGTAGAGCTGACTGTTGCTCTACACTATGTGTACAACACGCCTATCGATCAATTAATATGGGATGTTGGTCATCAAGCATACCCACATAAGATCCTGACAGGTCGTCGTGACCAGATGCCAACTATCCGCCAGAAAGATGGACTTCATCCTTTCCCTTGGCGTGAAGAGAGCGAATACGACACCCTTTCTGTCGGTCACTCATCGACTTCTATCAGTGCTGGTCTTGGTATGGCTATCAGCGCTCAAAAAGAAGGAAAAGGCCGCAAGGTCGTGAGTGTGATTGGTGATGGTGCCATTACCGCTGGCATGGCATTTGAAGCCATGAACCATGCAGGTGATGTACATTCAGACATGTTGGTCATTCTTAACGACAACGAAATGTCGATTTCAGAAAACGTTGGCGCACTGAACAACCATCTGGCAAAAGTGCTATCTGGCAGCTTGTACACTTCTATCCGTGAGGGCGGTAAAAAAGTACTGTCTGGTGTACCACCAATCAAAGAGTTGGTTCGTCGTACTGAAGAGCACCTAAAAGGCATGGTCGTTCCAGGTACACTGTTTGAAGAGTTAGGCTTCAATTACATCGGCCCTATTGACGGTCACGATGTCAATGAGCTTGTGAAAACACTGAAAAACATGCGTGAGCTGAAAGGTCCGCAATTCCTGCACATCATGACCAAGAAAGGCAAAGGTTATGAACCTGCAGAGAAAGATCCCATCGGCTACCACGGCGTACCAAAGTTCGATCCATCGCATAATAGCTTGCCGAAAAGCAGTGGTGGTAAGCCAAGTTTCTCGAAGATCTTCGGTGACTTCCTGTGTGACATGGCAGCGCAAGATCCTAAGCTAATGGCGATTACACCAGCAATGCGTGAAGGCTCTGGCATGGTACGCTTCTCAAAAGAGTTCCCAAGCCAATACTTCGATGTCGCAATCGCTGAGCAGCATGCTGTGACGCTTGCTACAGGTATGGCGATTGCTGGCGATCACCCTATCGTAGCCATCTACTCGACTTTCCTACAGCGTGGTTATGATCAGTTAATCCACGATGTTGCGATCATGGATTTACCTGTCATGTTCGCTATCGACCGTGCAGGTCTGGTTGGCGCAGATGGTCAAACTCACCAAGGTGCGTTCGATCTGAGCTTTATGCGCTGTATTCCGAACATGGTGATCATGGCACCAAGTGACGAAAACGAATGCCGTCAAATGCTTTACACTGGCCATAAGCACACAGGTCCAAGTGCCGTACGTTACCCTCGTGGTAGTGGTATGGGCACGGAAATCGAAAAAGACTTCACTGCACTTGAAATCGGTAAAGGTCGTATCGTTCGTAAAGGTGAAAAAGTCGCGATTCTGAGTTTTGGTACCTTCTTAGGTAACGCGCTAGAGGCGGCTGAAAATCTAAACGCAACCGTTGCTGATATGCGCTTTGTTAAGCCATTGGATGAAGAACTCATTCGTCAGCTCGCAGCCGAACACGATGTACTTGTCACGCTAGAAGAGAATGCGATTGCCGGTGGTGCGGGCGCAGGCGTTATTGAGTTTATGATGCAAGAGAAGATCATCAAGCCTGTACTAAACCTTGGCTTGCCAGATCGCTTCATTCCTCAAGGAACACAAGACGAGTTACACGAAGAGCTTGGCTTAGACGCAAAAGGCATCGAGAAATCGATCAACGCTTACGTCGCTAAGTAAGTGACTTGTTACGTAAACCTAGTAAGCTAGCGTAAAGCAAACGCAAAAAAATACACACAAAAACGTACATACAAAAAGGGATGCCTCGTAGCCATCCCTTTTGTTTATCTATTGATTGTCAGGCGGTTAAAACTGCATCCAACCCGCGTATTTAGCCACTAAAAACAGCGCAATACCTGCCATGATACCGGCCACGATATCATCAATCATGATCCCCAAACCGCCATGGACACGTTTGTCTAACCAACCGATTGGCCATGGTTTTACCATATCGAAGAATCGGAATAGGATAAAGCCTGTCAGCAGCCACTTCCACTCAGTAAGGGGAATGTTCAATGCAGGTACTAGGCTCATGGTGATCCAAAAGCCAGCAAATTCATCCCACACGATGGAGCCATGGTCGTGAACGCCCATATCATCGGACGTCACCTGACAAATCTTAACGCCAATAATACAGGAGATAAGCACAACAACCACGTAGATAGGGAAAGGGAGCTGTGCAAGAAGCAAGAACAGCGGCACTGCAGCAAGTGTCCCCATCGTACCGGGAACCACAGGTGATAAGCCGCTACCAAACCCTGTGGCTAAAAGATGCCATGGATTCTTTAATGAAATCAGAGATAAAGGGTTGGTCATATCCTTAAACCTATACAACAAATTTGGTTTCAATCTTAGGCTAGCGATTCACGAAAATCACTTAAGATGCATTAAAATCAATTAAAGTGGTCAAAGCCACTGAGCTCCCAATCTAATTTTTGGCCATTATCATGCAGTTCAAACGTCCCTTGAGGTCGGATTTGACCAATACAGGTAAATTTACAGCCAACATGGGAGAGCGCACTTTGTAAAGAACCTCGATTGTGCTCTGGTACGGTAAAACATAATTCGTATTCTTCGCCACTAGACAAAGCATACTGCTGCGCGCTGACCTTATCATCTAAAAATTGCACTAATTCAGAAGATATTGGTAATTGAGAGACATCTAAGCTGATCCCGACCTCTGAGCGCTTAAGGATATGCTTAACATCAGAAATGAGGCCATCCGATATATCAATCGCTGAAGAAGCCAGCCCAATAAGCGCCTGACCAACTAATACTCGTGGCGTACTTAGATAGTGAGCTTTCTCAAGCGACTCTGCTGCAACTCTCGTACGAAGCGCATCATCAAGGATGACATCCAGCCCTGCTTTTGCGTCGCCCAAGTTGCCCGTGACATAGACCCAATCTCCAACCTTTGCTCCACAGCGTGTTAATGCTTTGCCCTCAGGAACAAAGCCTTGAACGGTCAACGTGAGACTTAATGGGCCTTTGGTGGTGTCTCCACCAATAAGTTGAATACCAAAGTAATTCGCCAGTTCGAAAAACGCATCACAAAAAGGGGCTAACCACGCTTCGTCAGGCTCAGGCATGGTTAATGCAAAACTGACCCATGCAGGCGTTGCACCCATCGCCGCTAAATCGCTGATATTAGAAGCCAAAGCTTTATGCGCGACCCAAGCAGGGTTTGCATCGGTGAGAAAGTGAGTACCAGCCACTAGAGTATCAGTACTGATGGCAATTTGAACGTTCGCAGGTGCTTTCACTAATGCACAGTCATCACCAGCCGCAAGGTAAACATCTTTACGTTGGTTTTGACGACCAACAAAGTATTTATCGATAAGGTTGAATTCACCAGACATAGATCTTTTATCTTCGATACAAAAAAGGTCAGCAGATGCTGACCTTTTTATTCAAGAAATCATTATTTCTTACGTACGTGTGGCGCTGCTTTATCTAGCACACCATTCACAAACTTGTGGCTGTCTTCTGCTGCGAATACTTTTGCAAGTTCAATCGCTTCGTTGATCACCACTTTGTAAGGAACATCTTCGCGACGAGTCATCTCGTACATAGCTAGGCGAAGAAGAGCAAGTTCCATCATATCCAAGTCTTGCATTGGGCGAGACACGTATGGACGGATTTTGCTATCTAGCTCTAGGTGGCTAAGTACAACACCGCTTAGTAGTTCACGGAAGTAAGCTACGTCAGTTTCAGGAGCAGCGAGTGCTGGCTCTGATGCATGAAGTTCTTCTTCATCGTATTTGTCGCCAGACAAAAACTGTTCTTCAATCTTGGCAACATTCTCTTTAGTAATTTGCCATGAATAGATCGCCTGTAGAGCGAATTGACGTGCGTTACGACGTGCGGCTGGTTTCACACTGGCCCCCATTAGGAATCAATTTCAGATAGTACATTAATCATTTCAAGTGCGCTTAGTGCAGCCTCTGCACCTTTATTACCAGCCTTGGTTCCTGCGCGTTCAATCGCTTGATCAATAGTGTCAACAGTCAATACACCAAATGCTACTGGAAGACTATACTCCATAGACACTTGTGCTAGACCCTTGTTACATTCACTACAAACATAGTCAAAGTGAGGTGTACCGCCACGGATTACTGTACCTAGAGATACGATTGCATCGTACTTACCAGTTTTAGCAACGCGCTGAGCTACCAATGGTAGTTCTACGGCACCAGGGCAACGAACAACAGTGATGTTGTCTTCGCTTACTTGTCCGTGACGCTTTAGTGTATCGATCGCACCAGAAAGTAGGCTTTCGTTAATAAAACTGTTAAAACGAGAAATAACGATAGCAATTTTTGCATTTGGCGCTGGGAAGCCACCCTCGATCACTTTCATAAGCTTTCCTTTAACTGTATTTATAAGTGAAAATTGTTCATCAAGTGAGAATCGCCGGATTCTAGCACAAATTTGTGAGCAATATCTAATGGAAATTAGGGGCGAGTCACGAACGCCTAGCCACAAGCAAAATCGGTGGACTTATGGCTAGGTATAAATCGTTCTAGTATTACTCGCAGACGTATTCAACCACGTTTAAGCCAAATCCGCCTAATGCGTGGTATTTTTTATTCGTTGAAGACAGTAGACGCATATCATGAACCCCCAAATCTGCTAGGATTTGAGACCCCACACCTACGCGGCGCGATGTACCTTGTTTCTTTGCAAGCGTTGGCGCTTCACCTTTATCTTGCGCTTCAAACATTTTTACGCGGTGAATCAGCAAATCTGTTGAGTCTTCATGGCCGAGAACCACGAGGACACCCCCCTCTTCACCGATACGCTTCATCGCTTTATCTAGCGTCCAACTGCGCTCGGCATTACGATCACTGCGAAGAACATCAGTAAAGACATCTTGAAGATGCACTCGAACCAATGGTGCTTCCTCAGTTAAATCGCCATTTTGCATTGCGTAATGAACTTGATTGTCGATGGTATCTTTATAGGTCACCAACTTGAACTCACCATACTCCGTTGGCAGCTTACATTCTGCCACACGCTCAATCGTGGTTTCCGTGTTGTTACGGTATTCGATAAGATCCGCGATTGTACCTAACTTCAAACCGTGTTTTTCGGCAAAAACTTCAAGATCAGGACGTCGTGCCATCGTGCCATCGTCATTTAAGATTTCAACAATGACTGATGCTGGTTCAAGCCCTGCTAGACGCGCCAAATCACAACCCGCTTCAGTATGGCCTGCGCGAGTCAACACTCCACCGTCTTGTGCTGCAAGTGGGAAAATATGCCCCGGTTGCACCAAATCCGATGCTTTTGCATTTGATGCAACCGCAGCTTGCACAGTGCGAGCACGATCCGCCGCAGAAATACCCGTCGTTACCCCTTCAGCTGCTTCAATAGAAACCGTGAAGTTAGTGGTGTACTGTGCATTATTGTCTTGCACCATCGGTGGTAAGCCTAGGCTTTCACAGCGAGTTTTTGTCATGGTCAGACAGATCAATCCACGACCATATGTCGCCATAAAGTTAATGGCTTCAGGTGTGATATGTTCGGCAGCCATGATCAGGTCGCCCTCGTTCTCACGATCTTCGTCATCCATCAAGATGACCATTTTACCCGCGCGAATATCATCAATAATTTCTTGTGGCGTGCTGATTGGCATAACCTACTCCCCGTTATTCTTAATTTATTGTTGGCAGCAATGCGCTTCGAACTTAGTTTTCCTTGCCAAGTCTTGAAACACCATTTCATTCGAGTTTGAACGGACCAACATGTAAGTCAATTGACCTTATGATGTTCTGTGACTGTGGTCTGCTTAGCTTATGCAAAACCGTTTTGCCGCAAAAACTCCATTGTGATGCGCGATTCTTGCTTTTGCTCTTGCTGGCCTTGCAACAAGCGCTCCATATAACGAGCAAGCACATCGACTTCTAGGTTCACTTTGCGACCTACATGAAATTGATCAATCGTGGTCTCTTCACTGGTGTGAGGAACAATCGTCAATTTAAAACCATTTTTACGTAGGTCATTGACGGTCAGACTAATGCCATCCACTGTGATCGAGCCTTTTTCTGCGACGTACTTACTGATTTCAGCAGGCATTTCTACCCAAAATTCAATCGCGCGACCAACTTGGTTGCGCTCAACAATCACGCCCACGCCATCGACGTGACCAGACACAATGTGCCCACCAAAACGTGTCGTTGGTAACATGGCCTTTTCTAGGTTCACTTTATCGCCAACTTGGTAAGCGGCAAAACCGGTTTTATTCAGCGTTTCCAGCGATAAGTCGGCACTGTAATAGTTGCTACCGAAGTCGACGACCGTCAAGCACACACCATTGGTCGCAATACTATCGCCTAACTTAACGTCAGACATATCCAACTTGCCGACTTCTACCGTGACGGTGATATCTTCGCCTTTTGGCGTAATCGCAGCTAACTTACCAACTGCTTCTACAATTCCTGTAAACATAGTGCTTCTTTCTAATTCGGATTAGTTGTGACGGTGGCGGTGATACGGATATCCACACCAACCATTCGAACGTCTGTAATGTTTAAATCGATGACATCAGCCATGTTGCTCAAACCAAGCGCACCGATCAAACCTCGACCATCACTGCCCATCAACTTAGGTGCGAGGTAAACGATCAATTCATCGACTAGGTTGGCTTTGATAAGCGAACTCGCGAGCGTAGCCCCAGCTTCCACCCATAAATGATTGATGTGGTGCTCTGCTGCGATGGTTTTTAATGTCGCAGCCAAATTAATTTGACCCGTCTGATCCAGCTTAGGAGCAATATCACCCTTTGGGCTGACAATGATACGCTCACCATCGGTATTGAATAACTTTAGATCATCACTGAGTTGAGATTGGCGGTCTAAAATCACCCGAGAAGGCTGACGGACGTGTTGTTGAGGGTATTGTGCTTGCACGCTTAAGGGGAGATCATCCCAGCGTACATTCAGCGAGGCATTGTCATCCATTACCGTTTTACTGGTTGAGAGTACACCACCGCTTATGGCACGGTAACGCTGAACATCTTGTCGAGCTTTCGGGGAAGTGATCCACTGGCTCTGACCATTATTCAAGGCAGTTTGCCCATCGAGACTGGCCGCCATTTTCAGTTGCACGAATGGCATGCCCGTTTGCATAAACTTAATGAAAGCACGATTCAGTGCTTTGGCTTCACTTTCTAACAAGCCGACCTGAACTTCTACGCCTGCATCACGCAGCATTTGAAAACCGCGCCCTGCGACTTTCGGGTTCGGATCTTTCATCGCGCAGACAACACGAGCGACTTTGGCTTTGATTAGCCCTTCAGCACAAGGCGGAGTGCGGCCATAGTGCGAACAAGGTTCAAGTGTCACATAAGCGGTTGCGCCTTCGGCCTTTTCCCCTGCCATACGCAAAGCAAACACTTCTGCATGAGGTTCACCAGCGCGATAATGATAGCCCTCACCGACAATTTCGCCATTGCGAACAATGACACAGCCGACATTTGGGTTTGGAGCGGTGGTATAAATGCCGCGCTGGGCCAATTTAAGCGCGCGCGACATCATATCGAAATCTTGAGAGGTAAATTCTGAAGTCTTTGTGAATTGAACCGTCATTCAATTAATCTTCAAGGCGAGCGATTTCTTCACCGAATTCGCGGATATCTTCAAAACTACGGTAAACCGATGCAAAACGGATATAGGCAACTTTGTCCAACTCTTTAAGTTGATCCATCACCAAGTTACCGATCATCTCACTTGGTACTTCACGCTCACCTGTGGCACGCAACTGAGATTTAATCATGCTGATCGCCAGCTCAATAGAATCCGCACTCACCGGGCGTTTTTCGAGTGCTCGTTGAATACCGCCGACCATTTTATCTTCATCAAAGGGTTCACGATTACCATTAGACTTAATTACTCTAGGCATCACCAATTCTGCCGTTTCAAACGTCGTAAAGCGTTCGCTACAAGCCAGACATTGGCGACGACGACGAACTTGATGGCCGTCTGCAACTAAGCGGGAATCTATTACTTTTGTATCGTTCTCAGAACAAAAAGGACAATGCATGTCACCTCCAAATATCGTGGCTTTAGGGTCGTCCCAAAAGCAAGACTAGTGTAGCGGAATGCCATCTTAGAGAAAACAAAAAGGGGCATCTCTGCCCCTTTTTCAATCAATATCAGACAGTTTCTGTTAACTGCGTGCTAGGTAGTTTGCCTTACCAACCCATTTGTAGCTGGTTAACTCTTCTAAGCCCATTGGGCCGCGTGCATGCAGTTTCTGCGTTGATACTGCAACTTCAGCACCTAAGCCGAATTGAGCACCATCAGTAAAGCGTGTTGCCGCATTCACGTAAACCGCAGCAGAGCCCACTGAATTGATGAATAACTCTGAGTTCACCAAACTATTTGTCATGATCGCATCAGAATGGCTCGCATTGTGCACTCGCATATGGTCAATGGCTTCTTTTACGTCAGCAACGACTTTAACGCCCAAGGTGTAGCTTAACCATTCCGTATCAAAGTCGCCCTCTGCCGCATCACGAATTTGTTTCGCTTGTGCCATCAGCGCTTTCGCTTTTGGCTCAGCAACAAAGGTCACCGTATCGTTCATGCGTTCGACGATCATTGGTAGGAACTGTGCAGCGACTTGTTCGTGTACAAGCAAAGTGTCTAGAGAATTACACGCAGATGGGCGCTGAACCTTTGAGTTCTCAACCACGTTAAGAGACTTCTCTAGATCGGCAGATTCATCCACGAAAATATGGCTAATACCAAAGCCGCCAATGATGACTGGAATGGTGCTGTTCTCTTTACACATTTTGTGTAGTCCAGCACCACCACGCGGAATGATCATATCGACGTAGTCGTCTAGCTTAAGCAGTTGAGAAACCAACTCGCGGTCTGGCTTTTCAATGTACTGAACTGATGCCGCTGGCAAGTTCGCTTTTGCTAACGCAGATTGGATCACTTTCACCAATTCCATGTTAGAGAAGAACGTCTCTTTACCACCACGTAGGATGCTTGCGTTACCCGTTTTCAAACACAACGCAGCGATATCAATTGTCACGTTCGGGCGCGCTTCGTAAATCACACCGACGACACCAAGTGGTACACGGCGACGAGACAGAGACATGCCGTTTTCTAGCACTTTACTGTCAATTTCGCTGCCCACAGGATCGTTTAGGCTAATCACATTGCGAACATCATTCGCGATACCCGTGAGACGCTCTTCATTCAATAGAAGACGATCCAGTAGCGCATCGGTTAGACCTGCTTCACGGCCTAATTCGATGTCTTTTGCATTGGCCGCTAAAATAGCAGCAGCGTTCGCTTCTAGCTCATCAGCAATGATCGCTAGCGCTTGGTTTTTCTGTGCGGTTGACGCTGTCGCCAATTCGAAAGCTGCATCTTTTGCAGCTTTGCCCATATTAGTTAAATCCACTTTGTTACCCTCAATTCTTATTCTTGAATGACAACAAGATCATCACGATGAATGACTTCTGAGCCGTAATCGTGACCCAAAATAGAGATGATATCTTTACTGTGTTTGCCTGCAATTTTTGCTAGGTCTTCATTTGAGTAAGCGCTAATGCCACGAGCAACCAATTTTCCGTGAGCGTTAGTCACACGTACCACTTCGCCTCGGGCAAAATCACCACTAACCGCCACGACGCCTTTCGCAAGCAAACTACTGCCTTTGCCAACGACCGCGTTAACCGCTCCGTCATCAATGATGATATCCCCCGTTGCAGCTGGACCAGCAAGGATCCAACGCTTACGGTTTTCTAGTGCTTCAGAGCAAGGTAGGAAACGCGTGCCTTGCGGCTCTGAGCTTAATGAATCAAAGATAACATTCGGTGCGCTACCTGCAGCGATGATCACTTCAATCCCCGCGCGACGTGCAATATCAGCCGCTTGGAGTTTAGTCGCCATACCGCCAGTGCCTAGCGTTGTCCCGCTACCACCTGCAATTTTACGCAACGTATCATCGATGGTTTTTACTTCTTTGATAAGTTCAGCATTTGGGTCTTTACGCGGGTCAGCGGTAAACAAACCTTTTTGGTCTGTTAGAAGTAACAATTTGTCTGCACCACATAGAATACCCACTAACGCAGATAAATTGTCGTTGTCACCCACTTTGATTTCATTGGTTGCCACGGCATCATTTTCATTCACGATCGGAATGATATCGTTCGCGACCAACGCATTGATGGTGTCACGAGCATTAAGGAAACGCTCACGATCATCCAAATCGGCGCGTGTCAGCAGCATTTGGCCAATTTTGATGCCATAAATACCAAACAGAGACTCCCATGTCTGAATCAAACGGCTCTGACCGACAGCGGCAAGTAACTGCTTACTTGACATCGCATTGGGCAGTGCGGGGTATCCAAGATGCTCACGGCCTGCTGCAATTGCACCAGACGAAACCATTACTACTGAATGGCCTTGTTTTTTAAGCTCCGCACATTGACGAGCCAGCTCTACCATGTGAGCACGGTTTAACGCCAAAGTGCCGCCGGTCAGCACACTTGTACCTAGTTTCACAACGACGGTTTGAGGTTGTGAAACAACTGCATTCTGTTGATTCGTTGTCATGATGTCTTCTGATATGAAAACAAATAAAGAGTGGATGTTTTAGCAATCAAATGGGGATTTAACAAGCAGAAAAGGTGCGAAAACGCACCTTTTTGTATTACGGGAGGAGAAAAGCGTCAAATTAGGCGAAATCAAACGATTCCGTGTGATATTCCACGTCCAGTTTAAAATGCTCTTCCAATGTATCCACCAACTTTTGGTGGAACGTATTCTGAGTAAGGTACACTTCTTCCACCACCTTTTTCGGCAATGCCTCAGATACCCACTCTCCCTCTTTATTGTATTTACCTATGTGGTATTTCGCCGTAAAGCCGCCATCGGTGGACTCCAAATCCATCCACCAGCCCCAAAACTCACGTTTTTCAGGCGACTTTTTGTCGTCTACGCAAACAGACAAACAATCGAAATAATAGCGCCCCTCTTGTGATTGAGGCTCCCGAAGGTATGGCCCCACCGCCTTTAACTTAGACATTAAGCGAAAGTGAGTTGGGCCCTGACTTGTCTCTGACATAAGAATCTCCGTTTCTATTGTAAGGATAGCTTCTACCCAAGAATGATTATTTCTAGTTATCATGAGCTTAATTTTTGCTCACTATTACCACTCTTCACTAATTTAAACGGTTTGTCATCTCAATAATTCGTCTTCTAACCACTTTATAGCTAAATCGAGGGATTGCTCATACCCTTTTGTAATTGTTTTTGAGCTGATTTTCTTTGCTTGTCCATACTGACTAAACAGGGCGACGAGCTGATTATCACTGTGAGGCGAAACTGGATCACCCTCAAGGCTCAAAGCAAGGACGGGTACTTTCGTTTTACGACTACTTAAAAAACCCTGTACTTTCAATGACCAAGCCATCATTTGCCCTGCCATACTATTTATGTCGACCGCATTTTTACCAATACGAGACGCCAATAAATCGAGATACATCTTTGGCATCATTTGCAGTTTTTTAGGCGACGTAAAAATATCGTGCACGGGTGCGCCCAATGCCACACAGGCTTTAATTTTATCTTGTTCAACAAAAGACAGACGAATCATAGCGTTGCCACCAAAACGAAAACCGATCAACCCCACTTTGTGATGATCGACCCAAGGCAGCGAGTACAGTTCATTCAACACGGCTTGGTGTAAACAACTGGAGTTTTCAGTCAGTGGCCAGTGAGAACTATGACCAATTGAGGGCATGTCCACCGTTAACATCGCAATATCTTTTGGTGCGAGATGGTTGCGGAATAAACGCCACATGTCAGTTTGCAAGCTATCTAAACCAGCACTAACCATCACAACCGGTAGTTGTTTATCTGTGCGTGGCAGGTGCAAATTTGCAATGATCTTCCGCCCTTGATATGGAACCTCAATCCGTTTGATGGTGTATTTTGTTTTCTCTGCCCCCTCTGAATAAGCCTTATTCGCCAACACTTGCGCCTGCAAAGCTAAGTTATCGTTTTTCAGATGTGGGTAACCCGCAATACTAAAACACAACGAAGCAGAGAACAGTTCATCAGCGGCATCTTCACCACCTAACTCTTCCGCTCGACGCTGATGCTCCATTCCTAGTTTTATCCACTCAAATGTCCAGTTGCCACTGTGATATCCCATCACCGTGTCTAGCCATTGGTCATGGGTACGTGAATGCGTTGAGGAGGCAATCTTCGACAGTACGCCCTCCATTTCTATAGGAGACAAGCCCTGCCATGCCCACTGTAAGCGTCTTAAGTGTCGATACCAAGCGTGCTCTTTATGCTCTTCTCGTTCATCAAGAAGTTTTTGACTGCTAGGCATGTACTGAGTAAGTGCGGACGTTTCTTTGGCCTGCTTGTGATTGACAAACAGCGCTTCGGAAAGATTTTTACTGACGTCTTCGGACATAGAAAGATCTCTAAATATGAGCAATAACTGTAATCATAATAAAAAAAATGCCCCTATAAAGGGGCATTTCTCAAGAATCTTAGTTTCGGATTACTTTTGCTTGCGGTTTACTGGCTCAGCATATTGGATAGACATATCCCATGGTTGCTCAATCCAAGTATCTTGAGCGATGTCTACAACGTAGTCATCCAGCAACTCTTTACCCGATGGTTTTGCACATACCGCGATAAGTTTCGCTTTCGGGTACATTTCACGCAATTTACGTGCAGTATCACCACTGTCTACTAGGTCTTCAATGATTAGGTAACCTTCGCCATCACCCTCAGGTGCTTTAAGTACGGTCATATCACGTTGATGATCGTGATCGTAGCTTGAGATACAAATCGTATCAACATAACGAATACCTAGCTCACGAGCCAAAATAGCACCAGGAACCAAACCACCACGGCTCACCGCCCAAATACCTTTCCATTGCTCAGCTGGCATTTGTTTTTCAGCCAGTTCACGGCAGTAAGACTGCATCGCATCCCAAGTGATAATGAATTTTTACTCATTGTAATAACCTAATAATTTCAAAATATGCATACCCGTAATTTAGCTTGGCATGCTGAATAAACACATCAAGCTAAACTTTCCACACCAAAGGAAATCGGGGTTTCAAGCTGCGCAAACGATTATTCTACCGAAACACTCCATTAATACCAACGCTGATATCAAAATTCTCTGCATATCGCAGAGAAAAATCGAGTTTGATGAACAATACAAAAAGAAAGCGAATGAATTTTAAAGAATACACGAAAATGCAAAAAGCCAGTATGAGATCCTCATACTGGCTTCATCACAAACCGGATTAACCTACGATGTACTTCACAATGAAGATAGCAGACATAATCCAAACACTCATCGACACCTCACGACCTTTACCACTAAACAATTTAATAGCAGCGTAAGCGATAAAGCCTAAAGTAATGCCCTCTGCGATAGAGAAAGTCAATGGCATAACCAAACAGGTCACAACAACTGGAGCCGCTTCTGTTAAGTCACGCCAATCAATGCCAACAAGACCAGAAAGCATCAAAATGGCGACATAGAATAGCGCACCCGATGTTGCGTAAGCTGGAATCATACCTGCAAGTGGAGAAAACAGCAGAGCTAGAATAAATAATACGCCAACAACAACCGCGGTTAGACCGGTACGACCACCCGCTGCCACACCAGACACACTTTCAATGTAAGACGTCGTGTTTGATGTACCTAACAGAGCACCAACTGATGTCGCCGTTGAGTCAGCAAGTAGTGCTTTGCTTAGACGAGGAATGTTTCCTTTTTCATCAGTTAGACCTGCTTTTTGAGAAACACCAACCAAAGTGCCAGCAGTATCGAAAAGGTCAACGAATAGGAATGCGAACACAACCGAGATCATGCCAACTTCAAATAGACCAGAAAAATCTAATTGCATAAACGTTGGAGCCAAGCTTGGTGGTGTCGACATGATGCCGCCCCATTGCACATCACCAAAGATTAAACCTAATACTGTCACCCCAAGGATTGCGATCATCACCGCGCCTTTTACACCTCGGTGAACAAGCGCAATCGTCAAGAAGAAACCAATAGCAGCAAACACGGCTTGATGTGATGTGATGTTGCCCATAGAAACCAACGTCGCTGGGTTATCGACCACTATGCCGGCATTTTTAAGTGCGATAAAAGCAAGGAAAAGACCGATACCTGCTGAAATACCAGTGCGAAGTGACAGCGGGATAGAATTAATGATCAGCTCTCGGATCTTAAATACGCTTAGAGCAACGAAAAGCAAGCCCGAAACAAATACTGCAGCGAGTGCCACTTGCCACGTGTAACCCATGCCCAACACAACAGAGTAAGTGAAGAAAGCATTGAGTCCCATACCAGGTGCTTGGGCAATTGGATAGTTAGCCACTAAACCCATGATAAAACAGCCAATTGCCGCTGCAAGACACGTCGCAACGAACACAGCGCCACGATCCATACCTGCATCCGCTAGGATAGCTGGGTTTACAAAGATAATGTAAGCCATGGTAAGGAAGGTGGTAACACCAGCGATGATCTCAGTGCGCACATTGGTGCCGTTTTCACTAAGTTTAAAAAGCCTTTCGAGCATGAGTTAATCCTGTAAAAGGTGAAAAGTAAACGGTTGCGTAATCGATTGACCGGAATTATAAAGTTATCAAATAACAAATTCCAGATAGAATTTTCACTCTAATACGATTTTTTATTTAGATATGAAACTCATCTGCTAGTGATTGACACCCATGATGGTTATAAAGCTTGATAAACAACGAGTAACAGAATCGTATTCGGCTCATTAGGATGAGTGCAAACTGAACAATGTAATAAACTTTCAAGCCGAATACGGCGAGTTTATGTCTTAAATACTCAAGAATTTGCGTCACACCGAAGAGTGTCAGTGTCATGGTCGCAGAAGATAGGCTTGGTGGTGAGAAAATAATCGACAAGAAAAACCGACAGATAAAAAAACGCCACTCAAATTGAGTGGCGGCGAATCATGTCAGCACTATTACTGAAAAAAAATTCCAATTTATAGGGTGAACAAACTGTTCAAGTCACATGCGTTGGTTGCAATTAGTAACCAAAGCTTGTTGGGTATACAAAGTTACCGGTGTAAACAGATTTGTTTGTCCAGAACATTGCACTTGGTAAACCTTTCATAAATATCACCTTCTAAATCAATTAACACTTTCGTTGATTTTCTCGGTTCCATGGAGGCGATAAACGGACTCATCCTTTGAGCATTTCATTCTTCTTTTTGGAAGCTGGTTATAAATATACCACTTAGAAATTAAATTACAACCAATTTAGTGAGAAAGATCACATAAAAGCAAAATATGACCAAGATCAAACCTGGACTGTAATTAAATTACAGTTTTGTTAATTCGGTTGAGACATCGTTTCAGTTAACACATAACTTCCGTCATCTTGAGTGACAAAAAACGCAAACATCACAAGTCATTTATGCGAAACCACGATCATCTTTTTGCCTTTGCCAACGAACCATATAAGGATTTCATTTACTCCACGACTACTCGCTTTACCTTTCTAGTGGTATGCTTGCAGGCAATTCTAAAGCCACAACCGTTCAGCATTTATTGCTAAACGCACATTAAATCTACGGTTTATATTTGGCTAAGTACCTTAAAAGGAGTCTTCCGTGTCTGAATTCCATTCTGAGATCAGTACCTTATCACCTACTCCACTTTGGCAGTTTTTTGATAAGATTTGTTCCATTCCTCATCCGTCAAAACATGAAGAAGCACTAGCTCAATACATCGTTGACTGGGCAACAGCGCAAGGTTTTGATGTTCGTCGTGATCCAACGGGCAACGTGTTTATCAAGAAACCAGCCACGCCAGGTATGGAAAACAAAAAAGGAGTGGTTCTTCAAGCGCACATTGATATGGTGCCACAAAAGAACGAAGACACTGCTCACGACTTCACTCAAGATCCAATCCAACCTTACATAGATGGTGAATGGGTAACAGCAAAAGGCACGACGCTAGGCGCAGACAACGGCATCGGCATGGCATCATGTCTTGCCGTTCTTGCATCAACAGACATCAAACACGGCCCTATCGAAGTGCTGCTAACCATCGATGAAGAAGCTGGTATGACAGGTGCATTTGGTCTTGAAGCAGGTTGGCTAGAGGGTGATATCCTACTAAACACCGACTCTGAACAAGAAGGCGAGGTGTATATGGGTTGTGCTGGCGGTATCGATGGCGCAATGACATTCGATATCACTCGTGATGCAATTCCTGCAGGCTTTGTTACTCGCCAACTGACACTAAAAGGTTTGAAAGGTGGTCACTCAGGTTGTGATATTCACACCGGTCGTGGCAACGCAAACAAACTGATCGGCCGCTTCCTAGCTGGCCATGCTCAAGAACTTGATCTTCGCTTGATTGAATTCCGTGGAGGTAGTTTACGTAATGCTATTCCACGTGAAGCATTCATCACTGTTGCGCTTCCAGCAGAAAACCAAGAAAAACTGGCTGAGCTCTTTAACTACTACTCTGAGCTTCTAAAAGCAGAACTTGGGAAAGTTGAAACGGATATCGTCACCTTCAATGAAGACATCGTTACTGATGCACAAGTGTTTGCGATTGCCGATCAACAACGTTTCATCGCAGCATTAAACGCATGTCCAAACGGCGTAATGCGTATGAGTGACGAAATTGAAGGTGTGGTTGAAACTTCTCTAAACGTTGGTGTTATCACGACAGAAGAGAACAAAGTAACAGTATTGTGCCTGATCCGTTCACTTATCGATTCTGGTCGTAGCCAAGTTGAGGGGATGCTTCAATCAGTGGCTGAACTAGCTGGCGCTCAAATCGAGTTCTCTGGCGCTTACCCAGGTTGGAAACCTGATGCAGATTCAGAAATCATGGCGATCTTCCGTGATATGTACGAAGGTATCTACGGTCACAAGCCAAACATCATGGTTATCCACGCAGGCCTTGAGTGTGGTCTATTCAAAGAACCTTACCCGAACATGGACATGGTTTCTTTCGGTCCAACCATCAAATTCCCTCACTCTCCAGATGAGAAAGTGAAAATTGATACCGTTCAACTATTCTGGGACCAAATGGTTGCACTACTCGCAGCCATTCCTGAAAAAGCGTAATCCTGATCAGATACGACAAATACGAAAAAGGGTGCCGAGGCACCCTTTTTTATTGCGAGCTTGCTATTAAAAGCACTTCACAAATTATGCACGAGTTTGCGCGTATGCCGCTAGCTCATCCATAGAAGTCTTAGCAACGACTTCACCATCGATGTAGTAAGTTACAAACTCACCATCACGAACACCCATTAGCGTCGCTTTCTCACCGTTGTTGTAAGTGATGTCCATCTGAACTGTATTTTCATCAAGCTGCTGCATTTGGCCTTGCTCGATAACACGGTTATTGGTTAGTGGACCAATAGGCGCTGTCGTTAGAGACTTATCTAACTGGTGGTTTACATCGATGTATGTATCCATCTTTGTATCAAAAATGTGTGGCTTACCGTTCAGTGGGTTCTTACCTGTCCAAAACTCTAGCGAGTTAAACACAATGTAGTCAGCCGCAACCGAAACACCGTAAATTGGAGCCATTAGCATGTTTAGGCCACCACGAGCGTAACGGTTGTCTACAGCTTTTAGGTTAAAGCCCATAACGTAACCCGTTACTGCGTTGCTGCCTACACAGCCTGAAAGTGACACTGCTACTGCAGTCATCGCACCAATTTTAGCGATCGCCTTTTTCATCAAAGCCTCTGTTTCTATATAAAATACTAGGTCAAAAATTCGGCGCGGATATTAGCCGATATAACTCGGGGAGAAAAGACACATTTTTAGTAAAAAACGAGCCGTATTATTTTTGACACCAAAGCATTCATAAAACACATTACTAGTAAATGAATTATAATTTTTATATATTGAAAATTAGATAGTTACGCATAATAACTAATAGATAGGCTACATCTGATGAATATTTAATCTTATCGAACAAATATATTTGTCGTAACCTTAAGTAGAATGATTAGTGTGATTTTGAACCAGTTGTTACATTGTTGATAACGTATTTGACAGAGATGGTTTATGGCCAGAAGTAAAAAAAGCAAAGTATTTGAGCTACTCGGGCATCAAGTACAACCAGGACAACGACTAGAGACAGAATTTGAAGCAGCACAGCTTTACACTCACTCTCCGCTGTCTATTCCTGTGGAAATCATTCACGGCAAACAAGCCGGTCCCGTTTTAATGGTGAACGCGGCAATCCATGGTGATGAGCTTAATGGCGTAGAAATTGTTCGTCAGATGATCAACCAACTCGACCCACAGAAACTAAAAGGAACAGTGATCGCTGTGCCTATCGTCAACGTGTTTGGCTTTATCCATAAGTCTCGATACTTGCCAGACCGTCGCGATTTAAACCGTTGTTTCCCTGGTAGTGAGAAAGGTGCACTTGCATCTCGCATGGCACATGGTTTCTTTAACAACATTGCCAAGCGTTGTGATTACATTCTCGACTTGCACACTGGCGCAATTCACCGTACCAACTTACCGCAGATCCGTGCAAACCTAAGCAACCCTGAAACATTGCGCATTGCTAAAGCATTTGCAACGCCAGTGATCGTGGATTCAGCGCTGCGTGATGGCTCCTTACGTAGTGAAGCAGAAAAATGTGATATCCCTGTACTGACGTACGAAGCGGGTGAAGCGTTGCGTTTCGATCCACTGTCGATCACAGCTGGCGTACTAGGTGTTCAGCGCGTAATGCAGGCGATTGGTATGCTACGTGCGAGCCGTAAAAAGCTTCCAGAGCCGATCATCGCGAAATCAACCAGTTGGGTTCGTGCTTCAGGTAATGGTATTTTACGTACCGTGGTGAACTTGGGTGATAAGGTTGAAGAGGGTGAAACACTCGCTTACATCAGCTCACCGCTTGGCCATGATGAACTTGAGCTACTAGCACCTAAAGGCGGTATCGTGATTGGTCAGCAGACGCTGCCTTTGGTTAACGAAGGGGATGCGATTTTCCATATCGCTTACTTTAAGCAAGACGATGAAATCGTTGAGCAAGCCGTAGAAAGCTACATTGAAGAGTTAACAGAATTTGATGTAGACCAAGTTACGACAGGTCAAATCCCGTTAGACACAAATAATGTGTAAATAACAACAATTGTGTAAATGATGGATAAAACAAAGCCCTGAATCTTCAGGGCTTTTTGTTGCAATTACTCTTCGTCGTCAGAGTCTGCTGCGCGCGCTTTGCGAGCTTCTTCTTTACGAACTTTTGCCGCTAGTTGCTCTGCTTCACGCTCTTGACGTTGTACCGCTTTGCGCTCGTTACGAACAACTTGGTTTTGGATAAAACCTGCTAGTTCTTGCTCAGCCCAAGCTTGTGCTTTCTCTTCGCTATCAAAACCAGTTTCACGTTTTGATACAACCACTTGCGAGAAGTAACTTGGCGAGTGATTTCCGCGCTCCAACCGTTACGTTTTTCAGTTACGCGAATAGCAAATTTTGGATTTTTAGACATTTTTCAATTCCTAAAGGGATTAATCAGGGATTCGGTCAACTTGATAACTCCATCTAAGCTGAGCTGTTTAACACCATCCCTTGGTAAGCGCGGTATTAGAGCATAATTGATTCTGCTTTGCGCGATTTTTAAGTCTATCTAAGAATTTTCATTGTGAAAACAAAGCGCAGACCTTTTGATCTGCGCTTTTCATTTTACAAAGATAAACAGTATTAACCGATATTCTTACGTGCGTTTTGGAACATGCGCATCCAAGCGCCGTTCTCACCCCAACCTTCTGGAGACCATGAGTTCGCTACTGTACGGAATACACGCTCTGGGTGCGGCATCATGATAGTTACGCGACCATCTTGAGTCGTTAGACCTGTGATTGCGTTTGGCGAACCGTTCGGGTTGTTCGGGTATTGCTGCGTTGGGTTACCGTGGTTGTCCACGTAACGAACTGCAACCGTACCTGATGCTTCAATCGCCGCTAGGTGGTCAGCATCACGTACTTCTACGCGGCCTTCCCCGTGAGACACTGCGATCGGCATACGAGAACCAGCCATGCCGTCGAAGAATACAGAGTCAGACTTCTGCACTTCAACTAGGCTGAAACGCGCTTCGAAACGCTCAGATTCATTACGAACAAAGCGTGGCCATAGGTCTGCACCTGGGATTAGCTCTTTCAGGTTCGATAGCATCTGACAGCCATTACACACACCTAGAGAGAACGTATCTTCACGCTGGAAGAAGCCCTCGAACTGGTTGCGAGCTTGCTCATTGAACAAGATAGACTTCGCCCAACCTTCACCCGCACCAAGTACGTCACCGTAAGAGAAGCCACCACAAGCGACTAGGCCTTGGTACTCTTCTAGCACAGCTTGACCTGTTAGGATGTCGCTCATGTGGATATCCGTTGCTTCAAAGCCAGCACGGTCAAAGGCTGCTGCCATCTCAACGTGAGAGTTAACACCTTGCTCACGCAAGATTGCCATCTTAGGCTTAGCGCCAGTATTTACCATAGAACCCGCGATATACGGTGCTGCGATGTCTTCATTTACATCGAAGCTTAGCTTAACGTTCAAACCTGGGTCAGAGTTGTCTTTCTTCGCCTCATGCTCTTGGTCAGCACATGCTGGGTTATCACGTAGACCTTGCATCTTGTGCGTGGTCTCTGCCCAGATAGTGCGTAGTTCAGTGCGGTTGCGCTCAAGGACTATCTTGTCACCAGAAGTAATCACTAGCTCATCAGATGCTGCCCCATCACCAACTACAGAGCCGATAACGTGTGAACATGTTTCTAGGCCGTTCGCTGCTAGCGTTGAAAGTACCGCGTCTAGGTCATCGTTTTTAACTTGTAGCACCGCACCCAACTCTTCGTTGAATAATGCTGCTAACGTGTCTTCGCCAAGGTCTGCGATGTCTGCTTTCACACCACAGTGACCAGCAAATGCCATCTCAGCAAGCGTTACAAACAGACCGCCATCGCCTTTATCGTGGTAAGCCACTACTTGGCCGTTCGCTACAAGAGTTTGAACACCCTCGTAGAAACCTTTTAGCTGTGCTGCGTTGTCTACGTCTGCTGGCTTATCACCAAGCTGCTTGTAAACCTGTGCTAGTGCTGTTGCACCTAGACGGTTTTGACCGTTACCTAAGTCAATAAGAACTAGCGAGGTATCACCTTTGTCAGTGAGAAGCTGAGGCGTGATTGTCTTACGAACATCTTCAACACGAGCAAACGCAGTGATAATTAGAGATAGCGGAGAAGTTACTTCTTTCTGCTCACCGTTCTCTTCCCACTTGGTCTTCATCGACATGGAGTCTTTACCCACAGGGATAGTTAAACCAAGTGCTGGACATAGCTCTTCACCCACGGCTTTCACTGCTTCGTAAAGACCTGCGTCTTCGCCCGGATGGCCAGCTGGAGACATCCAGTTTGCAGACAGTTTAATGTGTTTGATATCACCGATGTTTGTCGCAGCGATGTTTGTGATTGCTTCACCAACCGCTAGACGAGCCGAAGCACCGAAGTCTAATAGAGCAACTGGCGTACGCTCACCCATCGACATTGCTTCGCCGTGGTAAGTGTCATAGCTTGCTGCGGTTACCGCGCAGTTTGCTACTGGAACCTGCCAAGGGCCAACCATTTGGTCACGCGCAACAAGACCAGTCACCGTGCGGTCACCGATAGTGATTAGGAATGTTTTTTCTGCAACCGTTGGAAGACGTAGAACACGATCCACGGCTTCGTTTAGCTCGATACCGTCACGGTTAACCGCTGGGTTGTTTGCTTTTAGCGTTTTCGCATCACGGTGCATCTTAGGCGTCTTACCAAGAAGCACATCCATTGGCATGTCGATTGGCGTATTATCGAAGTGTGAATCTTCAAGTTTCAGTTCACGCTCTTCTGTTGCGATGCCTACTACTGCGTATGGAGCACGCTCACGCTTACAGATTGCGTCGAATACTGCCATGTTCTCTGGCGCAACTGCCATTACGTAACGCTCTTGAGACTCGTTACACCAGATTTCAAGTGGGCTCATGCCTGGTTCATCATTTGGTACATCACGCAGTTGGAAGATGCCACCACGTTCGCCATCGTCTACAAGCTCTGGAAGTGCGTTCGAGATACCGCCCGCGCCCACATCGTGGATAAATGCAATAGGGTTAGCATCACCAAGTTGCCAACAACGGTCGATCACTTCCTGACAGCGGCGTTCCATCTCTGGGTTTTCACGCTGTACTGAAGCGAAATCTAGGTCTTCTGCTGATTGACCAGATGCCATTGAAGAAGCTGCACCACCGCCAAGACCGATGTTCATTGCAGGACCACCCAGTACGATTAGGCTTGCACCTACTGGGATCTCTTTCTTTTGAACGTGCTCGTCACGAATGTTACCCATACCACCAGCAATCATGATTGGCTTGTGGTAACCACGAACTTCTTCACCTGCGTGTGAGTTAACTTTTTCTTCGTAAGTACGGAAGTAACCAAGTAGGTTTGGACGACCAAATTCGTTGTTGAACGCCGCGCCACCAAGTGGGCCTTCTAGCATAATGTCTAGAGCGTTAACGATGCGACCCGGCTTACCGAAATCTGTTTCCCATGGCTGTTCAAAACCAGGAATACGTAGGTTAGAGGTTGTGAAGCCAACAAGACCTGCTTTTGGCTTACCACCGATACCAGTCGCGCCTTCATCACGGATTTCACCACCAGAACCAGTCGAAGCGCCCGGCCATGGAGAGATAGCCGTTGGGTGGTTGTGCGTTTCCACCTTCATTAGGATGTGCGCTTTCTCTTGGCTGTAACCGTATTGGCGAGTTTCTGGGTTCGGGAAGAAACGGCCAACATCCGACCCCACCATTACCGCTGCGTTATCTTTGTATGCCGATAGCACGTTATCTGGCGTAATTTCAAACGTGTTCTTTATCATCTTGAACAGAGACTTCTCTTGCTTCACGCCGTCGATAGTCCAATCTGCATTGAAGATCTTGTGACGACAGTGCTCCGAGTTCGCTTGTGCAAACATCATCAGCTCAATGTCAGTCGGGTTGCGTTCTAGTTTATTTACGAATGCATCGTAAAGGTATTCGATCTCATCATCTGCAAGTGCAAGACCTAGGGTAACGTTTGCGTTTTCAAGCGCAGTACGACCGCCGTTTAATAGATCTACGTCTGCCACAGGTGCTGGCTCTGCCGCTTGGAATAACGCATTTGCCGCATCGAAATCAGTAAACGTCACTTCCATCATACGATCATGGATAAGCGCTTTTACGTCTGCAATTTGTGCGTCGTTAAGAGGCGTCGATGTTTCTACGTAGTATGCCGTGCCGCGCTCAAGACGTTTTACTTTGTCTAGGCCGCAATTAATGGCGATATCAGTAGATTTAGAAGACCAAGGCGAAATGGTGCCCGGGCGAGGAGTAACAAGAAGTAAAAGACCTTCTGGCTCATGCTCTTCGATCGTGGGACCGTAAGTCAGCAATTTTTCCAGTTTTTCCAACTCTTGGTCATCAAGGTCAGACTTTAGATCCGCAAAGTGCATGAACTCTGCGTAAATGCCAATGACAGGCAGATCTTGTTCACGACAAAGTTCCAGTAGTTTATTAACTCGAAACTCAGAAAGAGCTGGGGAGCCACGCAAAATTCTCATGTGCTTAGGTCTCTTGTTGCAAGTGATTAAGGTGATATTGGAATAAATTCAGTGGGTTATACTGTTTTCTTCGAAGCTATTCCCGAAGGTTTTTCAAACCTATGCCGATTCCACCTCTTCGTTGCGAGCGCATTATATAGCAATTGTTTTTGTGATGTAACATCAAAAGCAACCGTTTGCGTCATTTTTTTCGTCAAATTTGATTTACGACTTAAATGTCGATAAATCACACAATGTCGCACTCTATCCGCTTGATTCACTTTGCCCCATCGACACGCTTTGATATAAAGGCAACTAGAAATTTATTGAGACGTACCCAATTAATGCAAATAAGTCAGTTCAATAGACTCAAGCGCAGTGCCTTACTTTTCGCGACTGTGCTTTTACTTTCTGCCTGTCAGATTGAGTCAGAACCTAAAAGTGAATTCGAGCAAATCCAAGAACGTGGGGTTCTACGTGTTGGCACGCTAAATAACCAACTCTCTTATTACATTGGTCCAGATGGCCCGGCAGGCCTAGATTACGAACTGGCGCGTAAATTTGCCGAACAACTAGGCGTAAAACTAGAGATCAAGCCTGCGTTTCGACAAGCCGAGCTGTTCCCTGCGCTTAAAAAAGGCGACATTGACATCATCGCAACAGGCTTAAACCAAACCTCTCAAGCCGTACAACGTTTTCGCCCAGCCCCGGCTTATTACTATGTAAGCCAGCAAGTCGTGTATAAGAAAGGCCAACTTCGCCCACGCGATCTCGAGCAGCTCATCGGCTACCAAAAAGCAAAAGATAAAAATGCCGAAGATGGTGAGCTGAATGCAGGAGCCGAAACGCTACAGATCGTCGAACAGTCACAGTTTGTTCCTACGTTAACGGATTTACAAAAAGCGCACCCAGAGCTTCAGTTTGAGATTGTAGGAAACGCCGACACCCGAGATCTCCTAAGACAGGTATCTACCGGTGAGTTACGCTTTACCGTCACCGACTCTGTTGAGCTCTCATTGGCGCAACGCTTATATCCTGACTTAACCTTGGCGTTCGAGTTAACCGAAGATCAACCAGTATCATGGTTTACTCGTCGTTCGGAAGATGAAAGCTTATACGCAATGCTGATAGAGTTTTTTGGCAACATCAAACAGTCCGGTGAATTGGCCACATTAGAAGAAAAATACATCGGTCATATCGAAGCATTCGACTATGTTGATACTCGTGCCTTTATCCGCGCGTTAGACAACACGCTACCTAAATGGGCACCATTGTTCCAAAAATACAGTGAGGAATTTGATTGGCGACTGATTGCAGCACTGGCTTACCAAGAATCTCACTGGAAACCAAAGGCGAAATCACCAACAGGTGTACGCGGTATGATGATGCTAACCCTACCTACGGCGAAAAGTGTGGGTGTAACTGACCGTCTGGATCCAGAACAATCGGTTCGTGGTGGTGTAGAGTACCTACGTCGTATTGTTGCCCGGGTTCCTGATTCCATTAACGATCATGAAAAGATTTGGTTTGCTCTTGCATCTTACAACGTTGGCTACGGCCACATGATGGATGCTCGACGTCTCACCAAAGCACAAGGCGGCGATCCTGATGCTTGGTCTGATGTAAAAGAACGACTACCACTACTACGCCAAAAGCGCTTTTATAGCCAAACACGTTATGGTTATGCGCGTGGTGATGAGGCCCGTAACTACGTAGAAAATATTCGTCGTTATTACCAATCTATCATTGGACACGTGAGTCAGAAACCTGCGGTTGAAGAAGACACCAGTGAGCTTCAAGTCATCCCGCCATTAGACCCGAATACCTTGGTTTCTGGCGCCGTTGAAACGTTGACAGACCAAATTTCGGGAGCAGTAGAAAGCGTACCGGGAACCGAGCAACAAACGCCAACAACGGTGGAATAAACCTTTCGAAAATAGCGAGCGAATGGCTCGCTATTTTTTTATTGAGTCAACAGAAAAAGTTAACTAGAATCGCGTCTTTCGGACTTGTTTCTAACTCCCAACACTTCGCTTTCTAGCCAAAGTCAAAGAAACAGAAACAATGAGTCCTTTGTGTCACCTCTCCTCGATCTGATGTCACCATCATCCATAAGTATGCATCTCAAGAATGCCAACTATTGATAATGTATCAGGCGCTTACTCGTATAAGTGTCGGAGAGCGTGTTCGTTGTCTGCAAGAGGTTCTGGTTATGAGAAAACGCAGAGTGCAGTCAAAACGTTTGAATAAGACAGTGGCTGCTAACCGCCGTAAGCGCACGCTTACCGGCATTAAAAAGAAAGTCAGTGCACGTAACCGTGTTTTTGTTCACCTAGTGAACCACTGATAACTTGAAGCAAACATCTACTGCAAAGTAGGTGTTTGCTAAAAAACAATTCCTGTTTTGTCCAAGAATAAACGCACGACCTACTCGCCTTTATCTTCTTTTTCATTTTGTTCTTTTCTTTTACTCCTTGCCACTCTTCCAATGCTTTCTGCGCTTGTTTCTGAGCTTTTATTTCTTTACGACGACGCTTAAAGAACGCCTGTAACTGAGTGCGACACTCCGCTTCTAATAGACCCCTTTCTACGGTTGCGTAATGATACGCTGCTTGGCTTTCAAACAAGTTTAATACCGTTCCTGCGGCACCAGCTTTTAAGTCGGGAGCACCGTACACGACACGTTTTACTCGGCTATGAAGTAACGCGCCTGCGCACATTGGACATGGCTCTAACGTTACGTACAACGTGGTATCCAGTAAGCGGTAATTTTGTAGCGCTTCCCCTGCTTTACGTAAGGTTTGAATTTCTGCATGAGCGGTCGCATCGTGGGCACAAATAGAGCGATTCCACCCCTCCGCTATGATCTCACCATCCTTAACTAAAACAGCCCCAACAGGAACTTCACCCTCCGCTTCAGCTTGCTCAGCAAGCTCCATCGCTCGGCGCATAAACAATTCGTCTTGAGAGGTAAAAGAAAGGTCAGACAAAGGAACTCCAGAGAAAATAGCGATTCATTAAACAATGAATAGTATCACTAACTTTTGTATCGCTACAGAAGAAGCCATCGCCATTTTAAGGAAGATGAAAACAAAAAGCGCAGGCCTCTCGACCTGCGCTTTTCAATTTTAGATAGTCTTTTCTATCTTTGGATAGTAATTACCGTAATTACATCGTGTAAGTGTAAGGTGCTTGGATACCTAGAGGAATGCCTAGCATCCAGTAAACCACTAGGAATACTGACCAACCGATCAGCATTGCGATCGAGAATGGCATCATTAGTGATGCTAGCGTACCGATACCTGTCGACTTCACGTAACGTTGACAGTAAACCACCACTAGAGGGAAGAATACCATCAGAGGTGAAATGATGTTCGATACAGAATCACCTACACGGTAAGCCGCTTGAGATAGCTCTGGAGAGATACCTACTGCCATTAGCATTGGCACAAGGATTGGACCGATCAGTGCCCACTTCGCCGATGCCGAACCGATAAGAAGGTTTACAGAAGCCGTTAGAAGAATCATACCGATGATCGTCGCTTCACCAGGTAGGTTCATCGCTTTCAGACCTTCCGCACCGTATAGCGCTAGCATAGTACCAATGTTTGATTGAGCAAACGCAGATAGGAACTGTGCACAGAAGAACGACATTACGATGTACGCGCCCATGGTAGACATAGTATCCGCCATCGCTTTGATGATGTCGTTACTTGTCTTGAACGTACCAGAAACTCGACCGTAAACGTAGCCTGGAATGATGAACAAAATGAAGATCAGTGGAACGATAGACTTCATGATTGGCGCAGAGAACGCAGTAATTTCGCCTTCAGGAGAACGAAGTGCCGAGTTTTCTGGGATAAGCGCAACAACAAGAAGTGCGATACCCGCCATCATAGCCCAACCCGCGTAGCGGAATGCTTTTGATTCAGTTTCGGTGAATGAACCTAGATCCGGTGCTTTTTCAGCATCTTCATCGATAGGTGTATTCGCTAGACGAGGCTCGATGATTTTCTCTGTTACGTACCAACCGATAGCAACAATGATTACTGAAGATAGGCCAGTAAAGAAGATGTTTGCTAGTGGGTTAACCACGTACTCAGGATCTAGAACCTGCGCCGCTGTTTGAGTAAAGCCTGCTAGTAGCGGGTCGATACCTGATGGGATGAAGTTTGCAGAGAAACCGCCTGATACGCCAGCGAACGCTGCTGCGATACCCGCTAGAGGGTGACGACCTGCCGCGTGGAAAATGATACCACCAAGAGGAATAACCAGAACGTAGCCCGCGTCCGCCGCTGTGTGCGATACGATTGCTACAAGAATTAGCATTGGAGTAAGAAGTTTTGCTGGCGTGAAGTTCAGCATCTTCTTAAGACCAGTTGTGATGAAGCCAGATGAATCAGCAACACCAACACCTAGCATCGCAACAAGTACGATACCTAGAGGAGCAAAGCCTGTGAACGTTGTCACCATGTTAGCAAGGAAACTTGCTAGTGCTTCACCCGTTAGAAGGTTAGTAATGGTTAGAGCTTCGCCAGTTCGAGGGTTTAGAAGGTCGAAAGAAACATTCGACAAAAGTGCAGACGCAGCCCAAGTAATGATTAGTGCCCAGAAGAACAAAATCGCAGGATCAGGAATTTTATTACCTGCTCGCTCGATAAAGTTCAGAAAACGATCCATACCGCTCGGCTTCGGTGATGGCGATTTATTAACAGCTTGGTTACTCATGGTAACTCCATATGAATGATGTTGGTGCCATGGCCTATTTGAATAATTATAACGGCCTATTTTCAACCAAGCATTTTATTCAATAGTCATAAAGAAAGCACAAGGTTCTGCGATTTTTCCATAATTGGAGACATATTTTGCAAAACACCATACCAATGAAACAAAAAACACAGTAGCACATCATTTGCACTAACAGTAAAAGAACAGTTTATTAACCAGCGCCTTTTCTTATAGATTTTACGAATGTTTTCGACAAATAAACATCAGTGAATACACCACCAATCGGCTAAGCTTCACCCTACTCATCGAACTCGCTATATCGCGTGATTTTTGTCTCCAGTTGTATGGATTTTGTCCGGCCCATCCGATCTTGCCAACTGGACGTAATCACGATCGTCTTGAGTGAAGCAGAAACCGTTGGGGCTGAAACATTCCATCGCACACGATACGCTCCAACAGTATTAGATCCTGTCGCAATCGAATCAAAATGAACAATTGGGATCGTAGAAAGCGCACCAGACGCACCGCGAGTGTGAAACCGTTCCAGTTGATTTTCTGCTACTCGCAATGCATTAATGCTATTTATGGCATAATCCGCTTCTCGCTCCATATACGCCTGCCATTTAATCAGGCCTAACGCCCCGACACCAATGAGCAGAAACGTCATCAGCACTTCAATCAAACTAATGCCTTGCTGTTTAGAGGTCACGCCACGACCCCCTTAACCAATCGATACGCTCATGATCATTGGGAACTGCCGCAGAATCAAACGTCAAATCCATCGACGATGAAAAAACACTTAACCCGCCCTCAGTATCAAAATATACCCACCGAGCGTTCTAAATGAGCCCGAAGCAAAAAAAGTCAGTTTTGCTTTTTCTGTGGCAGAAAGTGAGCCTAAATTGGATGTATTAGACACCTCAGGCGTCCACTTCGCGGTCATATTGCCCACCGCCGACGTGTATAAGTGATAGATAGTGCCGGGAAACGTATCTGCCCCTGCGACAGACAAAAGGCCATTTTCAATCACTAGCAATTTAGGCTGCGCATTAAAAGCAACGCCCAAGCCCGCTTCTAAATCACAATCACCATCAACCCAAACTTTGTCACTATAAGTAAAAGCTCGCTCGACCTTATCTGCGCACGATAAATGCCCGTCACCACTGCTGGATACCGTCCCAGAAACCACTTCAAATCCGCGTTTTATTTCGGTTAATTGGCTGCGTGGCGCACCAAAGACGGCTTCAAATGGATCAAACTCTGAGTCGTAAACAACATCATGCTCAAATACTTTGCCATCGCCAATATAGTTAGGATCATGACTTGATAGTGCAACACGATAGTCATTAGGTGCCCTCGTATCATCACAATGTTCTGCGCCTAAAGGACAAAGACCATATTTTTGAGTATTCGTCATAGAATCGCTTGCACAACGATGCCCGGTGGGATTTAACGTAACAAAACCACCTCGTAATATCAGCGAGCGTTGAAAACGGATAGAAACACACACATTAGGGGCGATAAATTCAGGCACTACTTGGTATGAGCCAATCAACATCAAATCTGAACGAGCTTGAATAGCACCAATAGGGCGCCCTATCACTCTCATGTGTTTTTTTAATGCCACTCGGCCATTCGCATTCGATGTCACTTCAAAATGAGAAGCATTGGTAAGCGACCGAGTTGCAGCCACTTGGCTCGGCTCACAACGTGAATAATCTTGTGCTGTTGGTAGGAGTGACGCATTGGCTTTATTAATGGCAAGCGCACACTCTAAACCGCCCTCTGCTAGCCAATATTCCTGCCGAGACTCAATCTCGTTATTTGATCTTTTAATTTGATAAAAAAGCGGTTTATAACTCGCCATCGATATCATTAATGCCCCAACTAACAACACACTAGCTACCAATAAAACCACTGCTCCTTGCTGCGTCTTCACTCCTGCCAGTTCCTTTGTTTTACAATAAAAGACTGCTCAGTATTGATGCTCAATACGCCGATTAAATAGGTACCTAAGGCGACTTCCACCACTGCACTTTTGGCATGCTCACTTGCAACCGTTTCTTCGCTCAGTTCAAACTTACTGACACCAATCACTTTGTTATCAAACAATCTATTACAAGACCGTGTTGCGGCCATATTGGTCACTTCGAGCGTACTCATGACTGAAGGTTGTTTCTTTTCACATATAAACAGAGCATTAGGTGAATCGTCCCTTTGCTCATACACCACATTTTTATAAATCGTAGAAGCGCCGGACGCACTAATAAGATAGGCGTAAGCAACCAATCCAAAGTCAGGGCCGCTCAAGGTAAATACCGTATTTTCTGCTCCCGAGATTTTTATTGAACGGCCACCACCTCCATCAAACCCCGCGCGCTGGATGTCGTTTTTCATCATTTGCAAAACACTGGCTGTATTTTGCAATAACAACAACTCTTGCGTGCGCTCCAACGTCAGCTTTTGACCACTGATGTACAGAGAACCGACGGCGCCAAGTGCAATCACACCAAGACTAGAGGCCAAAAGAAATTCAATAAGACTTGTGCCTTCTTGCTTAATCATCTTGCACCTTTATGAACACGTTGAATAACCATAGTGCTCTTTGTGCCGATCATCACTGCATATTCGAACACGAGCAGACAATGTATGCGAAACCAACTTAAGTGCTTTCGATGATTCTCCATTAGGATGAAAACGGATGTTGCCAGAAGATGGACGGCCATGTACCCCATCAAAGCTGATCTGATCAGAGGCGTAGCTTGCTGTCAGTGAAATGCCTTGAAATGGCTGACCAGAAAAAGCGTGTATTACCGTCCCAAGACCGGGTGCTGAGCGATTGGTAAGTTCTATTCGCCAATTTCCATCACTCGAATCACTTTCAGCAATAATGATGTGCGCCCATAGTCGCTGACGACGCAAGACCGCCTCCGACTTACTTTGGATAACAAAGCCATGAAGCCCATCCGCAAGGCGCTGCATTTTGTTGGCTTCAAATATCCGATGAAAAGAGGGCACCGCATAAACCAACAAAATACTCAGGACAGCAACGGTGCTCATAAGCTCTAATAACGTAAACCCGCGAGGCATTTCCCAAATTCCTATGCAATTGGCTTTTCAACCACGATTTCATCTTGATTCGATGCTACCACCTGCCAAAAATAGGTCGAAAAGTGAAAAGGAAGTTACTCGTCATGATTCGAAGTTCTCGTTGTAATCGCTACAACAGACCATTATTAGGAATGACATTGCTCGAATTACTTATTGTCGTTGTGATCATTGGGTTACTCGCCACGATCGCCTACCCGTCCTACACCCGACATGCCATAAGTTCACACCGAACCGTCGCATTAAGCGACATCAGTCGGATTCAATTGGCACTCGAACGAGCTTACACCGGCAGTTATCACTGGCGTGGGATTGTTTCAGGTGGGCATTGTTTGATTTGCGATTCAGACTCTGATCGTTTTACCTTTTCTATCGTAAGTTCAGCAACACTGGCTTACACCATAGAAGCAACAGCAAAAACCGACTTGGGACAAGATAGAGACCCATGCTTCCCATCAGGGGTAAAGAAAATCACCCTAACGTCAACCAATGTGGAATCACCAAGCGCATGTTGGAATAGGTAACCTCAAGCTGAGATAGAAAGGAAAACGAATAGAAAAGGAAGAGGAAATGACAAATAAAGAAAAACAAAACCTGCACAAAGCAGGTTTTTAATACTTTCGATTAACTGAGCAATTAGCTGGTTAGGTCATCGAAGAACTTCTTCACACCGTTGAAGAACCCTTCCGATTTTGGCTTGTGTTTTGTTGCTGCATCACCACCGCAAGACTCTTCAAACTCACGTAGCAGTTCTTTTTGACGAGAGCTTAGGTTGACTGGAGTTTCAACAACGAGCTTAACGATTAGGTCACCCACACCGCCACCACGAACGCCTTTCACACCTTTACCACGCATACGGAACATACGGCCAGTTTGCGTTTCTGTCGGTACTTTTAGGCTAACACGGCCATCCAGTGTTGGGACTTCAACTTCACCACCCAGCGCTGCCATTGCAAAACTTACTGGCACTTCACAGTACAGGTTGTTACCGTCACGTTCAAAGATATGGTGCTCTTTCACGTGAACTTGTACGTACAAGTCACCTGCTGGCGCACCCATTTCTCCAGCTTCACCTTCGCCAGATAGACGAATGCGATCGCCAGTATCAACACCAGCTGGGATCTTAACGTTAAGTGTCTTCGTTTTTTGCTTGCGACCTTGACCATGACATTCGTTACATGGATCTTTGATGATCTTGCCCTTACCGTGACAGGTAGGACAGGTCTGCTGTACTGCGAAGAAACCTTGACGCATCTGAACTTGGCCGTGACCATGACAAGTGCCACAAGTCTCAGCTGATGAGCCTTTCTTCGCACCGCTGCCATCACAGGTATCACAGTGAACCAGCGTTGGTACTTCGATTTCTTTCGATACACCACGAACCGCTTCTTCTAGCGACAGTTCCATGTTGTAACGCAAGTCTGAACCACGTTGTGCACGTTGCTGACCACCGCCACGACGACCGCCACCAAAGATATCACCGAAAACGTCACCAAAGATGTCGCCAAAATCAGCACTGCCACCACCAAAACCGCCGCCGAAGCCGCCACCGCCTTGTTCAAATGCTGCGTGACCGTACTGGTCGTACGCCGCTTTCTTTTGAGAGTCAGTGAGAATTTCGTACGCTTCTTTTACTTCTTTAAACTTGTCCGCAGCAGACTCATCACCTTGGTTACGGTCTGGGTGGAATTTCATCGCTAGACGCTTGTACGCCTTCTTGATATCGCGCTCAGAGGCATCACGACTTACGCCTAATACTTCGTAAAAATCACGTTTTGACATGTTCTTCGTCACCAATTAATTACTGCAAACGGCATTGATTCACCGCTTGGTGTTTGTATCATTCTAGGTAAGTGCACTCATTGCAAAATACTTAACTAGAAAGACAGCTTTGACAAACAGACGGGCGTAAGAGTCACCCCAAACGCCCGCGCACAAAAGTTTTTAGACACTAGGCAGCCGAGACTACCTAGGTAAGAAAGCTTATTTCTTGTCGTCTTTAACTTCTTCGAATTCCGCATCAACTACGTCATCGTCTTTCGACTGTGCACCAGCGTCAGCACCTTGTGCTTGTTGCGCTTGAGCTTGTTGTTGAGCGATTTCCATTAGCTTTTGAGCTGCCGTCATTAGCGCTTGAACTTTAGCGTCGATCGCTTCTTTGTCATCGCCTTTACGTGCAGTTTCTAGCTCAGAGATAGCTGCTTCAATCTTCTCTTTCTCGTCTGCAGGTAGTGCTTCACCCGCTTCTTCTACTTGCTTACGAGTACCGTGAATCATTTGGTCAGCTTGGTTACGTGCAGCCGCTAGCTCTTCGAACTTTTTGTCCGCTTCTTTGTTCGCTTCTGCTTCTTGAACCATTTTCTCGATGTCTTCGTCACTTAGACCGCCAGAAGCTTGGATAGTGATCTTCTGCTCTTTACCAGTCTGCTTGTCTTTCGCTGAAACGTGTAGGATACCATCCGCATCTAGGTCGAAAGTCACTTCGATTTGTGGCATACCACGTGGTGCAGCTTGGATACCTTCTAGGTTGAATTGACCTAGAGATTTGTTGAAAGACGCTTGCTTACGCTCACCTTGAAGAACGTGAATCGTTACCGCGCTCTGGTTGTCTTCTGCTGTAGAGAAAACTTGGTTCGCTTTCGTTGGGATAGTGGTGTTTTTCTCAACGAGCTTAGTCATTACGCCGCCCATTGTCTCGATACCTAGAGACAGTGGAGTAACGTCTAGTAGAAGTACGTCTTTCACTTCACCCGCAAGAACACCACCTTGAACTGCAGCACCCATTGCTACTGCTTCATCTGGGTTTACGTCGCGGCGAGCTTCTTTACCAAAGAACTCAGCAACCTTCGCTTGAACCATAGGCATACGAGTCTGACCACCCACTAGGATTACGTCAGTGATGTCGTTTACAGATAGGTCAGCGTCAGCTAGAGCAACTTTTAGTGGCTCAAGAGAGCGTTGTACTAGGTCTTCAACTAGAGATTCTAGTTTCGCACGCGTCACTTTCACGTTCATGTGCTTAGGACCCGTCGCGTCTGCAGTCACGTAAGGTAGGTTTACGTCAGTTTGAGAAGTAGAAGAAAGCTCGATTTTCGCTTTTTCTGCTGCTTCTTTAACACGTTGCATTGCTAGTGGATCGTTCTTAAGGTTGATGCCTTGCTCTTTTTGGAACTCGTCTACTAGGTAGTTGATTAGACGTGTATCAAAGTCTTCACCACCAAGGTGAGTGTCACCGTTAGTTGCTAGAACTTCGAATGTTTTCTCGCCTTCAACTTCATCGATTTCGATGATAGAGATATCGAATGTACCACCACCAAGGTCGTATACCGCGATAGTGCGGTCGCCGCCTTTCTTGTCTAGACCGTATGCTAGAGCAGCCGCTGTTGGTTCGTTGATGATACGTTTAACTTCTAGACCTGCGATACGGCCAGCGTCTTTAGTAGCTTGACGTTGAGCATCGTTAAAGTAAGCAGGAACAGTGATAACAGCGCCAGTTACTTCCTCACCTAGGAAGTCTTCAGCCGTTTTCTTCATTTTTTTCAGGATTTCAGCTGAAACTTGAGGAGCCGCCATTTTTTGGCCTTGCGCTTCTACCCAAGCGTCACCGTTGTCAGCCTTAACGATTTTGTAAGGCATGATTTCGATATCGCGCTGAACTTCTTCGTCTTCAAAACGACGACCAATAAGACGCTTAATTGCAAATAGCGTGTTCGTTGGGTTAGTTACTGCTTGGCGTTTTGCAGGTTGACCTACTAGCGTTTCACCGTCGGTGTATGCAACAACCGATGCAGTGGTGCGCTCACCCTCTGCGTTTTCAATTACACGTGGTTTGTCGCCGTCTAGTACAGCAACACATGAGTTAGTAGTACCTAAATCAATACCAATGATTTTACCCATCTGGCTATCTCCGAATAAATTCTATTTTCGTTTTGCTATATCCCCTATGTGGGGACGTAGAATTGGGATTCAACCCTTACTCACAAACAAAAATAATGTTGTTTGCTTCTCTTATGCCCAATAGATAAGGGCTGCAAATGGCTTTTCAAGGGAGAAAATAAAAAAAAATGCGATTTTTTCACTGAAATGAAAAAGCGAGGCACTTGACCTCGCTTTGAATGAGAATGAATTACAAATTATGCACTTGCTGGCGCTGGTTCCGTGCGAATCTCTTCCTCTTTACCAATCTCACCTTCCGATTTTGCAACGATGGTATTTACTGCGGTATCTCCCACTACGTTAGACGATGTACAGAACATATCGTTGATTCGATCAACCGCGGCGATGATCGCTAAGCCCTCTGGTGGTAACCCCAATTGGTGAAGCAAAACACCCACCATCACAATACCACCACCAGGAACACCACCAGCACCAATCGATAGAAGAAGAATCGTCACACCAAGAGTAAGCACATCGGCGGTATTAATTGGCTGGCCAAACGCGTTAGCGACAAAGATGGTTGCCAATGCAATGTAAATAGAGACACCTGACATATTCATGGTCGCGCCAAGAGGAACACCAAAACCCGCAACCGACTTTGAGACGTTCAGCTTGTCCGTCAATGTACGCATCGTGACCGGAATCGTCGCATTTGAGCTGGCCGTCGAGAGTGAAAACAGCACTTGCTCACGAGTTGCACGCAAGAACGTCTTTGGTGACATGCCCGTTGCTACACTAACCGCCATTGGATAGAAGAAGAAGATCCAAAACACCAGCATCGCGACCACAAGACCAACATAACCTGCGACGGACAACAGCGTATTCGCATCTAACGTCGCACCAAGTTGGATCATCAGCGCAAACACACCGTAAGGCGCTAAGCTCATCACAAGGCCTACCAGCTTCATCATGATTTCATTCGCCATCTTAAAAGTACGAATAGCCGGACCTCCGCGAGAATCCAAAGCTTGAATAGCAAGGCCGGTCAAAATCGCCATGAAGATGATTTGCAGCATGTCACCATTTGCAAATGCCTGAATTGGATTACTCGGGACAATATTCACCACCAATGAAAAGATATCTGGCGTTTCTGTTGTCGTCAGCTTCACCGTTTCTGAAATCGTTCCGGCTAAATGCGCATCTGCGCCAGGTTGAAATATAAGACCCACCGTCAGTGCTGCTGTGATTGCGATAATGGTATTAAAAATGTAGAGAGCAAAAGTTTTACCACCAAGGCGACCAAACGCTGTAATGTCTTTCAAATCAACAATACCGCACACGATAGACACATAAACCAAAGGCACAACGAGCAGTTTAATAAGAGAGACAAACATGCCTCCAGCCCCTTCTGCTGCGCCCAATAAGTAAGTGTCAAAAATGGCAATGCCACCAAGCAAGTACTGAATCGCAGTACCGATCAGCAAACCAGCAAATAAGCCGATAAATATTTTTCCAGAAAGCGATTTATCCATCGTAAATCTCCCAAAATGTTGTGTTTACTATTTGCGTTTTTGTAGTTACATCGACTGCTTTTCACAGCAGAGGTCGCAAATAATACACACTAACGTTACAAAATAAAGGGAGTATTTACTTAATTGTTAATGAAGATCATCAAAAGTAAATCACCTAGAATACATTCATATTCAGAATTTAATTTTGAACCCGAGCCATAACAGTAACTTATAGAGAGAACACTCAATAGATAAGCAGATGAGAGGAAACATTTCCCCGGTTTGGAAAAATAATCACCAATAAGAAATTTTTGAAGAGGATCAAATTTCGATATTTTGCCATATTCAGAGAGGTGAATATCGCTGTACGTTTTCAGATCATGTTTGAAATAAAAAACGCCCGCGGATAAAAAGCGGGCATTTAAAGTTAATTATATCAGTGACTTACTGAATTATTTAGCAACCATAACCATTGCAGGGCGAATCACGCGGCCGTTTAGTTCGTAACCTTTTTGCATGACAAACATAACCGTGTTTGATTCGTGGTCTGGGCTTTCTTGAATAGACATCGCTTGGTGGTATTCAGGGTTGAACGCTTCACCTTCAGGGTTGATCTCTTTCAAGCCAAATTTCGCTACGACATCAACAAACGTCTTATGCGTTAGCTCAACACCTTCAAGAAGAGGTTTAACCGCTTCGCTCTCTGTGTCTGCTGCTTGGATAGCACGCTCTAGGTTATCAATCACAGGAAGAAGTTCTTCAGCGAATTTATTTAGAGCGAACTTACGTGCCTTATCGATTTCTTGCTCGGTACGACGACGCATGTTTTCTACTTCCGCTTTCGCACGGAGAACCGCATCTTGCTGATCTTTTACTTTTGCTTCGCTCGATAGAATCGCAGCTTCAAGTTGAGCAATCATTGCGTCTTTCTCATCGCCAATGTCTTCAAGTTCCGCTTGTGCATCTTGAGCTGCTGCTTCTACTTTCTCTGCTTCTTCGATGATTTGATCAAGCTCTTCTTCAGTAACTTTGTTTTGTTCGTTGCTCATGATATCTCCAGAATTCAACTTAATGTCCTTAAAGCTGCGCACGTTTTACGAGCTTTAACCACATAAAAATTCGCATATTTAGGTAACTTGCCATTATTATGGGGATGAAGATTCCTGATTCAAGCCTCTTTAATGCGGAAATGCTATGAAAAACCCATGTAACGTGATCGCAATTATCGGAAAACCCCGTGATCAGCAGGCTATTCAAACTCATAGAGAGCTTTATGAATGGCTGACCTCTGAAGGTTACCAAGTATTTATCGATGATCGCCTTGCCGCTATTTTAGACGATATCCCGCAAGGCCAATTTGCTAGCATGGTTGAACTAGGCAAAATTGCCGATCTCGCCATTGTTGTTGGGGGCGACGGCAACATGCTAGGTGCTGCTCGTATCTTATCACGTTTTGATGTCGCTGTTATTGGTGTAAACCGAGGCAACCTTGGGTTCTTAACCGACCTCAACCCCGACGATTTTAAAGCGGCCCTAAAAGCAGTATTAGACGGCGAATACATTGAAGAAGAACGTTTCTTATTAGAGGCTGAAATTCATCGCCACGGGCAAATCAAAAGCCACAATGCAGCATTAAATGAAGCAGTTTTGCACCCAGGCCAAGTCGCTCACATGATTGAGTTTGAGGTCTATATCGACAACAGCTTCGCATTTTCACTGCGCGCAGATGGCCTGATCGTTTCAACACCTACGGGTTCAACGGCTTATTCATTATCTGGCGGCGGTCCAATCCTTTCGCCGAGCTTAAACGCCATTTCTCTTGTGCCAATGTTTCCGCATACGCTATCGAGCCGACCGCTCGTTGTGGATGGAAAGCGCCGTATTAAACTTGTGGTTTCTCCCGAGAATCGCGGCACACAAGAAGTCAGCTGTGATGGACAAGTCTCTTTGCCGGTCTCCCCTGGTGATGAAATCCACATCTACCAGAGCCCGAATGTGCTCAAACTGATCCATCCGAAAGACTACAGCTACTACCACGTACTCAGAAACAAGCTAGGTTGGTCGAGCAAACTGTTCTAGAGCTCTAATGCTTTCATATCGCAACGCTTTCTCACATGCGTAGACATCGCAGTACTTAGACCCTATCGTGCTTAGATCCGGGTACTGCTTAGATCTGTGCACTACTTAGATCTGTGCACTGCTTAGCCAGATTAACGCCGATGCCCTCACATCGGCTTGATTTCTCTCCCTGTTATCTCTTCTTTCCGCCCAATTTTGAAACCTAAAACCACCCAAGCTACTGGTTATATAGAGAAATTAATCACAAATTTCACCTGATTACTTTACTGTATAAAGAAACAGTATATACTGTTTTCTTATACAGTATTGTTCAGTTATACAGGTAAATAAAAATGCTGGCGCATCTAAGTGTTAATAATTTTGCGATTGTTAAGTCTTTACAGCTCGAGCTTTCAAAGGGCATGACCACCATTACTGGTGAAACCGGTGCAGGTAAATCCATTGCGATTGATGCCTTAGGTCTTTGTTTAGGGGGACGTGCCGACGCGGGCATGGTACGCCAAGGTGAAGAGAAAACCGAAGTCAGTGCCGCCTTTTTGCTGGACAACAACGTGCACGCCTCTCGCTGGCTAGAAGACAATGATCTTCTTGATGGCAGCGAATGCATTTTGCGACGTATCATCACCAAAGAAGGCCGTTCAAGAGCCTTTATTAATGGCAGCCCAGTTCCTCTTTCTCAACTCAAATCTCTTGGGCAGCTTTTGATCAACATTCATGGTCAGCACGCGCATCATCAGTTAATGAAAAGTGACTACCAAATGGCGATGCTCGATCAATACGCAGGGCACCTAAATCTCCTTAAAAGCACTCGCAGTGCTTACCAGAATTGGCGTCAAGCGGACAACCATCTTAAGCAACTAAAAGAGAACAGCCAGCAGAACCAGGCACAAAAACAGTTGCTTGAATATCAAATCAAAGAACTGAATGAGTTATCGCTAGGTGAAGAAGAATTTGCAGAGCTCGAACAGGAGCACAAACGACTGTCCAACAGTGGTGAACTTGCCGCTACCTGCCAACAAGCCATCGAACTTATTTACGAAGGTGAAGAAGTCAATGCGCTTGGTATTTTGCAATCGGCCAATCACTCCCTAAATCAACTTGCTGAGTTAGATGAAAAACTGGCAGAGCTGCCAAACATGCTCGAAGAAGCCATGATCCAACTCGAAGAAACAAAAAACGAACTGCGTAGCTACCTAGATGGTATTGATGTTGATCCTGGCCGCATGGCTTATGTCGAAGAGCGTTTTTCTAAAGTGATGTCGATGGCACGCAAACACCATGTCATGCCAGATGAACTCTACCAGCACCATCAAGATCTGCTCGGACAAATTGAAGCGCTTGATTGTTCGGACGAAAAACTGGATGAGTTGGCTCAAGAAGTTGACCAAAAATATCACAGCTTCCTCAGCCAAGCTGAAAAGTTACATAAATCACGTAGTCGTTATGCCAAAGAGCTGAACAAGCTAATTACGCAAAGCATGCACGAACTGAGTATGGAAAAAGCGATCTTCAGCATAGAAGTGACCAACCAGAACACCCACCCATCACCACTGGGTATGGATAGCGTATGTTTCTTGGTTTCCACTAACCCTGGTCAGCCTCTTCAGCCAATTGCGAAAGTGGCATCGGGTGGTGAGCTATCGCGTATCTCGCTAGCAATCCAAGTGATCACCGCACAGAAAGTCGATACACCTAGCTTGATCTTCGATGAAGTAGACGTAGGTATCAGTGGCCCAACAGCCGCCGTTGTTGGCAAAATGCTGCGTAAACTGGGCGAATCAACGCAAGTCATGTGTGTCACACACTTACCACAAGTCGCGGGTTGTGGTCATCAGCAAATGTTTGTTGCCAAGCACACCAAAGGTGGCCAAACCGAAACTCAAATGCGCACGCTAGATGAAGAGCAACGTGTGGCAGAACTGGCTCGCCTGCTGGGGGGAAGCCAAATCACAGACTCTACGCTAGCCAACGCCAAAGAGTTACTCATCGCCGCTTAGAGACTTTAAGATTCATTGGTGAGCCACAGCAAGAAGCAATGGCTCACCAAGTATCACAAATCGGCTTGTAGCGAGACAACCATCAATCAAAAAGTACATTTCACCCCCCCTCACTACCTCGTCAAACCCTGCCAATTATCACGCAATATCAACCAATAAATGCAACTCAACTCAAAATTCGTTGTCAGATATCCTACTATACGACGCATAGCTTTTTACATCTGCGTCGAGCTTGTTTATTATCAGCGCAGTATTTTAAAGGTTACTAAGAAATTATTATGCAATTAAAGAAGTGGTTAGTTGCCGTACCATTAGCAATGACATTGCTGACAGGATGTTCGGTATTAGAAAAACTGGTTTATCGCATTGATATCAACCAAGGCAACTACGTAGAGCAAAGTGCGGTAGATAAATTAAAGTTTGGGATGACTAAAGCACAGGTTCGCTTCGTTCTTGGCTCTCCTATGCTGATCGAAAATGGCTACCCAAATACTTGGTACTACATTTACCATCATACCCCGGGCCATGGTGACCCAATCCAAAGAGACCTTATCGTTCAGTTCAACGATCAAGGAACCTTAGCGGATATTACTGGTGATTACCCGAAAAGCGACGCGTTTTACGAGCAAATTCAGTAACTCATTTCATAAAAAACCTCGCACATGCGAGGTTTTTTGTATCTCAAGATCCCATTTAGAATCAGTCACTTTTACGTAACGTATTTGGCTTTCCGCCTGTCACAGGATCGGCACTGCCCGCCGCTTTTGCTTGTTCAGCACGCTTACGACGAATCTCTTTTGGATCCGCCAGCAACGGACGATAAATCTCAATGCGGTCTTTATCTCGAACCGTCGCATCCAAACGAACATTACGGCTATACACACCAATTTTGTTTTTGTTTAAATCAATTTCAGGGTACAACTCTAGTACGCCCGATTGACGGATGATCTCTTCTGCCGTCGCTTGGTTGTTCACCACCAAGTTGAACACTCGTTGCTCATGAGGAAGCGCATACACCACCTCCACATGAATCATATCCGATTCAATACTCATAGCATTCGTACACCTGTTTTGCGCGCTTGGTAAACGCATTCACCATGTTACCGGTTAGCTCATTAAAAATCTTACCAAATGCCATTTCGATCATTTTGCTTGAGAACTCAAACTCCAGTTTCAGTTCCACTTTACATGCTTGCTCATCAAGCGCCGTAAACAGCCAACCACCTCGTAAGGTTTTAAAAGGCCCGTCAACCAAGTTCATCATGATTGCCTGACCCGGAATAAGCTCATTAGAGGTTGTGAACGTTTTGCTGATACCTGCTTTTGCAACATCAACAGAAGCCACCATAGCACCGCTCGAAGACTCAAGGATTCGTGAACCTGAACAACCAGGAAGAAACTCAGGATACTTAGAAACATCATTGACCAGATCGAACATCTGCTCTGCACTAAAAGACACCAAAGCAGAACGGCTAATTTGCTTCATACACTCTCCTCTCGATACGCATACGTGTTTAAGGCTTGCGCCAATTTTACTTTTATTCGACGATAGCGCAAATAAAAGGATTTCCTAACCAATTTCCAATCCGTATAATGAGGCCATTATGGTAAAGAAAAAATCAAAGCAAAAAGCGGGTAGTAACACTATCGCGCTTAATAAAAAAGCTCGCCACGAATACTTCATTGACGATGAAATTGAAGCTGGCTTGGAGCTACAAGGTTGGGAAGTAAAAGCCCTTCGCCAAGGAAAAGCCAATATCGCAGAAAGCTACGTCTTTATGCGTGACGGAGAGGCTTTTGTCAGTGGAATGACTATTACTCCTCTTAATCAAGCATCGACTCACGTTGTTGCGAACCCGACGCGCGTGCGTAAGCTACTTATGAGCCGTCGAGAACTCGACAACCTGCTTGGTCGCATCAACCGTGAAGGTATGACGCTAGCGGCGTTATCACTTTACTGGTCTCGCTCTTGGGTGAAGATCAAAATCGGTGTGGCTAAAGGTAAAAAACTGCACGATAAGCGTACTGATCTTAAAGAAAAAGATTGGGCTCGTGAAAAAGCGCGTGTGATGAAGAGCTCACTGCGTTAAACTTGACCACTTAGACGCATAGTACTGGACAGCTTACACTTTTCTGTTACTATGCGGTTATTACCTCTGGGGCTGATTTAGGATTCGACGGGAATTCAGAAGTCTGAGGTGCATGCCGAGGTGCGGTAGGCCTCGTTAACAAACCGCAAAAAAATAGTCGCAAACGACGAAAACTACGCACTAGCAGCTTAATAACCTGCTCAGAGCTCTCTCGCCCTAGCTTCCGCACGTAAGACGGGGACCAACGAGGGATCAAACCCAAACGCGCTAGTCCGGATTCTCCCGCCTGAGAGATGAACGACGAATTATAATTCAGGATAGTCATCAACTAGCGTGTCGGTTCGCAGGTTGGTGGTGAATTTAAAGATCGACTAAGCATGTAGTACCAATGATGAAAGGTTTTCGGACGCGGGTTCAACTCCCGCCAGCTCCACCAAATACGCGTATCGGGACATCTCAGGATGTCCCGTTTTCTTTTCTAAAGCCTTGTAATACCTAGCATTGAGCGTCTCACACTATCTCATCGTGATTCACTTAATCTCTCTTCTTTAGTAACATCCTTTGCAACACCACAGAATTTAGTCACATTCTGTTGTTACATTGCAAAGGACAATAAAATGGCTAGACAAATCAAGCCCTTATCTACAACTCAAGTCAGTAAAGCAAAACCAGCAGAAAAAGAATATTCACTGGCTGATGGTAATGGTCTGTACCTACGAATTAAGCCAAACGGTTCAAAACTATGGCTATTCAATTACATCCACCCCACAACTAAAAAACGCAAAAACATTGGGTTAGGTGTCTTTCCAGATATCACCCTGGCATCAGCGAGAGAAAAGACAAGAGAGATGCGTACCTTGGTTGCTGAAGGTATCGATCCAAAGACATATAGAGATAATCAACGCATCAATGCTCAGATCGCACAAGCCTCTACATTAAGAGCAGTTGCTGAAGAATGGTTTGAGGTAAAGAAAAAACCTCAGGTTTCAGAAGATTATGCCGATGACATTTGGCGTTCACTAGAGCTACATATCTTCCCTAATCTGGGCAATCTACCTATCAGTGAACTTAATAATGCCATCGTTGTTAAGGTGTTAAGACCTGTTGAAGCAAAAGGTTCACTGGAAACCGTAAAACGTGTATGCCAACGCTTGAGAGAAATCTCGAAGTACGCATCTTACTGCGGATATCTTCAGTACCCTGTATTAGAAGGTATTGGTGATGCTTTCAAAAAGCCCAAGAAAGAACATATGCCTACAATCAAGCCAGACGAGTTAAACCTATTGATGCAAAAGATGTCTTTAGCAAACATCAAGCATATCACTCGCTGTGCGTTTGAATTTCAACTGCATACCCTAACTCGCCCAGTTGAGTGCGCTCGTGCAGAGTGGTCAGAAATAGATTTTGAAAACCGACTTTGGGTCATCAGTCGCGAGAAGATGAAAATGAAGCGAGACCATAAAATACCGCTCTCATACGCTTCTATTCAGCTTTTAGAATTCATGAAGCCAATTTCGTTTGGCCAAATGTACGTATTCCCGAGTGGGAAATCGACAGGCGAACATATGAATAGCCAAAGTGTGAATGCTGCTCTTAAACGCGCGGGGATGTCAGGAAAGCTAGTAAGCCATGGCATGCGCTCAATAGGCAGTACAGCTCTTAACGAGCAGGGCTTCAACAAAGATGCTATTGAACTGTGTTTAGCACACGTAGACAAAAACACTATTCGTGACATCTACAACAATGCTGAATACCTTGATGAACGACGAAAAATCATGAACTGGTGGAGTGACTTTATTCTTGAAGCCTCAAAAAACGCTAACACCATAGCAAAGCCTGAACAACACTAATCCGTCTGATTATAAGAGCATTTAGATTGCAAACTAAGTGCTCTCCTTACTCAACGTAGTTAAGAAGCAACTGTTCAATAAATAAGCACATCAAGATAATTACACCAGATCAGGAAGGAACATTAATATCGAATGCTATCAGTCAGATATCTCCACCATACCTCTACAAGTTCTTAACTGTATTCAGAATGCTGGCGGCAGCAAGGAGCTAAATAGCACCACTTAAGTGACAAAGATCACAGTTAATCAGCAAATTAAATAATTTAATATTGACGATCCGCTGGATCTCAATTAAAACATACGTCGTCCAATAAATACCTTTTCTGATGGAGAACAGACACTTACTGGCTTAAAGCGCTTCTGCCACAACGGCAGTCTACTGAGACTAATTGTTTATTATTTTTTTGATTTAGCATTAACTACCCCGCTTAATATCGCTCTGATAGGTATTACAGCAACAACAAGTTCACTTAGGTGCATGTATTGTATCGGTGACTCCTGACGCAGAAAGTTATCTGATCTTCCAGATGGCTTATCCCATAACATTTTGGGATGCGCAAAACTAGTTAGTGCGGATCGTCTTTGTAGAAGGTAATGTCTGTTATGAACCACACTAAAATTCAAATCAAAATCGAACGCAAAGCTGACGTACTAAAGCGCATCCCTTTTTCTCGTGCAACTCTGCACCGCAAAATCAATGACGGCACTTTTCCACCTTCCATTCCTTTAGGCGCAAATTCTGTGGGCTTTCTCGCTCATGAAGTCGACACTTTTCTTGCAGCCATCGTGGTCGGTCAAGATCTACAACAAGTAGTCGCAACTCTAGTTGAACAACGTCAAGCGCTCTTCGACAACAGTTTCTTATCACTAGCTGCTTAACTAAGCAATTCGCACAAAATCAATCAAACCTATTGTTTATTGCATGCTTTAGCATGCTAGCAAAAGTGCAGAATTTCTTAGTTATATATATTATCTAGTGAATTTTGCACCTTTGCGTTGACCACGGAATAAGAATAAATGAACGTCATCGCACAATCTCAAACCGCAGAGCACACACTCATCCAACCATCAGACAAAGCAGTAAAGTCTGTTTCGATTCTGATCTCACCATTCATTGAATATGTGGCAACAGAACGCCGAGTCGTTGCATTAAGCAACGACAGCATCAATGCGGGTGAAGTGATCGGCTATTATAAAGATGCTGGCTTTGACATTTTGCTTGTTGTTGACTCAAAAATGCTGCCTGAGCTAACAGCAAAAGTAATGGCGTACAACTATCAAAATGCTCGTGTAACTGTGTTAGATACAACAACAGGCACAATCCACCCGTTAAACGACTTCTACGGTATCGTGAGCTACCTTAGCTTATGCTGCTCATTAACTTCTTGTCATGATGTTATCACATCGCTAGCAACTCAATTACTTCGCACGATGCCACTGATCAACAGCACTGTTGATTCATGTTTAGCGACCCATGCCGTAAACGCAATTAACAAACTACAGCAGCCCGTTTTACGTCATGCTCTCAATGAGCAACTGAGTCATTGTCGCACTCAGGTTAAAAAATTTATGTGTCCGACCGTTCAAACCGATCTCGTAACTGTAAAAAGCCTAGATGTACCCAAGTGCGCCAAGCTAATTAATAACACGCGTACCCTCGCCATTAAGTCAGCGACTGGAACAGGGAAAACCAAACATGTCTTTGGCCCCGTGGCGCAAACAGCAAAGAAGCAGAATAAAAAGGTCGCTTACCTGTCATACCTCACAGCCTTGGTTGAGCAATACTGCACTGACAACCTAGCAACTAGTTACAACGATGAGCTATCAACGTTAGAAGAAGCCTCTGCTATCGGAGTGGTAGTGAATAGCGTCTGGAAAACACACATTTTTACCTATTTAAAGCAAACCGACATTCTTATCATTGATGAGTTTGAAAAAGTGTTGAGCACCGTTGTTTGTTCTGAACATAGTAAACAACTACCAAAACAGCTTGTCTTCGAACGCTTATCAGAGATTATCCGCAATGTTCCGCAACTGATTGTGGGCGATGCTGACATATCAAACATCGGTTTGAGTTATATCAAGGGGTTGCGAGGTGAAGTGACGCTTTTAAACTGCACTGCAAATCCATACACCAACATCAAAGCCGTTATTACTGATAAAACCAATACATATCTAATCTCCACCTAGATAAGCAGTTTAATCAAGATAAAATCTTCTTGTTTGACTCTCTAAATACTCTACGCAACGTCACCAAGTCGTTAGGGTATGAAAATGAAAACAAGCTTGATTGCGAAAAATCAGCACTTGCTGACGGTGTATTGATTATTCATGGAGATAATAAAGATATGCCAGAACAGAGTGCGTTTTTAGCTAACCCAAATGATGAAATCAGAAAGTACAAAGCCATTATGGCATCCCCTTGCCTAGGTTCTGGTTTTCTATTACAACGCATTTTTCCGATAAAGTTGTCGTATTCTGCGATAAAACACTAGCACCGTTAGAACTAGTAAACTTTGCAAGACGCTTTCGCACAGCAAAACGATTTGGTTTGCGATTGATGCCTTTGCGGACTTCTCAGCGCCGAAAGCCCACAAAATCAAATATGACTCAAGATTTCACTATCAAGCGACAGACGCACTTCATATTGAGTTCTTAAACTCAAAGCACATGTTCTTTTCTTCATTCGCTTTGCACATGCACATAACACTCGAAGAACTAGGGTTTACTACGGCATCAGCCCCCTCTTCTCTTATGGATCAGTGTTTAGCTAAAAAGTGTGTAAACGAACAACAAAAGACATACAGAACATTGCTTATCGAGGCGATTGTAAACGCACCGAATTTATCGAGCGAACAAGCCGTCAATCTATGCGAATCAAACGCTCGTACATCATCCGACAATGCGGCTTTAACCAAACGCCGAATCAGAACAGATTACCAGCTTCTTAACGTGGAACAAGATGATGTTCTTTTCATTATGAGTTTATGAAACACAGAGATATCTTTGATGCATTTCCTTTGTTAAACGCCATAAAGTTAAGCAAAATATACAGCCAAAACATCAAGATACTGCGAACTTTATCTTTCAAACCATTTTGAAAGAACATGGTTTCTGCGAAATCGAAAAGAGCTTATCTATCCATAAAGATGATGTTCGTATCATAGTTGAACACTGCTACAACCAAAGAACACGTTTGAATTGGGTTTTAGATGAAACGCTGCACATCACGAAACCTTTGCACAAAGAAGCCAAGTTAAATAAAGCAACATCGTACCTGAAAAAGCTGCTCTCCTCGTTCGGCTTTGAAATGGCAAGGTTCAGCGGCAACACCAATAAGGCACGCGTAACCCTTCACAAGCATGCTGCAACATATGCAGAAATGGATACCAACAAATACATCCCAGTGGACATCGCAGCATAAAGCCATCTATCCCTGCTACCTATCGCTATTGCCTATACATTACGATCTGTAAGCAAAGGTGGCAGGGAATAAGCTCCTAAACGCACGTTTCCGTGCGACTCTCAAATATCCTGACCTTTGTCTCTCAATTGCTTTATGTTGCGCTATAATGCCCGCAAATTTTGTTCTTTGCCGACTAACCAACAAGGCAAGCCGTGAACGCTAAAGAGATCCAGATGACAAACAATACCACCACTGTCGAAACAGCAGACAAAATCAGCTTAGAAGAGCTTAAAACATGGCTTTGGGGCAGCGCAAACATCATGCGCGGCACTGTAGACAGCTCAGACTTCAAAAACTATATCTTTGGTCTTATTTTCCTTAAGCGCCTTTCTGATGTGTTTGACGAGCGCGTACAAGCCGTGATGGATGAAGAAGATTGCAGTGCTGACGTAGCAATGGAAATTATCCTAGAAGATAACCCAGAGCAATTCGTGCCAGTGGATGCGCGTTGGGCAAATCTCACCAAGAAATCGGAAAACGTTGGCGAATCTATCGATGAAGCGTTTGCCAAAATTGAAGAACAAAACCCAACCTTAGAAAAAGTGCTAACAGCTATCCAATTCGGTGACAAAGAAAAGCTCAGCAACGAGCTTCTCATGCGTCTGCTTCGCCACTTCAACCAGCATAAACTGGGCAACAAGAACCTTTACAAAGCTGACTTGCTTGGGGATGCCTACGAATACCTGATTGGTAAATTCGCCGATGATGCTGGCAAAAAAGGTGGCGAGTTCTACACCCCACACGAAGTAGTAGAGCTGATCGTAAAACTGATTGACCCACAACCTGGGCATGAAATCTATGACCTTACCTGCGGATGTGGCGGCATGCTGGTTGAGTCTGCTCGTCATATCAAAGAGAACTACGACAACGGCATTGTGATGGGGAAACCGAACTGTAAATTATACGGTCAAGAGAAAAACCTAGGTACGTGGGCTATTGCCAAGCTGAACATGTTCTTGCATAACCTTGATGGGGAAATCAAGCGTGGTGATACCTTGGTTAACCCATTGCACAAAAGTGGCGAAGGCTTACAAACGTTTGATCGAGTAATCGCGAACCCACCATTTTCAATCAAAGAGTGGTGGGAGCCACTAGAAGTAAACAAAAAGACCAAGATCGATAAAAACGGTAAAGAAACCGAAATCGCACCCAAATACGCGACTGAACTAAAAGATAAATTTGGTCGCTTTGGTCTAGGCATTGCTCCGCGCACCAAAGCAGATCTGGCTTTTGTTCAGCATATGATTGCCTCAACCAAAGATGATGGTCGAATCGGTGTGGTTGTGCCCCACGGTGTGCTTTTCCGTGAAGGCGATGAAGGCAAAATCCGTAAAGGCATGCTAGTTGGCAAAGATGATTTTAAAGGCGACTTGATTGAGGGTGTGGTTGGTTTGCCGCCAGCACTTTTCTTCAACACGGGTATCGCGGCGGCAGTGTTGATCATCAACAAAAACAAGCCTGCGGCGTTAAAGAACAAGGTTATCTTCGTTGATGCTTCTGCCGAGTTTGGTGAAGGTAAAGCGATGAACTTCCTACGTGAAGCCGATATCAAACGCATTACGACTGAATACAATAAGGCGAAGCAAACACTCGTAGACGCTGGGGAGCAAACGGAAGATAATCTTTCAGAGCTTCTGGACTATGTTGCAGTAGAGAAATATCTACGAGTAGTCGACATTGAAGAGATTAAGCAAAACGACTTTAACCTCAATATCAGCCGCTATATTGATACGTCAGAAGAAGAAGAAAAAATTGACATTCAGGATACTCTACAGAGGTTATCTGCAATTGATCAAGAACTAAAAACGACCGATGAAAAGTTAAATAAACTCCTTAACCTGATAGGAAAGTTTTCATGAGTCAATTATATGTATCAAAAGATTGGTTTGAATACTCTCTAAAAGATTTAGCGAACCCTTTAGACAAGTTTTCATTCAAAGGTGGGCCTTTCGGCTCAGACCTAAAATCGGCTCACTATACTTCTTCTGGCGTAAGAGTTTTACAGCTACAGGATATTGGCGAGGGTACTTTTTAGATAAATCTCAAATTTATACCTCAAAGAAAAAGCGGATGAACTATTAGCAAGTAACATTTATCCAGGGGATATATTGTTAGCGAAAATGTCTCCTGTAGCTCGCTGCTGTATTGTTCCTGATTACAGTCAACGTTATGTGATGTGTTCTGATGGCATTCGATTAGCTGTAAACAAGGAATTATTCGATAACGAGTTCGTCTTTCATGCTTTAAATGCACCTGAATTTCGCAAAAAAGCAACAGCCCTATCTACAGGGACTACGCGATCACGTATAGGGTTATCAGATCTAAAAGCCTTAACAATTAAGTGTCCATCTTTAAAAGAACAACAAAAAATCGCTGAAGTCCTATCAACAGTTGATAAGAAGATCGACCTTATCAACCAAAAGATAGCTGAAACCGAAAAGCTCAAAACAGGATTGATGCAAAAGCTGTTTTCAGAAGGCGTAGGTGTTCAAGATTCAGATGGTAACTGGCAACCTCATAGTGAGTTTCAAGATTCTCCATTTGGGAAGATTCCTAAATGTTGGCAAAAGCTATCTCTTGAAAGTATTGCTAGTGTTGAAAGGGGAAAGTTCTCTGCAAGACCTCGTAACGACCCTAAGTATTTTGGTGGAGAAACTCCTTTCGTACAAACAGGAGACGTTGTGAATGCTCACGTTTATATTGAGTCCTACTCACAAACCCTAAATGAATTAGGCTTAACGGTAAGCAAAACTTTTCCTCCTGAAACAGTCTTGATCACGATTGCTGCAAATATTGGGGACGTTGCCATAACTAAGTTTCCTTTAGCTTGCCCTGATAGCTTAGTTGGCATTCAGGCAAACCAAGACATATGTAATGCTTCTTGGTTGTTCTTTTTTATGCAAACTCAAAATCCGAGCTTGACTCAAGAGCAACAAAAGTGCTCAAAAATATCAATCTTCAAGTATTAAAGCCTTTGAGTGTGTTTCTTCCACCATTACAAGAACAAGAGTTCATGGCAGAAATACTGTTAACTTCAGAGCAGAACCTGGCACTATTAAAGCAACAAAAACCGAAACGCAGCAATTAAAAAGGCTTAATGCAAAAGCTGTTAACGGGTGAGTGGCGAGTTCCGTTAGATAACCAGAAGCAGCTTAACCATTCGAGTAATGATGCGCTCAACAGAAGGCATCTCATTTACAAACCGAATTAATAAGAACAATAAAAACCAATAACAATAAAGAAAGGAATGCGCCATGTCAGATCAGGCAGAATCATCAAAACCAGAACTCGTTGGGGTAGAACGCCCTGCAATTGAGTGGCTAAAAAAGCTCGGCTATACCCACATAAAAGGAAGCCAAGTTGAACAGGCACACAAAACTGAACCTGTGATTTTAGAAGAGATACTGACTGATCGACTACATGCACTTAACCCTTGGCTTGCCGAAGTGCCTAATGGTGCTTACAAGGCTATAAAGCAACTGCGTGATATCTGGTTTACGCACAATAACGACTTGATGCTTGCCAACCACGCATTCTGGAAAGATGTACTCTTCCAATCCAATCTACAACAAAAAGATAAGCATGGTCAGCCTCGTAGTATCCGCTTTATTGATCAAGCAGGTGCCGAGGGTAACGCATTCCATGTTGTAGACCAATACATTGGCAAAAATGCCAATGAGGAGCAATTCAAGCCCGATCTACTGTTGTTCATCAATGGTTTACCACTCGGACTTATCGAGTGTAAAAATAGCGCCATTAAGCTTAGCAAGGGCATTGCCCAAATCGATGGCTATCAAGGATCTTTTACCCAGCATTTCGCGTTTAACATGGTATGTGCCGCCATTAACCGTAACCAAGCCAAATACGGGGCAATTTGTGCTTCAGAACAGTTCTATCTGACTTACAAGTTTGACTCGAAAAAAACTGACGAGAACACTGTTCTAGAAACGTTAGAAAACCTGCTGGGTAAAACACCATCCGAGCAAGACAAGCTGCTGTGGGCACTGTTTGAACCATCTCGTTTCGTTCGTCTTGTTTGCTTCTACCCGATGTATGAAGTGGAAAAAGGCATCATGATTAAAAAGCTACCGCGCTATCAACAATGGCGTGCGGTAGAGAAAACCTTGCTACGCTTACAAGGTCGAGATCCAGAACTACTGGGTAAAGAAATTGGTGGTGTGGTTTGGCATACCCAAGGCAGCGGAAAATCGCTCACGATGGCACTGTTAGCGCGTCTAATGCGTGCGGAAATTTCTGGCTTTAATAACCCTAGCATCTTGGTTCTTACTGACCGTACTGATCTCGATCGCCAAATTCATAACACTTTCACCAATGTCGGTCTTGAATCTGCTAAAGCCAGTTCTGTTGCAGGCTTAGAAGCGCTTTTAAGTAACGACTACGGCGCGATCTTTACTTCTACAGTGCAAAAGTTTCAAGAAAGTGATGGTAAGCAAATTAAAGCAGCGAAAGAATCGGAAGATGAAGATGCTACAGCAGACTCAAAAAGCCGCGTAAGACGAGTATTACGTAAAGATAATGCAGGCAATGAACAGTGCTGGATCTTAAAAGAGAACAATGTTCTTTACGGTCACACAGACGCGAGTGGCAATCCTCAAAAAGCCAAGTGGGAACTGGTTAGCGAAGAGAAAGTTGATTTTCGTGTTTTGAGTACCAAGCCAAACTTCTTCGTGATGGTTGATGAAGCTCACCGCAGTCAATACGGCTTCTTAGCAGCATTCATGCGTGCCTCTTTACCTAACGCCAAGTTCATCGCGTTTACTGGAACTCCCCTATTCAAAGACGATAAAGAAACCTTAGGTACGTTCGGTGGTAAAGACTACATCGACACCTACCGACTCGATGAGGCGGTTGCTGATGGTGCAACACTTCCGATCAAGTATCTTGAAGGCATGGCGCAATGGGGAAGTGACGGAAAGCTAAAGCAAGCCTTCGAAGACCAGTTTGGGAAAGAACCTCTCGCTCGCAAGAAAAAGCTCAAACAAGAGTTACTTAAAAAACGTAGAGGGGCTATCAGTCGTATTGAAGAGAATGCGCTTCACTTAGTTGAGCACTTCTTATCTAGTGTGCGTCCTCGTGGCTTTAAAGCGATGCTGGTATGTGATGGGCGTGACATGGCTGTTCGCTATAAAGATGTTCTGAACCAAATCATGCAAGAACGTAAAGACAAAGGTCTAGCGACCTTTGAAAGCCGAGTGGTTATCTCGCTTGGTAGCATGACAGATAAACGCACTGGTATCAGCGAGCAGCAAGCTCACTACGCGACTGGAGCAACCTCAAAGCTCGAAACCATCGAAGAACGCATTAAGCGCGAAATCAAAGAAGGGAAAACGTCGATTGCAGTTCCCTCAGAAGACATTCCAAACTTGGTAAACGAAGAGTTTAAGCTGCCGTATGGTGATGAATCAGAAAATACCAAAGAAGAAACTAAATTCAACAATATCGGGCTAATCATCGTTTCTGACATGCTACTCACAGGATGGGATGCCCCTATTGTCAGCACTCTCTATCTGGACAAGCCATTAAAGGAGCACACCCTACTCCAAGCTATCGCCCGCGTTAACCGTACTCGTAAAGGTAAGAAAGCGGGTTATATCGTCGATTACTTCGGTGTTGTTGAATATCTTGATGATGCACTCAAAGTGTACGGTGGTGATGTGCAGCCAGAGCAGGTATGGACAGATGTAGAAGCGGAGTTACCAAGGCTTCAAGCAGCTCTCACTAAAGTCGTAGATATTCTGCCTACAAAACATCACCCAGTAAAACAGCCTGAGCCTTACAAAGAAGATGCCGATCTCTACTTAGACCCAGACGCTCGTTTAGATGTTGTTGAGGATTTTCTCGTTGCTCTAGCGGAGTTTAATAGCCGCTTAGATGTCGTCTTACCTGACGAGCGAGGAGCGCCTTATCAGCCTTACTTCAAAGTGCTCAACGAGATCAAATTGCAACTACGCAATAAAATGCCTGATAGTGCGGATGCGGTTCGTATCACCGTGTCTGAATCAGAATTGCTGAAAAAGATGCTCGACGACCATATCGAGGCAAGTGAAGTTAAGAGCTTACTAGGTCGTGAAGTGTCTATCCTAGATGCTGCCGATATGGATCTACTACGTAAGCAAAAGAGTACAGGCAGTGCCGCGCTTGTCATGAAGAATAAACTCAAGCACACCATCAAGACGGGTAAAGGTAAAGACCCTGCTTTCTTTGGCGATCTTGAAGAAGAGTTAGAGAAACTCATCCAAGACGAGCGTGAAGGACGCATTGAACAAGCACTCTTCTTAGAACAGCTAGAACTCTTTGCTCAACGAGTGCGTGATAAAGATGCGAAACCATCTGAAATGGGTTTAGCGACAGCAACCGAACGAGCCGTGTTCAACTACCTTGAAAAACAAGTAGATGAAGCTGAAGCACTGGCCTGGACAAAAGGTATCTTTAACCATCCTGATATCGCTGAAGTCATGCTGTCACCGATTTGGAAAAAACAGACCGATATTCATAATGAGATCAAAAAGACGATTCGCACCATTTTGCGGGGGCTTGGTGGTTGGGACATGACGGTAGCACGACAGCACTCAGCGGAAATCTTTAATATCATGAAGAACAACTAATCACTATGCCAATTTATCAATATGGAACAACAGAGATCGAATGGGTATTTAAGTTAGACTCAAAATTAGCCCATCACTACATAACTGTTGAACGTGGTAAGAAGGTACTTCTACGTGGGCCTGACGTACCTGAAGAAGAACAGCAAGCGTTAATTCGCTACAGAGCACGTTGGATCAAACAGCGACTAGCCGAGGTTAACCAACCTCTCAAAGAAGATATAGTCACGGGTAGCAGAGCACCCTACCGTGGTCGAACGTTCTATTGTGAAGTGATTCCCGCTCCTGATCTCTCTAGGGTTGAAATTAGCTTTACTCAAAGTCGATTCAAGATTCTTTCACCCGAGGGGACTTATGTGAGTCGTAACTTGTTTAAAGCGGCACTAGAACGCTTTTACAAGCACAAAGCACAAGAAAAGATTGGTGCTCGCCTCCGTTACTTACAGAAAGAAACAGGGTTGGAAGCGACAACATTTCGCATCAAGAGGTTTGATGCAAGGTGGGCAAATTGTACTGAGAACAATGTTCTTGAGTTTCATCCTCGTTGCATGGAGTTTTCGAATAAAGCGATGGATTACGTGATTATTCATGAACTTTGCCACACGGTTGAAAAGAGTCACAACAAAAACTTTTGGAAACTTATTGCCAAACATTGTCCAGAATGGAGAGAGCTGCATGATGAAGTCGAACATTCAGGTATGGATCTATAGTAGCAACGCTATAATTTAATTAATTTTTAGCCATTAACACGAATGACTTTTTATTAATTAATTTAATTCCTTTATTTTATTAATTATACATAAAATATTTTTAAGTCAAGCTCAAAACATCTTGATTAAAGAGACATGATTACATATATTAAGTCTGTAGCCAAGAAGCTTACCTAAAATCTAAAAGTGGTTTAAAGATTTAATTTACAACTAATCATACATGACCTTTTAAGGGCAATGTAATTTCCATCTCACAGGTGGCTTAAAGAAATACTTTTAGTAGTAAATAATACACTAATCTATCCGCTAATAGATGGTTACATTTCCGCGCCAACAGGCGGTCAAGCGTTGGATAAGAAGGTCGAGTTAATCTCGGCCTTTTTTGCTTATAAAAAGCACACTCAAGTGAGCATGCTTATAAAAACCAAATTTAACCCTCATAAAAATCACATCATTGCATTTCTTTTAAAACATGCTGAACAAATAAATTACTAATATATAGCCTATATGAATTAGCACCATTTGAGTAATAGACACGATAGGATGCATGACTACGAAACAAAGCCGTAAGACTAAACATATCAGAAAGTGCAGATTGCCTTACTAATGTTCGATCCATATTAACTCCTATGTAACCACAAGGAGTAAGATCTAGCTCTGTATTGTCTCTCAAATCAAAATAGTAATCATCAAGGATTTCCGATTGCATTGCTATTGGTAGGTCTTTAAAATTTTTCATTATACGTATCTTTATTTAAATAGTTGATATGCATCCAATGTTAATTATATTGGATAATAATTACAACAACTTGACTAAAACTAATATATGTATAATAAAACCAACAAGACTCATACAGTTGATATATATAAGTAAAAATCAAAATAAAACCAAATTAAATTAGTTATATCTTCACCATTAATGATTTACATCAAAATCCTCACCATACTGTTCGAATCCATTAATTAACAAGAACAGTGTTCTTCGACAAAGCATTGCTAATTATAAGTTATAGTTCCTTAAATTTTCATACCATATTTTTCGAATTTTCACATTATTACGAGTTTTCCACAGTACGCTCCGTTTTCAGATGAAACAAAATTGATCGTGTTTATTGTCATACGTTCTACACGTTTACCTACCATGTAATTACCTATCGAGACAATGAACTAACTGCATGTGCTGGACAGTGAATAGCCACCAAATTAGTAGACACTCTTTAATTCTATTTCATATTGCTTTTCATACTCTACTGGCGACAACTGATTATTGGAACCATGTCGGCGTTTAATGTTGTAGAACATCTCAATATATTCGAAGATGTCCATACGAGCTTCCTCTCTCGTGGTGTAGATCTTCCGCTTAATTCTTTCTCTTTTGAGTAACTGGAAAAAACTCTCGGCAACCGCATTGTCGTGACAGTTACCACGGCGACTCATACTTGATTCAAGACCATGCTGTTTCAAAAACCTGTCCCAGTCGTAGCTGGTGTACTGGCTTCCTTGATCTGAGTGAACGAGCACTTTTTGTATTGGTGAACGACGCCAAATAGCCATCAGCAAAGCATCAAGGGCAAGCTCTTTGGTTATTCTACTTTTCATTGACCAACCAATTACCCGCCGAGAGAACAGGTCTACAACTACCGCTAGATACAGCCAACCTTCGTGCGTTTTGATATATGTAATATCAGTTACCCACGATTGATTGGGCGCATGCGGGTTGAACTCTCGGGCGAGCTTGTTGGAAACAATGATGTTTTCGACACCACCTTTAGGGCGGGGCTTTCGATAACCTCTTTGTGACTGAATTCCTTCTCGCTTCATAAGACGATGAACTTGGTTAATTCCACAGATTTCCCCTTCATCTCGCAGGTCACTGTAGATTTTTCGATAACCGTATACACAGCCTGACTCCAGCCAAAATTGCTTTATCAGTCCGAGAAGATATTTTCGCCGCTTTTCTTGTCTACTATCTGGATTTTTTAGCCAAGAATAATAACCACTTGGGTGAATTCCAAAGACCTTACACATACGTCGAACAGACCAGATTGTCTGATTCGCTTTAATAAAGGCATACCTCAGTCGGACTGGCTTGCGAAGTACACCGCGGCTTTTTTTAGTATGTCTCGCTCTTCTGTTACTCGCTGTAATTCCTTTTTAAGTCGACGAATTTCAGCACTTTCATCAGATTGAGCTTGGTATTGTGAGGAGTTGGGACCGTAGCGTTTAACCCACGCATACAAACTATGGCTCGTTGTTCCTAGTCGCGCTGCAACATCAGCCACGCTATGACCTTTTTCAGTCACTTGTTTGACTGCTTCAATTTTAAATTCTTCTGGATATCTCTTGCTGCTCATAAGCACCTCTCTATTAGTCATTTTGTCTAACTAAAAGGTGTCTATCAAGTCGGTGGCTATTCACAGAACGCGCAGTAATGAACCTCATCAAGTACCTTATTGTTCAACACCTGGCGAATAGCTTAGTGATTTTTCGGGGGGTAATGTCCATCGGCCATGCCGCGTGTGCTGTCCAGCACGCGCAGTAACGAGCCTCATCGAGTACCTTATTGTTCAGCATTTTGCTAATAGCTTAGTGGTGGTTTATCGGGGGTGATTTCCATCAGCCATGCCGCGTGTGCTGTCCAGCACGCGCAGTAATGAGCCTCATTGAGTACCTTATTGTTCAGTATCTCGCGAATAGCTTAGTGTTTATCAGGGCGGTTTCCATCAGCCATGCCGCGTGTGCTGTCCAGCACGCGCAGTAATAAACCTCATCGAGTGCCTTATTATTCGACAACTGGCGAATTGCTTAGTGATTTATCAGGGCGGTTTCCATCAGCCATGCCGCGTGTGCTGTCCAGCACGCGCAGTAATGAACCTCATCGAGTGCCTTATTATTCGACAACTGGCGAATCGCTTAGTTATTTATCAGGGCGGTTTCCATCAGCCATGCCGCGTGTGCTGTCCAGCACGCGCAGTAGCAATAAAAGTGAAGAACACTGTTTTGTGGCATTAGAGCAGCTCTCACTTGTTCCAATGGCGCTTAACCGTCGGCAGAGAGATATCCAATTTTTTCGCTGTTTTTGATTGTGTTAACCCAAGAGCACGACACTCTTGAACTCTTGACGTTGTGTCTTTAGCCTCTGGTCTACCGATAACCTTTCCTTCCGATCGCGCTCGTGCTTGCCCTTCTATCGTGCGCTCTCGGATACGATTACGTTCAAACTCTGCAAATGCTGAAAACATTTGGAGCATTAATCGCCCCTCCGCTGAGCTTAGATCAGCGGCTGGTAAATCTAACGATATAGGTCTAATTCCTTTCTCTAACAGCATACTAATCGTATGCTGAACATCAATACTATCCCTACCTAGCCGATCTAGTTTTAAAACAACCAGTTTGTCACCTTCTTCTAGCTTATGCTCAACCAACATTTTGAAATGCCCACGTTCCATCGCTGGAACGCCACCTGACACAGTTTCAGAAATAACGCGATGATCTGGAATATCATAACCAAAATTCTTAATGGCTAGGATCTGGTTTTCTGTTGTTTGTTCGCTTTTTGAAACGCGACAATATGCGAATGTACGTCCCTCAGACATAAATCACCTTTATAGTTCTTATTTGGTATCATAAGTGGTATCAAAAATAAAAGAGTATCAACAATTATTATGGGGTAGTTTTGACACCTATTTCAACTAACTCTAGTTGGTATCTAAAACGGATGTTTGTTAATACCACTAAGAATCACTTTAAAATGGATTGAATGTAAGGTTGCTATCTTCAATCTTTCTCTTTGATGACTTATAGCGATTACAGCCATACAAGCCAGGAACACGGCTCTCTTTAACCTGAATATCTTGTTTACTGCTTTGAGAGCCTCTCAAAGCTTCTTTCCATTTGTTTTATTTAAAGATAATGTTTGACCTTTATACATAATAAATATTCCAAAATACGTGATAGTTAATATATACAAATAAGTATCAAATAAAATTCAAATAGTAAAGCATTTAATTCTGCCGCCAATAAATTAAATAATTAAACTAAACAGTAGCTTCATTTAGTAATATTGATCAGATAATAAAACAAGATCGGCACATGAAACATTTAGGATCCAATTTTATATTTAATAATTTTATTTTTTATGTTATAACTATTATAACCGTTATAACTATTATAAAGTTATAATTAAATATAAGGAGTGACTGAAAAATTTCATTCTCTTAAATAAATCAGCAGCCAATCCAGATAAATTTCTTCTGCCAAACTTGGCACATCGACTGTCAATGTTGGCACATTCACTGCCAAGTTTGGCAAAGGTAGAGTGCGACCTAAAATTGAGCCTATTTTTACACCGCACTCATACTGTGCAAAACTTAACCACCATTCTTTGGAACTAAAGGTAGACAAGACCCTCTATAGCTATAATTCAATACCTTTCATATCGAATTGCAATGGGAGTGTATGCTGCAAATTCCACTCTTAGCACTGTATACAACTAGGTCACTATGGCATAATCATCATAATTTATACTTATCAATAGGTTATCAAGTGGAAGCCAAAGAATGTAAAGTTCAGGACATCCTGACTGAAAATAAAAGTACATAATACCAGCCTATCAAAGACCATATAGCTGGAGTCCCGACAATGCAGAACAGCTTATCGACGACATTTATCAAAGCTACCTCTCAGATGAAAAGGAATACTTTATAGGAAGCATGATTTGCATTAATAAAGGAAACAATACATTCGAGGTTGTTGATGGTCAGCAACGTTTGACAACATTAAGTTTAATTGTATCCGAATTAAAGCTTATAGATCATCAAGGAGTAAAGACGACGCTTAAAAACGTATATTACCTATTGATGTTTATTCTGATGAAACTCGATGAACCTCGACTAGTTGTTCGAAAAAAGAACACGACCTATATAAATTCTACATATTACAAGATAAAAGAATACAAACCAGAAAACCTACTGGTACAGAACAGCTATTTATTGATAATGCTACTGTTATAAGAAAACACCTTCAAGGTAAAGACCAAGTTGATCTTAAAAATTGCCAAGTATATACTCCAAAACGTATTTATCGTTTTGTTCAAACTGACGACTTTGCCTCATCTTTCCGATTATTTAATGTTTTAAACAATCGAGGATTACCTCTTAGCAACGCAGACCTATTAAAAACACCTTATTTGAATCAGCATCATCATTAAAAAGAGATTCTAGCCAAATAGAATCTGCCTGGTCTCAAATTGAAGATATGGTTGGAGTTAATAAATTAGACAAATTTTTAACCCTACATAAATTATCAGAAAAAGACCGTGACCGCGTATTACAAAAGGGTTAGATGCTTTGTTACAAGCTTACAAAATGATTTTGATGATGATGCTGTTGAAATGTCATTGATGCTTGTTAATTCAGCAAAACTATACAAAACTGACAGAAATAGAATTTGATAATCTATCCTTAAAACGAAAATTGCATCTCTAACAAATCTAGCAACCGATGAATGGATTCCACCTGTAATGGCATTTCTCAATCGCATGACAAGAGAAAGCGATTTAACTTGGTCTGAATTTAATGATTTTGTAACTGCGTTCGAAAAAGTTTATATGCATGGTTGGCTTAAGAAACAAGTAAAAAGCCAAAGAGAAATGGTGTGTTATTCAGCTTTAGTCGCTATAAACAATGGAAAATCATTCACTGATATTATTGAACATGTAAATCAACACTCTGATAACGCAGGTTTTACCGAAGCACTAGATCAAGACTTATATGAACCAAGACCAAATCAAGTAAACTTGATAAAGGCAATTCTTTTGCGTTTAGATCTTGAACAGCAAGATGAAAGCGTGATCAAAACTTACACTGGTCGCATAACCATCGAACATATCTTGCCTCAAAAACTAGCGAACGAATATTGGACTTCAAGATATAATTCAAATGACCACGCAATGTGGTTACATAAATTGGGCAACCTAACTTTGATTAGCGGTTCAAAGAACTCTGAGGCACAAAATAGTGACTTTGATAAAAGAAAGGTATCTACGAAAAATTAAATAACAAAGTTCATTTGACTTAACTAGGGATATTTGCAAAGTATCAGAATGGGATATTTACTCTCTGAAAGAACGGCATGAGCAGTTGAAATGTTCTCTAAGCGATTTGTGGTTAGTCTAGGTACTAAAGCTATACAATATAATAACAGTAGAGCTATCTTTATTTAATTTAGTAATACTCCATTCATAGGTGCGAAATAATCTTTCAAACCTATGAATGGGATTTAGCTTTAAAAGACTACTTGAAGCCTTAAATACAACTAACTACAATCCGATTTTTCACTCTAGGATATCATCCAAAAACCAAATTGAGGTGTGCATGTAGACTTTATCACCTCGTATAATTGGTGATCACTACCATCATGCTCGCCAAGAGCTAGATAGTAATTTTTATCTTCCAGCTTCGCAAAAACGATCCATTCTCCAGTTAGCTTACCGCAATCCGCCCTGTCTTCAAAAGCTTTAAAAGTAAACTCTTCTGCGACTGTTCTCAATATGTTATCAGTTAATGGTTCTCCCTCCGACCAGTATTTATCTAGTATTTTTTAATTCCATCTTTCCCATGATGCAATTGAAGATTTTAGCCATAAAACGAGCAGAAAAATAGTGCTTATGCCAAAGTCCTTTAAGTGGCAAGTGCCTAAATTGAGTTGCTGGTTTAATTAAATTATCTTCACAATCAAGCTCTAACTCTTTGATAGCTTCAACTATTTCTGCGGGTTCAATCCCAAACTGTTGTTGATACATCATTATTTGAAAGATAAAGTACCAGCTGTACCGACCTTTAGCATATCTGTTTATTTGGTATTTATTAGCAAATACTTCCAGTTCATGAATCCCAATAATTTTTGTGTCTTCATGATTCTTCACTTCAAATTTTGGTTCAAACACTTACTATATCTCCATAGGAGGCTAATACCTATTAAGGCAGCCAACGCAATCAACCTTAAACACAAAAAACCAGCACACCATAAAAATGGCATATGCTACAAATAAAAGTCGCAGGATAGATATGGCGATTACAATCCAGTATCACTTAACTTACTAAGCGAAAAACTACCGTCTTCATTCTTAGTCCAAATCACTTTGTCACCATCCTTCCATTCCAGTTCTTTCAGGTATTCATCAGGAATTTCAAAGTAGTGCTCACCTTTATCATTAACTTTGATCGTAACTTTCATTGAATTAACCTCTACTCAAGAATTTGAGCCTTTTTACCAAGCTCACTAAAGTTGCAACATGAACGTTAGTAGCTTTCTGGCAACAAATGTAAATTTCGTCCGACACGTCGCAAATCTCGGATTGCTGCATCCTGTGTTGCAACACGAAGCGGTCTTTCTGAACGGTAAATACTATTCAGAATATCCGATACTGAGCGCTTGGTGTGCGTAATCTCTATCACTCCATAAGGCGTTTTATACTCTCCTTTGCGCCCTGTGCTCATGATAGTAAGCCGATCTATCGGGATCTGACTAATCACACCATATTCTGACAAAGCACTTTCGAGACTGATATAATTATACTCTCCTCGTCGGAGTGCTTTTACTATGTATTCGATTGTATCTACACTCTTCGTTTTGGAAGATAGGCAGTATACATATACTCCCCGAACCACTCGCTCTAAGACACCTGCATTGAGGAGCCTTTTAAGACCTGCGTTAAAAGCCCTTTCACTATCTTCAATGAACAGCTTTCTCAAATCACCATGACGATAGACATAGTGACCTTTCATATCAAATTCATGTAAACGCTTAATTGCTGACTGCAACTTCATAACTCAAGTGGACACCTATTACATTTAAATATCGTATTTATCGATACTTGGTTGGTAGATTCGAGGTAAAAATCAACACTAAATCAATTGATCTTGAACTATTGATTCTGATGAAAAACCAAGTGCTCGATACCCTTTTTCTCGTTTTTTGAACATCCTGAGCAACATTGGAATTTTTGCATCAACATAGTCGATCACCTTCACCTCCTCTTTTCCTTTGTAATCACGCTGTATGCGCCCTACATATTGGATTAACGAGCCTTTCCAAGATACAGGCAGCGCCAATATCAAAGTATCTAAGCGTGGGAGGTCAAAGCCCTCTCCGATAAAACGCCCAGTAGCAACAATGACTTGTGTACTGCCTAGCTTAGACATCACCTCAGCTTGCTGCTTTTTCTTCATCGAACCTACTAATATTTGGTGTGATCCCCAAATCATTGAGTAAACCAGCAATGATATTGGCGTGCTCTCTCCGCTCGGTTAACACGATCGGAACTCGGCCATTGGAGACCTCTTTTTGAATCCCCTCAACAATGGTGGCGTTACGTATGGGGTGAAGCATTAACCAACGATAAATCTCGGAAATATGAGGTTTAGGGTCATTCGAAGATAAATGCAAAGGCACTTCCAGATTCAGCTCTCGGCGATCTAGCACCTGAGCAAACTGATTGTTTCGGTCTGACTTTATGGTATGTCTTACTCTACCTGCTTGCATAAATATGATCGGTTGATGTCCATCTCGCCTTTCAAGTGTTGCACTAATCCCAACGACGTACTTAGCATGCGCTTCAGATAACACTTGCTCATATTGTGGTGCTGATAGATGGTGGCATTCATCCACAATGATTTGACCATATTCTTTCACCAGTGCATGAACACTATTGTCGCTTCTGTTTATCAAACTTTGATAAGTCGCGATATCAACTTGTCCAGTCGCTTTCTTCTTGCTTCCTGTATATACGCCGATATCGATGCCCTGGGTGAAAGCTTTTAAGCGCTCCTGCCACTGGTCAACAAGCTGCTTGTTATGCACTAATACCAGAGTATTGACTCCTCGCCTTTGTATTAAACCAATCGCTGTTATCGTTTTACCAAAGGCCGTTGGAGCGTGAAGAACACCAATGTCATGCTGCATTAACTCATCAATCGCTTTACTTTGCGCTGAGCGCAAAGAGCCAACAAATGTCATGTCCGTTAGCACCTGACCAGCAAAACGATTATCCGTAACTTGGAGAGCAATCCCTAATTCTAAGCAAATAGCCTGTAAGTCATCCCAACACCCCCTCGGCAAGCTCAAGTAACCACTGTCTAATTCCGCCAAGCATATAAAACGTGCAATTCCGTTGGTCGACAATCGCAGCCCTTGGGCTTTGAAAAACTTAGGATTCGAAAAGGATGCCAATTTTTTAAACTGAGCAATTAGAGGATTCGGAACTTGGTTTATCGGTAAGTACAATCGGTTGGCTAGAACGATGTCTAACGCCTTAGGTTTGTCTGGGATGGCAGCACTTGTGTTGACTGTTCGTTCCCATGGCTTGATTGATGCGCCATCTTCACCATCATTTCGATGGTCCACTCTGCTTTCGAGAAGTAATTCTATTTTCTCAATAGATAATCGTCCCGTCGACGCTAACACCTCCCATTGATCAGGGTATGGTGTAAATGAGTGATCAACAAACACCGAGTTTCCATTTAAACGAGCTTGTTTTTGTAACGGCAAAGCAATCAGATTCCCAATTCCCCCGATAGGTAGCACGTCTTGATTGGGGAATAGGCGGTCATAGGAATCAAATGACAAAGCACCATGAATTTTCATGGCTTCATCAAGTAAATAGAACCCTAATTGTCGAGCTACTTTTGCGTCAGTCTCCTGTACAAAGAAAATCCAGACATGTGCCCCCTGACCTGAGCGAGATCGTTCTAATAAACAATCGATGCCTTTTAGTTTGCACACTTCGACATACGCAAGAGAGGCTTCTTGCCAATCACTTTTATCAAAATCAACCGCTAGTAACCAACAGGTGTTATTCGCCAGCATAGGATACAAACCAACAACTTCTTTGCCAGTAAGGTGGGCATACATAGCATCGTCACCTAACGGCTTGAATGCTTGGTTGGGGCACTCCAAACACTTTACTTTAGGTTTACCGCATACACCTTGATGCCACTCATTTTCGCAAGCAATCGCATAACCACTTCTGCCTTGTTGGTTCTGCCACCTATGCGCATAGCATTGAGTATTGCCTTTAAAATAACTCTGATAGATAGACAGTTTTTGCTGAGGTGACATTTCACATGCAGCTTCCTTGTCAATCGCTTCCTGCGTCAATAGACGCTGCTTCTGCTGTTCAAGTTGAGCCAGCTCCTTTTTTAGCTCATGAATCTTTTGTTCAATTAGCTCAAGCTCATCCATATCTAGCCCCGACAATTACATCACTTTCATGCAGTTAATAATCGATTGTATAAATATGCAACAATACGAAAACAAAGGCACAATTCATAACCTATCTAACATATTTATAAAGCATTCTTGCCTAAAATCAGTACATACCGTCGCTAAATTGAGAGTTATTCACGTTTTGATGCTGCTTCAACATGTGCCTTTCGGCTTAAGAATCCAAGATCAGACATTCGTTGATGTCGCTGATGTTGTGCGAGGGAAGAATTGCGGCTGTATATGCCCTTCTTGCCACACACCACTGATTGCGAGACAAGGTGAAGAAAAGCAATGGCATTTTGCTCATGCGAGCCGCAAGGTTGAAGGAACTGACAAAGAATGTGATTTTTCTTTTTTTGTTTCTGTGCGCATGATGGCGAGACAAGTGATAGAAACGGGTATATCTATTGTTCTTCCTGAGTACAGGAGTTCTCTAACAAAACAAGCGAAAGGAAAGTGTTTCAAAGAAGATTTTTTGGTTGCTAAGTCATCCACCATCTTACTTGATAACGTCGATAAAGAAGTTTTATTTGAGAAATGTATTGTGGATGTAATGGGCAAAGTCGGTGAATTCATCTTTGTTATTTATTTCACCCACCCAAATCGTCCACTTCCAAATGAATTGCTCACACCACATAACAGGCAATGCGGTGTGCTCGAAATCAAGCTGGATGATACACATCACCTATTTACACGCGATAAAGTGTCAGGGACTCGGCAACTGGACAGACTAAAAGATTACCTTCAAAACGATGTCGAATCTAAAGTGTGGGTATTTCATCCGCGCTACGCTCAGTTGGAACAAGAAGCGACTGAGCGATTATCCTTAAAGGCATCTCAGTACACACCACCACCTACTCCGAGCTTTCGTAATGACCAATATCGTCATCGCAACCAGAGGAATGTCAACCTTCACAACTCCGACTCATGGCAATCAACAACGAAAGCTGTCCCACCTACACCTATACCAAAACGTTCAGCTCAATTTGAGTGCATCATGTGTCAATGCCAGTGGCAAGTTACGCTACCTAGTACACCAATCTGCCCTAAATGCCATAGTCACCTATACGCAAGTGAGGTGTCATCAAGATAAGAACCACATCAAGCGTTCATTTTATTCTTCTGTTCATTTTTTATGAACAAACCAAAACCCACACAATGAGTAGCAAAGGTGTCATTAGGAGCAACTACGTCTCCCAACCAATCGCCGATGACGTTCCCCTTTTGCGTACTCTGACTCTGGCACAAATACACGCATACCCTAAATCAATTTCATCTCAAAATGCCGATAATGAGATTAAATTGATTTAAAACGTAAAGATTGGCTATTTTTATCCTTAACATATATGGAGATAGCTAACCCTTAATCAGCAGGAGGTATACTGTACGCAATGACCACATTTACAAACTCAGCTAGGTGGAGAAATTGAAATTTTACGCAGTATCTGATTTGCACTTGGATTTACACGGTATCCATCGGAGCTTTTGGCATAACTTCGATAATGACGCTGTTTTGATTATTGCGGGTGACACCGCCAATGCGCTCAATGGCATTTCGTATGTAAAAAATGTTCTTTGCTCTTACTTTAAAGCCGTTGTCCTCATTGCAGGGAACCATGAGTGGTACGGTAATAAAAATAAATCTTATCGTTCTGGTTATCTACACAAACAAGTTTCAATAAACTCCGAAAACGGTATTGATGTTCAGGCATACTCCCCAATAGCAAAGCTTAAGGCGCACAGTGAAACAACTGCGAACTTGTTTTTTCTGGATAATGAATCAATTGATTTAAATGGATGTACCATCTATGGCGGCACTCTTTGGTTTCCTATCCACACATACTCGCCTGAACTAATAGATGCGTACTCAGAACTGATGAATGATACAAAGTACATCAGCCATCAAATGATTGAAGAGCAGCACAAGGCATTCATTAACAACTTTCCAAGGAAAGTTGATATAGCGATATCTCATCATCTTCCATCAAAAGAGGCTTTTGCTGTCGAACAAAATGCCAACAGCGATTATGCTCCGTACTACCAAGCTGGTTTGAGTGACGAACTGATCTCTAAAGCACGATACTGGATTGCAGGTCATCAACACGATCCAGTAGAAAAGATCATTGCTGGCAGCACCACTTTCATTTGTAATCCAAAAGGCTCTATCCCACTCAAGTCAGGAGGCTTGAAGATCAAGGCATACTACCTTTAAAGGAAAATGTTTTATTTGATTTATGAAAGCCTTTGGCTTTCACATCCCAACCATTCTTTGTTTATTCATTGATTACCTCCATTTAATTTTAACGCCATATAAAAGTGAACAATTACAATTAATTAGCTGCAATTATCAATCTTTGTTGAGCCAGCCCTGCTTTTGCTAAAGACTAGCTTGTCCAGATTGACATTTGCTTATACTAAGTATGAAGCACTCACCATATACTCATTACTGCGCCTCGCTCCCCACATAATCATACGCACACCAAAATGCACTTTTACGCGCATTAAAATGTAAGATAAAACATTTTTATGCGCATTAAAATGTTTAAGCTTGCATTTTATCGCGCATTTTATGTAATAAACATCGAACATGAAATCGCTATCACTAAGGTGGCTAGATGAAACGAACACTGCTTGAAAACCTACTCACCTGGAAAGGCAAGCCAACCAGGAAGCCTCTACTGATTGACGGAGCTAGACAAACTGGCAAAACATTCTTATTGCAGGAGCTATTAGGAAGTACATTCGAAAATGTCCTAAGGATCGATTTTTTAGAGAGTCCTGAGTTAATGGAAGCTTTTGCTGGATCTTTAAATCCTGATGACATCATCACCAATATTGAACTCTTAACAGGGCAAACCTTCGAACCATCTACAGATCTACTTATTTTAGATGAGATTGGTGAGTGTCCTAGAGCGGTTACCGCACTTAAATACTTTGCAGAAAAGGCTCCCAAAGCTTATGTTGCTGCAAGTGGTTCCAATATTGGATTGCTCACCTCCTTCCCTGTTGGAAAAGTTGAACAGCACAACTTAAGGCCACTGACTTTCAGGGAGTTTTTGTGGGCATCTGGAGAGAAAGCTCTTCAAAAAGCGTTTGACCAAAAGCTGAGTTCTTCTGCGGCTCATTCCAAGTTAATCGAATTGCTAACTGATTATTACTTCGTTGGCGGCATGCCTGAAGCCGTAAACTCATGGTTCGCAAACTCTCAACTCAGTATCATTGACCGAATTGAAGCCGTCTCTGAAGTCCATCGAAACTTAATTGAGGGCTACATGCGTGATTTCGGAAAATACTCTGGAAAAGTAGATGCGCAACTCATCGAGTCTGTATTTAGAAGCATCCCAGCCCAGTTATCTTCGGTATTCGATGACTCCGTTAAACGGTTCAAATTCAAAGGCGTTCACGAACGCAAATCTCGATATGCTGAATATGAAAGTGCGATCACATGGCTTCACAAGTGTCGACTTGCGCTAAAGAATCATCCTATTGAAGGACAACCTCGTTCTCCTTTAGCTGCTTATCAGAAGGAAAATGCAGTTAAATTATTTCTATTTGATGTAGGCCTGTTGAACCATATGCTCGGCACGGGTTACCGTGAAATCAAACAGCAAGGCTATGAATACAAGGGATATGTCGCAGAAAACTATGTTCAACAGGAAATCGCCGCACTAGGTATTGAACCAAGTTTCTCTTGGGGAGACGCAAGGGCTGAGATAGAGTTCATCATCGCTGATGACCTAGGCCGTATTGTGCCTGTAGAAGTAAAGAGCGGTAAGCGAACCCGAGCAAAATCATTGCAGTCTTACATCGAAAAGTGCAAGCCCCACAAGACGATCAAACTTACAGGCACTCAAGGCTCTCCAGCAACAGAGAAAGAGCACATAGTGATGCCACTTTACTACACTGAATACTTACTTGATCACCTAAGAGATCTAGATAAAAGCTAAGTGAGTAAGAACATACTCATTAATACCGAAGAATCCATGATATGGGCAATATTTGGCTCATATCATTTAAACAAAGTGTTCAAACCTTTGGGTCTAAGAGTTGGTCTGATACTGTCCTCATCTAGTATGCTAAACTCATTGCTCGACAGTAATAAATCACCTGTTGATGAATAACCATTACATGTAGTTTTAAGATTATTTTGCTATGATTAACACTGGCTTTAATAGCAAAAGTTATATTTGGACGGGGTTCAGTTCCTTTGCAGTAGGAAATTGATGTAACATTTGATGCTACACCAAATTGGTAACACTAAGCTAATTACCTGAATTTTAAAATATTGACACATTGGTTCAACTCCCGCCAGCTCCACCAAACGTTTGAAAGGCCGCTAACTCTCGGGTTAGCGGCCTTTTGTCTGCACCATACCCACTCTCACCAAAACCTGCAATAACTTACCTTTGACCCAACACATTCTTGGACAAAAGTGAGCGACACAATTTAGTAAATTAGTTATGGATTAGATAAAGTATTGCGATCATTCTTGCGTTAATACCAAAAGCACAGGAACTGATCTACGTCACGGCTTTTTAGGTGAGAAGCATAAGAATGCAACTGATTGCAACTATGCGTTAAATTATAATTGAGCTAAAAAATGATTAAAACCATAACGTTAAAAGGTGTAGCTAGTTACTCACCAACTTCGCCAGTGGTTATTCAAACTGACAACAAGAAGATAAACCTGCTCTATGGTCTAAATGGTTCAGGTAAGTCTACAATAGGCAAATTTTTACATTCTCCTTCACTACCAGAATACCGAAACTGTTCCATTCAGCCCAGTGAGTTGGAAGAAGATATCTTGGTTTACAATCAAGAGTTTATACGTAGCAACTTCTATGAAATTCCCGACTTTCAGGGTGTTTTCACTCTGAGCGAAGAAAACAAAGAAGCCGAACAAGCAATTGAAGAAGCAACACAGAATACAGCTCACCTAAGTCAAAACATCGAGGTTTCCAAAACAAAGAAAAGTCGCAAAAAAAGTGACATAGAGAATGAAGAGACTTCGCTAAAGGAATCTGTCTGGAAAGCAAAAACCACATATGAAAATGGTGCACTAGATTTTTGCCTAGATGGCTTACGGAGAAACAAACTTGGCTTTCTAAACAAGGTCAGATCAAGTAGTGGAAATGTCACATCTACAATTGAATCACTGCAAAAGAGGCTCGTGAGTTATCTGGACAAGACGCTAGTCTACTTCCGAGCGTTCCCATGATTAACCTTGATGTCAGTAGCTTCGAAAATGATCCGATTTTGGATCAAGTTATCGTGGGATCTAAGGACTCATATCTATCTGATTTAGTCGAACAACTGGGCAATTCTGACTGGGTAAAGTCAGGTCTGGACTACATGAAACCCGATAATCCGTGTCCTTTCTGCCAGCAAGAGTTAAGCTCATCGATTACTGAAGCGATCAATCAACTATTTGACGAGACATACTCCAAAAAAGTCAGCCAGATAGAAGGGTTATCTAGCAGCTACAGAGCTTTAGTTGAGGATATTGAGAGCAAGTTATCGGCTCCAGCATACACTTTTGAAGACGATGTGATTACATATGGCTTCGTAGATAAGAGAGAGCTACTCCTTGAAAAGTTATCAGCCAACTTGTCTCAAATTGACCTTAAAATCAGAAATCCTAGTACGGTAGTTACGCTTACCGATACGAGCGCTCTAGTGGCAGATGTTAATACTGCAATAGCCGAAATACAAAGAGACATAGATCTATTCAACGATAAGATCAGAAACAAGAAAAGCCATTTGGATCGAATAGCTTCGGAGTTTTGGATGATCCTGAATGGGCAGTTTAGTGCCCTTATCGCAGCTTCAGATGAAAAGGTTAACGACTTCAAGATGAAGTAAAACAAATATCCGATGAAATCAAGCTGTTTCATAACCAAAAGATTACTCAAACAAATATCATCACTGAAAATCAGAAAAAATAACTAACATTGATTCATCGATAAACAATATCAATCAACAACTTGCTGAGCTAGGCATACACAGTTTTAAAATTGTTAAAGCAGCAGACGATCAGCAACGTTACAAAATTGCCCGTCCTACAGGTGAAAGTGTTGACGTATATAACACCCTTAGTGAAGGAGAAAAAACACTCATTAGCTTCCTTTACTTCCTAGAGTGTGCTTCAGGTTCAACAAACGAATCCTCTCCTGTTTTGCTGAACAACCGAATCGTTGTAATTGATGATCCTATTTCTAGCTTGTCACACAACTACGTCTATGACATTGCAGCCCTGATACATCACAAAGTCTTTAGCGAAAACTTCAAACAAGTTTTCCTATTGACACATAACCTATTCTTTTTCCACGAATTACTGATGCTCAAGAACGCATCTAACAAATGTCCTGCTGGATATAAACTGTTTAGGGTTGCCAAATCGCAGTTTAGCCTCGTTCATGATTTAAAGAGAGATGAACTTCAAAATGATTACCAGATGTATTGGCAAGTCGTCAAAGACAGCACTTCTAATCCAAGCTACGCACACATGCTACCTAACGCGATGAGAAATATACTGGAGCACTACTTCAATTTTGTTCATAAAAAGAGTCACTAAAGCAAACATTGGAGCAATTAGGGCAAACGGAGTCAGATTTTAAACCTCTATTTAGGTACATAAATAGGGAGTCCCATTCTGATTCGATTAACCTAGTTGACTTTGAAAGGATCAATGCTGAAAGATACATTGAAAAATTCAAACAGATATTTGTAGAAACTAGTTTCGAAGAGCACTACAACAGCATGATGGGGATTGAAAGCACGGCTGAGGTTGTCGCAGAAGCAGAACCTGCTTAATTGAGGTTGGATGGGGCTACCGATGACACTTATCGTCTAGGGAGTGAGCGGAGATGTTGACAAACATCTTCCCATTTTCCTAGGCGATAGCGTTGATATTTTCTAACGTTGACCACTTTAGGTTTCATGTTAGCCACCTCGCATATCTGCGACAGTGATAGTCACTGACAACTCTTGCAAACCATTTACAAGCTGTAACTGTTGCATTTGCTGTTGGTAGTAGGCGGTAGCCCCAGCACATTTATAGCAAATTCAGATATTTATATCCACAACAAAATGAATGCACGGTATCAGCTTTTCTGTTGTGAAACCATAAATTATCGTAAGGCAAAAACGCTAAGCCAAAAGTATGGAAAAACTCTATATACGTGGCCAGTTTTAGTGAATCACTACAAGATGTCTAGAATAGCTTGACCAGAATAGAGGCCCATAACCGGCTTAAGGTTTTAGCTTAGGTTTATCTTGGTGGGGAGAGGGGTGTCTTGATTCTAAAAGCCAACCAGATTTCAGCGTGGTCTGATAGATATCTACTGAAGAAAGACAAAGAGTAGACGTGATTGTGAAGCTCTAATATCGGTCTTTAACATGATAAAAACGAGTAACCAAATGAAATGGTTCTCGCTTTTTTAATCAATTGCCACGTTCGATTCGAGATAAAAATTACCCCGTAAACTCTTCAGAATCGGGACGATTGGTAAACTGCACACCATTTAAGAAGTCGCACAGCAGTTGGTCTTCACACTGTTTGTAGTTTTTGTTGTTTGGCTTGCGGAAATACGCACCAATTTCGTATTTACTTAAACTAATACCAACCACTTCTAATACGTCCAACACATCTTCTGCTTTCATGTCTAGCGCAATGCGCAGCTTCATGAGAATCATGTTGTTGGTCAACGCGACTTCTGGTTTAGGTTGCTCGCCGTCTTTTTTGCCTCGCTTGAGGTTAATAAAGCCATTTAAGAATACCGCTAACTCTTGATCCTTCATCTTAACGCTAGATTTGTCGCTTTCATCTTTTAACCAGTTTGCCACTTTATCGTGAGCCACAGTAACTTCGGCCTGCCCGAAAGCTTTCATTATCTGTGCGTTTTTAAGGTTTAACGCGTGTTGGATACGACGTAAAATTTCGTTGTTAGTTTCTAGGTGTAGTGGTCAACAATTTCCGGACAGTAAATTAGTTCTAATTTCTACTTCAGCTGGGGCGATACCACCATTGTATGAATGAGGTCGTTGCCAGTTGTAGTAATTCATCAGATAGAAGCTGATATCTTTCATCGCTTCATTTATGGATCTGTAGCCTGTCGAAGGGATCCATTCAGACTTTAGACTTCTGAATACACGCTCCATAGGAGCGTTATCCCAGCAGTTCCCACGTCGACTCATGCTCTGACTCATCTGGTAACGCCAGATATATTGTCTGAACTGTCGACTCCCATATTGACTACCTTGGTCAGAATGGAACATAACCCCATTAGGCTGTCCTCTCTGTTCATAAGCCATAGTTAGAGCTTTACTGGCTAAGACTGCATCTGGCTTTTCTGATAATGCCCAGCCAATGACTCGACGGCTATATAAGTCAATCACAACAGCAAGATAAGACCAGCGATTACCAGTCCAAATATAAGTGATGTCACCACACCAAACTTGGTTTGGATACTTTACATTGAACTCTCGACTTAAATGATTAGGGATATCTAGCCGCTCAGTTGCTGCTTTTATATTGGTGTGAGCTTGGTTGTTTACTCACGAGGCTCAGCTCTTTCATAAGTCCTCGCACCTTGAATCGGCCAATAGCAAAGCCACGCTCTCGCATCATAGAAACGAGGCTTCTGCTTCCAGCAGAGCCTCTACTCGATTTGAACAGTTGTGCCACTTCTACTCGGAGCATTGTTCGGTGTTTACAGGGTTGTTTTTGCCTTTGTTTAAACTCATAGAATGTTGATTGAGCGACACCAAAGACTGAACAAAGAATGTCTATAGAATCATGCTCCCTTAATTGGTCAATCAGCGTGTACGTTCGAGTTCGTCCGACATTAAGAGAGCTGTGGCCTTTTTTAGAATAGACTTCTCTCGCTCCAAACGGCTAATGCGGGCTTCAAGCTCTTGAATTTTTTGCTGCTCAGGCGTCAATGCTTTAGAAGTAGGAGTTATCCCGTTACGCTCAGATTTTAACTGCTCAACCCAACGGCGTAAGACAGTTTGTCCCACATCAACAGCTCTACTCGCTTCTAAAACAGTGTAATTTTGGTCAAGCACTAAGCTTGCAGCTTCTTGCTTGAACTCTGGACTAAATGTACGACGAACTCTGGTCATAAAACACCTCTCTTGGGGTGGTAACTGTACCACCTAAAATGGTGTCCGGCTTTATTAGACCACTACAAGGGATTCCTAAAATGAGTTCTAAGGGTGAATAAAAATCCATCAATTACATGCGATCTGTGGGTGTCTTTATTCAATAGCGTAGTTGACGGTGACTCTAACAAAGAACACGTTTCTTCGATAGGTTAAAAAATGGAAATAAGACGGCCTATTCGAACTAGTTGGCGAAGTTGGTAATACCCCACGAATCAACATCCCTCTTCCCAAATTAGCATTACTTAATGAACCCAACGTAAGTCCGAATATCTAGCTATAGTTAAAACCAAGCCAACTATAGTTGATACTATGTTTTTTGTATTAAAACACCGCCCAAACCGTACGAAAAACAAACAAGACAGCCCATTTTAGCATGTATCAAAAATTAAATTGACAGTATCCACTATAATTGAAATTATAAAACTATAGTTATAGTTTGGAGTCATAACGTAATGAAAAGAATCAAGGAAACCATCTGTCAGCATTTTGATCAGCTAAACCTAGACCTAAGAATCTCAGGAAATGGCCGCTATATTGACCAAAAATGTACCCCTGATGTGGTTAGTTCACTGGCTGAAGTGATTTTAGAGTACATCGAGCGTGGAAATGCGTCGTTTACCATCCGAGATCTGATGGAATCGGAAGAGCTCGATACCGTGATGGTGAACCAATTCCAAAAGCCATCGATCAGTCACCCTGGTGCGGCAAGTGAGTATGATAAGGTCGCGTCTCAACCAGTAAAACTGTTTGAGTATGCCCAATTAATCGAAACCATTGAGTCTACAGGGCGTGCAAAACGCTATGTCGTATTAAATGAAAGCATCTTGCAGTTTATTGCCACGGGCGAGAAAAAGGCGCTGGAATTTTTGGTCATCTACCTTAATAAAGTGCTGAGTGACAGTGGCTTAAAGGATGAGTTTGACCGCTTTTTTACGTCTCCAAACGCGAACCGTTTTACTCACCTTAAAGAGCACTACTGCAACTTTATTATTGAGCACACGCCGATCAACGGCTTGACGGAAAGTCGCCGAATCTTCTCTAAGGTGCTCAACCCACTGGCGTTTGATCAATCGAACTACGGCACAAAAGCAGGCCGCCTTTCTGGCTCTCCGATCTCATACCATGAGCTGTTTTATAACCGAGTGAACTTTAGGGATCATGATAAGCCAAAAGGTACGCCAAGAAGTACGTTCCTCGCGAGCTTTCCGGAAGACACCGCCACTGAGATCTACCAAGTCGAACGAGCGAAGAAACACATCAAGCGCTACCACGATGGAAAAAGCGAGATCAACCGCTACCGAGAATTGGAAGCGAATAATGTTCATCACATCTTTCCTAAACACCACTTTCCAGAGCTTTCCGATACGTTCGAGAACCTAATTCTGATTACCTCTGGGCAACACTTGGACTTTGCACACCCAAATGCGAATACACAGCAAATCTCTAAGTCTTATCAACTGGTCGCACTGCTGGCTAAGCTCGATAGCATTGAGAAATCTATATACCGAGAGAAAGATGAGTTTTATAGCCTTGCAGAGTTCATGCGTGTCGTGAACATTGGTTTAGATAAAGAGTTGCTGTTAGATGGTATGGGCGTTGCTGAGATCCGCCATCGATTAGCAGAAGAATACGTGCAATAAAACGCTCAGCAACACAATAGCTTCATGGCGATGGATGATAACGCTACGCGAGATAGACGCCATCCTATCGCCATTTAAAACACCCAAGCTCACGGCTAGAAACTTGGAACACCAAAGACGAAAAAGAGAGGGAATGATGACGTCAGTTGGCTTTACCAAAGAAATGATCGACGCTGCTCAAGCGGAATCTGAAAAAAGAGAGCACCACATTAAACATCACTTTGAGGTTGCACACTTTAGCTCTGATGAACGAAACCAGATTGGTTTTCTTGGCGAGTTCTGTTTTTGTCAGTTAATGGGGGAAGATTGGCGACAAAACATCCGTGACAATTACTTAACCATTGATGATTGTGATTTTAGACTCAACAACTTAGTGATTGATGTCAAAACAGAAACCGTACCCAAGCGTCATGCGCATAAAATCATTCAACGAACCATTAATGATGATGCTATCTATGGCCGACGTTTGTACAGCGAGGGGCAATTTAACCTCCTAAAGAAATACGATGTGGTGGTGTTTGGTTTAACCATCCGAGAAGAGAACAACGCTTGGTATCCGATTGGGTTTATCTCTGCTCGCGACATTCAAACTCGTTACACACCAACAAGGTTTCGCCCAGATGGAGGAAGATACCCCTCACCTGGCGCACCAATACGTACATCCGAGCTGCGACCGATTGAAGCGCTTAAACAGTTAACAAGTGCAGAGTTCCAGTAGTGCGTGACACAAAAAGACCCGCACATGATACAAAAAAGGCCAGCACGTGGATGGCTGGCCTTTGGGTACAGACTCGATAGGATCAGCTTCGGCGTTTCATACCAAAGTAATTCACCGATACGCTATCAATGTTCATGGAACGCGTTCCGTAGTTTCTCGCGATGCGGTAAAACTTATTGAACTCGTCACTAGAAAAGTACGCGATGTCTTCATCTTTCGGGCACTCTTCCGAATACAAAATTGCCGCTGAACCATCCGCGATGCTGTTTTTTGGCAGGCGAGCCGCACGCGGATTGTAGGTGAGGTTCGGTACAAGAATGACTTCAGAGTCGAGATACTTTCTTACGGCAAAATCACTCAGCTCATCAACATAACAATCGTAATTGTCGATGTTTTTGATCTCTCCATTGCCAATATTGCGGGATTTGATCACGCGATATTTTCCTGCTTCTTTGGTGTGTTGCTTTGTGATCTGACGGTCTCGGAACACCTTAAATTTACCGAACTCCAATGTATCAAAGATACTGTCGAACCAGTCATTTCGGTATAACAGCCAACTATTGAAGTAGGTGTGCGTTAGGTAATCTTGCTCTAAGCAAAGAAAGTCTTTATTCAAGTAAGAGTACACCGTGACTTTGCTGCTTGCTTTGGGTTTTACCGTCGTAAACGTAATGGAAACCGTCTCAATTTTTACGTCAAATGCCTTTTCGTTGTAGTCATTGATATGAAGTAATGTGTAGTTCTCCAACAACTCTCGCGTTTTAGTGTACTCAGGGGCATTAAGCAATGCTTTAGGTACAATCAACGAGACGTGTTTTGCCACTTGGCTACATTTCTCGATAAAAAACGAAAAGATATTATTGGTGTTTTGATTCGACAAGCCACGACGATATTGCTTTAGCAACGCCGCCTCTTTGATTTTCATGTATGGCGGGTTACCCACCACCACATCATAACTGTTCTTCACATCCCAAAGCAGAAAATCTTCATTATAGAAGTTAAACGTCACGTTCTCGTTGGAAAGGTACTTACTGACAAGCAACTGGCACAATTTGATGGACTCTTGGTTGATGTCAACGCAGTCAATGATGAGACGCTTTCCTTGGTACTTCTTCACGATTTGATGCAAGAAATTACCCACACCAACAGAGGGCTCTAACACTCGAATGCTCTCGGCACTGATCTCTGGTAATGGTGCAATCGCAGAAAAACAAATCTCTTGATCGGTGTAATAAGCCGCGGTATGCAGCCTTTCCGCATTCGCCAGTTCGCAGATTTTGAACATGTCTTGGCGTGCGTACTGCGTCCAGTTTTGCTCAACAAAGCGATACAAGCTTTCCGCGTTTTCAAGTTGATGTTGCTTGATCGTTTGTGCGATGTCTTTTTTAGACAGTTTTGGTAACTCTAGCTTTGGATTTTTACCAATCTCACCAAATACCGCACTCGGAACCGCCTCACCTAAACACTGACGAATGTTCACTTCCGTTTTTTCTAAACTGATTTTTGGTTTCAAAATCCGCAGAGTTAGCCGGAATCGAGCCCGATGGAAGCCATTGGAATGATTCAGGAATAGACATCATTAACATCAGTTCACGAATGCTAAACACACGATGATCCACCGGATGAACGGTATTTTGGCTCGGTAAGCAGTCATTTCGAGTGTGGATACATGGCGCGACTCTGTCCCAAAGTTGGCGCTGATATTTATCGCCGTTCTTACTTTGGTTTAAGACAATCTTGCCATCCTCAATTTTGTGAGGTTTTAAGTGATCTTCTGGGTTGTCAAATGCGCTTTTTCCATATGGCGTGGCGGCAATCCAAGGGTACATGTTCTCTTTGTATGGACGAAACGAATGGAAGAAATCATCACTAGAGAACTCGCCCATCGTATTTAGTGCAGGGAGATGCCCAATCACTTCACGCAGTGTTTTTTCAGGGCGGTAATCTGGATACAAATCCAATGGTGTCACGCCTTTTTGATCGCGTCGAACACCAATAACCAAGGTGCGAGTTCGACTTGAGTTCGCGCCATAGTTTTCAGGTTGAGTACCTTGCTCTCTATTAAATAATCTGGAGCGAGGTTCGTGTGAATCGCTTCATTAATTGGCTTATCTACCCCATCCAAATCGGTACAGGTCGACTTTAAGAATGCGCGCACGTTCTCAAAGATGAAGAATCGCGGCTTTTGCTCTTTCACAATACGCAATGACTCAACAACAAGAGAGTTGCGGCCAAGCTCTTCATTCTTTTTATGGTTAGCAACACTCATCCCCTGACAAGGCGGCGTCGCAACCACAAGATCCACATCTTTAATATTTTTAAGGTGTTTGTATGCGTTGATTTCCGCATAGAGGGCATCATGCGTTTTAGGTTGCGTTAGATCGCCACAAATATAGCCAGATTCAAACTCACACTTGTTGTTGTATTTCTGGATATTTATGCGTTTTTCTAGAAGCTCTGCGGTCGCAATGCATTTAAAGCCAAGCTCTTTTAAGCCAAAGCAACCAACTCCGGCAGAACTAAATAAACTAACGTAAGTGAACATGTTATTTCCCCATAAACTGAGGCGAGATTTTATCACATACACATTCAATTAGAAGGGAAAGGTAACAGCAAAAATATAAGCAACTGAAAATAAAGTGTATTTATTTTTGTGGGTTTTAAATCATCAGAAATGAAAAAAGCCAGCTATAAGCTGGCTTTTAGAATATGGTGGAGGGACGGATTCGAACCATCGAAGCGCAGTGCCGGCAGATTTACAGTCTGCTCCCTTTGGCCACTCGGGAACCCCTCCAGATGGCGAGTATAATAGTGAAAGATGAAAAGAATGTACACTACTAAATGACGCCCCACTGTTCAAGTGGTCAAATTAACAGCAATTACTCATTATATCCCAAGTCATAGTCTTCGAGATGTGCGAGTGGTACACTGGAACGAATAAGTCTATTGTTAATCTCTATTTGAAAATTAAAGTTATGATTACCCGCTAAATATTCGAGATATTGGTTGCAGTTAATCCGCCCTAGACAATTACCAACCCCTGCAGAAACACGACCTCTAAACAGTTCTTGAAACTCTTCAAGGCGACTAAAAATCTGAATACGACATTCATGTCCCCACGCACCTTGGTTCTGATTATTTTCTAGGACAAAGCGACAGGCACCAATTTCTTGTGAACGAACTAAAAACCCAAGAGCTCTAAAAAAGTGCTTATTATCGTCAAACTCTAAGTATGGTCTACGAGCTCCAAATGTTAACAACATAATAACTCCAAATAGAATAAAGTACGCTAAATTCAATCATAAAACAGAATGCAATGCTGTGACGTCTACCAAGGTTCATCCTCTTGTCTATTATCAAAACTGTGTCAATTTTGATGGTGACAACAGCGCCAAGATTGACCAAGCGAACGAACAGGCGTATGACAGCAACTTCGTTCCACTTATGTGAGAGGAAAACCCTTGGAACACATTAACGATTTGCTGATGGCCATGAAGCCATTGCTTGAACAATATGGTTATCTCGCACTGATCGTCAGTATTTTTCTTGAGGGGCTCGGTATTCCCATGCCTGGCCAATCTTTAATGATTGCCGCGTCCATCATTTCATCCGAGCATGTCATGAATCTAAGCGCTGTCATGGTGGTGTCTTGGTTAAGTTGCTTTTTGGGGAATACTTGTGGCTACTTAGTGGGTTACTATTTTGAAGGATGGCTAGATAAGAAAGGCTATATTTCTGGGCCAAAATGCAGAAATTACAAAGTACCATTCAAAATATGGCCCTGCTTGTTTGGTTGTTAGTCGCTTTATTGAAGGTATGAAACAATTTATGCCGCTCGCTTGTGGGATAGCAAAATGCCACGTAAAGAGTTCTTATTAGGTAATGCGCTCGCAACCACGATTTGGGTTGCCGTGTTCAGTTTCCTAACCAACATCGCTTTTGAACATTTAGGCTTAATCACACATCTTTATTCTGAGCACCAATACGCAGTTTGGATCATCGCTGCCATTCTCTTCTCGATGATGATCATCGCCTTACTTAAACGAAAAAAATCTTAGAACCTTGCTTTACTATGAAGAGTCATAAAGGCTCAGAGTATCAATCAGATAGATACTTTGAGCTTTTTTTGTTATTTCCCTACGCAAAAATAAGCAGCCATTTAGACGTCTAGACGTTGACAACAAACTGGTGTCCGATTAGTCTGCTCACCTTTATTTTTGTTTATGTTGTCGTTCACATGTCTGGTTCAAAAAATTCTAATAAAGCAATTGCACCATCAGCGATTGCACTTTTGCCTTTGGCCGTCTTTCTCGCGCTGTTTATTGGCGTGGGCACTTACCTATCTTTGCAAGGTGTCGATTTCGCGTTTTACCAATTGCCAGCTCCAATCGCTGCGTTACCAGCGGTGATCTTAGCGTTGGTGCTGAGTAAAGATAAGTTAAACCGCTCTATCGAACACTTTATGCGTGGTGTTGGTCATCCAGACATCATTGCGATGTGTATGATCTACCTATTAGCGGGGGCATTTGCTGCGGTTGCAAAAGCATCCGGTGGCGTTGATGCGACCGTGAACCTTGGCTTATCTGCCATTCCTACCAGCATGATTTTACCGGGTATCTTCTTGATCTCTGCTTTCATTGCAACGGCAATGGGCACCTCAATGGGGACAATCGCAGCCGTGGCTCCAGTCGCGCTCGGCATTGCTGAATCGGCAGGCATGAGCCTTCCATTGACGGCAGGTGTGGTACTCAGCGGCGCAATGTTTGGCGACAACCTATCCATCATTTCAGACACCACCATCGCTGCAACGCGTTCTCAAGGTTGTGAAATGAAAGATAAGTTTAGAGAGAACATTCGCATTGCGTTGCCTGCGGCGTTGGTTGCATTGCTGATTTTTGCGTTCAACAGTACTGCAACTCAAGTACCAGAAACTGGCCCGATTGAATGGCTAAAAGTACTGCCGTACGTCACTATCCTGATCCTTGCAGTGTCTGGTATGAACGTATTCGTGGTTCTAACCATTGGTATTCTTTTAGCAGGCGGCGTGAGCTTGTCTTCTATAGAGAATTACGGCCTAACTAATTACGCTCAAGACATCTATTCTGGCTTTGGCAGTATGCAGGAGATCTTCTTGTTGTCGATGCTGATTGGTGGCATCAGTGAGCTCATGCGCCGCCAAGGTGGCTTAGCGTTTCTGACTGGCTTTGTGACTCGCATTATCCGTTCATTTGGTTCTAGCCATTCTCAAGAATCCAACGGTCGCGCAAGTGAACTCGGTATTGCGGGCTTGGTTTCTATGGTCAACACCTGTACTGCTAATAACACCGTCGCGATCATTGTTTCTGGCAGCGTCGCACGTGAACTGGCAGAAGAGAACAACGTGACACCTCGCCGCTCTGCCAGTTTATTGGATATCTTCTCTTGTGTTGTACAAGGCGTACTGCCTTACGGAGCGCAGGTGTTGCTGCTTGGCTCAGTGTTCAAATTGTCACCATTAGAAGTAGTGGCGAACTCATACTACTGTTTTGCACTTGCTATTGCCGCGATCGTGGCGGTGTTTATTAAGCATCCTGCTCGCCAACCAGCTGCGCAAACTGAACGTTAATATTTTCGATTAAAGGCTCCTGATGGGGCCTTTCTCTTTTATTTTTCTTGCTCTTTTTCTTTATTTTTCCCTCTTTCTGTCTCTGTATCTTTGATCGCTTCTCGTAAACTCGCCGCATCATGCAAAGGTATGTGCAAGTGCTGACTGAGCACTTTTAGCTTCTCCACTTGTTCGGCATTACTGTGGGCCGCAACGCCATTTGCACTGAAGTGATTGTTCTCAAAGCCGACTCTAATATCGAGCCCTAGCAACATTGCGCTGGTTAAGCAATCTTGCTCTCGCACCCCGAATGCACATACTGCACAGCGCACTTCTGGAGTCAAAAAGTCTGAATTAAAAAAACGCGCGAGATTCAACGCCCGTAAATCCCACGGTGAAGATTGTTGCTCTTTTTGGTAACGTCCGAGCACGACCAATGCGTGTTGATGATAATCAGGCAATAAGCCTTTCTCTCGCAGCAAAAAATACCGGTCGATATCGTTTTGATCGTACAGAATGATTTGGCTTAATATCTCTTGCTCAGCAATTCGATGAAAAAACGCCGAGCTTTGATTTTGGCTTTGTTGATCAGGAAAAAGCTCTCGCAATGCAAAAGACGCCGCCTCCGGTTTAACGGCGTCAATCAATGCGATTTGTTGCTGAGGAGAATACATGCCGACCGCTTCCGTGGTTAACTGAACCAGCATTGCATCACCAAGTGCATCTTTTACGGCATGATACATTTCTAGGTTGTCTTTGATTTCAAGCGAGTGATTGCCTGTCGTATCTCTGGTATGCAAATGGATCATGGCAGCCCCTGCCCTTTGGCACGCTTTCGCTTCGGCGACCATTTCATCAATGCTCATCGGTAAATTGAGGTGATCGTGCTTGGTCTTACGAGCGCCATTAGGTGCAACGATTATCGCCACTCTTGAACGTTCTAACGGGCTATCCATTACCATGCTTGAGAGACCTCGCTGAGTGTGCGTCCAAGTTTCTCCACCAGCTCTTCAATATGGTGATTCTCAATAATAAATGGCGGCGCAAGCAAAATATGATGCCCATTAATGCCATCAATAGTCCCTGCCATTGGATAACACATGAGCCCATTGGCCATGGCTTGTTGCTTTACGTGTTTTGCCGCATTGCTTGAGACCGCGAGAGGCGTTTTACTTTGTTTATCGGCCACCAGTTCAATGCCTAAGAATAAGCCTTTGCCCCGAATGTCCCCCACATAAGGGCAATCCGCCAAACAAGCCTCTAGCGATTGACGAAGTATCGCACCTTGATGGTTCACCGCTGCCAATAGGTTTTGATCATCAATCGCCTCAAGCGTGGCAACAGCGGCGGCACTGGCAACAGGGTGAGCCATAAAAGTATGTCCATGTTGGAAAAAACCACTGCCCATTGCTATGGTTTGATAAACCTTGTCATTCGCAACGACCGCACCGATTGGCTGATAACCAGCGCCTAACCCTTTCGCCATACAAACCAGATCAGGCTCCGCTTCTTCTTGCTCAAAAGCAAAAAACGTCCCACTTCGCCCAACGCCACACATGACTTCATCCATAATGAGTAACACATCATAGCGATCGCATATTTCTCGGATCCGCTTAAAGTAACCTTGCGTGGCAGGAACCGCCCCTGCCGTTGCTCCAACAATGGGTTCAGCGACAAAAGCCATGACATTCTCTGCGCCCAATTCCATGATTTTGCTTTCCAGTTCATTCGCGGCACGCAAAGAATATTCCTCTTCTGATTCATTTTGATGTTGATGGCGATAAGCATAACAAGGGGGGATATGATGGCTGGAGGACAAAATGGGTTTAAACGGTTCGCGCCGCCATTCATTTCCGCCAACGGCTAGCGCCCCTAACGTGTTGCCGTGATAGCTTTGTTGGCGAGCAATAAAATACCGTTTCTGCGGTTGCGACCTCTCAACAAAATATTGCCGCGCCATTTTTAACGCGGATTCCACCGCTTCAGATCCGCCACTGACCAAGTAAACGTGGTTAAACTGTGACGACATTCTTTGGCAAATCAACTCCGCGAGGCGTTCACTATTTTGGTTGGTGAAAAAGCCCGTATGGACAAACGGCACTCTTTCTATTTGCGCCAACATGGCTTGTTTGACTGCTTGATGACTATGGCCCAAGTTGGACACGGCAGCCCCGCCGCAGGCATCTAAGTACGCTTTACCTTGATGATCAAATAAGTAGACCCCCTCTCCCCGTTCAATTGTGGGTAACTTAGCGTGACAGTGACGGTGGAACATATAGGACATGTGAGCGCCTCCAATGCGGTTGTTTTGTAAGCATAGTCAGGATGAGGTGCTTTTGGGAATATCGCAAAATGAAATATTGAAAAGCATTTAGATCATGGCAACCCAAAACTATAAAAGGTTAACAATCAATACTTTAATAAAAATAAGGCCAGCTTTCATTAAGGCTGGCCTATGGGTGACTAAAAGCTTTATGAATTGACCATCTAGCCAATATAAGTACCGACAATTACGCTTGTAGCGCTTGCTCCAGATCAGCCAGAATATCTTCAATGTGCTCAATACCAACAGACAAACGGATCATCTCAGGTGCAACACCCGCTTGTTTTTGCTCTGCCTCACTAAGCTGACGGTGAGTGGTGGATGCAGGGTGACACGCAAGCGATTTGGCATCGCCAATATTGACCAAACGTTTGAAAATTTTCAGTGCATCATAGAAACGAACCCCCGCCTCATACCCCCCTTTTAGGCCAAATGATAAGATGGCTGATGGGTTGCCCTGCATGTATTTTTCTGCCAAAGGATAATGTGGTGAGCTTGGTAAACCAGCATAACTCACCCAACTCACCTGCTCATGCTGACTTAGGTATTCAGCCACTTTAAGCGCATTCTCTGTATGACGCTCCATACGCAGTGATAAGGTTTCTAGCCCCTGTAGGAGCATAAAGGCATTCATCGGTGACAATGCCGCACCGGTATTTCTTAACGGAACGGTTCGAGCGCGTCCAATAAAGGCAGCTTCACCAAATGCTTCGGTATAAACCACGCCATGATAAGACGGTTCTGGTTGATTAAAGACAGGAAAACGCGCTTTATGCTCTGCCCATGGAAACTTACCTGAATCAATGATAATGCCGCCCAATGTTGTGCCATGCCCACCAACGTATTTCGTTAAGGAGTGAACCACGATGTCTGCACCAAATTCGATGGGTTTACACAATACCGGAGTGGCGACGGTATTATCGACAATGACAGGTACGCCTTTTTCATGCGCGAGTTCTGCAACACGTTCTAAATCGATGATGTTGCCTGCTGGATTACCAATACTTTCACAGTAAACGGCTTTGGTGTTGTCATCGATAAGCTCAGCCAAACTTTCTGGCTTGTCATCTTTTGCAAAACGCACTTCTATGCCTTGATTCGGCAACATATGGGCAAACAAGGTATAAGTTCCCCCATATAACTGCGGGGTCGAGACAATATTATCGCCCGCTTGAGCAAGGGTTAAGATGGCATAGTTAATCGCAGCACTGCCAGCGCTAACCACCAATCCAGCAATCCCGCCCTCTAAAGCGGCCATGCGCTTTTCCAGTACATCATTGGTTGGGTTCATGATGCGGGTGTAAATATTGCCCGGTACTTCAAGGTTGAATAAATCGGCCCCATGCTGAGCGTTGTCAAACTCATAAGCCACGGTTTGATAAATAGGCGTCGCAACAGATTTTGTCGTGGGGTCGGTTTCGTATCCAAAATGGATCGAGAGTGTTTCGTCTTTCATGTATCTTCCTTGAATATTTATGTGAATGGCGATCACTCAATATACTGCCTATTTTTTCAGCAAAGATACTTGCTAACCGTCACAATCTTGTTTCTAGCGGTTTAGCCTTAAGCTGCGATTTGTCGTTTCAACCAACGCCGAAACTTGTTGGTTGGCACACTTTTCGTATTGGTGATCAAATAGTATCCCGCATTCGCCGCAATAGGCTCAAAGGGCGACACTAGACGACCCGATTTTAGCTCATCCGCCACCAGCGCCATTCGTGCCATGGCGATACCAACCCCGGCTTCTGCCGCAGAGATAGCCATGTCAGTACGATTAAAGAAGTGCCCCACATCCGTTTTGAACGCTAAGCCCATACTTGATGCCCAAAATAACCATTCATGATCACGTGCAGCGCTCTCCCATGGCATTGCATCATGCAATAATGTTGCCTTGCCCCATTCATATTCAGAGGCTTTCAAGGCTTTTAGCCACCCATGATCTTCTAGGTACTTTGGGCTCATGACCGGCAAAAGTTGTTCCTCAAGAATGAGTTCTGCACTCGCATCTCGATAAGGGTGAAGCCCATAATCAATCGCAACATCATAGTCTCTGAGTTCACTATTAACGATCGCCCCCTCAGCGTAGATTTGAACTTGCAAGTCAGGGTTTTCAATATGAAAACTTTCTAATCGAGGAACCAACCACTTAAATGCAAAAGATGGCGTTAACTTAAGGCGAATTTCGTTACTCGGTTTTTCTGTTTGCAGATCATCAAGCGTTTTACTGAGCTCTGAAAAATGAAAGGAAGTTGACTTCAATAGTTGATGCCCAGTAACCGTGAGTGTAATCCCGCGCGAGTGGCGTTCAAACAAAGTAAAACCGAGCTGTTGTTCTAATTGAATAATTTGCTGGCTGATCGCCCCGGTCGTCAGATGCAGAGCCTTTGCGGCTCGAGTAAAACTCGGAAACTCCGCCACTTGAGTAAACAACCATAATCCACTAACGATGCTACTTTTCATCCTTGAGCCTATAGTTTTTCTAAACGCTGAATGTAATTTATATCGATTGTTAACAAAAGGTAAAGAAGACAAACTGCGCAACATCGTAAATGTGTGGGACGCATCAATGGACGTTATCGTAATAGGCAGCGGTGTTATTGGTTTAACCTCAGCTTGGTATTTGTCACAAATTGGCTATCAGGTTACGGTGATTGACCGCCAGCCAAGCAGCGCGATGGAAACCAGCTTTGCCAACGCTGGACAAATATCTTACGGTTACTCTTCCCCTTGGGCCGCACCAGGCATCCCTAGTAAAGCCATAAAATGGTTAACCGAAGAACACGCCCCACTCAAAATCCAACCCTCACTCAATCCAGATCTGATTCGTTGGGCCACGCAAATGCTCGCTAATTGTACGCTGCCTCGGTATCAGAAAAACAAAGCACGTATGCTGTCGATCGCGAATCATAGCCGAGCTTGTTTAGAGCAACTGAGGAATGAACACGCGATCAATTATCAAGGGCGACAATTGGGCACGCTGCAAGTGTTTCGTACTCAGCAACAACTCGATGCAATCGAAAAAGATCTCAAATTACTTGAACAGAGCGGTACTCGATTTCAGTTGATGGGCGTAAAAGAGTGCATTGAGCAAGAGCCTGGACTGGCGTTAGTACAAGAAAAACTGGTCGGTGGCTTACACCTACCAGACGACGAAACTGGGGATTGTTTTCAGTTCTGTCAACAGTTAACAGAGCTTGCGAAAGCCCAAGGTGTCAGGTTTGAGTTCAACACCGAAGTAAGTAATTGGATCACTGTAGGCAAAAAGATCATAGGTGTCCAAACCGATCGCGGGCTATTTAAAGCAGACCAGTTTGTACTTGCTTCTGGCAGTTATTCAACCGCACTACTTAAGTCACTTAAAATCCACATCCCAGTCTATCCTGTCAAAGGGTATTCACTGACGGTTCCGATTGAATGTGAGCAATTTGCCCCACGTTCAACAGTGATGGATGAAACCTATAAAGTCGCCATGACTCGCTTTGATGACCGAATCCGTGTTGCTGGAACGGCAGAACTGGCTGGCTTTGACTCGTCCCTACCACAAAAGCGTAAAAACACCATCGAGATGGTCATCCGTGATCTTTTCCCTAAAAGTGGTGACTTTAACCAAGCGGAGTTTTGGACAGGCTTTCGGCCAATGACACCCGATGGAACCCCGATTATTGGAGCAACCCCATATGAGAATCTGTTTACAAATACGGGCCATGGCACCTTAGGTTGGACCATGGCATGCGGCTCAGCACACATTCTGGCCACAATCATGCAAGGCTTGGAATGCAGTATAAGCGATGAATCAGAGTTAAACCTAAATCGTTACGCCTGACGATTGGCATTTCGTTTACCTTTACCTTTACGAGTCAACCTCTGCTCACCAGCGCTGCCAATATCAATACCAATATCAGCCCCAGAGCAACAGCGCAACAGCGCAACAGCGCAACAGATAGCTTATTAATCCATCTAGCTTATATCAAACCGAAGATAACACTAAAAAATTGCATTGATATTCAGCATTACAAAACACTGCATATTCAATCAATTTAATGCCATTTAAAGCAATGTTCATCCACCCAACAAAACAACCATCTATTATTAACAATTTTAACCATTTCGTGTCCACCATCACGTTACAAACGAGCAACAGAGAAAAGATTAACAATTGCATTACAAAAGGGTAATGTGTTGTACGAAAAACAACCACAACCATAACAAACAGGGAAAATACTCATGCAGTCATTAGTTGATTTTCTGAATGGAATTATCTGGAGTCCGGTACTTATTTATTTGTGCCTAGGTGCGGGTTTGTTCTATTCCATCATGACGCGCTTTGTGCAGATTAGACACTTCTTTGAAATGTGGCGCTTGCTACTCTCTGGAAAAAGTTCTGCCAAAGGGATTTCGTCTTTTCAAGCACTTGCTGTTTCGTTATCTGGCCGTGTTGGTACAGGTAATATTGCAGGTGTCGCCGCGGCTATCGGTTTTGGTGGTCCTGGTGCGGTCTTCTGGATGTGGGTGGTTGCTTTCTTTGGTGCCGCGACTGCATACGCAGAATCAACGCTAGCACAGATTTATAAGGAAGAAGACGAGGGTGAATTCCGCGGCGGTCCTGCTTACTATATAGAGAAAGCAATGGGCCAAAAGTGGTACGCATGGATCTTCGCTATTGCCACCATTTTTGCTTGTGGTGTTCTACTTCCTGGCGTTCAATCAAACAGCATTGGTAATGCCGTAGAGGCGGCATTTGGCTCTGGTGACATGATTGAAACCGCTATCGGTACTTTCAGTTTCGCTAAAATTCTCACCGGTACGGTTGTCTGTGTCATTCTTGCTTTCATCATTTTTGGTGGCGTAAAACGTATTGCTAACTTTACGCAGATTGTGGTGCCTTTCATGGCGCTTGCTTACATCATCTCTGCGTTCGTTATTATCTTACTTAATATCAGTGAAGTACCACGAATCTTTGCCATGATCTTAGGGGATGCCTTTACGCCAATGGCAGGTATCGGTGCTGCGATTGGTTGGGGTGTAAAACGTGGCGTTTACTCTAATGAAGCAGGTCAAGGTACAGGGCCTCATGCGGCAGCCGCGGCAAGTGTCGATCACCCGGCTCAACAAGGTCTGGTTCAATCGTTCTCAATCTATATTGATACTTTGCTCGTGTGTTCAGCGACGGCATTTATGATTCTTATTACCGGTGCCTACAACGTACATGATGCTGTAGAGGGCGCATTCTTAGTGCAGAACCTCCCTGCAGGCATCGGTGCAAACGGCCCAGTATTCACTCAAATGGCGATTGAAAGTGCCCTACCTGGGGTTGGTAAACCATTCATTGCGGTTGCGCTGTTCTTCTTCGCGTTCACCACGATTCTGGCGTACTACTACATCGCAGAAACGAACATCGCGTACATCCGTCGCACTTTCAAAGTCAACGGCTTAATGTTTATTCTTAAAGTCGTTCTGATTACGGCGGTATTCTACGGCACAGTGAAAACGGCAAACCTTGCGTGGGCAATGGGTGATGTGGGTGTTGGCTTAATGGCTTGGTTAAACATTGTCGGCATTTTGATCATCTTCTTCATGTCGAAACCAGCATTAAAAGCACTGGCTGATTACGAAGATCAGCAAAAGCGAGGCGTAACAGAATACACGTTCAACCCAGTTGCACTTGGTATTAAAGGTGCGCATTACTGGGAAGAAAAATACAAGCGTAAAACGGGTAAAGTCCCAACGGCAGACAGTGATTCAACAGAAACGGTTGAACAGCCCTCTACCTAACGTTTGATTTAGCCCCCTCCCCTTACGGGTTGGCAGGTCTATAAGAAAAAGCAGTGACCCAAATAACGGGTATTAAAAAAAGGGTTAGCCATTGGCTAACCCTTTCTTTTTTCGTTTAATCAATGGGTGATTAAGCGGCGATTTCTTGTGTAGCGACTTGAGGCTTTTGCTTTTCGCCGATTGGAAGAATCGTACGACCGTACTCGTTATTTAGTACTTGAGCCATTGCAAAGTAAATTGCACTTGCGCCACAGAAGATACCTTCAAAACCAGCAATCGTACCGATCAGTTCGCTACCAGTGAAATCACGCGCTGCTAGTAGGAAGAACAAGATAGTCAGAGAGCCAAATACCACTTGCTTCGCTACTGGGTAGCATAGGGAACCAATGAACATGAAACCTGTGAAAATACCCCATAGTAGCAAGTACCAACCCATGAAGCTTGCTGGGCTTGCTGGTAGACCCATGTAAGGCATAACGATTAGACCAACTAGTGTTAGCCAAAACAGACCGTAAGAAGTAAATGCCGTTGTACCGAAAGTATCACCACGCTTGAAGCACATCATGCCAACAAGAACTTGGCTAAGACCACCGTAGAAGATACCCATCGCTAGGATCATAGAGTCAATTGGGAAAAATCCTGCATTGTGAATATTAAGCAGAATCGTGGTCATACCGAAACCCATTAGACCTAAAGGTGCTGGGTTAGCCAGTTTAGTCGACATGTAAGCGTACCTATTTCAAAAATGTTGATAAAAATTGCGCGCGAATTTTAATTGACGACCAAACAAAAGAGAAAAGACGTTATTGGAAACTTAGATTACGCAAATAGGCAATTAAGTGAATAAAAAGACCCACCTAAAAAGAAATTCTTTATGGTTTTAGACCAAATTTTAGCCAGCCACATCCCGAATGTTCCAATCAATGGCACATTATGCCAACCTCCACTTTTCGACTTATTGTGCCGAATTATTGTGAAAATTGCTGAAAGCAAGACATGAATAGCAGTTAACTCGTGGGACTAACGACGACACTTATCACGCGGCGTTCATACACCTTAATCAGCGAATGTGCCCAAATAATGAGAACCTAAGCAATGGGCGCCCAGTCATGAGCGCCCAAGCCATGAATACTCAGCTCAAATAATGATTGAACTTGGCATGAGCAACACGCATCTGATACAAAAAAACCAGCCCGAAGGCTGGTTCATGATTTCAGTTATCTAGTAAGGAATTATTCCCACTCGATAGTCGCTGGTGGCTTACCAGAGATATCGTAAACCACGCGAGAAATGCCATCTACTTCGTTGATGATACGGTTAGAAACCTTACCTAGGAAGTCGTATGGTAGATGTGCCCAATGCGCAGTCATAAAGTCGATGGTTTCTACCGCACGTAGTGATACAACCCAATCGTACTTACGACCATCACCCATAACGCCTACTGAACGTACAGGTAGGAATACCGTGAACGCTTGCGATACTTTATTGTATAGGTCTGCTGCATGCAGCTCTTCAATGAAGATAGCGTCAGCACGGCGTAGCAAGTCACAGTACTCTTTCTTGATTTCACCAAGAACACGAACACCTAGACCAGGACCTGGGAATGGGTGGCGGTAAAGCATGTTGTATGGAAGACCAAGCTCTAGGCCGATCTTACGAACTTCATCTTTAAATAGCTCACGTAGTGGCTCAACAAGGCCCATTGCCATTTCTTCAGGTAAGCCGCCCACGTTGTGGTGTGATTTGATCACGTGTGCTTTACCCGTTTTAGACGCCGCAGATTCAATTACGTCTGGGTAGATCGTACCTTGAGCTAGCCATTTCGCATTTTTCAGCTTCTTAGACTCTTCATCGAATACGTCTACGAATACGTGACCGATAGTCTTACGCTTCTCTTCTGGATCAGACTTACCTTCAAGTGCTTTTAGGAAGCGCTCTTCAGCTTCAACTTTAATGATGTTTAGGCCGAACTTATCGCCAAACATATCCATGACTTGCTGACCTTCGTTTAGACGAAGCAGACCGTTATCAACAAACACACATGTTAGCTTGTCGCCAATTGCACGGTGAACCAGCATTGCAACAACAGATGAATCAACACCACCTGATAGACCTAGGATAACTTCATCGTCACCTACTTGCTCTTTAATACGAGCAACCGCGTCTTCAATGATAGATTCAGAAGTCCAAAGACGCTCACAGCCACACACGCCAAGAACAAAGTTCTCTAGCATTTGTAGGCCACCTTTTGTGTGCGTTACTTCTGGGTGGAACTGAACGCCGTAGTATTTCTTCTCTTCGTTCGCCATTGCAGCGTAAGGACAAGTCTCTGTCTCGCCTACTTTTACGAAGTCAGCAGGAATTTCCACTACTTTGTCGCCATGGCTCATCCACACGTCTTGAGTCAGCTCAAGATCTTTAAATAGTGCAGATTCACCAGAAACTTTCACTTGTGCGTAGCCGAATTCACGTTCAGTAGAACCCGCTACTCGGCCACCTAGTTGCTCTGCCATCGTCTGCATGCCGTAACATACACCCAAAACTGGCACACCTGAATCGAATACATATTGCGGTGCGCGCGGAGAGTTTTCTTCTGTTACGCTTTCTGGACCACCGGATAGGATGATGCCGTCTGGGTTGAACTCACGAATGTCCGATTCTTCAACGTCCCAGCTCCATAGCTCACAGTAAACACCGATTTCACGTACACGGCGTGCTACTAGTTGAGTGTACTGAGAACCGAAGTCCAAGATCAGAATACGTTGGTCATGAATGTTTTAGTCATTTTGGCAGTCTTATCGTAAACCCCGAAAAAATTCGAAGTTATAGGTTATTAAAACGGAGGCGAGTTTACCCGCCTCTTATTAATGCTTCAAGGAAAAAAGCAAACGTTTACGTCAGATTTATTCTTACTAAATCTGAACACCGATAGGCATTAACCTAGGCGGTAGTTTGGTGCTTCTTTCGTGATCTGAACGTCATGAACATGAGACTCTTTCATGCCTGCGCCAGAGATACGTACAAATTCAGCTTTCGTACGCATGTCTTCGATCGTTGCGCTACCAGTAAGACCCATGCTTGAACGTAGACCACCCATTTGTTGGTGTACGATTTCTTTTAGACGACCTTTGTATGCGATACGACCTTCAATACCCTCTGGTACCAGCTTGTCTGCCGCATTGTCTGATTGGAAGTAACGGTCTGAAGAACCTTGAGACATAGCACCTAGAGAGCCCATGCCACGGTAAGCTTTGTATGAACGACCGTTAAACAGAATCACTTCACCCGGTGCTTCTTCTGTACCTGCGAACATAGAACCAACCATCACACATGATGCGCCAGCTACGATTGCTTTACAGATGTCACCAGAGAAACGGATACCACCGTCAGCAATCACTGGGATGCCATACTCGTTTGCAACTTCTGCTGCATCAGCGATTGCCGTTACTTGAGGAACACCAACACCCGTTACGATGCGAGTTGTACAGATTGAACCAGGGCCGATACCAACTTTAACCGCGCTAACGCCCGCTTCGATGAGTGCACGAGCACCAGAACCAGTCGCAACGTTACCACCAATGATGTCTAGATCTGGGTAAGCCGCGCGAGTTTCACGAATGCGGTTAAGTACGCCTTCAGAATGACCATGTGAAGAGTCGATAAGTAGAACGTCAACACCCGCTTCAACAAGAGCGGCAACGCGTTCTTCGTTACCAGCGCCAGCACCAACTGCTGCGCCAACACGTAGACGGCCACGCTCATCTTTACATGCGTTTGGTTTACGTTCTGCTTTATGGAAGTCTTTCGCAGTGATCATACCGGTTAGTTGGAACTCATCATTCACAACCAGTACTTTTTCAACGCGTGCTTCGTGCATCTTCTCTTGCACTTCTTCACGAGTTGCACCTTCTTTAACTGCTGCAAGGTTTTCTTTTGCTGTCATTACTGATGATACTTTCTTAGAAAGATCAGTAACAAAGCGAACATCACGACCAGTGATAATGCCTACAAGCTCATTGTTTTCTGTAACAACAGGGAAACCCGCGAAGCCGTGTTTGTCTGTTAGTGCAACCACATCAGCGATTGTCGCATCTGGATTAACGGTTACAGGATCGGTAACCACACCAGCTTCAAACTTCTTAACTTTACGAACTTCAGCAGCTTGCTGCTCAATAGACATGTTTTTGTGGATAAAGCCAATGCCACCTTCCTGCGCAAGTGCGATCGCAAGACGAGCTTCCGTCACGGTGTCCATCGACGCAGAAATCATAGGGATGTTCAGACTAATATTTTTCGTTAACTGAGTGCGAAGATCAGCTGTGTTAGGGAGAACGGTGGAGTGAGCTGGCACGAGTAGTACGTCATCGAATGTCAGCGCTTCTTTGGCAA